>PLUL01000053.1 GCA_003164895.1 Bacteroidota bacterium | reverse complement strand
AACCAGTTACTGCTTTCTGCCATATTGTATTTCAGGGCTAACATTGCGGCGCTGCAACTCTTTAAAACAGATTCTATCATCTCTACGTTGGATAGGCTATTGTCCATTTTGTTCTGTGTTGTTTTAATTTATGCTGCGCCGTTTAAAGACTCCTTTAATATCATGTGGTTCATTTATGCGCAAACTGCGGCCCTACTTATAACAGCAGTTATTGCCTTTTTTGTAATTATCGGCAGGTCAGTTATAAAGCTCAATTTCTGGAAAGGCAAATTCACTAAAATGATATTGCTTAAATCCGCTCCATTTGCAATGCTGGCCCTGCTGATGGGAATTTATTATCGGATTGATGCCGTAATGATCGCTCAAATGCTTCCCAACGGCAAGCATGAGGCCGGAATCTATGCAGCTTCTTTCCGCCTTTTAGATGCTGTAAATCAGTTCGGGTATCTTTTTGCTACCTTACTACTGCCCATGTTTGCCATTATGATACGACGTAATGAAAGCATGAAAAACCTGGTAAAGTTTAGCTCGGAGTTAATGTTTGTGGCGGCCATTATAATTGGAGTAAACTGTTACTTTTTCAGAAATGAAATGATGCACCTGATGTATCCTGCTTCCGGGCCATACTGGGCGCGAATATTTGGCTGGTTGATGATAAATTTCATTCCCATGAGTAGCATATATATTTTCGGAACCCTGCTTACTGCAAAGGGTAACCTTAAGGTACTCAACGCCATTGCCCTGGGTGGAATGCTGTTAAACATTGGCCTAAACCTATACCTTATACCACATTACGGAGCATTGGGGGCAACTGCGGCAACCCTTTTAACGCAGATTTTGGCCGCAGGTGCTCATATTATAGCTGCAAACAGGCAGTTTAGGTTTGAGTATGAGGTGAAAGACTTGTTCAAAATGGCTGGTTTTACTGCATTATCTTGTTTTGCAGTATACTTTATTCAATCAGCCCCTTTTAACTGGATGATAAACCTTGGTGCCGCATTGTCGGTTTGCCTGGCAATTGCAATGGTGGTTAAATTGGTTCCGATAAGGGAAGTGGCAAACCTTATACGTTCAAAAGCCACTTAGTAAATTATTTTATTTTTGCCCGCTTTAAATAAACAGCCTTTAACAATCAAACATGGATAAAGAGTTCAATCTTCTTACAGCTATCAGAATAATAATGAAATGGCGATACTCTATTGTTATTCTTATCATTTCGTCTGCTATCATCTCAGGGTTGTTCTCTGTTTTTGTAATGGATGAGTATTATTACTCGTGGACCACCTTTTATCCTACCAACCAGGCGCTTTCTGACCGGGCAGCCATCTTTAACACCGAAGCAGGTGTACAGGTTGAGTACTTTGGAAACAAGGCCGATGTGAACCGTATCCTAACTATCGCTTCTTCTGCTCCGATCATTAATTTTGTGATAGATTCATTTCACATTGCCGAGCACTACAAGATTGATAAAACCAAACCTTTCTGGAAGACCAGGGTGTATAAAGAGTTTACTAAAAACTACGAGGCGATCAAAACTGAGCATGATGCTGTAATGATGTCGCTTTATGATACGGATCCTAAAATGGCTGCCAATATTATTAATACCATGGCGCGAAAAGTGGATGAGCTGAACAAGCAGCACGTTAATGAGACAAAGGGAAAAGTATATGACGCGATAACTGGGCAAATTATGAAGCTGCAACGCACGGTTAATGAATATATTGACACACTTGCCCGCTTGGGAAAGGAATATAAGATCAAGGTTTCTGCCGCCAGCGATGCAACTGTTATAGTAGAAGGGCTTGACTACATGGTAGTGCAGCAATATAAATCCATCATGTCTAAGCAAACCAATGCTACCCGCGAATTAAATAACCTGATAAACATAAGGGGCCAACTGGAAGTTTCATTAAAAAACAACGAAACATCACTGTACGTAATGGAAGAGGCTTTCCCTGCCGACCGCAGAGAAAAGCCTGTGCGTTCGCTGGTTGTTTTGATAACTGTACTTATTGTAACTTTTGTTTCGGTAATAGGAGTACTGCTGATTGAACAGATCAACGAATTAAAAAAACAGCTTTAGTGTTTACCCGCGCCTTTAGCAAAATTGAATTAGGCATATTCGCTTTTCTCGGAACGGTTACTATTGTTTCGATACTGGCTGCTTTGCAAACAGGTTTGAATTATATCGGGCTCATTCCTTTTGGAATTATCATTGTGTACCTGGGCATTACTAATTTCAAATTCCTTTATTATTTGTTACTGGCTACATTGCCTTTGTCAATTGAGTTCAGTTTTTCTCCATCGCTTGGCACTGATCTTCCTGATGAACCGTTGATGATAGGGTTAATGTTTGTTACCTGGGTCTATATTTTAAGTAATTATAAAGCTTTGCCAACGGGGTTCTTTGCCAATTTTTTGGTGCTTGCACTGATACTCCATTTATTCTGGATATTCCTTTCTGCCCTTAACTCGGTGCATTTTATTGTATCATTTAAAGTGTTTTTGGCCAAGGTATGGTACGTTACTACATTCTGCATTCTTACCGCAATAATTGTAAAAACGAAAGATGACCTTAAAAAGGTTTTTTGGTGCATATACACCCCATTAACCCTACTCATTTTTCAGGTACTTATCAGGCAAGCCATTCAAGGGTTTACCTTCGATGACGTTAACCGGCCGATGTATCCCTTTTTTCGCAACCACGTCAATTACGCAGCCATCCTATCTGTATTCTTTCCATTCATTTTATTAGCACGAAACTGGTATGCAAAGGGCACCTCAACAAGAGCGCTTTTAACCTTTTCGGTTGTTCTGTACGTAGTTGCTATTTACCTTTCATATACCCGGACATGTTATATAGCGGTGTTGCTTGTGTACCCTTTTTATTTTATCATCAGGCATAAGCTGATGCGCCCGACACTGGTTGTTATTGGCATTGCGGTAACGTTGCTGGTAATGAATCTTGCAAAGCACAATGAGTATTTGAAATATGCCCCGGTGTATGAAGAAACTATTGCTCATGATGATTTTGGTCAGCACCTTTCGTCAACACTTGAAGGCAAAGATGTTTCGAGTATGGAGCGTGTGTACCGATGGGTTGCGGCCAGCAGAATGTTCAAAGTACATCCTTACATGGGTTTCGGGCCGGGAAATTTTTATCCTAATTACATGCGCTATACTATTTCCGATTTTCAAACTTATGTAAGCGACAATCCGGAACGTTCTACCGCGCATAATTACCCGCTTCTGCTGCTGGCCGAACAAGGAGTAATAGGCCTTTCAATTTTTCTTTTTCTAACTGTGGTAATATTTATATATGGCGAAAGGATATATCACCGAATGGTTGACGATGATGATAAAAAGATAGTGATGACTCTTTTATTAATAATGGGGATGGTTTACGTAAACCTTTTATTAAGTGACCTGCTGGAGTCTGACAAGGTGGGGCCTTTTTTCTTTATATGCATCGCGCTGCTCGCTGCATTTGATATCGGCAATCGTAAAAAACTACTTGAACCTAAGGGTGAGTAAGGTGATGTCGTCATCAAAATCAGTATCCTGTTTATAGGCAATAACCTGATCTATCAGTTTGGTATTAAAGTCCGTCAGTTCCAGGGTATGGTGTCCCTCAATATAATCTATAAGGCCCTCAACCTCAAACATTTTGCCTTCGTTATTAGAGGCTTCCGAAAGGCCATCGGTGTAATTAACTATTAGGGAGCCCGGTTCAATTTTCACCTCGCCGTAATTGATGTATGGCAATGTATCGAACATACCCAGGATAGTGCAGCCCTGATCCAATAATTGCACCTCGCCTTTATAGTAGAGTATAGAAGGATTGTGCCCTGCATTCACATAAGTGAGAATTCGCGTTTGAGTATTATAGGTGGCAATAAAAAGTGTAATGAATTTTTCTCCTTTGGTAATCTCTCCAACCTTGCCATTCAGAATATCAATAAACTGTGGCAATTGGTATTTGCGCGTAATAAGGGTACGAAGGTTAGCCTGAAAATTAGCCATCAACAACGCGGCCGGGATTCCCTTGCCGGAAATATCGCTGATGCAAAAGGCAAATTCATGCTCCGATATATTGACAAGGTCATAATAGTCGCCGCCAATATTTTTATGTGGCTTGTAATATGCAGCGGCTTCTATTTTATCATTGTTCGGAAGCGATGAAGGAACCAGCATATTTTGCATATCAGCGGCAAGCTTCAGCTCCTTTTGCATAACCACCTGGTCTAACTGACTTTTAAAAAGTTTTTTGTTCTCGTTGGCCACCACAATAATGTTTGTAATGGTTTGAATAAACTTCAGTTTCTCTTCCTTCGTATCGCTCTGGTCGTTGCCAAAAGGCCCTATCAAAACATATCCAATTGGTTCCTTTTTATGTGTTACCGGAATCAGGTATTCAAAGCCTTCCAGCATTTCGTCCTTAAAGGCAGCTACCGACATTATAAAGCTGTGCTTCGAAAATTTTTCGTGCACACTATAATTCAACACTGTGGAAGGCAATTCGCCGGGGGTAATACATATCCAGGCATCATCCTTTTCGTTAATAAAGAGCGCTATTTTAGAAACCGCTAATTGGGCATGGAGAATGTTTTCGTAAATACGTGCCAGTGCGGTAATAGGCATGTTGTTATTCACTGCCCGGGTTATCTCAAGCAATGAGTCTATCTGCTGCTGTTTAATAGCAAGCAGCCGCTCGGTTTGGCCAAGGCGTTTTTTAAAAAAATCGAATTCGGAGAATTGCTGGGTTGACACTCGACCAAGTTAACAGGTAAATCACAAAATTCAAATTAAATTCCCTACACTATGTGAAACGCAAGCAAGGCATACAATGTTACGTACTTAATTAATCCAATTGTCCTTTTACATCCAGGGCATCGCGCAGGCCATTGCCAACCAGGTTAAACGCAAGCACTAAAAGCATAATAGCCAAGCCTGGAAAAAGAGCCAGGTAGGCTTTATCCGTATCTATAAAGTCCTTGTATTCGTTCAACATACTACCCCAACTGGGGGCGGGTGGTTGAATACCCAGGCCAATGTAACTAAGGCCTGATTCCACCAAAATGGCGTTGGCAAAATTGGCACAAGCAACAACAATAACAGGCCCGAGGATATTGGGCAAAATATGTTTGAAAATGATACGGCCATTGGCAAAGCCTAAGCTTTTAGCCGCAGAAACGAACTCCATTTCGCGCAATACAATAAATTGCCCTCGTACAATACGAGCAGTATCAACCCACATGGTTAAGCCCACGGCAATAAATATCATCACCAATTTATTCTCGATCAGGCTGCCGGCACTGATATATAGACCCATTGCCAAAAGCAAAGTAGGGATGCTCCAAAAAACATTGATCACAAACATGATGGATTCGTCCACCCATCCTCTAAAAAACCCGGCAAGCGCCCCTAGAAAAATTCCGATTATAAGAGAAATGCCGACCGATATAAGACCAACCGATAGCGAAACCCTGACCCCAATAATCAGCCGCGATAAAATATCTCTGCCAAATTTATCTGTGCCGAGCAGGTATCGTCTTTCTACTATCAGGTTTTTTTCAATAAAGTTCTTCTGTTCAGCAGGTTGAAGTTTGTCGTCACTCTTTGTACCTATCAAGTCGGCAAAGGTTATTTTGTACACCTCCGGTTTAAATACTTTGCCCTTGTATTCAGTGTACTGCAATGAATCCTTTTCAAACTTATAATCAAGAACGGGAACCGGCTCGTAGTCTTTCATAAAACCGTTTACAAGACCATCCATAGCGCCGGTCGACTGCGACCCTTCACGGATCTTCTTTAAAATTTTGATCTTAAACCCCGGTGGGTGTGTTTCAAGTTGCAATATCTGTTCGTTTGCTGAGGGTGAATTATCAGGCGATACGACATAAGCAAAAACAGCAAGCAGTACCGCGAAAATAATAATGCAAAGCCCAAACATGGCGCTACGGTTACGCTTTAAACGTTTCCATGCTTTTTCGTTAAGAGAAGTGCTTTTTGTTTCCTTCATTATCCTTTTACCGCAACTTACCAGTTCAATTTAGGCAAGTTGTTTTTACCTGATCAACCTGTCCTTCCACCTGTATCTGCCGGTTAAACTTAATGCACCGGCTATTACAACATACAGCACATGGAAAATTTCGATAACGGGTAAAAGTAGCAACAAAATCATTTTACGAAAGAAGTATGTAACTGGAATGCAAAATATAAAGTCAATCAAAAGCTTTGCGCCACCTGCAACTGCAATTGCAAGCCAACTCCATTGGTCCGGTTGAATGGCTTGCAATGCGGCAATGATGATAAAAAAGTTGAAGAGGTAAGCGAACACAAGAACCAAAGAAACTTTAGGTTCGCTGAACCTTCTTGATTTTGATATCCACCTTATCCTTTGGGCAATAAAACCTCTTAACCCTTTTTCTGCCTTAGTAAAAACGCAGGCATCGAAGTTTTTTACAAAGCCAATAGAGCCCGGATAGCGCTCGTTAATCTTGTGCATCAAAAAAATATCATCACCAGTCGGTACTTCATGGTTGCCTTTAAAACCTTCCACATCATGAAAAACTTTTTTTGAGTACATCAGGTTGGCGCCATTACACATGGTTGGAAAGTTATTGCGTATGGTAGCACCGGTAATGCCCAGCATATTAATAACATCTAACTGCTGAAACCAGGCCAGCGGATTACGTGCCGGCCTTATTAAAACGGGGCCGGTTATCAGTTTGTATTCGTTGGTTTGGTAATAACCGGCCATTGTGCGGAGCCAGTTTTCGCCCATGGCGCAGTCGCCATCGGTGGTGATTATCAATTCTCCCTGCGCATTTTTTACACCAAGCGCCAGGGCCTTTTTCTTGTTAGGGGAATACTCGCCCGGGTTGCCTAAGTATTGCTGAAGGTCCAGTACAAGCAGGTTTGTCCTGTTAAACTCTCTTGCCAATTGCAGCGTTGGATCGGTAGAGTAGTCGTCAATTACAACCACTTCAAATTTATCTGCCGGGTAGTTTTGCTTAAAGAGCGATTCAAGGCACTCATTGATATAATCTGCCTCGTTTCTTACAGGAACCACGATGCTTACAAAAGGAAGCTTGCTATCATCAACTGCAACCGCAGACTTCTTTAGCCGGAGCCAGCCAACAAAAAAATACATCACCATCACCACATACAGGGCAGAAAGGATAACCGCAATAATTAAAAAGGGAGTAATCATAATAGACCGGCGAATTTGAGGTTTTGCAGGTTTTAAAGGCTATTGAAATACTAACAATGCGCTGGGCATAAATTTGTGTGTGTAGCTCTACCTGCTCCTTTTGCTCCTCTACCGCATTTAAATTGTCTACCTTTTTTATCTTCGCACCGCTTTTTGCCTTTCATCCTCAAATTGAGCTAATGCCACGTGATACATCCATTAAATCAGTTTTAATTATCGGAAGCGGACCTATTATTATCGGACAGGCCTGCGAATTTGATTACGCGGGCTCCCAAGCCGCCCGCAGTTTAAGGGAAGAAGGCATAGAAGTTACCCTGCTTAATTCTAACCCCGCCACCATTATGACCGACCCCCTAGTGGCCGACAATGTTTACCTGATGCCGATTTCTATAGATAGCATCGTTACCATTATTGAAGAAAGAAAGGCTGCAGGCAAGGCAATTGATTCTGTTTTGCCTACTATGGGTGGGCAAACTGCCCTTAACCTGTGTATGGAAGCCTACGAATTAGGCCTGTGGGAAAAGAACAACATAAAGGTTTTAGGCGCCGACTTTAAAGCCATAGAAACCACTGAGAATCGCGAAGCGTTCCGCAAGTTTATGGTGGAACTTGGCATATCGGTGGCCCCATCATTTGTTGCTAACTCTTTTCTGGAAGGAAAAGAAGCTGCGCAGAAGATCGGATACCCATTGGTAATCCGTCCTTCATATACATTGGGTGGTTCAGGTGGCTCTTTTGTGCATAATAAGGAAGAGTTTGATGAAAAATTACAACGCGGACTCGCGGCTTCTCCCACGCACGAGGTGCTGATCGAGAAAGCAGTATTAGGGTGGAAGGAATATGAGTTGGAAGTTATGCGCGACATGAACGACAACTTTGTGGTTATATGCACGGTCGAGAATTTTGACCCGATGGGAATTCACACCGGCGATTCAATTACTGTTGCGCCTGCCATGACGTTGAGCGACACCGCCTACCAGCGGATGCGCGAATATGCCAAGGACATGATAACCAAAATAGGAACCTTTGCCGGTGGTTGCAATGTGCAGTTTGCCATTGACCCGGTTACGGAGGATATTATTTCGGTCGAAATGAATCCACGGGTTTCGCGGTCATCGGCACTTGCCTCTAAAGCTACCGGTTACCCTATTGCCAAAATTGCGGCAAAACTTTCTATCGGTTACACATTAGATGAATTAAAGAACCAGATTACCAAAACAACTTCTGCGTTTTTTGAACCGGCGTTAGATTATGTCATCGTAAAAATACCGCGCTGGAATTTTGATAAGTTTCAAGGATGTGACGATACCCTTGGCCTGCAAATGAAAGCAGTGGGTGAAGTAATGGCTATAGGCAGAAGTTTCCAGGAAGCCTTGCAAAAAGCTTGTCAGTCGTTAGAGAATAACCGGATAGGTTTGGGTGCCGATGGCAAAACATGGGTTAGTACCGATGATATGCTGCAGGGAATTAAAACGCCTTCGTGGGACAGGATATTTAGAATTTACGATGCGCTTAAATTAGGAGTGCCAATAAAAACCATTCAGGATATAACAAGAATTGACCCCTGGTTTTTGAACCAGATAATGGAATTGGTTGAGACAGAAAGAAAAACACGCAAGCTGCACTTAAAGGATATTGACCACGCTTCAATGCAGGATCTGAAAGAGAAAGGCTACAGCGATCTGCAAATTGCCTGGATGACCCAATGCAGCGAAGACGATGTTTATTATTACCGTACCAAAGAATTAAATATCCGCCGCGTTTATAAACTGGTTGATACCTGTGCGGCAGAGTTTGAAGCGAAAACACCATACTACTATTCAAGTTTTGAATCTTCGCCTGCGCATAAGACCGGCGATTTTCAGTCTTCTGAAAGTAAGGTAAGTGATAAGAAAAAAATAATAGTACTTGGCAGCGGCCCTAACCGGATAGGCCAGGGTATTGAGTTTGATTACTGTTGTGTACACGGTGTACTGGCCATCCGCGAAGCAGGATTTGAGGCCATTATGATGAACTGTAACCCGGAAACAGTTTCTACCGACCCTGATATTGCCGACAAACTTTATTTCGAACCTGTTTTCTGGGAACACGTGTATGAAATTATTCAGCACGAAAAACCCGAAGGCGTAATTGTTCAGCTGGGCGGACAAACTGCGCTGAAACTTGCCGAGAAGATGGTGAAGTATGGAATTAAAATTATCGGAACCGATTTCGAGAGTATTGACCTTGCCGAAGACCGCGGAAGTTTTTCCACGCTGCTGAGCGATCTTAAAATCCCTTATCCAAAATTCGGAGTGGCGGAAGATGCAGAACAGGCGGTGCAGTTGTCGCGCACGCTCGGATTCCCGCTGCTGGTTCGTCCTTCGTATGTATTGGGCGGACAGAGCATGAAGATCGTCATCAACGAACAGGAACTGGAACAGCACATTATAAAAATTCTGAACGATATTCCAGGGAATAAAATCCTGCTTGATCATTTTCTGGAACGAGCCATCGAAGCGGAAACAGATTCCATTTGCGATGGAACCGATAATTACATCATGGGAATCATGGAGCATATCGAACCTGCCGGCATTCACTCCGGAGATTCCAACGCAGTGCTTCCTCCATTCGACTTGAGCGACAAAGTGATCAAGAAGCTGGAAGAATACACCAAGAAAATTGCCATCGCACTGAAAACAAAAGGACTTATCAATATTCAGTTTGCAATTAAAGACGAAGAAGTGTATGTGATAGAAGCCAATCCGCGTGCCTCACGCTCCATGCCTTTCATTGCCAAAGCGTATGACGAACCATATATTAACTACGCTACAAAAGTAATGCTGGGTGCAAAAAAAGTGAAGGACTTTAAATTCCATCCTAAGAAACACGGTTATGCTATAAAAGTTCCTGTGTTCTCTTTCGATAAATTTCTGGATGTGAACAAAGAGCTTGGACCAGAAATGAAATCAACCGGTGAATCCATTTACTTCATTGAAGACCTTCAGGATGAATTCTTTCAACAAGTATATGGCGAAAGGAATTTGTATTTGAGTAGGTAAGATAATGGGTTGATTGATAATTATGTTAATTACGTTTGAAAAATATTACTCATTTACCTTAATTTATTTTTTCCTTCCTATCTTTACAGAATGTTTTTCAGAAAAATAATTTTCTCATTTTTATTTTTTCTTATTTCATTTAACATCTTCTCTCAAGGCACTTGGACACAGAAATCAAGTGTTTTCTCAACCGGAAGAGCCGGAGTTGTTGGGTTCTCAATCGGTACCAAAGGATATTTCGGAACGGGCTGGCAATACACAAACAATATTTTCTACAATGATTTCTGGGAATGGGATCAGGCAACCAATGTTTGGACACAAAAAGCAAATTTTCCGGGAACCAAAAGAGGAGATGCCGTCGGGTTTTCCATTGGAACAAAAGGTTACATAGTAACCGGCAAAGATAGTACCGGAAATTTTACAAATGATTTATGGGAATGGAATCAGGCAACAAATTTATGGATTCAAAAGACAAATTTCCCCGGCACTGCAAGAGCGTTTTCCATTGGTTTTTCCATCGGACAAAGCGGATACATTGGAATGGGATGCACATTTCTCTGCAATGATTTTTGGGAATGGAGTCAAGCAACAAACACATGGACACAAAAAGCAAATTTCGGAGGAGGACATCGTGCTTACGCAGTTGGTTTTTCTATTGGTAACAAAGGTTATGTGGGTACTGGCGAAGATAATTCTACCTTCTATAACGATTTTTGGGAGTATGATCCTTCGGCAAATAATTGGACACAAAAAGCAAACTTTCTTGGAGCAATAAGGGGATTTGCTTCCGGCTTTTCCATCGGAACAAAAGGTTACATAGGAACAGGTTCAGATTATAGCGGAAATATTTATAGTGATTTTTATGAATGGGATCAAACAACAAATACATGGACACAGAAAGCAAATTATTCTCACCCAACTTCAGATATTGATCACGCTTCATTCAGCATTGGATGTCATGGATATTTTGGCTGCGGTTCGGATGATCCACAAAATGCAAACAATTATTTTAATGATTTGTGGGAATTTACTCCTGATAATTTGCCGCCAATTATTGCAACCATTTTCGGCAACACAACTATTTGCGTTGGCAGCAGTGTTTCGCTCACTGCATCCGGAGGAACAAATTACTTGTGGAGTACAGGCGCAACAAGCAATTCAATAAATGTTTCTCCAACTTCATCCACTACATATTCAGTAACTGTTTCCACCGATTGCGCTTCAGCAAATGCAAATACATCTGTAACAGTTGTAAACTCAAGCATCGCTTCTTTCAGCTATGAATTTAATCCTTGTAAAAATAAATGTGTTCAGTTCATCGATAAATCTTCAAATGCTTTCAACTGGTTCTGGAATATGGGCGATGGAGGCAATTCATCCAACCAAAATCCCTGTTGGATTTATCCTGATTCAGCAATTTATAATCCTACTCTGATTATTAATTGCAATACTAATTGCACGGATACTTTTTCGCTTTTTGTCCCCTACTCTATCCACGACACATTGGTCGCTGTTTATATTCCAAATGCATTCAGTCCGAATGGAGATGGAGAAAATGATTCACTAAAATTCTATTTATTGGATAATCATTGTCTCAAGGAATTTGAAATATCTATCTATGATCGATGGGGAGAAAATGTTTTTGCAACAAATCATCTTCGTGATTCGTGGGATGGAACTTTCAATGGAAAAAAATTAGACTCGCAAACTCTCACTTATTACTGCAAAACAATTACAGCAACAGAAAGGCAAATAATGAGGAAAGGAAATATTTCTCTGGTACGTTAATACCTGTCATTCCCAAATTTTTCTTTACTTTCGGCTTGCATTTTTCAAATCTACTAATCGAATAGTTTTCCCATTGTTTAAAAAACTAATCAATAACGGAATTCTCCCTGAACAATCTTTTTCCGTTCAGAACAAGATTCGCATCTTCAACGTTGCTATTCTGATTATTATTCTCATCAACTTAACTTATCTTACCGTTGGAATTATTTCACAACAGCTTTATAATTTCAACTTTATTTTCGTTTCGTATATTGCAATTCTTATATTTTTTTTGCTGTTAATCCGCTCCAACAAATCGGTGTTTGCGTTACATCTGATGATGATCTGCGGATTAAGTTTTATTTATTCCATGTGTATTCTGTTTGGCGAAAAAGCGGACTTCCATGTTATCTTTTTATTTATTCTCATAGGAAGCGTTGTTTTCGGAAGTAGAAAGTACACCGTTTATTATTTTCTGGCGGCAATGCTCTGCATGGTAGGAGCAAAAATAATGTACTCGCATTTCAAACCTTTTTATCCCGATGCTGCACTTGCAAAAACCGGAGTGTTTAATTTGGTAGCTACCGGCTTGCTTATTTATCTCAGCATGGCGCGCTTTAGAGCAGAACTTTCTAAAAATCATAAAAAATTATCTGAAAAAAATAAAATCATTGAAACCCAAAAAGAAAAAATTATCGACAGCATTAATTATGCAAAACATATTCAGCAAAGTATTCTTGTTGAAGAAAGTGAAATGCAAAATATTTTTCCGCAATCATTTATTTATTATCAGCCAAAAGATATTGTGAGCGGTGATTTTTACTGGCTTTCCGAAATAAAAAAGGATGGTAATAGTATATACGTTGTGGCTGTTGCCGATTGTACAGGTCACGGTGTGCCGGGAGCTTTTCTTTCTATGATCGGCAATATGCTTTTGAATAAAATTGTGAATGAGAAAAAAATTATTGAGCCGGCTTTAATTTTGAAGGAATTACATTATGACATATTGAATTCTCTTCACCGAGAAAACCTTTCTAATGCTTCTGAAGACGGAATGGATATTGCAATATGTACGATTGATCCGATAAATCAGGTTGTTGAATATGCCGGAGCGATGAATCCTTTATACATTCTGCGTAAATCAAATGGAGGACAGATGGAAATAATTAATGCTGATAGCCAGTCCATTGGCAGCAATGTTCGGAAACGAAATTTACCGGTTGACGTTTCTTTTACCAATCACACGATTCCTTTTGAAAAAGAAATGATTATTTATCTTTTTTCCGATGGATACATTGATCAATTCCACGCAGAACAGAAACGAAGATTTGGCACCGAACGATTCAAAAATATTTTAGCAACATCGGCGCATCTTCCGATGCAACAACAAAAAGAAAACCTGATAAAAACTTTTAATGACTGGAAAGGAGATCACATTCAATTAGACGATGTTTTGGTGATGGGTATAAAAATTTAAATCAAAATATCCATGCGATGTCTGCGTTTGTTCACTATGGCATCGTCAAACTTTTACTACTTTCGACTTTCAAAATTTAACTTATGAATTTAAAAACGTTCACTCCGCATCTCATCGCCATCGGAATTTTTCTTTTGGTAACAGCCGGATATTTTTCTCCGGTAATTTTCGGAGGCAAACAAATTTTTCAGGAAGATATTATGCGTGCGCAAGGTGTGTCGAAAGAACTTTCTGACTTTCGAGAAAAAACCGGACAGGAAGCTCTGTGGACAAATTCCCTTTTTAGCGGAATGCCTGCATACCAGATTTCTGTTTTATATCTCTCAAGCAAATTAAATTTCCTAAACAAAATTTTTTCTTTGTTTCTTCCTCATCCTGCTGGAATGATTTTCATTTGTTTCCTTGGCTTTTATTTTCTGCTTCAGGTATTAAAAGTTGATCCTTGGCTATCTGTGATTGGAGGATTGGCGTTCGGCTTGTCATCCTACTTTTTTATTTTCATTGATACCGGACATAATACCAAAATGGCAGCCATCATGTATTTTGCTCCTTTGCTGGCGGGAATTATTCTTACTTATCGCGGGAAACTTCTCACAGGCGGTGCCATCACCGCATTATTTCTCACGATGGAAATTTTAGTGAACCATCCGCAGATGACTTATTATTTTGGTTTCGTTATTCTTTTTTACGCATTAGCAGAACTTGTTAACGCATGGAAATCAAAAAAAATAATTGATTTCTTCAAACAATCTGCTGTGATTGGAATTGCAGGACTCATCGCAGTTGGAGTGAACATCACAAGTTTATGGGCAACTGCTGATTACAGCAAGCAAACTATTCGCGGAGGAACGGAACTCACCATCAATCCTGACGGGACAAAGAACGAACACAATGTAACTTCCGGTCTTGATAAAGATTACGCTACTGCTTGGAGCTACGGCATTGGCGAAACTATGACGCTGCTGATTCCAAATTTCAAAGGAGGATCTTCATCTCCTTTCGGAAACAATAAAAGTGCGATGGAAAAAATTGATCCTGAAAAACGCGAAGCGGTTTCACGTATGTCATCTTATTTTGGCGATATGCCATTCACATCAGGACCAATTTATGTTGGCGCAATCGTTATGTTTTTATTTATGCTTGGATTATTTATTGTGAAAGGTCCGCTTAAATGGGCGTTTGCGCTTGCCACCGTACTTTCAATCTGGCTTTCATGGGGAAGAAATGATCCGTTCGGCTTTAGCAATTGGATGCTCGATCATTTTCCGGCTTACAATAAATTTCGCGCGGTAGTAACAATTCTTGTCATTGCAGAATTCACGATTCCTTTGCTTGGCATTCTTGCCATTGACCAATTGATAAAGAATAAAAATTTCCTGAAGGAAAATATCACACTTCCCTTCAAACAAATTTTATCAGGACAAAAAATTTTAATCATCGCTTTTGCACTTTCTGGCGGAATCGCTTTACTCTGCTGGCTTGCACCCGGGATGTTCACTGATTTTTCCGCTCCCGGAGAATACAATGAACTGATGGGTCAAATAAAACAAAGCAATCCGGATGTGGATGTTGCTCAGGTAAAAAATTATCTCGATCAAACTTTACCGGCAGTTGAGGAGGCGCGTAAAACGGTTGTAAAAGCCGATGCGTTGAGAAGTTTTCTTTTTATTCTTTTTGCTGCCGCTGCAATTTTTCTTTATTCAAAAAATAAACTGGTGAATAAAAATATTCTGGTTGGTGCACTCATTATTTTGGTTTTGCTCGACATGGTGGCGATTGACAGGCGATATCTAAATAATGATGCATTTGTTGACAAGAAAAAAACTAAAAATGAAAATCCTCTTGCCGCTATGGGAAGACCCAACAACGCTGATTTGGAAATCCTGAAAGATACCGATCCAAATTACAGAGTGTGGAATACATTGGCGCGACCTGATCAGGATGCTGCAACTTCTTATTTTCATAAATCAATCGGAGGTTATCACGGAGCAAAACTTCGCAGGTATCAGGAATTGATTGACTTCCACATCAACCGCAGAAACATGGCGGTAATAAATATGTTGAATACAAAATATATCATCATTGGCGGTGAAAAAAATCAGCCGATGGTTTATCCCAACCGCGAAGCGCTTGGCAATGCATGGTTTGTTGGCGAATATAAATTCGTTGCCAGCGCTGATTCTGAGATTACTGCGCTTAAACATTTTAATCCCGCAGAAACTGCAATCGTTGACAAAAAATTTGAAAGCGAACTCAGCGGATTTAAAGCGAAGAAAGATTCTACCGGAATCATTAAATTAACTTCTTACAAACCAAATGACCTTATTTACGAATCAAACGCTTCCTCCGAACAACTGGCAGTGTTCTCAGAAATTTATTATGCCAGCGGATGGAATGCATTCATAGATGGAAAATCCACTCCGCATTTTCGTGCAGATTATGTTCTTCGTTCAATGAGAATTCCGGCAGGAAAACATACTCTTGAATTCAAATTCGAACCGCGTGTTTTTGTAACGGGTGAAAAAATTTCTGCTGCGAGTATGGTTTTACTTTTTTTGCTTTGCGGTGGAGCCGCATTTGTTGAGTTTAGAAAGAAAGGTTCTGAGTTTAAAGAATGAAAAAAGTTCTCATCATCACTTATTATTGGCCTCCAAGCGGAGGCGCGGGTGTTCAGCGCTGGCTGAAATTCGCAAAATACTTTTTGGAGTTTAATATTCAACCCATCATTATTACGGTAGATAAAAATCTTGCTTCTTATCCAGTTCTTGATGAATCTCTTTTAAAAGAAGTTCCTGAAAATATTAAAGTCATCCGCACAAAAACAAAAGAACCTTTTGGCATTTACAAAAAAGTGGTTGGAAAAAATCAAATACCTTCAGGAGGTTTTGCCAGCGGAAATTCTTCTTCCTTTAAAGATACGCTGATGCGTTTTTTTAGGGGTAATTTTTTTATTCCGGATGCAAGGATGGGCTGGAATAAATTCGCGTATGAAGCAGCGTGCGATTTCATCCAAAAAGAAAAACCTATTGCCATCATCACATCAAGTCCGCCACATTCAACACAATTGATTGGACTAAAACTGAAAAAACAATTCGGAATTCCATGGATTGCAGACATGCGTGACCCGTGGACAGATATTTATTATTACAAAAAATTATTGCACACTTCCATTGCAAAGCAGATAGATAATAGTTACGAAAAAAAAGTTTTAGAGAATGCAGACAAGGTAGTAGTGGTAAGTGAATCTATCAGGCGTTCGTTTATGCAGAAAAGTAAATTAATAAAACAAGAAAACATAGTCGTGATACCGAATGGTTTTGATGAAAAAGATTTTGAGAATAAAATTCAGATTCGTAATGAAAACAAATTCATCATTACTTATACAGGAACCATAGCAGAAAGTTATTCTCCTTATCAATTCTTCAATGCAATTGAAAAATTGATAAAAAATAATTCCGATGCAAATATTCTTTTCAGATTTATCGGAAGTATGCCAAAAGAAATGCATGATTTTCTAAAATCAGTTTCATGGACAAATAATTTCGAATATATCCCCTACTCTCCTCATGAAAAAGTGATTGAATACATGCTGACATCTACCATACTTTATCTTGCAATCCCACAAGCGGAAGGCAATAAAGGAATCCTCACTGGAAAACTTTTCGAATACCTTGCTGCAAGAAAACCAATCATCGCCACTGGTCCGGTTGACGGAGATGCTGCTGCAATTATTTCATCGTGCAATGCAGGAAAAATGTTTGAGGTAAATGATGAAAATGGAATTTTCAATCACCTTCAAAATTTGCTGAATGAATGGAAGAATAGCAAAAACATTTCGGTTGAATCAGAAGTTTATAAAAAGTATTCGAGAAAATCCCTTGCCGGACAATTTACAGAACTGATAAATAAGATCACTCGGTAAATTTATATCCAACTCCTCTCACCGAAAAAAAATGTTTTGGTTCACGAGGATTTTTTTCAAAATATTTTCGAAAGCTTACAATGTAATTATCAATCGTGCGTGTGGAAGGATACACATCGTATTCCCAAACATTTTTCAGAATATCTTCTCGCGACACTACTTCATTTTTCCGTTCTATCAAAAGTTTCAGCAATTGAATTTCGCGTTTGGGAAGTGTCTGTTTCATACTATCCATTCCAATAATTTCAAACGTAAGAAAATTAATTTCACATTTTCCAAAACGATACGTGCTGTTTTCGCTTCGCTCTTCGTGAGATTTACTTCTTCGTCTTATCAAAGAATTTATCCTTAATAATAGTTCCTCCAGGTTAAATGGCTTCGGCAAATAATCATCTGCTCCGAGTTTCAACCCCTGAACGCGTTCATCACTTGCACCTTTTGCAGTAAGAAAAATAATCGGCACTTCAGTATTCTCAAGGCGAATTTTCTGACACAATGTATAACCGTCCATTTCAGGAAGCATCACATCCAGAATAATAAGATCAAAATGTGCCGAGCGAAACTGATTGAATGCAGTTTTTCCATCACCCGCTTCCGTAACATGATAATTTTCCATTTCGAGATTCAGCCGAATGGTGCTTCGCAAATTTTCTTCGTCCTCAACTAAAAGTATTCTGTATGCCATAAATTTAAGCTATCGGATGAAATGCATCTTCAATATGAAATATTTTTTGTTCATTTCCCGAAAGGATTATCGAAATAATATCAAACCTAACTTCTAGATCGAGATTATTTTTTTCAATATAAGCATTGGCGGCTTTGATCAAATGTTTTTGTTTCTGACGAGTAACAAATTCTTCCGGCTCTCCGAAAAAATTGCTCTTGCGCGTTTTTACTTCAGCAACCACAAGTGTTGAGTCCTTGCTTGCAAGGATGTCAATCTCTTCGTGTCCGAAACGCCAATTTTTTTCAAGAACGGAATAACCTTTCTTTTCCAAAAAAGAGGCGGCAAGTTCTTCGCCTGTTGTTCCGGTTTGGTTGTGTTCAGCCATAAATCAACGAAAATCGAATGTACACGAAAGTACGAAAATTGAAAACCTATTCTTTCGAATAAATTCACTTTTTCGAG
This sequence comes from Bacteroidota bacterium, assembly GCA_003164895.1. GTDB lineage: Bacteria > Bacteroidota > Bacteroidia > Palsa-948 > Palsa-948 > Palsa-948. Next base: position 17,148 of record PLUL01000053.1, on the reverse strand, counting down.
GATTTGGTATGATTGTTGAATCTCGTCCTGTTGTTTCTAAAAAAAGATTATTTTCGTAAAAACTAAAACATCCACACATGAAGAAATTATTTCTTTCCGGTTTATTTGCATGCGCAGGAATATTTTTTGCCTCCGCACAATCATTTGAAGGCACGATTGCATTCAAAAAACAAACTCCTACCGATACTGTTAGCTACATTTATTATGTAAAAGGAGATAATGTGCGCCTGGATGAAATCGGCAGTAAATCAAAAAAAGTGGAAGGAAGTTTTCTGATTAATCTGAAAACAAAAAGCATGATCTCGCTTAGCCACGAAAGAAAACTTTACATTGAACAAGCATCGGGTTCAACTCCGGTAATGAATGGAAAAGCAGATGTTAAGAAAACCGGAAATGTAAAAACAATTCAAGGCGAAAAGTGCAATGAATATGTGGTAAATAATGCCGATGAAAAAATTCAGATTACCTACTGGTTGGCAAGCGGAAAATTTGATTTCTTTTTCAAGCTATTGAAAGTGCTGAACAGAAAAGATAAATCCTCGGTGTATATTCAGCAAATACCAGATGTTGATGGAATGTTTCCTTTCCTTTCAAGCCAGATGAATCTTGATACAAACAAAGAAGAAGTGAAACTGGAAGTTACAAAGATTGAAAAGAAAACGATTGATGCAAAAATGTTTGACATCCCTAAAGATTACACCAAGTTTCAAAAATAATTTTCAGAAAGACAAGTTAGAACTACCCGCAACTTTTAATTTAGCCCTTCTGCCAAACGGAAGGGCTAAATTTTTTTGTGCATGTCCGGCAGGGAATCCAAAGCAAACCGGATAATCGAATTCCTTCACCGCATCAAAAATAATTTGCTCGGCAGTTTTTCCAAATGGGATTGGGTTGTCTTTCATATCCGTCATTCCTCCAACAATCAATCCTGCGAGATGAGAAAGTTTACCTGAACGCTTCAGAGAAATAATCATTCGGTCAATGTGATACAAATATTCATCCAGATCTTCAATGAAAAGAATTTTTCCAGAAGTGGAAATTCCCGATTTGCTTCCTTTCATCGCATAAAGCAAGGAAAGATTTCCACCAACTAACTCACCTTCGGCATTTCCTTTTCTGTTTAGCGGATGAGAATTTATTTTGTAGATTATTTCTTCTCCAAATAAATTCTTTCTAAGCGTTTCAACCGATTCTTCATCTTTAGAAAAATTGATTGGCATTGTTGCATGAAGAGTCTCGATTTCAAAGTTCTGGTGAATATGAGAATGAAGAACGGTTATGTCGCTGTAACCGATTATCCATCTTGGTTTCTCCTGAAATTTTTTAAAATCCAGTTTGTCAATAATTCTCAGCGTTCCATATCCTCCACGTGCGGAAATAATTGCATGAATGGAATTATCATCGAGCATTTTTTGTAAATCATCTGCACGTTGTTCATCGCTGCCGGAATATTGATTCTCATCTCCCAAAAGATTTTCTCCTAAGATAACTTTCAACCCCCACTTTTCGAAAGTGTCAACAGCGAACCGAATTTCTTCCTTAGAAATCTTTCTGGCTGGAGCAACAATTCCAATTTTATCGCCTTTCTTTAAATAAGGAGGAGTAGTCATTCTTATTATCTTTGATGCTAAATTATCAGAGAATTCAGAATTCAGAATTCAGAATTCAGAATTTTACGAACAGTATGCGTTTCAAAAGACACACAGTTACTGCCGCGCTTCCTTACGCAAATGGTCCCGTTCACATCGGGCATTTGGCGGGTTGTTATTTGCCGGCAGATATTTATGTGCGTTACCTCCGATTAAAAGGCGAAGATGTGAAATTCATCTGCGGTTCGGATGAGCACGGTGTGCCGATCACGATCAAAGCGAAGAAAGAAGGGATTACTCCTCAGCAAGTGGTGGACAAATATCACAAGATGATGAAAGATTCTTTCGAGGAGTTTGGAATATCGTTCGATATTTATTCGCGCACATCAAGTAAAATACATCACGAAACAGCTTCTGAATTCTTTAAAACACTTTACGATAAAAAAGTTTTTACAGAAGAAATTACGGAGCAATATTTTGATGAAAAAGCAAATCAGTTTCTCGCTGACCGATATATCATAGGAACTTGTCCAAAATGCCAGAATGAAAATGCCTATGGCGACCAATGCGAAAAATGCGGAAGCACATTGAGTCCGACCGATTTGATAAATCCAAAGTCCACTTTATCAGGAGAAAAACCTGTACTGAGAAAAACAAAAAATTGGTTTTTGCCTCTTGATAAAATGCAACCCCAGATAGAAAAATATATTGAGTCGCATAAGGATTGGAAAGTGAATGTTTATGGTCAGTGTAAATCCTGGCTCGATCAAAAACTTCAACCCAGAGCAATGACACGCGATCTGGATTGGGGCGTGAAAGTTCCGGTTAAAGATGCCGAAGGAAAAGTTTTGTATGTGTGGTTCGATGCGCCAATCGGATATATTTCGGCTACAAAAGAATTATTGCCGAATGATTGGAAAAAATACTGGCAGGATAAAGAAACACGTTTAATTCATTTCATCGGAAAAGACAATATTGTTTTTCACTGCATCATTTTCCCTGCAATGCTTATGGCGCATGGAGATTATATTCTTGCAGATAACGTTCCTGCAAATGAATTTTTAAATCTTGAAGGCGATAAAATTTCCACTTCACGCAACTGGGCAGTATGGCTTCACGAATATTTAATTGATTTCCCGAACAAGCAGGATGTTCTTCGCTATTCGCTCACGGCAAATGCTCCAGAAACAAAAGACAATGATTTTACGTGGAAAGATTTTCAGATGAAGAATAACAGCGAACTCGTTGCTATTCTTGGAAACTTTGTGAACCGCACGGTTGTTCTCACGCAAAAGTTTTTTGAAGGAAAAGTTCCGCCTGCGGAAGAATTTACAAAAGCGGATGTTCTGTTGATGGAAGAGATCAGTCGTTTCCCGCAAAAAATCTCTGCATCTATTGAAGCATTCCGTTTTCGCGAAGCACTGGCAGAGATGATGAACCTCGCGCGCATCGGGAATAAATATTTAGCTGAGAATGAGCCATGGAAATTATCAGACCAAAAAAGAGTTGGAACCATTCTGAATATTTGTTTGCAGGTTTGCGCCAACATTGCCGTGCTTGCAGAACCATTTTTACCAAATATGTGCGTAAATCTTTCTTCCATTCTTGGCATCGGAAAATTAAATTGGCGCGATGGAGGTAGAACCGATATTCTGAAAACCGGTCATCCATTAGGCATTGCAAAACTTTTGTTTGAGAAAATAGAGGATGATGTGATTGAAAAACAAGTTGCAAAACTCTTGGCAACAAAACCAAAAATTGAAAATGTAAAATCCGAAACTCAAATGGCGACCATTGACGATTTCAAGAAACTTGATATACAGGTTGGAAAAATTATAGAAGCATTAGATTTTCCAGAGGCGAAAAAACCTGCCTACAAGCTGAAAATAGATTTCGGAAAAGAAATTGGAATAAAAAACTCAAGCGCACAGATCACGAAAAATTATACCAAAGAACAGTTGAAAGGAAAACTCATTCTTGCGGTTGTAAATTTCCCTCCGCGTAAAGTTGGCCCATTTATTTCTGAAGTGCTTACACTTGGCGTTCCCGATAAGAACAATGAAACCATTCTTGTTGAGCCGGGAAAAGATGCGGAGGTTGGGGGAAAGTTGTCCTAAACTGTAAAACAGGGATAGAAATGATATTCTAAAATCTCACAACACTTTATGGATCTAAAACCCATATATATTATTTTTTTCTTATTGAGTTTTTTAAATTCTTTTTCACAAACAATTGACTCATCATCATATTATTATAATCTGGGCAATGATGCAACAGGACAAAGAAAGTATTTACTTGCAGATTCCCTGTATACTCTTTCTTTAAAATATTTACGACATCCCGATACATATTTTAATCGTGCAAACGTTAGAAAACAACTTGGCAACACCAAAGGATATTGCTTAGACCTAGGCAATGCAGCTAACATGAGAGATACCGTTGCAAATAAATTATTTTGGAAAAATTGCGCAACAGTTGATACAACATATTACAACGATTACCATTCTATATACTCAAAAAAGAAATTTGCTTATATGGATATTACAACCAAATGCATTTATACTACCGATCTATCTTATAAGCGAATTGACTACAATAAAAAAGTATTAGTATCCATGAAAGTTATAAATAATGATTCCATATTTTACGTTACCCCTTCTCCTCCTAAATATCCAGAAAACGAAAACAATATTATTGAAAATTTAAAATATATTGTTCCAGCAGAGGATGAAAGAAAAGGAAATAATTTATTCACTGTCTTTCTAACCTTTACAATATTAGAAAATGGCAGTATGACTGATATTAGCGTATTTAGTATTTATGTAAAGGAAAAATATGATAGGCAAATCATTAGTGTTTTTAAAAAATATACTAAAAACTGGACTCCTGCTAAATTCAATGGTCGTCCCGTTAAATATCGAAAAACACTAGCATGGCAAGTTGAGTATGTAAAAAATATTCAGCCAACTACTCGATGACTTAGTCCTTCTTAGAAAAAGAAAAACAGAAATTACTTCTTCAGCGAAGGATCCAACTGAAACGCTTTTTGAAAATACTCATCGGCTTTTTGCTTGTTGCCTTTGTTCTGCCAACTAAGTGCGAGGTTCATAAAAATCCGGGCATCCACTTTTTCAAATTTCGTTTTCAATTTAATGGCGCTATCAAATTCCTTTATAGAGTTGTCAAAATCCCCTTTCATCGCATAGCAAATTCCTAAATTCTCGTGATATCCTTCGTCGTTCGGTTTGTTGGCAAGCGCTTCCTTCAAAAGCGGAATGGCATGTTCAAAATCTCCTTTTAGTTTTCCATACACCAGACCTAGTGCGCCCTTAGCCATGTAGATTGCCATTGTGTTTTCAGGTTTGAGAGCAAGCGTTTTTTGCTGGTAATAAATTGCCGAATCGGGATTGCCGAGTTTTTCCCAGATAAGCCCGATGTTGTAATAGCAGTAATGGAAATAAGGATTTATCTCCATTCCCTTCCTGAATTCATTTTTTGCTTCTGTGAAAAGTGAATCACGTTTCGGACTCGGATCATCGTTGATGTGATCGGTAAACAGTGTGTTGGCATAATAGTAATGCGCATTCGCACTTCCTGTGCTGGTCTTCACATCCGCGGTGAATAACGCTTTGTTGTCTTTCCATGCAGGATTTCTGGTAAATGTTTTGTATGAATACGGCACAAGCAGAAGCAATAATGGAAACGCAAGTTTTGAATTCTTATAAAAATCTTTTCGCAATTCATAATTTGTTGTATTCGTAATTCGCAGAAGAGCTGCTGCAAGTGCCAAACAAAATCCAAGCGAAGTGATATAGACAAACCTTTCGCCCATTGCCGTACCGATGAGAAAGAAAATATTGGAGACGATGGAAATGGTTGCAACGAAATATAAAATTGAGAAAGAAAAAATAGAGTTGAGAGTTGAGAATTGAGAGTTGAGAGTTTTTTCTTCTGAATTTTCTGATTTAATTCGTTCTAAAAGAATTTTTATCGCATAAAAAATCAGTCCTCCATAAATTAAAACCGAAGCAATTGCCTTTGGATCGGAAAAACCGATAACCGGAATCTGGTTAAACCCGTAATCGCTGGTGAGCGGATGCGGGAAGATGAGAAGCATTAAATATTTCAGAAGTATCCATGAAATAGTGGCAAGTTTATCCATAAACGGTATCGGCGTTGGCAAATTTGGAAAATGCAAAGCAAGAAATGGATTGTCGGTAATGTCATTACTTTGACGGTCGCCAATCATTCCAACCAAAGAAGTTCGTATTGCAAGATAAATTCCGGCAGTGATGAAAAAAGGAATCGTCAGTATTATACTTTGCTTGATATTTTTTTTCGCAAAGAAAAATAACGCAAGCGGAATAATTGCAATGAATGTAATCCCATTTTCTTTGGAAAGCAAAGCAGTGAAATAACAAAGCACAGAATACAAAATAAATTTCTTGTTTTCCGTTCTAACAAATCTGAACAAATTGAAAAGCATCAAACACAAAAACAGAAAGGAAACTAGTTCATCTCGGCTCTTGATATTCGCCACCACTTCAGTGTGAATGGGATGAGCGATGAACAACAGCGTTGCAAGAAATGCGAGCAAATGATTTCGCGGAAAAAATTCTTTCAGCGTTAAAAACAAGACGATGGCAGTTATTCCGTAAAGAAGAATATTGATGAAGTGATAAGGCATTGCATTGTCTCCGAAAAAATGATATTCAATGGCAAACATCACGAGCGTAAGCGGACGCCAACGACCTCCTTCCAGATCAAGTGCATTGCCGTAAATTCCGTAGAACAAATCTTTGGTGGCGAGCGTTTTAATTCCATCAAATCCCTGCTTGGTATATTTATTTCCGGTGATAACAACCGAATCGTCAAAAGCGAAACTATGATTGAGAGTGTTTAGGTATAAACCGACTGCAAAGACAAAAAGTAAAATATATACCCATTGAAAATTCAGCGGTTGATTTTTAGCTGCCGACTTCTGGGTTTTAGAAATATTATTTTTCTTTTTACTCATCCGAAAATGTCTTCAGCATTTTTTGTTGTGATCTTTGCTACTTCTTCAACTGTAATTCCCTTCACTTCAGCAATCTTCTGCGCGACAAAAATAACAAAAGAGCTTTCATTTCTTTTTCCCCGATGCGGAACCGGCGTGAGATAAGGAGAATCTGTTTCAAGAACGATATGTTTCAAATCAATTTGCTTGAGAACTTCGGGAAGTTTTGAGTTCTTATAAGTTACTGCACCACCAATTCCCATTTTAAATCCTCCGAGAGAAATAATTCTGTTTGCCTCTTCAATTGTTCCCGTAAAGCAATGAAAAATTCCCTTCAGATTATTGCCGTTTTTCGATTTTACAATTTCAAATACATCATCAAAACATTCACGCTGGTGAATAACAATTGGAAGATTATATTTTTTAGCCAGGTCAATTTGTTTTGAAAAAGCATCTTTCTGTTGCGGAATAAAAGTTTTATCCCAATGATAATCCATGCCGATCTCGCCAACAGCACTGAATTTTCTTTTCAAGAACCAATCCTCAATAATCTTTAATTCTTCCAAATAATTTTCTTTCACCGAACATGGATGCAAACCCATCATCGCAAAACAATTTTCCGGAAATTGTTTTTCAAGATCAAGCATTGACTGAATGGAAGAACTATCAATGTTCGGAAGAAATAATTTATTTACTCCTGCTGAAATTGCCCGTTGAACTACTTCCTTTCTGTCAGAATCAAATTCTTCTGCAAATAGATGAGTATGTGTGTCAATTAAAGTCACGAATCAAAATTAGAAATTCTTTGTCTTTCCAAATGAAATTCTATCTTTGATAATAAATTCAATTACCCATGAAATACCCCATCGCACTTTCGCTTCTCTTCATTTCGTTTTCATCTTTCGCTCAAAAAATAAAAGTCACCGAATCCACTGAGCGCATAGGAGGAAATAAGAATCCTGCATTGGTGGTGAATGTTTATAATGCCACACCTGATGAGGTGGAAAGCAAATGGAAATCGCTGATGAAAAGTTATAAAGGAAAAGTATCCACAAAAGATGGAGTGTTTGCTGATAATGCGGTGATCTCTGAAGTCAACGGCAACAATACGATCGATGTATATGCCAAAGCGGAAAAAGTAAAAGATGGCGAAACAAAATTGATCGTGGCGTTTGATTTAGGCGGGGCTTTCCTCGGTTCGTCTTCACCATCTGAAAAACTCAAGGCAGCAAAACAAATTGTTCATGACTTTGCCGTGCAAACAACCAAAGACGCTATTGTCGGTCAGCGTAAAGCTGCGGAGAAACAACTTGCAGCTTTGGAAAGCGATCAACGTGATCTGGATAAACAACAGAAAAAATTAACTTCAAATATTGATGATTACAAATCTAAAATTGAAGATTACAATAAACGGATTAAAGATGCCCAGGATAATCTGGCAAAAAATAAAACTGATCAGGAAAAAAAGAAACAGGAGTTAGATGCTCAGAAAAAAGTAGTGGACGCAGCAGTTGCCAAAGAAAATGCTGTAGAATAAAATTCCTATTTACTGCTTTTGAGTTAATTGAACCGGTTGCAAAGATGTTTTGCTCACATCTTTTACAGGAGATTTAGACCTCGCAGATCTTAACGGAGTATAAGTTATTGCCAAACTCATGTGCCCGTTTAACGCTTTACTTCCACCAATAAGTTGAACACGATTGGCAGTTGTGTAATCTGAAGTCGTCATAATGTATAAACCTTCCGCTTTCCTTGTTCCATTTAATACTTGCTGAACATATCGGGCAATGTTGAAAGTGTACTGATGCTTTATGGAATCATAGACACCACCAAAATAGGCTGCGCCTTCGTAATAATCAGGAATGACAAGAGGACCGAGAGAGTCAGCAACCCAAACAATCAATTGATTTGGACATGAAAAGGTTGAAGTATTTGTACCGTTACCTGTAATGGAATTTGGTTCAACATTCATTATCAGTTCGGCTTTATTGATTGCTTTTTTTCCATCATCAAAAAAATGTTTGAGATTTGGAAATGTAATTTTTGTTCTCACGCCTCCAAGCGTATGAACATATACATCATTTTCCTGATGCATAGTATCCTTATCGTTAATCTGAGTATTAATATCCGTGGCGTTAGAATAATCATGGGCGATATGCGAATAATGTGCGCAGGTGCCAGTATTCACATTTAAATTAAATAATGTGTCCCGTCCTAATGGTCCAGCTGCGCCTGACTTCAAACTGCTTCGGAAATAGAATGTGAGATGAGAATAAAAAGGATTGGCATCAGTAAGGTCAATATATAAAATTGCTCCTTGACCGGAGGAAGGCGCGGATGTTGTGGTAATATATAATCCTTTGAAAAAATTCTGAAAAATTGCTGGAGTAAGATAATTAGTAGAGTCAAGAAATCCGGAATTCCAAAAATAGCTTGCAGGCAATTTTATTCTTAATTGTGGAGGAAGGATAAGCGTATCCGCACCTGTTCCAATTTTTTCAGAAACTACGCTCGGTTTTATGTAAGCACTACCGATTTCGGTATTATATAAAGTTGTGCTGTTTGAATAATAGGGCGAACTCACATTAAATGCAGGATCACTTACTTGATATACCGCAAATTTTTCCGCAGCAAGAGCACCGTAATAATATTTCCCGCCATTGTTATATAAAGCCAAAGAAAGAACAACAGAATCAAGCGTAATATTCTTGCCAAATGACGGATAATAGAAAGCCGGTTCAAATTGGGTAAAAATGGATGCAGTGGTGGTTCCAAAAATCGGATCGTTGGTAGCTCCAAGAAGATTAAGTGGCTGTCCAGTCATAAGCAAAGGAACACTTTTACAAGTATGTGTAATCAAAGTAAACGTATCAATAAAGTTTGCTTGAAGCAAATCTCCGGTAGGCACATAGGGAAGTCCGATGTCATCGGGAGTTTTCTTTTTACAGGAAACAATGATTGTAATTGCCGCCAGCAGAAAAAAATATCGAATGTTTTTACTCATAAAAAATTGTCCCCCGAACTTTCAGGGGACAACGATACAAAAATTTATTTATTTGATAACTATTGAATTATGCCAGCGCGGGTTCTTCTTCCAGCACCGCATCGTAAAAGTCGTTATACATATCAATATAATCCTCGCCCGGATGGTCAAGCACAGGTTTTTCGGCTTTCTTAAGATATTTTTCCACTTCCGAATTTCTCTTCTCTCCTACCCTAATGATTGCATCTGAAAAATCAATAGCGGTTTTGATGAGTCCGGCATAAGTTCCGCTCTTCAAATGTTTCACATCATCTTTTTGAATTCCTTCAAAATAAACTTTGCTAGCGAAATCTTTATTCAGCGTTTGTTTGAATTCATCATCGTGAATAGAATAAATAATCCTGCTTTCACCAAACAAAGGATCGTCACCAAAAGAACGCTTGAGGTACATCGGCACAAGAGATGTCATCCATCCTTGGCAATGAATAATATGCGGCGCCCATCCTAATTTTCTCACGGTCTCAATCACACCGCGGCAAAAGAAAATAAGGCGCTCGTCCGTATCGGCAAAAATATTTCCGTTTTTATCAGTAGTAACCGCTTTGCGGCTGAAATAATCCTCGTTATCAATAAAATAAACCTGCATGCGTGCTGCCGGAATAGAAGCCACTTTAATAATAAGCGGATGATCAAAATCATTTATAATAAGGTTCATTCCTGAAAGGCGAATGACCTCATGTAACTGATGCCTGCGCTCGTTGATGCAACCGTACCTTGGCATGAAAGTTCTGATCTCTTTTCCTGCTTCAAGGATTCCCTGTGGAAGTTGACGGCTGATTATGCTCATCTGATTTTCCTCCACATAAGGGGTGATTTCCTGCGAAATAAATAACATTCTGGCTTTTTTCATAGGAAGGTTTGGTTTATTAGGGATTTCTGTTAAAGGAGGTCAAAGATAGTAATAAAAATCCGATAACTGAACAAATATTTAAAGTAGTTTTGGCGTTTTCTGTATATAAAAATTACTGAGAAATCCAAAATAATTCTTCCTTTTTATTTGGAAATATTTTCTACGATAAAAGAGACAAGAGATTGTCTGATTAACCTCAAAAAAGAGGGAAAAACGATTGGTTTTGTTCCAACCATGGGGGCTTTGCATCGCGGACACATATCTTTATTGGAACAAGCGAAGAAAGAAAATGATATTTCGGTATCAAGCATCTTTGTGAATCCTACCCAATTCAATGATAAAAAAGATTTGGAAAAATATCCACGCACTATTGAGGATGATATTTTAAAACTGAAAGCTGCCCATTGCGATGTGCTTTTTGCACCCGGCGTGGAAGAAATGTATCCTTCCACGCTTGTCAAAGAACCTGAAATAGATTTAGGCAACCTCGGCAAAGTGATGGAAGGCAAACTCCGCCCTGGTCATTTTCAGGGTGTTTGCACTGTAGTAAAAAAATTATTTGACATTGTTCTTCCGAATAAGGCATATTTCGGTGAAAAGGATTTTCAGCAGTTGGCAGTCATTAAATATATGGTAAGAATACTGAACATTCCTGTTGAAATAATCCCATGCCCGACTTTTCGCGAAGCGGATGGACTTGCCATGAGTTCAAGAAATGTGTTTCTGAATCCGGATGAAAGAAAAAATGTTCCGCTCATTTACAAGACAATGATGGAAGCAAAGTTGTTAAATACAAATAAGACAATTTCAGAATTAAAAAAATGGGTGGAAGAAAAAGTTAACGAAAACCCTTTTCTGAAATTAGAATATTTCGAGATTGTAAATTCTGAAACTCTGCAACTGATTACTGATACCCATTTACCGATTACCGGCTGTCGCGCCTGTATCGCTGTGAAAGTCGGCACAATTCGTTTGATTGATAATATTGCTTTGTAAATTTCCTCTTTCCAAATTTGTATAACTTCGCGCAATAAATTTTATTATGCAGATACAAGTTGTAAAATCAAAGATCCATCGTGCACGGGTTACCGAAGCCGATTTGAATTATGTTGGCAGCATCACCATTGACGAAAATCTGATGGATGCCGCAAACCTGATCGAGCACGAGCAAGTTCATGTGCTGAATTACCGCAATGGAGAGCGCATCATTACCTATGTTATTAAAGGAGCGCGCAATTCCGGCATCATTTGTATGAATGGACCTGCCGCTCTGAAATTTGCCGTGGGTGACGAAGTAATTGTTCTTTCTTATGCCGATATGGATTTTGAGGAAGCGAAAAAATTTCATCCAAAACTTGCTTTCCCCGACAGCAACACAAACAAACTGAAGTAACGCATTTATTGCCTTGAAAAAATATTTCTTACCTGCAATAAAGTTTTTGATTTTTCTCGGATTGGGCGCACTGCTGATTTGGTTAGCAGTAAAAGATCTAACCGAAGCAGATAAAGTTCAAATTTCAAAATCACTTTCGGAAGCAAATTATTTTTGGATAGCTCTTGCAATGGTAGTGGGAATTATCGCACACCTCAGCCGCGCCATCCGATGGAAAATGCTTTTAGCACCGCTTGGATTTGTTCCTAAATTAAGCAACACCTTTTATGCTGTGATGGTCGGTTATCTTGGCAACCTCGCTTTTCCGCGTTTGGGTGAAGTGCTGCGTTGCGGGATTTTAAAACGCTATGAAAAAATTCCGCTTCCTCAATCTTTCGGCACTGTGGTTACAGAAAGAGTGATTGACGTTTTCGTTTTGTTTTGCCTTTTCATTGTCAGCACATGGCTGGAATACGAAAGGATAAAAACGTATCTCGCAGAAAATATTATTCATCCGTTGACGATTAAACTTCATTCTCTTTTCGAAAACAAAATGATGTTATTTGTGCTGATCGGAATTTTCATTGGTGCATTAATTGTTCTTTTCATCTTTCGAAAAAAAATATTTCAAAATCCTATCGCTCAAAAAATCAGAACGCTACTATTAAGTTTTCTAGAAGGAATTCGTTCTGTTGCGAAAATGAAAAACCCTTTGCTGTTTATTTTCCATTCGCTGTTCATTTGGACAATGTATTTAATGTCGGTTTACCTATGCGTTTTTGCTTTCAGCGAAACAAAATCCATGACGATTGCCGATTGTCTTGTCATCATGACTTTCGGAAGTTTGGGCGTTATAGCCACACCCGGTGGAATTGGCGCGTACCAATGGATCGTGCTGCAGATAATGCTTCTTTGGGGTTTCACTACCGCGATGGGAGTTGCATTTGGCTGGGTGGTTTGGCTTGCGCAAACTGCAGTTGTTCTCTTTGTTGGACTTTTATCGTTTGGCTTGCTGGCGATTGGAAATAAAGAGAAAACTATTTGACATTCTCCAAAAGCCACTTCACATACTCTTTATTCCCACCCTTAACTTCCAACTGCAAAATGCAGGGAACAGAATAACTGTGGATTGATTTTACTTTTTTAGAAAGTTTTGGGAATAATTTTTTTGTTGTCTTGGCGATGAGGACTGTTTCATTGGCTTCTTCAATTTTTCCTTCCCACCAATACATGGAACTCATTTTATCAAAAATATTTATGCAGGCAGCTAATCTCTCCTGCAAAAGAACCTTGCCGATTTTTTTTGCTTCGGATTTGTTTTTGGCGGTGATGTAGGCAAAAGTGAGTGCGAACATTTATAAATACTGGAATATTAATTAGGATTTTTTAATTTCAGGTAATACTCTTTATTATTGTAATTTGTTTTTAACCAAAATTCTTTTCCTTCAAGTTTCTGTATTTCCCATTCTTGCGAACCGAGAGCTATAAAAAGAGGTTTTGCTCCGCCTCCGTATCTATTTTCAATAACGATATTCTTTTTACTATTTGTAAAACTCCACTTACCATCATCGGTACCAGGACCGTAGCTACTAATAAAATATGCGCTGGAATACCCGCTCATTTTATCACCAAATTGATATCCTACACAGCTTAAACCAAATGTTGTGGAATGACAATACATTCCTGTGGAATCCGCCCCATTAACAAAAAAAGATTCTAGCTCCCAATATCCAACCCTCGCACCATATAGAATTCTGCGTTTAGCCGTCCGAAAAAAATATCGCTTATCGTCATCAGGATATTTTTTACAATCAGTAATACAAAAAGGAATAAAGAGAAAAAGTAATATGTATTTTTTAAATTTCATTTACACAAATATAATATCTTTTTCCTCAATTAATTTCTCTCCTTTAAATTTCAAAAACACCTGCGCCACGGTAAGTACATCTTTCTGGTTGTACTTTACAATCCGTTCCCAATCCTTTTCTTCCCAATAAACTTTATACATCATGCTGCCGTCCATATCGCCTTTGGGAGATGGAATGCCAAAAATTTCGGCAAGCACATTTAAGGAAGTATAATTTTTATAATCGCCAAACTTCCAGAGTTCCATTGTGTCCAGATGTTTTACCTCCCATGGCTTTTTGCCGGCATTATCAAGAACGTGAGGGACTTTTAATCCGTTCACCAGAATCCTTCGGGCAAGAAACGGAAAATCAAATTCTTTTCCGTTGTGAGCGCAAAGGTAATGCGCCTCCGTGTTGTAATGCTTATTCAGAAGTTCTGAAAATTCTTCCAACATTATTTTTTCATCATCGCCATAAAATGCTTTCAGGCGAAAAGTTTTTCCGCTGAACATTCCCACCGTGATGCAAACCACTTTTCCATATTCGGCATAAATACCCGCACTTTTGTAAACATCAGCAGGAGTTTCTTTGTCCTTCACTAAATATTTCGCCTTGCCGTCCCATAATTTCCTGAATGATTCAGGCACATTTTTGTAATTTGGATATTGAGGAGCGGTTTCAATATCCAGAAAAAGAATTTTTTCGGTGTTAATGTTTTTCAGCACTTCCATAAATAAATATTAAATGATTCATGGCAAATGTACGAATTAACATATTTTTGATTCATAAATTAGCATAAATTCGTGTCTCGAAAAGCAAAAAGCATGAGCAAAATCATCATTATCATTCAACGGGAATATTTATCACGGGTGAAAAAGAAATCGTTCATCATCATGACGATTCTCGGACCCATTCTTTTTTCCGCGCTGATGATCGTTCCTATCTGGCTTTCGATGCAGGGAGAATCGCAGCATTTTGTTGAAGTGATTGATGAATCAAAAATCGTGATGGGATATTTAAAAGATAGCAAGAATATTCATTATGATTATGCAGATGTTTCGCTGGCAGACGCACAAAAGAATTTTTATAAAAAAGATTCCATTTATACTGACATTCTTTATATTCCATATAATATCCTCAACCGTGCAGCGCCCACTATTTTTTATAAAAGCAATCCCGCAATTGGAGCGCAGGAATACATGCGTTCGGCTATAGAAACTGCTTTGTATGAACATCAATTAGAAGACGACAGCATTGACATGAAAAAAGTGGATGCGGCACATATCTCCATAAATATGCTCACTAAAAAACAACCAGAACACGGGGATGCCGAAAATACAAATACAGGTGTGAATATGGCAGTTGGTTTTGGTGCCGGAATTTTAATTTACATTTTTATTTTTCTTTACGGAGTTCAGGTGATGCAAGGCGTGATTGAAGAAAAAACCAGCCGCATTGTGGAAGTAATTATTTCTTCTGTAAAACCTTTTCAACTGATGATGGGAAAAATTGTCGGCATCGCGATGGTGGGATTGACACAATTTATTTTGTGGGTGGCACTTACCATGATTCTTGCCGGAATCGGTCAGGCAACTTTCCTGAAAGATTTTACCGAACAAAAAAATACCGCATTGCAGCAGAATGTTGTTCCGAGTATGCCGAATCAAATACATACTCAGGCAAACATCACTTCTTCGGAAACGGCAGATTTAATTAAAGGACTTCAGCATATAAATTTCGTGCAGATGCTATTTTACTTTTTATTTTATTTTCTCGGAGGATATTTGCTTTACAGTGCCATGTTTGCTGCAGTTGGTTCTGCCATTGACAGCGAAGCCGACAAACAACAATTCATGATGCCGATAACAATTCCGCTTGTCATTTCTTTTATTGCCGCGCAGTTCATCATGCAAAATCCGGAATCTCCATTAGCATTTTGGTTTTCCATCATTCCATTCACTTCGCCAATTGTAATGATGGTGCGTTTGCCGTTTGGTGTTCCAGTTTGGGAATTGGCTTTGTCCATGGCATTGCTGGTGGCTGCTTTTGTTTTCATGACTTGGCTTGCAGGAAAAATTTACCGCACCGGAATTTTAATGTATGGAAAAAAAGTTTCTTACAAAGAACTTTGGAAATGGCTCCGTTACAGCGGATAGCGTCAAATGAAAATCGCAATCATAGATCTGGGAACAAATACCTTCAATATCTTCATTGCTGAAATTTTTCCAGATAAGACATTCCATAAAATTTACAAGAGCAAAATATCCGTCAAG
The DNA here is from genome assembly GCA_003164895.1 of Bacteroidota bacterium. Taxonomy (GTDB): domain Bacteria; phylum Bacteroidota; class Bacteroidia; order Palsa-948; family Palsa-948; genus Palsa-948. The sequence continues at coordinate 1,178 of PLUL01000053.1, read as the reverse complement.
CTGGGCGAAGGTGGCATTAATAAAAATTTCATTCAGGAAAAACCGTTCATCAGGGGAATTCGTGCACTAAAAAAACACAAACGAACAATTGAAAAATTTGGCGCTGAAAAAGTTCTGGCATTTGCCACCGCTGCCATCCGTGGCGCCAGCAACGGGAAAGAGTTTATCAAAATTGCAAAACAAAAAACAGGAATTGATGTTCAGGTTATTTCGGGAGAAAGAGAAGCTGAACTTATTTATTACGGAGTTCGTTCGGCTGTGAAAATGAACGACACGCCATCTCTGATTATGGATATTGGAGGCGGTAGCACCGAATTCATCATCGCAAACAAAAATGAAATTCTTTGGAAAAAAAGTTTTCTTTTGGGTGTGGCGCGCCTGATGGATAAATTCAAACCTTCGGACCCGATAACAAAAGAAGAAATAAAACAAATTGAAAATTATTTAGAACAGGAATTGCAACCATTATTTTCAGCTTTTGATTCTTCATTCATTAAAGAAGCCGGAGGATGTCAAGAATTGATTGGCTCAGCAGGTACTTTTGATTCTTTAGCCGAAATGATAGCGCACATGCTTTATGATATAAGCATCATGAAAGGAATTACCGAGTGCGATTTTAATCTTGAGGACTGCGAAAAGATTTACAATGTCATTCTTCGATCAACCACCAAAGAACGAATGCACATGAAAGGACTTTCAAAAATGCGTGTGGATATGATCGTAGTCTCAGCTATTTTTGTGGACTTTATCGTTCTTCGTCTCGGATTAAAAAAAATGCGTCTCTCCAAATATTCTCTCAAGGAAGGTGTTTTGTGGGAGTTAATGCATTCCTGAAATATTAATTATTCTAATTGCAATAATTTCTTTCACTAATACTTCTTCTCTGGCTAAATTTCTATTTTCGAAATTTTTTACTGCTTCATTTACTACACTTCAATATCCTATTCTCAATTTTGAAATGAATAAAAAACATTTTTTATTTAAATTCATCACGATTACATATCAGTTCAACGATGAAACTGAATACTTCGTCTAAAACATCGCAAAGAATGATACTAATCATGTTTTATCTCCAAAAAATGTTAAATATTCGTGGATATTAAATGTGTATCTGTAATTATTAATTGTAAATGTGATAATATGAAATTCTAATAATAAACATTAGAACTCAAAAATTC
>PLUL01000034.1 GCA_003164895.1 Bacteroidota bacterium | reverse complement strand
AAGTTTATTAACTCACTATTGTTGCAACAAACATACTCATTCTCCGCTTTTCTGTATTCTTCAAAAAGAAAATCAGCATCTTTATAATAAGAGCAAACCAAACTCAACCCTTTGCAAGCAAGAATTAGAGTAAAGCAATATGAACCCAACCCAATGCAATACGCTTTCACATCAGAGTGATACACTTCCAAACTAATGCATGCAGCTTTGAGGTCAAGTTTATAAGCATTTGTGCAGGAGTAATACGAACCCGAAGCAAAGCGATACGGATTTTGGGCAAAGCGAACAGGATCGGAGCCAAAGTGAGCGCACTAGGATATAATCCAGTTTGCAAAGGGACTAATCCGTATCACTTTAAGGTAAATCCATATCACTTCAAGCGCAGTCAGTATATTCCGAAGGTGGAAGTGTAGTCGTTTAGGTGCATTCCTGCTGATTTAGAGCAAAATCAATATGACTTTAGGAGCATTCGTGCATGGATAGGGAATAATCTGTATCACTTTAACCAAAATCCTGTTCACTTTGGCAAAAAGCAAGCTCGGAAATGCAAAAGGTGATATGACTCTATCAAAAGAGAACGCTATTTCCCGTGGCAGTTCTTAAACTTCTTACCACTTCCACAAGGACAAGGTTCATTTCTGCCTGTTTGTTTTTCCACGCGCACGGGTTGTTGCTTTTCTTCCTGCTGGGTATTGGTAAAATCAGCATCGCCATTTTGCGTCTGCGGTCTTCTTGCTTCGTCAATGCCTTGTCCTCTGCCAACTTTCATTTTGCTGGTATCCATTCTTTTTGGAGGAGCGGCTTGCCTCACCTGCGTTTGCTCTTCTCCGGGCAGCGATGCTTTTACAAGGAACGAAATAATATCCTTATTCATCCTCACCAGCATCTGCTTGAACAGATTGAACGATTCAAATTTATAAATGAGAAGCGGATCTTTTTGTTCGTACACCGCATTCTGCACGCTGGTCTTGAGGTCGTCCAGTTCGCGCAGGTGTTCTTTCCATGCATCGTCTATCAAAGCAAGCATGATGTTCTTCTCCATGTCGAACACAATATATTTTCCCTGACTCTCATACGATTTTTTCAGATTGGCAACTACCTGCAAGGTGCGTATTCCATCGGTGAACGGCACCACAATATTTTCGTACTGCGCTCCCTGATTTTCAAAAACATTTTTAATCACAGGAAATGATTGCTCCGCAATGCGTTCGCGTTTGTGTTTGTATCCTTCAAAAGCGAGATCATAAATCTTATGCGAAGTTTCATCCGGATTCAATTGAGAAAATTCTTTTTCATCCACCGGACTATCCACCGTCAGTGTTTTGATGAGTTCGAATTTCATTCCTTCGTAATCCAGCGCTGCATGATAATCGTGCACAATTGCAGACGAAACATCAAAGAGCATATTGGCAATGTCGAGCGAAAGTCGTTCGCCAAACAAAGCATGTCTGCGCTTGGTGTAAATTACATCGCGCTGAGAGTTCATCACGTCATCGTATTCGATCAAACGCTTACGTGTACCAAAATGATTTTCTTCCACTTTCTTTTGCGCGCGCTCAATGGATTTGGAAACCATGGAGTGCTGAATCACTTCTCCTTCTTCCACGCCCATTCTATCCATCAATTTGGAAATTCTATCTGAGCCAAAAAGACGCATAAGATTATCTTCGAGCGAAACAAAGAACTGCGATGAACCTGAATCTCCCTGACGACCTGCACGACCGCGCAACTGCCTGTCCACGCGCCTTGATTCATGGCGTTCTGTTCCGATGATGGCAAGTCCACCTGATTCTTTTACACCCGGACCTAATTTAATATCTGTTCCGCGACCTGCCATGTTGGTAGCGATGGTAACCGTTCCTGCTTTTCCGGCTTCGGCAACGATCTCCGCTTCCTTCTGGTGCATCTTCGCGTTGAGAACGTTGTGCTTAATATTTCTGAGCTTCAACATTCTGCTTAAGAGTTCAGAAATTTCAACCGAAGTGGTTCCCACAAGAATCGGTCTTCCAACTTTTACAAGTTTCTCTATCTCTTCAATAACGGCATTGTATTTTTCGCGAACGGTTTTGTAAACCAGATCTTCCATGTCCTTACGAACACATTCTTTATTCGTAGGAATCACGATAACTTCCAGTTTATATATCTTCCAGAACTCTGCCGCTTCGGTTTCTGCCGTTCCTGTCATGCCCGCAAGTTTATGATACATGCGGAAATAATTCTGAAGCGTGATGGTTGCATACGTTTGTGTTGCTGCTTCCACTTTCACATTTTCTTTTGCTTCTATCGCCTGATGAAGTCCGTCAGAATATCTTCTTCCATCGAGGATGCGTCCGGTCTGCTCATCCACAATTTTAATTTTTCCTTCCATCACCACATATTCCACATCTATCTCGAACAATGTATATGCTTTCAATAATTGAGTAATGGTATGCACGCGCTCCGACTTAATTGCGAAATCGCGCATGAGTTCTTCCTTCTTATTTCTTTTTTCTTCTTCAGAAAGAGAAGACTTTTCCAGTTCAGCAATTTCAGCTCCTACATCCGGCAGAACGAAAAATTTTGTGTCACCTGAATTATCCGTGATGAGATCAATTCCTTTTTCTGCAAGGTCAACGGAATTATTTTTTTCGTCAATGGTAAAATAAAGTTCTGCATCCGCCTTTGGCATCTCCTTATTCTGATCCTGCATGTAATAACTTTCAGTCTTGTGCAGGATAGCGCGGTTACCTTGTTCGCTTAGGAATTTAATAAGTGCTTTATTTTTGGGAAGTCCGCGATGTGCGCGTAAAAGTGCAAGTCCGCCTGTTTTATAATCGGTCTCGCCTTTTTCAATCAACTTCTTTGCGTCAATCAGAGCGGTACTTACATAATTCCGTTGTGCCGCATATAATTTTTCAACTTTCGGTTTCAGTTCGGCAAAAAGCTGGTCATCTCCTTTTGGAGTTGGTCCCGAAATGATGAGCGGTGTTCTTGCATCATCAATCAAAACAGAATCCACCTCATCCACAATTGCAAAATGATGTCCGCGCTGAACGAGATCTTCGGGAGCGCGCGCCATGTTATCACGCAGGTAATCAAAACCAAATTCGTTATTTGTTCCGTAAGTTATATCTGCCAAGTATGCATTTCTTCTTTCTGTAGAATTTGGTTCGTGGTCGTCAATACAATCAACGCTGAGTCCATGAAATTCAAACAGCGTTCCGTTCCACTCCGCATCGCGTCTTGCCAAATAATTATTTACGGTAACGATATGCACTCCGTATCCTGCAAGTGCATTCAAATAAATTGGAAGTGTAGCCACCAATGTTTTTCCTTCACCGGTAGCCATCTCCGAAATTTTTCCCTGATGAAGAACCGCTCCTCCTATCAACTGAACATCGTAATGCACCATATCCCAAGTGGTATCGTTTCCGCGAACGGGCCAGGTATTTGACCATTGCGCTTTTGCAAGATGTTCTCCTCCTAAAATTTTTACATACTCTTTTTTTGCAGCAAGGTCGCGGTCGAATTGCGTGGCGGTAACTTCAAGAACTTTATTTTCACGAAAACGTTTTGCAGTTTCCTTCATCACGGCAAAAGCTTCCGGCAAAATTTCTTTAAGAACCTCTTCTATTTTTTGTTTAACGTCTTTTTCCATTGCATCGGCAGTAGCATACGTTTTTTCTTTCTCATCCATGTTCTCGATCTGCTCCGCCTTTGCTTTCAGTTCAGCAATTTCTTTTTTCTCCTGCTCGATATGATCTGCAATTCTTTTTTTGAACTCAGCAGTTTTCTCCCGCAACTGGTCGTTACTGAGTGACTGAAGTTTTTCAAATGCTTCTTTTACCTGATCCACGATGGGCCACAATGGCTTCATGTCGCGGTCGTTCTTGCTGCCGAAAAGTTTACCGATAAAGTTAATCACAGAATATTGAATTTAGGATGACGAAGATAATCAAATTTGGTGCTGAAGGATTTTCAAAAGGCAATATGGCAGACAGATAAACGAATAATCATCGTTTGTCTGACACGAAGAAAAATAAAAGTTTATTCTGTCAGATTATGCCGAAAGAAAAAACCAGTAAATTAAACTCTGAACAAAAAAATACTGACGAATAAATTAATGCTGCTGCTGCATCATTTGCTGCATATCTTTTTGCATGTCTTCCATCGTGGTTTCTTTATAGCCACTTGGAATATCGAATTGACTTGATGGAACGGTTTCCTTACTCACCGATTTAGCCGACATCTTCATGGTCATTCCACGTTGCGCCTGCACTTCAAATTCAAGAGGCATGCCTTTAATGTCTTTGAAAGGTGAGTTTCGTTTATCGAAACCCATGTGATTGGAAATTTCCTCAGTATAATATATGATTGAAGATTGTGCAGTTCCGGTTTTGTCGGTAAAAGTAATTTCGGCTTTTTTACATTTATATCCTGCAATCTCTTTTGTTTCGTCAGAATATTTCACCGTTGCATCCGGTTGTTTTGCTGTGCTTTCGTCATTTTTAATTTTGTATTTGTTTCCCATAATTTCCATCAACAATACAGACGTTTTTGTTTTTCCATCGCTGATAGTGGTGGTGTTTTGAAATCCCATAGTCATATCTGTTCGCGATTTCATGTCTTTTATATAGGTAGTCATTTCACTTCCTTCAAACATGGCTTTTGCTTCAGGTGGAAGATTGCCACCGTCAACAGAAATAGAATAAACAATTTTTCCTTCAAAATCAGAAGTTGAATTGGTAAAAGAGAAAGCTGCAATTGCAGCAAGCGACAAAAAGAACAGATAGAATTTTTTCATGATGATTTTTTTAGGAATTAAAAGTAAATATATTTCCGATATGCCGATTTTGTTCACTACCATTTTTCACTGAAAGAGTCATTTTCTGAATGACAATTATATTCCTTCTTCTCTTTCTTCTCCAGCTTTTGAGTTGGTGCTCCGCCTTTCTTAGCTTCAATCATCAGGTTGATAATGCGAGCACGGTCCTTACGCATTTCTTCGCGAAGCCGTTTGTCAGTATCTGCATCAAAATAAATAATTCCGTCTACAATAGTTTTGTCAACCTTCGCATAAACAGAAAGAGGATTATCAGTCCACAAAACAACATCTGCATCTTTTCCAACTTTTATACTTCCCATGTGGGAATCAAGGTGCAAAAGTTTTGCCGGATTGAGCGTAACAAATTTCAGCGCTTCTTCTTCCGAAATTCCTCCATACTTCACCGCCTTTGCCGCTTCCTGATTTAATCTTCTTGCCATTTCCGCATCATCGGAATTATACGCAACTACAATTCCCATTTTACTCATGATGGCACCATTATAAGGAATCGCTTCCGTCACTTCCATTTTATAAGCCCACCAATCGGAAAAAGTAGAAGCGCCAATTCCGCGGGCTTGCATTTTATCAGCCACTTTATAACCTTCCAGAATATGCGTAAACGTATTTATTTTGAATCCCATTGAATCCGCCACGTGCATCAGCATATTTACTTCACTCTGAACATACGAGTGGCAAGTGATGAATCTTTTTTTGTCGAGAATCTGAACTAACGCATCCATTTCAAGATCAATTCGCGGAGAAGCAATTTCGGTTTTTGATTTATAGGAATTGGCAGCATAAGATTTCCATTTTGCATCATATTCTTTTGCACGAGTGAAATAATCATAATAAACCTGCTCCACTCCCATTCTTGTTTGCGGAAAACGAATCGAGTAAAAATCTCCCCAGTTGCTTTGCTTCACATTTTCTCCAAGCGCAAATTTTATAAAACCATCCGCACCTTTAATTTTCATTTCCTCCGGCGATTTTTCCCAGCGAAGTTTTATAATTGCCGACTGTCCTCCAATCGGATTTGCACTTCCATGAAGCAACTGGCTTGCCACCACTCCGCCTGAAAGCTGGCGATAAATATTGATGTCATCACAATCAATCACATCACCGATTCGCACTTCCGCGCTCGACGCTTGTGTGCCTTCATTCACATTTTGAGCAATTGCAATGTGCGAGTGTTCATCAATGATTCCTGAAGTGAGTTGTTTGCCTATGCCGTCAATAATTTTTGCTTTTACATTTTGAGGTGCAGAAAGATTATCTCCGATGTTGACAATTTTTCCATCAACAAGCAGTACATCTTTATTTTTCAGAATACCATCCGATTCATTTGTCCAAACAGTAACATTCTTAATGAGAATCGCATTCCACATTTCAAGTTTCTTCTGTCCATAAGCTGTGAAAGGATAAATCACATCATCAAGAGTAGGATACACTTTTTTTGCTTCTTCTTTTTTTATTTTTGTTGTGTCCTTTGTATCTTTTGTTTCTTTCTTCGCTGTATCTTTTGGAGTGAGCACTGACTTAAAAGTTGCATTCCATTCTATCCAGTCACCATTGGGTAGTTGTCCTTTGCCTTTCATTGCCAAAGGATTTTCAGTAACAGTTCCGCTCAGTCGTGTAACTCCTCCATCTTTTTTAAAAGAAAAATTCACCGAAACAAGTTTTCCGGCAACGGATAAGCTCGCATCTGCTTTTACGGAATCAGTAATGGCTATTTCCACCTGATGTTTTTCTACTTCACCGGAAATCTTCATCGAATAATTTTTATTGCCAACACCAAGATTGTACTTTCCGCGAAGATCAACCGCATTCATATCTTTAATTACATACTGTTTTCCCTGTACCCAATTTTCATAGATGGAATTTTTTTCATCGAAAATATTTCCGGAAGTAATAATAAAATTGGCGACCATTCCCCTTTTCAGCGAGCCAATTTCATCCTGCATTCCGAGCATTTCGGCAGGAGTAAATGTGAGCGACTTAAGTGCTTGTTTTTCGCTCATTCCGTATTCAATTGCCTTGCGGATATTTTTCCTGAATTCTTTTTTGTCTTTTAATCCATCAGTCGTAATTGCAAAAGGAATAAATTGTTTTTCAAATACCGAAGGATTCATGGGCGCCATTTCCCAATGCTTGAGTTCGGAATAAGAAACAATCTCAGCATCATACGGATCTTCCACATCAAGCGTGGCGGGGAAATTTAATGGAAGAATAAATCGGGCGCTTGTTGCTTTGATGTCGTCCATACGCTGATATTCATCTCCGCTTCCTTTAATGATATATTGCTTTTTGAATTCATCTCCTATTTTATCGGCACGAAGAGCGGAAAGTTTATCACTTACTTCAAAAATCTGTGGTAGCGACTGAATTTTATTCCACGCTTCAAGAGAAATATTTTTTTCTGTTTTTGTATTGTCCTTTTCATACCAACGCGCATCGTAATACGTTTGGCGTAATAGCGCGATAGTTCCCATGAGCGATGAAGGATAATCTTGAGTACTTGTTCCTTTGTCGAAAGAATACATCGCAGCAGCTTTATCTTTCAAAATGGTTTCATTTTCTTTCGCATCTGCCAGCGAAACAAAAACTGCCGATCCCCGTGCAATTCCATCTCTTCGAAAAGTAAGCACGCTGCCAAATCCAAGTTTGCGCATCTCATCGGATGACTTAGAATCTTTTACAAAAAGTTTATCCGCTTCTGTTTCAGGTTTTATCGCCTGATTCCATCCATAAGCACCTTTGATATTGCTTTCCATCTGCGGTCCGCGAAAACCATGTTCCGATTTTTTTATCTCCGGCATTCCGTAAGTTGAATAAATATCAATGAGCGAAGGATAAATACTTTTTCCTTTCAAATCATAAACGACTGCACCTTGCGGGATTGAAATTTGGTCTCCAACGCCAACGATTATTCCATCCTTAATTAGAAGCGTTCCTTTTTCAATTACTGTTTGGTAGTCAGAAAATATTTTTGCATTGGTGAAAGCATAAAAAATATGCCGCTTGTCAGGAGCGCCGTTGGTTTGAAAAGTTTCTTGGGAATGTAAAAAGGAAAATGTTAGTGAAGAAATGAATAAAAAGAAAAGATGTTTCATTGGGGAAGTTTTTCAATGAAACAAATGTATTGATTTTTTCGGAAATTGACTGAATGATATCCATACTCCATATACATTAGTGCTGACATTTTCTCTCTGATCGTACAAATTAATGAGAAACAAATATGATATTCGTCATATTTTCTTTTACTATATAAAAATACTTTTAGTGTCATTAAAAACGCATTAAAGTATGGCATACAATTTCAAAAATCTTACCATTTCAAAAATTTCCGTTATTGGAGCAGGACAAATTGGTCCTGACATCGCTTTGCATTTTGCAAAATCTCTTTCTCCTTTTGGAGTGAGTGTAATTGTGGTGGATATTTCTCCGCAAGCGTTGGAGAAAGCAAAAGAAAAAGTTCATAAAAAAATTGCGAAAGGTGTTGAAGCAGGCGCTTTCAAGCCAGAACAGGCAGAGAAAATAAAAAATGCTTTGATCTTTTCTTCAGATTACGACCAAGTTCACAATTCACAAATTGTAGTGGAAGCTGCAACCGAAGATGAAAATATCAAGGACAAAATTTTCCGTCAGGTTGAAAGGCTTACAGAAGATGCCTGCATTTATCTTTCAAATTCTTCGCACATGCAGCCGGAAGTTATCTTCCGGAATATTAAAAACAAAACCCGTTGTTTGGTGGCGCATTATTTCTTTCCTGCGGAAATCAACCCGGTGGTTGAACTTGTTCCCGGAAAAGAAACAGATACTTCAATATTAAATCTTCTCCTTTCATTTTACGAAGCAATCGGAAAAGTTCCAATCAAGGTGAAAAGTTCTTACGGTTATGCCATTGACCCGATCTTTGAAGGAATCTGCCAAACTGCTATCATGTGTTTCGAAAAAGACTGGGGAACTGAAAAAGAAATTGATACAGCTGCAATGAAAGCATTGGGATTAGGTGTTGGTCCTTTTACCGCCCTGAACTTAACCGGAGGAAATCCAATCACCGCTCACGGATTGGATGAAATGGGGAAATTATTAATGCCTTGGTTTAAAACTCCTACCGTTCTTCACGAAAAAACCAAGACGAAAGAAAAATGGAACACTGCACAACGCGGAGAAAAAGTAGAATTGTCTCCCGAAAAAGAAGAAAAATTAGTGAAAGAATTCCGCGGAGCATTTTTTGCGCTTGCTTCCCACATTCTTGATATTGGAATTGTTGACATCAATGATTTGAACATGGCTTGCGAATTATCTCTCGTGATAAAAGCGCCATTTGCGTTCATGAATAAATTGGGAATAAATAATGCTTATGATCTGGTGAAAAATTTCTGTGCCAATCATGCTGCGTTTCCTTTCCCGAAAGTGCTTGACAAAGCAAAATCCGAAGGTGGCTGGAAATTGAAAGACATTATTACTTCAAAACGCGAAGATGTTTTACTCATCACTATCCGCAGACCAAAAGTGTTGAACGCACTGAATCTTGAAGTTCTTGGTCAGATAAAAAATGCAATGGAAGAGGTTAAAAATGACAGTTCCATTAAATCGGTTGTAATAACTGGATTTGGAGTGAAAGCTTTTGTTTCGGGCGCAGATATTAATATGCTTGCTTCACTGAAAACTCCCGAGGAAGGAATTAATAATTCAAAAAACTTTCAAGTCGTTGTGGACTACGTTGAGAATTATTCAAAACCTGTTGTATGTGCAATGAATGGATTTGCATTTGGCGGCGGAAACGAATTAGCAATGGCTTGTACAGCGCGCATTTGCAAAAAAGGTTTGCCGGTATTGGTTTGCCAGCCGGAAGTGAATCTCGGATTTATTCCGGGAGCCGGAGGAACTCAGCGTTTACCGCGAATTGTTGGCGTTGAAAAAGCGGCTGAAATTTTACGCACCGGTAGAAGTGTTTCTTCTAAAGAAGCTGCTGAAATAGGTTTGGTATATAAAGAAGCAGAAGGTAATTTGGTGGATGAAGCAGTAAAACTTGCTAAGCAAATTGCATCGGGCGAAGTGAAAGCGAAAACTGTTCCGAAAGAACCCATCAGCAAGAATGGAGATCCAAAACAAATTGAAATTGGTCATTTAAGTAAAAAGATAGATGAGATTTTGGTGAAAGCAATTTACGAAGGTTCACGAATGAGTTTGAAGGATGGACTCGATCTAGAATCCAGAATGTTTGGCGAATGCATGAAAACACAGGATATGAAAATTGGTCTCGAGAATTTCAAAACGAACGGACCAAAAGCCAAAGCGATTTTTATTCATCAATAATTTTTGAAGGAAGAAAGTATTTCGATATGTCTCTTTTTTCTGAATTTATTATTTGGAAATTATGGAAGCTGAAGTAAAAGAAAAGCGTCTTATCATGGACGGCTCTGAGCTTATCGTGGAATCATTGGCTCGATCAGGTGCCGATGTATTTATCGGGTATCCGATCACGCCTGCAAATCTTTTGTATTCGTACTCGCACGAACGCATGCCTTCATTTTTTGCTGCACCGGATGAAATTTCCACGCTGCAATGGATGTGCGGATTTGCAACGACAGGAAAATTTCCGGTTACAGCTTCTTCGTTTCCGGGATTTGCCTTGATGCTTGAGTCAATTAATATGGCGTACATGATGGAATTGCCAATGCTGATCATTCTTGTTCAACGGCTTGGACCGGCAACGGGAAGTGCAACATGTGGCGCGCAAGGAGATCTTGCATTGTTGAATGGAACAATTTCAGGTGGATTTTCTCTGCCAGTAATCAGTTTGAGCAATATGAAAGATTGCTGGGAAATGTCGAACAAAGCAATGAAAATGGCAATCGATCTTAGAACTCCGGTCGTGTTGCTGACTTCTAAAGAAGAGATCATGACATTGGCGAGTTTCGCTATTTCGCAGCTACCTGATGTAAAAAAGATCGAAAGAAAGTTCTATTCTGAAGGTGAAACTTTTGTTCCTTATAAAACAAATGATTCGCTGGTCCCTGAATTTTTACCTGTTGGAAATATGAAACATCAGGTTCGTTTCACCGCATCTACTCACGATCAGAAAGGGATCATTCAAAATATTTCCAAAGAAGCAATTGAAAACACTAAGCGATTAGAATACAAACACAGAAAAAATCTTGAACATCATTTGTATTATGAATACGATCCTCAAGCCGGAGCCGACACACTTTTAGTTTCCTATGGAATCACTGCTTCTGCAAGCAGAGAAGCAGTTAAGTTGTTGAGAAAGCAAGGAGAAAAGGTTTCATTATTCATTCCGAAGACTTTATTGCCGGTTTCTCCTAAGTATTTTGAAATAATGGATAAGTATAAAAAGGTTGTGATTGCTGAAGAGAATCTTTCAGGTCAATACAAGAACATTCTTTTTGGCGAACGTGGAAATAAAAATGTGATCGGTGTAAATGCAATTGCGGAGATGATAACTCCGGCAAGAATCATGGATGCGATTTTGTCTAAATAAAAAATTGAAAGATGAAAAACTTTTTAACTGACGCAGCTTTGCCTTTTTGTAAAGGATGCGGGCATAATCATATAGCAGCGAATACTGAAAAGGCATTGCAGCTTTTGAATTACGATCCGATGGATGTGGTTCTGGTAACCGATATTGGTTGCCATGGAATCATTGATAAATCTTTTTTAACGCATACTGTTCATGGTCTGCATGGGCGTTCTGTTGCGCTGGCAACCGGAGTTTCCGCTGCGCTGAATAATCCAGATAAAAAAGTAATTGTTTTTATAGGTGATGGCGGTGCAACTATCGGAATGCAGCATTTGATTGACGCGGCACACAATGGATTTAACATGACGGTTGTGATTCACAACAACATGCTTTACGGAATGACTGGCGGACAGCCAAGCGAATTTACACCCTTCGGATTTAAAACTCCAACGTTGCCGGAGGGTGGAAAAAAAACCGGCTATGATATTTGTAAATTAATTTCTGCGGTGGATGGAGTTTCGTATGTCTGCCGCATCGAAGGCATTTCTGATTTTTCAAAAAATTTAGCCGAAGCGTTTTCCAAAAAAGGATTTTCATTGGTAGAAGTGATGGAAATTTGTCCGAGTTATGGAGTAAAATCAAATCCGGGAATGAAACTTTCTAAAGTAGTTGAAAGTGCCGGACTCATAATTAAAAAATTTGTTGACAAAGAAGTTGAAAATTATAAAACTGAAATAAAGACAGAGTTCAAATCTCTTTTCAGCGAAAGCGATGCGATCAAAACTTTATTTCCAACAAAATTGGAAAAGCCGATTCGTCTGATGTTTTGCGGATCTGCAGGCGAAGGTGTTCAGGCAGCGGCAGAATTTATTCTGAAAGCAGGAATCACTTCAGGATTGAACGGAACAAAAAAAGGAAGTTATCCGGTTACAGTTGGCGTTGGATTTTCGGCAGCCGAAGTTATTCTTTCCTCGGAAGAAATTCTTTACACCGGTTCTCCAAATCCGGATGTGATTTGCGTAACATCTTCGGATGGTTTGGAATACGCGAAGAAAACGCTTGCAACCATGAAAGGTGGAAAATTATTCATTGATAGTTCACTTCAAGCGCCTGAAACAAAAGCAGAAATAATTTCTTTTCCATTTCGCGAAAGAGGAGGAGCAAAAAATTCTTCCGTCTACAGTATTTTTTATTTGTTGATGCAAACAAAAATGTTTCCGATGGATGCACTAAAAAGTGTGTTCAGTGAAAATAAAATTTCGAAAAAGATTGATCTTGAAAAAGTTCTTCAATCGTTGAATGAACCGTTTTTGGAAAATGTGAATGGTAAAAATATGGAAATAGTAAAATAAATAAGTAATAAATCTGAAAATTATATGGCAACAGTAAAAGGTAGAATTGTGGTAGACACAGAACGATGCAAAGGATGTCAGTTGTGTGCGCCAGTTTGTAAAGAAGGTACAATTGCAATGTCGAAAAACTTAAATAGCAAAGGATATCAATTTGCTACAAGCATTAACGATGATTGTACAGGATGCATTAATTGCGCCCTTGTTTGTCCAGATGGTGCAATAACAGTGTATCGAGTAAAATTAAATTAATCATAAAAATTCACAGTATGAAAGAAGTCAGATTAATGAAAGGGAACGAAGCAATTGCCGAGGGCGTTATTCGTGCCGGATGTGACGGTTATTTTGGATACCCGATTACACCTCAGTCGGAAGTCATGGAATATTTATTTGCAAACAAAACCAAAGAGCGAACCGGCATGATCGTGCTGCAAGCCGAAAGTGAGATCGCTTCGATCCACATGGTGTATGGTGGAGCTGCCAGCGGAAAAAGAGTGATGACCTCATCATCGAGTCCGGGCATCAGCCTCATGCAGGAAGGAATTTCATTCATGGCTGGAACTGAACTTCCGTGTTTGCTCATGAACTGCGTTCGCGGAGGACCTGGATTAGGAACCATTCAGCCATCGCAGTCAGATTATTTTCAGGCGGTGAAAGGCGGAGGTCATGGCGATTATAAAATGATCGTGTTGGCTCCGGCATCTGTTCAGGAAATGTATGATTTTGCAAAGCTTGGTTTCGAATTGGCTTTCAAACATCGCATACAAGTAATGGTGTTGTCGGATGGTGCGATCGGACAAATGATGGAGAAGGTAGAATTGGATGAACAGGTTCCGCGCTGGACAGATGAAGAAATTGTAAAACTTCATCCTTGGGCAGCTACCGGAAAAACTCCTGACAGAAAACGCAACATTATTACTTCGTTGGATCTGAATCCTGTGAAACAGGAGATCATCAACAGAAATCTTCAGAAAAAATTCAAGCACATTGAAGAAACAGAAGTGCGTTTTGAAAAAATCATGTGCGATGATGCTGAATATTTATTTGTAGCGTATGGTTCCAGCTCACGCATCTGTCAGAAAGCAGTTGCGTTAGGAAGAGCCAAAGGAATTAAAGTTGGTTTGCTAAGACCAATTACTCTTTTCCCTTATCCAACGAAAGAGTTGGCAAAATTGGCAAAACAAGTAAAAGGAATGCTATCAGTTGAAATGAGTGCCGGACAAATGGTGGAAGATGTTCGTTTGTCAGTGAATGGTGCCGTTCCCGTTGAACATTACGGAAGACTTGGCGGAATTATTCCTGCACCGGATGAAGTACTAAACGTTTTAGAAGAAAAATTCATTAAAGAAAAATTATTATGCAAGACACACTAACTAACGAAGAAATCTGTAAACCGGAAAACATGGTTTACCACAGAACCGCTTTATTAACTGAGGCGCCACTTTCCTATTGTCCCGGTTGCGGTCATGGAACCGCGCACCGGTTGATTATGGAAGTAATTGAAGAAATGAAAATGCAAGCCAATACCATTGGAGTTGCTCCTGTGGGTTGTTCGGTGCTTGCGTATGATTTTATGGACATCGATATGCAACAAGCCGCTCACGGACGAGCTCCTGCCGTTGCAACCGGTATCAAGCGATTATATCCGGATAAATTTGTTTTTACTTATCAGGGTGATGGAGATCTGGCTGCTATCGGAACATGTGAAACAATTCACGCCTGTAACCGAGGAGAGAATATTACCATATTTTTTGTGAATAACGGAATTTATGGAATGACTGGTGGACAAATGGCGCCAACCACTCTTCCGGGAATGAAAACCGCCACTTCACCTTTTGGTCGTGATGTGGAAACGATGGGGCATCCTTTGAAGATCACAGAATTAATTGCAAACCTTCCGGGAACTTATTTTGTTACTCGTCAATCGGTTCATACGCCTGCAAATGTGCGAAAAGCAAAAAAGGCGATTGAGAAAGCAATTCAATATCAGAAATTAAACAAAGGATTGAATTTTGTAGAAATCGTTTCGAATTGTAATTCAGGATGGAAAATGACGCCGCTGGAATCAAATAAATGGATGGAAGAAAATATGTTTCCATTTTATCCTCTCGGTGATATTAAAGTTCCAAAATAAAAATTCAAGAAATTAAAAAACTAAAAATATGACTGAAGAAATTATCATAGCAGGATTTGGCGGACAAGGCGTTCTGTCGATGGGAAAGATCCTTGCTTACTCGGGAATGATGCAAAATAAAGAAGTAAGCTGGTTCCCATCTTATGGTCCGGAAATGCGCGGAGGAACTGCGAATGTTACTGTTATTATCAGTGACGAGCGTATCAGTTCTCCGATTCTGAATTGGTTCGATACAGCCATCATTCTGAACCAGCAATCAATGGACAAATTTGAGAATTCTGTGAAGAAGGGTGGGATTTTAATTTACGATCCGAACGGCATTACGCGCCATCCGGTGAGAACCGATATTAATATTTATACGATTAATGCTGCCGATGAATCCGCACGACTGGGTTCAGCAAAAGTTTTCAATATGATAATTCTTGGAGCATTTTTAAAGCTGAAACCATTGATCGGTGCGGAATACATGCGCAAAGGGTTAGAGAAATCTTTACCTGCTCGACACCATAATATGATCCCGGAAAATGAAAGAGCGATCGATATTGGAAAATCTCTTGTGAAGCAGACCTATAAGTTAAACTGAATGAAACTCCTTGGCTCGACTAAAATGAGAAATCAGAAGTAAGCTATATCAGCAACATAAAAAAACTTCCTGAAAATATTCATCAGGTAATTTTTATGGATTCTTGATCAAACTCGTTTTGTTTTCTATCAATTAAAAAATCATTATTGCTGCTCAACGTTATTTTCAGGAATTTTCATAACTATTTCTCATAATCAAAATGATTTATAACTTTGGCGCATCAATGCGGGCGTGGTGGAATTGGTAGACATACCAGACTTAGGATCTGGCGCCGCAAGGCATGGGGGTTCAAGTCCCTCCGCCCGTACCACAAGGGAGAT
>PLUL01000060.1 GCA_003164895.1 Bacteroidota bacterium | reverse complement strand
AGCAAAGATTTTTCACAGCAAAAATCTTTCGAAAAAGCGTGTTTGCCTGCAAGCTGTGCTGATTCTATCCAGTTTTTCATGGGTTCGAGCCGACTATTGGTGTTGTGCCCAAAGTCAGTTTTTTGCTGTGAAAGATCTGTTTTCAGTTTAATAAGTTCCTCTTTCTTTTTCAATAATACCGAATGAGCTCTTAACTTCTGATTATGCTAAACATATAAGAAAACATTTAGCGCAGAATATCGAAGTTTATAGCATAGTTGATTTTAATAAAAATCAAGTATTTGAAGGTGTGGGTAAGTGAAATCAAAGCTTTGCTCCTTTCTCAGAAAACGGTTTTAACCTTCAATGAAGTGGTAGTGTACACCGGACTTTCAAAAAGTCATTTGTACAAACTAACTTCTACGAATCAAATTCCCTGCTATTGTCCGAAGGGTAAGCTTCTCTATTTTTCTAAAACGGAAATTGATAAATATCTTTTATCCAATAGAAAAAAGAGTAGTGAGGAACTTGATAGCGAAGCCAGTACCTATGTAGCACTTGAAAAACAAAATCAAAAATCCTAAAAAAAATGAAAAAGAACCAAAGCAAAAAGAAAAACTACTATAATGTAAGTCGTAGAATCGGAAAACCTATCACACACCTTTCCATTGAAGAACAAAAAAACTACATACCATTACCAAGCATTTTGAAAAAAAATGGATTTATCTATACATTGGTCAAGCGTGGTATTAAAACAATGATTTATGAGCAAAGGGATGGTGAAATAGTGGTAGGTTATGAGGTGTTTAAGAATATAATATCAAAAACCAAAAATATTTCAGGAAAAATAATATCTCCCCGCGAGTTATTTCCAAAGAATGATGACTTCAGATTTACGGCTTGGGCTCCCAGAACTCTTGAAGAAGCAATTATTAAGTTTGATGAATTGGAAAAAGTCAAAGATTGATTTCAATAATCTATCTCCTTTCAAAAATTAATTACAATCTCACTGCTACTATATTTCCCTTATACACTCCCTGCAACTTGTTAATGTATTCCCATTTCTTGTCACCCTATTGTCACTTATAAAAGCAAAAAGCACCGTAACTTATTTAGTTACAGTGCTTTATCATTTGTATTCCGTAGCCCATAGGGGAATCGAACCCCTGTTTCCAGGATGAAAACCTGGCGTCCTAACCCCTAGACGAATGGGCCAAAACAAAAAATAAAATATCACAATTCAAGAACGGGTGCAAAACTAAAAAAAAATCCTTCTGCATCTAGTTTTTTATATGTTTTCGAAATAGATTCTGTTTTTTCAATTATAAACTCCCTGCGATCTAATTAAGTTTTCAACACACGAGCAAATAATTTCTTTTTGACTTAACTTAGCGTCCCCAAAAATAATTACTGAGCAGAATGAAGTTTTCTCACCTCCACGTTCACACGCAGTATTCTCTTCTTGACGGTGCTGCGGATATTTCTGAACTTTACAAGAAAGCGGTAGATGATGAAATGCCAGCCATTGCAATTACGGATCATGGAAATATGTTTGGTGTGTTCAGTTTTGTTGCAGAAGCGTCCAAACACAATACGAAAGAAAATCCTAATAAGATCAAGCCGATAGTAGGGTGCGAGTTTTATCTGGTGGAGGATCGCCATATAAAACAATTTACAAAGGAAAACAGGGATGCGCGCAACCATCAGCTGATGCTTGCCAAAAATGCGGAAGGATATAAAAACCTCGTCAAACTTTGTTCGCTCGGATATATTGAAGGAATGTACAGCAAGTATCCGCGCATTGATAAAGAATTGATTTTACAATATCACAAAGGACTTATCGCAACGACTTGTTGCCTTGCCGCTGAAGTTCCGAGAACGATCTTGCGCAAAGGAGAAGCAGAAGCGGAAAAAGTTTTTAAGTGGTGGCTCGACCTTTTTGGGGAAGATTATTACATCGAAATACAGCGTCACGGAATCCCCGAGCAGAACAAAGTGAACGAAGTGCTTCTCAAGTTCGCGAAAAAGTATAATGTCAAAATCATCGCTTCCAACGATTCTCACTATGTCAATGTGGAAGATTCCAACGCGCACGACATTCTTCTCTGCATCAACACGGGAGAAAAGCAATCCACGCCATCGGCAAAAGATTTTGCTGACGATGACAACTCGGGAATGAAAGGAAAACGATTTGCTTTTTTCAATGACCAGTTTTTTCTGAAGTCAACACAGGAGATGGCACAGCTCTTTAAAGATATTCCCGAAGCGATTGACCATACAAATGAAATCATCGGCAAAGTTGAAACGCTGAAACTCAAACAGGATATTCTTCTTCCGCACTTTACCATTCCCAAAAAGTTTTCTTCACAGGATGAATATCTCAGACATTTAACTTTTGAAGGAGCAAAAACCCGTTACAAGGAAATGACTCAGGAGGTTGAGGAGCGTATCAACTTTGAACTTTTCACTATAAAAACGATGGGCTTCGCGGGTTATTTTCTCATCGTGGCGGATTTTATTAAAGCAGGACGAGATTTAGGTGTGTATGTGGGTCCTGGCAGAGGTTCTGCTGCAGGATCCGTGGTTGCGTATTGCACCGGCATTACAAATATCGATCCGATAAAATACAATCTGCTCTTTGAACGATTTTTAAATCCTGATAGAAAATCAATGCCCGATATTGATACAGACTTTGACGATGAAGGCAGACAAAAAGTTTTGAATTATGTGGTGGAGAAGTACGGAAAAAATCAAGTGGCGCAAATTGTTACTTACGGAACGATGGCGGCAAAGATGAGTATCAAGGATGTGGCACGCGTTCTGGATCTTCCGCTCAACGATGCGAACATGCTCGCTAAACTTGTTCCTGAACGACCCGGTATAGAATTGAACCGCATTATACTTGCTCCGTTAACCGGTTCGGGAAGTTTGGTGGACAAGGAAAAAGAAAATTTGAGTTCGGATGAAATGGAGTTAGTAAAAAAACTTCGTGAGATATATAATGGAAATAGTGAGCAATCGAAAGTTTTGAAAGAAGCAGTTATTCTCGAAGGATCTGTTCGCGGAACGGGCGTTCACGCGGCAGGAATTATTATCGCTCCAAAAGATCTGACGGAAATTATTCCTATCGCGACAGCAAAGGACAACGAACTTTATGTTACGCAATACGAAGGAACCGTGGTTGAAGATGCAGGCGTTTTGAAAATGGATTTTCTCGGACTGAAAACGCTCACCATCATGCGCGACACGCTTCGACTCATCAAAGAACATCATGGAATTGATATTGACCTTGATAATATTTCTCTTGACGATAAAAAAACTTTTGAGCTTTATCAGCGCGGAGAAACGAATGGAACTTTTCAGTTTGAGTCGCCCGGAATGCAAAAGCATCTTAAGGAATTAAAGCCCGACAGTTTCAATGACTTGATTGCAATGAATGCACTTTATCGTCCGGGTCCGATGGCGTATATTCCAACTTACATTGCACGAAAACACGGGCGCGAAAAAAATTCCTACGACCTTCCTGAGATGGAAGAGATATTGAAAGAAACGTACGGTGTTACGGTTTATCAGGAGCAGGTGATGTTACTTTCTCAGAGATTGGCTGACTTTACCAAAGGCGATGCGGATGTGCTGCGCAAAGCAATGGGAAAAAAGCAAAAAGCGGTTCTCGATAAAATGAAAAGCAAGTTCATTGAGGGCGGAACAAAAAATAAATTACCTCTTGAGAAACTTGAAAAAATCTGGACAGACTGGGAAGCGTTTGCTCAGTATGCGTTCAACAAATCTCACTCCACTTGTTATGCGCTGGTCGCATTTCAGACTGCGTATTTAAAAACACATTATCCGGCAGAGTTCATGGCGTGCGTGCTCACGCATCACCTTTCCAACATTGACAAGATTACTTTTTTCATGGAAGAATCGCGCAGAATGGGAATGCCGGTTCTCGGTCCCGATGTGAATGAATCAGAATATAAATTTTCGGTGAACGATAAAGGAGCAATTCGTTTCGGACTTGGCGCGGTGAAAGGCGTTGGCGAGGCGGCTGTTACTTCCATCATTGAGGAAAGAAAAAAGAATGGTCCGTTCAAAAATGCGCTGGACTTTGTGAAACGAGTAAATCTTCGCGCAGCGAACAAAAAAACTTTTGAAGGAATGGTTTATTCCGGCGCGTTCGATTCTTTTGGATTGTCGCGCTCAACTTATTTGTCTCCAGATAAAGATGCAATTACTTTTCTTGAACTGCTACTAAAATGGGGTTCGCGTTTTCAGGAATCAAAATTATCGGCACATGCTTCTTTATTTGGGGATTCTTCGGATGGTGAAATTCCGGAACCAACAATTCCGCAAGTGGAACCATGGGGAAATCTAGAGCAGTTAAAATTTGAGCGCGATGTGATTGGATTTTATGTTTCCGGACATCCGCTGGATAATTTCAGGATAGAAATGGAAACGTTCTGCAAAAACAATCTTGTCGAGTTGCAGAATATGGATAAAATGTTAAATAAGGAATTTTCTTTTGGTGGAATGATTTCTTCTGCAAATCACCGTATTTCAAAAACAGGAAAACCGTTCGGCAATTTTACGCTTGAAGATTATTCTGGCACGCACGAATTTGTTTTGTTCGGTGAAGATTATGTAAAGAATAAATTGCACATGACCATCGGATATTTCGTTCACCTGAAAGGAAAAGTTCAGGAAAGATGGAATCAGCCGGGAAATCTTGAATTTAAAATTATGGGCATGCAATTGCTTTCCGAGATGCGGGAAAAAATGCTGAAGACCATCACGCTTAATGTTCCTCTCAAAGAAATTTCGGATAAGTTCATAGACAATCTGAGCAATATTGTGAATGAGAATACAAAAGAAAAACAAGGAACCTGTTTTTTGAAAATCAATGTGATGGACTCGGAAGATGGAATTTCAATCACGCTTCCATCCAGAAAAGTGCGCGTGAATCCTGACAATTCATTCCTGAGTACGATTCAAAATATGCCGAATGTGACGTATAAGCTGAACTAAACTGACATAGTGCCTTTAAAAATTGTTGGCAGAATTCTTGAACACTAATTTAGAAATAGTAAATTTGTAATAGTAAATCGCAAATCCTTAATCCCCAAAAAATATGGCAATCGAAATCACAGACGCAAACTTTGACGAACTCGTAACAAAATCTACAAAACCTGTTCTTGTTGACTTCTGGGCAGAATGGTGCGGACCTTGCCGCATGGTGGGTCCGGTAGTAGAAGAACTTGCAAAAGAATATGACGGCAAAGCCGTAATCGGAAAACTGAATGTGGATAACAATCCTGAAGTTTCCACCAAATTCGGAATCCGAAGCATACCAACCATTTTATTTTTCAAAGGTGGACAGTTAGTTGACAGACAAGTTGGTGCAGTACCAAAATCAGCTATTGAAACCAAACTGAAGGCACAACTTTAAATCTTCGAAGATCGAAACTGTACGAAAAATACGAAACAAAAAAACTGTTATTGTTATTTCGTACATTCGTATAAATTCGTTTTTCGTTGATTCATGGCTTTAGATCAGCAACAACTCCAGCATTTATCTCACCTCGAACTTTTAGCAAAGCAGGTTGTTGAAGGATTTATTACCGGTTTGCATAAAAGTCCTTTTCACGGATTTTCTGTGGAGTTTGCCGAGCATCGCATTTACAACACTGGCGAGCCAACGCGCCATATTGATTGGAAACTTTTTGCCCGCACCGATAAACTTTTTGTAAAACGTTACGAAGAAGAAACTAATCTTCGTTGCCAGATTGTAATTGATGATTCTTCCTCCATGAATTTTCCCTCTGTTGATTCTCCTAAAAAACGGGGAGAGCAAGGTGATTTGAATAAACTTTTTTTCTCTGTTCACGCAGCTGCCGCTCTCTGTTACCTTCTGAAAAAACAGCGCGATGCAGTTGGACTTACGATTTTTTCTGATAAAGTAGAATTGCATACGCAGGCAAAATCAAATCATGCTCACCAGAGAATGATATTTGCTCAATTGGAAAAATTATTGGAACCATCTGATAAAAATGCTCACAAAAAAACTTTTGCAACAGAAGCTTTGCATGAAATTGCAGAATCCATTCACAAACGTTCGCTTGTAATTATTTTCAGCGATATGTTGGAATCAGGTAAAAAAGGTGAAGAATTATTTTCTGCTTTGCAGCATCTCCGTCACAATAAACACGAGGTAATTTTATTTCATGTAACAGATAAAAGCAAGGAGCTTGATTTTGAATTTGAGAACCGTCCTTACAATTTTATTGACATGGAAACGGGCGAGAATGTAAAAATTCATCCCAGCGAAATAAAAGATACCTATATTAAGTCAATGGCAGAATACAAAAAAGAACTTATGCTACGTTGCGCGCAGTACCGCATTGATTTTGTTGAAGCAGATATTAAGGAAGGTTTCAAGCAGGTGCTGATGCCTTATCTTATTAAGAGGTCGAAGATGCAGTAGGTTGTTTTCCCCTTTGAAATTGGGGCGACACGAAGTGCTTTAGTAAGCGGATTTGCGCTGATAAAATCATATTTCATCATAATCATCTGTGTTATCTGCGTTCTATTATTAGTTTAGGTGCCCATAAGTATTTGAAGGAAGTAAGAAGTTTGCAATAAAAAATTTCAATTTTTCAACGATTTTAACGGTTAGATAGAGGCAACTCTCATAGTCTGATGTCAGGTTGTGAGAGTCGGATGTGTCAGGGTTAACTGTATTTAGAATTTAGGCAGATGTGGGAAATAATTAACTGATGAATCTCGCACTTTCCTATGATCTAAATCATTCCTATAGAATTGAGAATGACATACATTTAGAGCAACAAAAAAAGCAAACTTTATGAAAAACATATTTTTCCATATCGCACTGTCTTTATCTGCGCTTGTAGTCAGTGCCCAAAACGATCAGCCCACCCTGAAAAAAACGGAAGACAAAAATCCGCCACAGGCAACCCAGCCGATTCTTAAGTATTATTGCCCCAAATGCACTTATTCCTATTCTGAAATGGAGGCATATCATATGCATGGAATTCCATTACGGCTGCCTGATGTTAAAACGTGCCCTGAATGTTATTGGACCTGTTGCGACACTGTATCAAAAGGCGAGCCTGCAAATTGCCATAAGTGCGGAGCCCCATTAGAGAAAATGGATCCTCCAAAGAAAGCGGAGAAAAAGAAAAATCAGAAAACAACCGGGAAGGAATGACAGTTACTGCTTTCCGTTTTTGAATTAAATGGTACACCAATGTGAAAAAAGAAATAGCAGCAGTTTTAATTTTATTATTTTTTGGTAGTTATTTTAAGTGTGTGGGGCAACAAAACATAAGAGATTCGGTTGAAAATCTTATAAAAAACTTACCGCACTTTACAATTTATCAGGATAATTATATCATTACTGGAATACCAATAGGCGAACTTCCCACAAAACAAAATTCCAACGCAAAATTTCAGATCAGTTTTAAAGAGCGCCTTACCGATGCCGTTTTGCCTTTTAGCACATACCTATATCTCACCTATACTCAGAAATCATTTTGGGATATTTATATTAACTCAAGTCCGTTTTCTGAAACCAATTATAATCCCGCATTATGTATAGGGAAGATCATAAAAAATAAAAAGAGTATTCTGTCTGCCGTTGCCATTTTGATTGAACACGAATCCAATGGCAGAGACAGCATTTACTCACGCAATTGGAATAGATTAAGATTCAATTATGTTACGTTAATGAATCACTCAACCACTATGACTTTTAGTGCATGGCTTCCATTTTCCTACAAAGTAGATAATCCTGACCTGATCAAATACGTTGGCTATGGAGAGGTTGCATTAAATTGGAAAACAAAAAACAAGAGACTCTTTTTTGATATTATTGCACGGAAAGGTGCTTCGTGGAGTTGGAAAGGTTCTGTTCAATCACAGTTCAGTTATCGCTTTGCTAAAAATATAAACGTATATCTTGTACTGCAATGCTTTACGGGTTATGCTGAAAGTCTTATCAATTATACGGTATACACAAATATGATACGAATTGGGCTGATCATGAAACCTACAAAATTTATTTAGCCCAGTATGTGTTTTATTGATAGTTAAAGCTAAATGCGTTTTTCAATTTTCATCATGATAATTACCACGTTTCATAAAATCCTATCTTCGTCCTTTCGCACTATGTTTAATAAAACATACTGATGGCAAAAAATAAAAGATACACTTTGGATTTCAGGGTATGGTTCAATTCGGATGAAGAAAAACTTCTGGGCAAAGGTCGTGTGGAGCTGCTTGAGCGGATAAACAAGACCGGCTCCATATTACAAGCAGCCGAAGGCATGAAAATGTCATACCGACAGGCATGGCAAATGGTGAAAGAGATCAACGAAAGAGCAAAATCTCCATTAGTAGAAAAACAATTAGGCGGAAAAAATGGCGGGGGAGCAATCGTTACCGAAGAAGGTAAAAAAGCCATTGAACAATTTCACAAACTGGAGAACAACGTAAAAGCATTCATCCAAAAAGAAAGTAAAAAGATAAAGTTTTAATTTTTAAATCATGGGTATTCATCAACAAACATAAACCATAAACAACGTTCTATGAAAAAACAGTTCTTTATTCTACTTACAGCAGCAGGAATCGCCATTTCAACCTATTCAAATGCTCAGGAAGATTTTAAACCTTCGGGAAATCTGTGGGGATATGTCTTTGGAGATTATGCTGTAAAATCACACAATGATACGTTAAGCAGAGGCGGAGGAAGCGTACAATACAAAGGAACAAATCCTCTGAGCTCAAGTAATGTAGTTTCGGGTACTAATCCCGCTCCTGCTAACATGCAAACCGATGCATTTCAGATAAGGCGTGTATATCTGGGTTATGATTACCGCTTAACGAAAAATATTTCGGCTCAGATAGTTTTAGCCAATGAACAAAATGTGGATGCAGGCGGAAGAAATACCACCTATGTAAAATTCGCCAATGTTAAATACTCAAATATTTTTAATCTGAAGAACACCGATCTTGTTTTCGGGCAGTACTTCACGTGTTCATGGGCAGCTCCGTACGGAACAGAGCCATTGGGTGGTTATCGTGCTGTTGAAAGAACGGTTATGGATATGCACGCCATGGACAATGCCACCGATCTGGGTGCATCGTTGCAGGGAAAAGCGTGGACACAAAAGAATGTAAGTGATTCTTTGAAGCCCCAGTTCATTGGATATTATCTTCAGGTAGGAAATAATAATGGTGCGGTGCCAAACGCCAGCAACTTTAAAAAAGTGAGAATGAATTTGTTTTTTGCTGCATTGCAACAAAAACTTACTGTTGGATTGTACGGGGATTATTTAGTGCAGCAGCTTTCGCCTTACAGAACTTTAAATGCAACAATGAAAATATATGCCGCTTACACCACTGAAAAATTCCGGATAGGTGCGGAAGCATTTCAGCAGTTCAATATGAATTCTGATATTTATAAAATATATGTTGATGGCGTGCAGCCACCAGGCGCAGCAAATGATACTTCCTATGGATTGCAATTGGGATGGTCGGTTTTTGCATCTGTAAACATCATTAAAAATAAACTGAATGCCTTTGCACGGATGGACAGGTACAACCCGGATGCAAATTATAGCAGCGCATGTGTTTACACCAAAGCCTATTCAGCAATTCAGAATTCAGGAGTTGCCGGAGCATTGAATCCAACAACCACTTTCTACACACAAACTTTTTACTCTGCCGGACTTGACTGGACTCCGAATGCAAGATTTCACATCATTCCAAATATCTGGTATAACGGATACAAAACAATGATGAGCACAACAGGTGCAAACGGAACAGGAAGCGATCTTTCTGCCAGAACAAAAAGCGATTATGATCTTGTTTATCGGTTAACATTCTACTTTATCTTCAATAGCAATAAAAAAGTGATGAACAACGGGATGTATTATTAATTTCAATTCTTTAAGATACAGTAACTAAAAAAAGAATGGCTTCATGAACTCCGAAACCACCTATTATCTTTTTCTTCTTCTTTTATTTGTAGTTGCTTTTTTTTACGCATCTGTCGGGCATGGAGGAGCAAGCGGCTACCTTGCGCTCATGGCATTGTTCGGCATGGCGCCTGCCATGATGAAATCCTCTGCCTTAATTATGAACCTTTGCGTTTCACTTATTTCATTCATTCATTATTATCGGGGCGGACATTTCAAATGGAAATTGTTTTTGCCTTTTGCCATCACTTCGGTTCCGGCATCCTTTCTGGGCGCATTGGTAACGGTAGATCCTGTGTTATATAAAAGAATATTGGGCGGATTGCTCCTCTTCCCTATCCTGCGTTTGCTGGGAGTGTTTGGAAAAGAAAGCGATGAACAGAAAAGTTTGAACCTGATTGTTGCATTATTACTCGGAGCTTCCATCGGATTTCTGTCGGGCATGATTGGAATTGGCGGAGGAATTATTTTGAGTCCCATCATCTTGCTTTTTCATTGGGCAAAGATGAAGGAGACGGCAGCTATTTCTGCGCTGTTCATTTTTGTAAATTCAATTTCCGGATTGGCAGGATTACTTTCCAAAGGACTCATCATTGAACCTTCTGTCTATTTATGGATTAGCATTACACTTGCAGGTGGATTTGCAGGCGCTTATCTGGGAAGCAAAAAGATACAAAGTCCGGTATTGAAAAAGATACTTGCATTCACGCTGCTGCTGGCAAGCATTAAGTTATTGTTTACCGATACAAAATGAGCAAACAAAAAATAACAGGAGTCATTCTTGCAGGAGGAAAGAACAGCCGCATGGGTTCTGAAAAAGGATTGTTGGAAGTGGAAGGTCAACGGATTATCGAGCGCATTATTGATGAATTGAAACAAGTGGTGGATGAGATAATCATCATTTCAAACAATACCACTTACAACTACCTCAACTATAAAGTGTGCGCTGACATTATCAAAGATTGCGGACCAATGAGCGGAATACATTCTGCTTTGACTCATAGCAGCACAAAAAAGAATCTTCTCATCAGCTGCGACATGCCGTTCATTACAAAAGATATTCTCAAGAAGATAATTGCCAATTCAAAGGATTGCGATGTTGCAATTCCAAAGCATGATGGATTGCTGGAACCTCTTTGTGCGGTCTATTCAAAAAAATGCATTAAGTCCTTCGAAGAATGCATAAAAAAGGAGAAGTTTAAATTAACCGACTCATTCAAATACTTTGTCGTCAAAAAAATTAATTTTACAAAGAAGGAATTATCAGAAAATGAATTCCTGAATATAAACACACCGCAGGAATATCAACGCATCAAACAATGAGCATTCAGGTAAAACTTTTCGGATCGCTGGTTGATATTGTCGAAAAAAATGATTTAGCTATTGAAGGAATTAATGACACCGATTCATTAAAGAAAAAAATGCTGAGTGATTTTCCTGAACTAAAAGGACAAAACTTTGTAGTTGTGGTTTCAAAACAAATAGTAATAGGAAATCAATTATTAAAATCGGGAGATGTAGTTGCATTGCTGCCACCATTTGCAGGAGGATAAAAATCAGCGAAAAGCGAATCAGTTCGAAAAATACGAAAGAAGAAAAATTGCAATCATGAGCGAACACAAAAGGAAAAAGGTACTTGTCATCGGAGCCATCACTCCTCAGTTCATTGCTGACTCCATTGCGAAGCACAGCACACAAACTTCTATTGGCGCTCACGATATCTTTCTCGGACAAGTTCGTGCGGATGCTATCAATGGAAAAACAGTTCAGGCAATTGATTATTCCGCTTACGAAGAAATGGCGGAAGATAAATTTCATGAGATCAGAGAAGCGGCATTCGCAAAATTCGATCTTACCTGCATGCATACCTATCACAGCATTGGAAAAGTAAAAGCCGGAGAGATATGTCTTTTTGTTTTTGTTTCTTCCCATCATCGCAAAATGGCGTTCGATGCCTGCCGCTGGATAGTGGAAGAGATAAAAGCCAATGTTCCTATCTTCGGGAAAGAGATATTTGAAGATGAAACGTATTCATGGAAGGAAAACAAAAATTAATTTATGATCGATGTAACGCATAAATCTTCAACGCTTCGCACTGCAATTGCAAAAGCAATTGTGAAAGTGAGCAGGAAAGAGACCATCGAAGCGCTGAAAAACAAAGCCGTTCCCAAAGGGGATGTGCTGGAAGCGGCGCGTACCGCAGGATTGTTCGCGGTGAAACGCACCAGCGATATGATACCGGATTGTCATCCGATGCCTGTGGAGTTCACGCAGATTCGTTACGAGATTAAAGAAATGGAAATCCAGATCGAAGTGGAAGTTCACACCGTTTATAAAACAGGCGTGGAAGTGGAAGCCATGCATGGCGCATCGGTGGTAGCGCTCACCATTTACGACATGCTGAAACCCATTGACAAAGGAATTGAAATTTGTTCCATTAAATTGCAGGAGAAGAAAGGCGGCAAATCCGATTTCACAGATAAATTCAGAAAAGACTTGAAAGCGGCAGTCATTGTTTGTTCAGATACCATTTCAGCAGGGAAGAAAGAAGACCGCGCAGGAAAAACCGTCATCAAAAAACTGGAATCATGCTCAGTGAAAGTTTCTGATTACTCTGTGATTGCCGATGAAGTGAAAGACATACAGGAAAAAGTAAAAAAATTGTATGCTGATAAAAATGATATTATCATTCTCACCGGAGGAACCGGACTTTCTCCCCGCGACATTACTCCCGAAGCCATCCGTCCTTTGCTCGACCGCGAAATTCCCGGCATCATGGAAGCTGCACGGAATTACGGACAGGACAGAACACCTTTCTCCATGCTCTCGCGCGGTGTTGCAGGCATGAAAGGAAATACGTTGATACTTGCTTTACCGGGTTCAAGCAAAGGCGCCAAGGAAACAATGGACGCTTTGTTCCCATATTTATTGCACATCTTCCGAGTGGTGGAAGGTGCGAGACATGATTAGAATTATTGATTAGAAATTTCCGAGCAAAAGAAACAAATCTGAAAGGAGTTACTATTTATAATATTTCAATTCCAGTTCCTTTCCATCAAACACTGCATAGGAAAAATGATTGACCCATTCACCAAGATTTATGTAGCGGGAATTTTCTGAAAGCTTATAATCAAGCGGAAGATGCCGATGACCAAAAATTAAATAATCAAAATGTTCTTTCTTTAAAACTTCTCTAGAAAAAATAACAAGCCATTCCTTCTCTCCGTGAAAATGTAATTCTTCGGTAAGCTTTCTGCTTTTGCCTGACCAATATTGCGCCATGCTGATCCCAAGATTGGGATGAATGCGTGCAAACAACCACTGGCAAACTTTGCTTGCAAAAACTGCTTTGATAAATTTATAGCCAAAATCTCCGGGTCCTAATCCGTCACCGTGTGCCAGATAAAATTTCTTTCCGTTAATTTCTCTCGTGATTGGTTTGCGGTGAATGGTCAGGTTTAATTCTTTCGGCAGATAATCAAACACCCACATATCATGATTGCCGGTGAAGTAATGAAGTTTTATTCCTGCATCGCTCAGCTCTGCCAATTTTCCCAACAAGCGAACGTAACCTTTTGGTACAGCTTTTCCGTATTCAAACCAAAAATCAAATACATCGCCCATCAAATAAATTTCGGAAGCATCGTTTTTTATTGAATCCAAAAAAGCAACGATCTTCTTCTCGCGAACTAGACTGCTTGCGTAGTCAGGAGCACCCAAATGGAAATCGGAAAGGAAATAAATCATGATGCGAAGATACTAACTTAGGGATTTGTCATTTCGACCATAGGGAGAAATCTCTTACATTAAAGAGATTCCTCACTGAGTTCGGAATGACACATTATATTTTACAGTGATAAATTTCTTACCATTTCAAACGGATTTAGCTTATTAATATTGAATGTGAAACGAACCATTCTCAAATATTTATTCACTCCAGAAACATTTTGATTATTGGAAGTAAAACTATCCATAATATCTTGCGACATAACAAGCGGAAAATAAATATCTATAATATTCGGAATCAACGGGAGATAAATTCCTGCATCGAAAAGAACATCTGAGTGAATTGCATTTGCCTGCGGAATTATTTCAAAATCAGCAAAAAGACGAATAGGAATTTTTGGAAGAGAGCATTTTAAATTCAGCGATGAGAGCCAATTTGTATTTTCACCAAGCAATGTGTACATTTTCATAGCACCTTCTGTTTCTGTAAACTGGTGCGAAAAGAACCCATTTGTTTCAGTTCTGCCAAGAAAAATATTATCATACATATAATCATGCATTCCGTTTGCACCGCTGGTTTGGAAAAAATAAGTAGGATCATAAAGATCATTTCTGTTGAAAAATTTTCCTGCATAAAAGCGGATGTCAAGTGATTTTTTCTTTTGCTTGAATGTTACTTTGTAATTTGCTGTCAAAGAAGTTTTCACAAAATCCGCATCTTGAATATTTAAAGATACATCGAATGGATTTATTTTTCTAGAATCGTTAATTGCATAAGTTAAATCATTAATGTTTCTACGGATGTAATAATCTGTATTCAGTGCTTGACTAACAGATACTATTCTTTCTTGAATAGTTTGTTTTAACGTACTTCTTAAATGTTTCTTTTTTATTTCAAATAAAATTTCAGGAGTAATTTTATCGAAGTTCATATCTGCTATTGGAGAATTTGAGTAACAATATTGTTCCGCACTCACACCAAAACGAATGGTTTGAAAAATACTGTTCGGATGAATATTATAATGCACGCTCGCGCCTCCAGTCAGATCTTTATTTCCGAAACCATACATCGGCATCACCACCCATTCCAATTTTCTCTCGATCAAAAGATTATTATACACTGCCGCACCCAGCATGAACTTGTTATAATTGTTCCAACCCAAAACAGGAGACCAAAACAATTGCGTTTTATCGGGGTCATGAAGAATGCCAAACATCTTGAGTTGAAACGGTTCTGTCTTTTTGCAAAGACCTTTCATCGCCAGCGTATTGTTTTGGCGATTGATGTCTGGCATTACATTTTGAGCGTCAATTTTAAGAGCATTTAAAAAGTTAATGTCACCATCGCCATTTCCCATTGAAACATTAACTTTTTTTGTTCCATTGAAGCCATCGAACCACCTTGTAATATATGTAGCCAACTTTGGATTATCACTACTTGGTCTATACATTAAAGCAACGCTGAACGGAGAATTTATTTTTCCATTATTCTTTATTTTTATTTCCAAATTCTTTTCGTCATTTTTTTTTACAGAACAAATTTTATAATCAATCTGTTTTGTTGTTGGAATCAAATCATCAAAAAACCAACTCAAATTTTTTCCTGAAACTTCTTCATATACTTTTTTAATATCTGCAGGATACGGATGTTTGAATTCCCACTGATTGAAATATGCCTGAGCGCATTTGTCGTACATTTCTTCGCCAAGATACGCATGCAAATAAGATAGTATCACAGCCGATTTTCCATAGACAATTGTGCCGTAATTTATTGTGGTGTATTCGCTGGACGTAATGTCAACCGGCTGATCTAATTTTCTAACAGCATTAAAACGATAGCCAAGATCAAAAAGAGTTTTTTCGCTGAGATTATTAATGCCAAGCAACTTGCCGACATTTATTCCGTACACCATAACGTTTGAAACTATTCCTTTTTTATCAGGCGGATATTTTGTATCCATATACCTGTTCTCGTTGAACGAATTAATTCCTTCATCCATCCACGCATGGTCGCGTTCGTTCGAGCCAAGCATTCCGTAAAACCAATTATGACCGACTTCATGCGCAATTACGCGGTCGAGTGTGAGCGTGTCACTTGTTTTTCCAATCACCGTGATGTTCGGATATTCCATTCCACCTCCTGCACTCAGTGCGCCATCCACAGCAGTTGCATGATTATAGGCGTAATCGCCATTCCATTTCGAATAATAATAAACCGCATCAGCAACATATTGCGCAGCGTTTTTCCAAACGCGCCCTTCCAATCCGGTGAACATCGCCCATGTTGTTACTTTCCTTTTTGAATACGGAAGAATCACTTCGGCTTTGGTTACGAAATATCTTTTATCGGCAAACCATGCAAAGTCGTGAACCTTTTCCTGATGATAATGCAGCATTTTTGTTTCCGCAGATGAAGGCGGAAATTTTGCATCCACCGGAAACGACATCATTCCTTTTGAGTCTTCCGCTTTTTTGTTTAGCCATTCTGTTTCAGCTTCGCCATCTACCAGATCACCTGTGGCGCCAACTACATAATTTTTCGGAAGGGTGATGAACACATCAAAGTTTCCAAACTCAGAATAAAATTCTCCCTGGTTCAAATACGGAATCGGATGCCAGCCGTATTTGTCATACACCGCCGGCTTGGGATACCATTGCGTGATTTGGTATTGCTGGCCAATATGCCCCATGCGCGAAAAAACTCCAATGGGAATTTTTACATGGAAAGGAGTTGAGATTGTAATTTTCTCTCCCGACTTTAACGGCTGATTCAAAATCAATTTTATAATATCTATTGATGATCCTGCTTCGGTTTTTACAGATTGTCCGTTCACTTTAAAATCCAATCCGTCAATATAACCACGGTCTGAATCATTGGCAAAATAAAATTTCTTATTACCATCGGCAATTAATTGTTTGGCAAGAGGTGTATTATTATTTTTGTATCCATTAGCCCAAAGATGAAACCAAATAAATGTTAATTCATCGGGAGAATTATTAATGTACTCCATGCTTTCATCGGCAGTAAACTCATGCTTTTTATCATCCAGCTTGACATTTATCTTATACTTCACTTCCTGCTGAAAGTAGGGTTTTGAATCCTGTGCATGAATTACAGATTGCAAATTAAAAATTGCAGACTGAAATACAAACACCAACAGAAGTAAAAATATTTTTTTCATGAAAATTTATTTCTGATTGTTCAGGGCAAATATAAATGTAAATCCGAAAGAGGCGCAACGCAGATTATTTCACTTTCTTCTGAGGCATTCCGTTTCTGCCCTTCTGCGCATCTTCCAAACGCTTTTGCAGTTTTTGCTGAAAGGAAGACGGAGCTTTTGCAGGTTTCTTTTTGTTCTCTTCTATCTGCGCATGAAGTTTTTTCTCGTCCACTAAATATTTTCGTATCACCCACATTTGCAAAAAGCTGATGACGTTTGCAAGCGTGTAGTAATAACTTAATCCGGCAGAAAATTTATTCAGGAAAGGAAGGAACATGATAGGCATGAAGTACATCATGTATTTCATGCCCGGCATTTGCGCATTTTGCGTGCTGCCCATCAACTGGCTGTTCATCTGCGTATAAATTAAAGTGGTGATGGTGCAAAGCAGCGCCCACACACTCACGTGATCTCCATAGATAAAATCAATCACCGGAAGTTTTCCGAAATTCCAAATTGAATCGTAAGTGGAAAGATCATGTGCCCACCAGAATCCTTGCTGACGAAGTTCAATGGAAGACGGAAAGAAACGGAACAGCGCCATGAGTATCGGCATTTGTAACAATGCCGGAATACATCCTGCCAGCGGACTCACTCCCGCTTTTTTGTAAAGCGCCATTGTTGCCTGTTGTTTTTTCAGTGCATCCTCCGTACCAAATTTTTTGTTAATCTCATCGATCTCAGGTTTCAGCACACGCATCTTTGCAGATGAGACGTATGTTTTATATGCTACTGGAAAAAGCAGTGTTTTGAAAACCAGTGTAAGACAAAGAATAATAATTCCATAATTGATATTGAAGCTGGCAAGAAAATTAAAAACAGGGATCACAAGGAAACGATTCACCCATCCAAAGATTCCCCATCCAAGCGGAATTTCCTTTTCAAGACTCAAATCATATTTTTTCAGTGTTTGAAAATGATTCGGACCGAAATAAAACTTCATTCCAAATGATTCATTGGGCTTGTGTGAATATGGAATGGTAAGATTGGCAGAATAATCTTTCACGTATTTTACAGAAGTTTTTTCATTGTGAGAAGTAACATCGGCACCCGTCTTATCAAAAAAATCATCCGCAATAATTACCGAAGTAAAAAACTGCTGCTTGAACGCAAGCCATTTTACTTTTGCTGAAAGTGTTTTTGTTTCGTCTTTTGCTTCGTTAATGTAATCCGGCTCCTCATCTACATATTTAAAATAAGTAGTGGAGGCAGCGCGCTGGGTTTTCAAATCTCTTTCCTGACTTGGAGTTTTCATCGTCCAGTTCAAACTGAAATCATTCAGGTTCGAAGCTATCACATCCTGCATTCCCATCACATTCAGTTTACAGCCAAGCATATAACTATTTCCTGCAAGAGAATATTCGTATTCAATGTACTTGTCTTTTTTAATGCTGTCTGTTTTCGCATAAAGACGTACGGCAAATTTCTTTATGCCATCTCCTGAGACTGAAAATGAATTCCCAATAGGTTCAAAATATAAATCAGATGAATTAATAGTTCTGTTATGTTCGGTATCGAAAAGTAATCCGAACGAAGAAGAATCTGCATCAAAAAGAGTTAACGGAAGTGAATCATACGTGCGGTATTTTTTCAATTGCACCGAACAAATTCTTCCCCCTTTGGAAGAGATAGTGGCTTTTAGCAATTCATTTTCTATAGTAAAAAACTTATTCGAATCCTTCGATGCCGAAGCAAAAACATCGTACTTATTTACTCGTTCAATTTGTTTTGCAGAATCGGAAAGATGGTTAGATGCTAGATGTTGGATGTTAGACGTTGAATCTTTGCCAACTGCTAACTGCTTATGACCTATTGTATTTTGTGCTTTTTGTTTTTGTACAAGCTCCAACGAATCTTTCGTCCGTCTTTGCTTTGCAATTTCCTCTTTGCTGGGCGCAGAATACCACATCCATGTAAACATGATCGCACAAATAAGTACTATGCCTGTTATTGAATTCCTGTCCATATATTCGAAATGAAAAATCTAAATTAGGGTGGCAAATATAGTATAATAGAATTATTACGAAGATATTACATATATAATAGGAGGGATATTTTTTTATAGTAATACTTTCCTCAGCCAAATAGATCAGAAAAATACTCTAAAAAAACATTCACTATTTAAAGTGTATTGTTCTCTTTAAACCATCCTGAATACATCAGATAATTATTTGCAATGCGCTCTATCTCGCCCTTCTGAAGTTCAGGATTAATATCTTTAACTTTTTTTGCAGGCACTCCTGCCCACACGCTTCCGGGTTCTACAATAGTTTTTTCAAGCACAACGGCACCAGCTGCAATAATAGAGTTGCTGCCAATCACGCAATGATCCATCACAATTGCTCCCATGCCGATGAGAACATTATCATGCAGCGTGCATCCGTGCACTAGTGCGTTGTGTCCGATAGAAACATTGTTGCCGATATTAGTTGGTGCTTTCTGATACGTGCAATGAATGACGGCTCCATCCTGCACATTTACTTTATTGCCCATGCGAATGCTGTTCACATCGCCGCGCACCACGGCATTGAACCACACCGAGCAATCATCGCCCATCACCACATCGCCCACAACGGTTGCGTTCTCGGCTAAATAAATGTTGTTTCCAAACTTTGGAGAAATTCCTTTTACCGGTTTTATGAGTGCCATAGTAGTTTATTTTCTGGGATAATCAATTGTGTAATGCAGCCCTATGCTTTCTTTGCGCATCATGGCAGATTTAATGATGATGTAACTTACCTTGATGATATTTCTTAACTGACAAAGTTCGGGCGAAACAGTTGTGCGTTCATATAAACTTTCTGTTTCATAATGAAGAATTAATAAACGGTCGAACGCTCTTTTTAGCCTGAGATTAGAACGCACGATGCCAACATAATTGGTCATGATGCTTTGAACCTCGCGCATGCTTTGAATGATCAATACCATTTCTTCGGGCGATGCAGTTCTCTCGGCATTCCAGTCAGGAATAGTTTCGCAATGATTTGTTTTTTTGAATTGAGCAATTGAATCTTCATAAGCGCGATGAGAATAAACCACGGCTTCCAGCAAAGAATTTGATGCAAGTCTATTTGCTCCGTGCAGTCCGGTGCAGGAACATTCTCCTGCAGCGTACAGATTTTTAATTGTGCTTCTTCCGTTCATATCCACTTTAATTCCTCCGCACATATAATGCGAAGCAGGAACAACCGGGATGTAATCTTTGCTAATATCGATTCCAAGCGACAAACACTTTTTGTGAATGTTCGGAAAATGTTTCAGCAATCCGTCTTTATCCAAATGGCGGCAATCGAGGTAAACAAAATCATCACCGCGAATTTTTAATTCATTGTCTATTGCACGTGCAGTAATGTCTCTTGGAGCAAGCGAACCGCGCTTGTCATATTTCTGCATGAACTCTTTTCCATCGATCGTTTTCAGAATTCCGCCAAAACCCCGCATGGCTTCGGTAATTAAATAAGACGGACGCTCGTCAGGATTATATAGTGAAGTAGGATGGAACTGAAAGAACTCCATGTTTTCCACTTTTCCTTTGGCGCGATAAACCATTGCCACGCCATCGCCGGTAGCTATGAGAGGATTTGTGGTTGTTGCATAAACTTGTCCACCTCCGCCTGTTGCCATTAATGTAATGCGTGCAAGAATTTGTTCGATGCGATTTGTTTTAAGGTTGAGTGCATACACGCCGTAACATTCCGTGTCCGGAGATTTGCTTGTCACTCTTTTTCCCAAATGATGCTGCGTTAAAATTTCAAGTGCAAAGTAGTGATCGAGAATTTCTATATTCGGATGCGCGTGAACTTGTTGCAAAAGCGCGCGTTCAATTTCAAATCCTGTGTTGTCCTTATGATGCAGCACTCTGTTCTCGGAATGACCGCCTTCTTTTCCCAGATCAAATTCGCCTTTCGGATTTTTATCAAAGCGCGCTCCCCATTCAATTAATTCTTTAATGCGTTCGGTGGATTCGGTTACCACCATTCGCACCACTTCTTCATTGCATAATCCGTCACCACATATTAATGTATCCTGAATATGTTTTTCATACGAATCGGGTTTATGCATCACACCTGCAATTCCACCCTGAGCGTATTTTGTATTTGATTCGTCTTCGTTTGCTTTGGTAAGGATTAAAACTTTTCCGTGAGAAGCAACCTTCAATGCATAGCTTAATCCTGCTATGCCGGAACCGATAATCAGGAAATCAATTTTTCTCTTCATTGGTAATTCATACTATCTTTGTGATACAAAAGTAAAAAATCATGAATACCACTTTGAAATCACCTGTTGTTACTTACGCAGAAAGCACGCCCAATCCTTCAGCAATGAAATTTGTGGCGAATAAAATAATATTGGAGAATTCTCTTCCGCTGGAATTTTTAAATCCCTCTGATGCAAAATCTTCTCCGCTTGCTGCCGAACTTTTTAAATTTCCTTTTGTGAAAAGTGTTTTCATTTCTGCCAATTACATTACTGTTTGTAAAAGCGATGCGGTTACTTGGGACGATATTACGTTGGAACTCAGAGAATTTTTAAGAGAGTATTTATCATCAGGAAAAGCCGTAACAACATCAAGTTCATCGGAACTTCTTCCTGTCAAGGAACAAAAGAAGGAAACAAATCCTTCTGTGTTTACTGAAGAAATGGCATCTGTTGATCACGCCATCCCGCAAACTGAAATAGAACAAAAAATTATTGCTACGCTGGAACAATATGTGCGTCCTGCGGTAGAGCAGGATGGTGGAATGATTGTATTCCGATCCTATAAAGAAGGAGTGGTTTCTCTCCTGATGCGCGGTGCGTGCAGCGGATGTCCTTCCTCTACCATCACTCTCAAATCAGGTATTCAGGCTATTCTGAAGAAATTTGTCCCTGAAGTACAGGAGGTGGTAAGTGAATAATAATAGGACAAAGGATGTTTGAAAACATTTTCTATCCTTTTCTTCATAGCAGAATTAAAAGTTAGTAGAGTGTTAGTAAACCCAACAAAAGAATAATGAAAAATAATTCATAAAATGTTTGGTGGAATCAAAACATTATTATCTTTGCGTCCCTTTTAGATGGAAGTTCTTACAAAAATTACTATTACAATTTCTCTTTTTCATAGGAGAAATCAATAATAAAATTGTCAACGAAAGTTATATTTCGTATTTATAATGCGAAGTTGTTTTTTCGGTGATTAACGTTCTTTGAAAATATTGAAGGCTAAATTGAAGCAGCAAACGGCCCTTAGTTTTTGAACTTTTTGTTCTAATCTTAAGTGGAAGAAACAAATCTCAAATTATATTAATAGCAGCCCACCTTTAGTCCTAGGGTTTGTCTTAGCAATAAGATAAGCCTCTTTGCGAAAGCAAAGATTAGGGGATGAGGCACTAAAGATTAAACTTACTATGGAGAGTTTGATCCTGGCTCAGGATGAACGCTAGCGGCAGGCTTAATACATGCAAGTCGAACGGCAGCACAGTGTAGCAATACATGGGTGGCGAGTGGCGCACGGGTGCGTAACACGTATGCAATTTGCCAATAACTGGGGGATAGCCTTCCGAAAGGAAGATTAATACCCCATAATATAATGAAGAGGCATCTCTTTATTATTAAATCTCCGGAGGTTATTGATGAGCATGCGCCCGATTAGCTAGTTGGTGAGGTAA
>PLUL01000078.1 GCA_003164895.1 Bacteroidota bacterium | reverse complement strand
TATAAAACGATTGTTTTTGAAGACATCGTTTATGTATTCTGGACAAAAATGTCTTCCTCAAAAAATGAGTTGTATGTACAAACATTCGACAGTAAATTAAATCCGCTCAAACCGCTTAAAAAAATATATGAACTTGTTGCGGAGAAAAGCAGAGAATCCACCCTGTTTGTCATGGGAAATAAAAACAGTAATGAACAAATTGTAATTGGAGGAGAACTTCCTGCAAAAAAAGGAGAGAATATTAAGGTAGAATATAAAGTTCTTAAATCTGATTTTTCATTTTTATCTTCTAATCAGATTACACTTCCGGTTACTTCCACAACCGGAAAAACATACGGGCTTACTTCCTCTTATAAATACGGAGACGATGGAAATCTGTATGTTAGAACGATGGTGAGTGTGGATAAAGAAGACATCAAAAATGCCAAATCGAATAAAACCTCAATTGTTTACCGATATCCAATACTTACAATCGTAGATGTCAGCAGCGGAAAGTTCACAGCTTTTCCAATTAAAGCAGAAAACAAGAATATTTTTGATTTTGATTATATTGTTGATAAAAATTCCATTAAAGTATTTGGATTTTTCAGCGACTTTAAGAAAGATCCCAGAGGAAATAACACGCATGGAATTTTTTATTCTACTATTGACAATAAAACATTCACAATGCAGAACGTAAACTTTACCTATTTCACAAAAAACCAGTTAGATGAATTATTTAAGAA
This sequence comes from Bacteroidota bacterium, assembly GCA_003164895.1. Lineage (GTDB taxonomy): Bacteria > Bacteroidota > Bacteroidia > Palsa-948 > Palsa-948 > Palsa-948. The sequence continues at coordinate 11,336 of PLUL01000078.1, read as the reverse complement.
AGATATTGAAGACAGAAAAGGCAGTACAAGCAGAAGATCCAGAAAAAAAGCAGATGCTGACGAAACGCTCGCTTCCAATTATTTGATAGAAGATGTTAAATCTCTCGACCCTGACAATCTTGTTTTATTCTGTTCAAGAATGAGAAATTATACTGTTCAATCCTGTGACAGCAAAGGACATTGTACTACAAGATATTATTGCGAAAAAGATAATGTAACTGCTTTTAAAATTTCTAAGGATGGCAATATTGTTTGGGCTTCAAACCTCGACAGAAAAATTACTTATAGCGGTTGGGATATTTTTGACCTGAATGTTATTTCAAATAATAACAAATTTTACGCAATTTACGGTTCCAGTTTTATTGCTTCTGCAAGCAAAAAAAACAACAGAAGTAAAAAATCAAAAGATCAAAGAACTGACCGCTTGGAATATGCAGTATTTGATTATTCGTCCGGTAGTTTTTCAAAAAAAGAATACAAGGTTAACCCGATAAATGCAAAAAAAGAAGTACGCAAAACAATTGATCCTAAAGCTATTGATGTACTTGACAATAAGTTCTACACAAGTAGTACGAGAAGATCCTTAAAGGCAGGTCCTACTGTTTTGGTATGTGCAGGAATGTTAGTTTGCTGGCCATCAATTGTCTTTTGGCCATGGGGTTTTTACACTCATGGATATGGATATTTGGGTAACATTTCAGCTACTCATTAACGAACTGTTTGAATTTCGATCGGATATTGATTCAGTAGTTTATCCATACGGAGTTGACATTCTTTTGCCAGAACATTTTTTTGAATTGCCTCTTTTTGTCCAAATAGTTTTTTGGTAAGTTGGATATTTCCTGCATAAAATTTCACACTCATTCCCACTCCCAGTAAAACAGCATTTACATACAGATTGCTTTTTAGTAATGCATAAGTCATAAACCATGCACCACTATTAACTGCTAGAGAAACAAAACCTTTAGTAACATTTCCGTTTACTATGCTTCCTGATCCCGGAATTACTGCGGATGCAGCAATATATAATCCTCTATGTTTACGTTTGTAATTTTGAAGTTTATTCAGACAGGAAAGGCATATTGCTTCAGAGTCATGCATGGAAATTTTTCTTACATAAAATTTGGACAAAGTGGAATCAAACTCTGAAGTTGAAATAAATCCTAACAGCAGGGGTTGCATACCTGAATCGGGATAAAATTGTTGGTACGCACTGTACCATTGAAAAGATGCCCGTTTATCATTATTCATATATGCTAAAACAGAAGCGTTCCAAAGAAAATATTTTTGATCGGATTTGTTTTTCAAAAATGAATAATCAATTCGTTTTGCTTCCATTAACACTTGTTCCGAAAAATCATTTTTAAAAAAATAGGCATCTAATTTATTTAAACGCAATGCTGACTTTTCACTATCGTTCTTGCAAATGAATATCTTTTGCTCCAAAAGCAAGAGACTATCATCAAACGTTGTTTGACAAAACAGACGATTAATAGAAACCGCAAGAAGAATTAACAGTATAATAATCTGACGCATCTATTAAAAATTGTTTTCGTGTTTGAATTTTTACATCTTTCATGTCGTGATAACTTCCGTAAATATTCGCGGCATAAAAAACTCCGAAGAAGCTCATAGAAAAAATTGTAAACGGATTTTTTATTCCTAATTTGTTGATCGCTTCATAGGTTTGTGCGCCAAATCCAATATGAGAAAGCAAGGTCATCATGCACGACTGCTTTCTTCCTGCATATGATTTTCCAAGCCCTGGAACTGCAGCAGAAAGGACCCCAGCCAAAAGAGGACTTCGATGAGCATACTTTTTATATTTCAAATAATCACTTCTTAGTTTCTGCGGTATCTTTTTTTCGTCAATATTTATATTGCCAGAAGTTGCAAGCCAAATATCAAAAATTGACCTTGAAAAATAATTGGTTTGGGTTGTATCATAAATGCCATACCATTTATTTTGCATACTACGATTAGATGTTAGAAAATAAATATTGGCTTTCGTAAATGCACAGGTATCAGAAACGAATAAAGGTTTGCTTTTTAGAAAATAACTATAAAAGAGGGAATCATTTTTATATTGCAAATAATATTTTGCATTCAGATAAGCAATGGAATCAGAAGAAGAATTTTTGATTGCTATGCTTTTTATATATGCCAGATATTCGCGCTGAAAATTATTATCGCTCAGGTATTTTACAAACGGAAGGTTGATTTGTGAATAAGCAGAACCCCACAGAAGTATATAGAGAAGAAAAGTTTTGCAGTAACGATTTCTATTGATCCGCTTCAAAATTATTGATGACTTTTGAGTTTTTTGAAATTTTATATTCAGGATAATCATAGAGGATGGCGGGAATGCAATTGGTCAGTTGGTTGAACCCTAGAAGTGTTCCTTTTATAAATCCATATTTTTCAATTGATAGTTTTGTGAAGCCCGAGCAACTGATTTCATAATTGCATTTGGCTTGAATCTGCTCCGATAAGAATTTTTGATAAAAAAATAAAAGACCTGCACCTATATAATTTATTGGATTTATTTTGACGATCAAACTTTTGTTCTTCAATGAAATGAACTTTCGTTTTGAATACACGCTGAATTTATACTGTTCAAATGTGTTTTGTATGAGCTTATTCTTAACAGATTCATTGTTTTGCTGTGCACCAGCAGTGCTGAATAGAAGAAAATATATTATTCCGAAGACAGTTAGCTGTTTCATTACATTATCTTGTCGGAGTAAAAATAACAAAACTTATCAAGGCTCAATATCAAGCACTACGAATGATCCCGGTTTAACCGAAGGACGAGGATGCGGATTATCTTTTGTTTTTTCTGGAGTTTCTCCAAATTCAGCAGTAGGCAAATAAAGGTGATGTGTTTTTGTATCCACACAAATTGTGCGTGCGCCTTTTTGTGTAGGAACGGTTTTAAAAACTTTAAACGTATTTTCATTTTCTTCCTGCACCACAGTAATTGTTCCGTCACCGTTTGCACTGTAAGCGCGTTTTAAAATTGGATCGAATGCAACACCGTCCACGCGTTCTCCAATGGGCAACGTAGCAATTACTTTTCCACTTTGCGCATCGAGCACCACCATCTGTTTATCGGTTACAGCAAATAAACGGTGATTGATATTGTCAATGGCAAGACCGCTGGGTTCTTCTACCGGTTTGATAGACCAAGTTTGTTCCACTTTAAGCGTGGTGGCATTGATCATGCACACTTCACTTTTGTCTTCTATGTTCACATACACTTTTCCTTTTTCATCTGTTGCAGAAAATTCCGGTTTGCCAGCCAGCGCAATAGTCCCCACAATTTTATTGGTAGCCGCATCCATCACTGTGACGTTGGAGGTTCTTCCATTATAAATGAAAACTTTTTTAGAGAAGAGGTCATATAAAATTGCATCGGGGTTTGCTCCGGTAACTTTTACTTTTGCTAATGAGGCATACGTTTTAAGGTCGAACACCGTAACGGTAGAATCTTTTCCGTTCGTAATAAATCCTTTGTTGAATTCTGGAGCAAGTGCAATGCCGTGCACTCCTTTCAGATCGGAAATGGTGGCAACTGTTTTTCCGCTTTTTGCGTCCACCACATTTACCGCTGTGCTGTGCGAAACATAGATCAATCCGTTCGCCTCATCCATCGTGATATAATCCCAACCACCTTCGCCTTCAACAGAAATCTTTTTGGCTATTTTATATTCAGAAAATTTTGTTTGTGCAAAAGATGCGCCTACAACAAGCAGGGCAAGACAGAAAAGGATAATTTTTTTCATTGGAATAGTTTTAAGTAGTTTGTGAAATTATAAAAATAACCTCATGTGTGAATGCGGAATACCTACTTCTACGAACGGTTCATCATATACTTCGAATCCCATTTGCAAATAAAATTGTACAGCATTTTCTCTGCTATGACATACCACTTCTTTTATTCCCTGGGTATTACAAAATTTGAGCAGTTCATTCACTAATAGTTTGCCGATTCCTTTTCCTTGCAGCTCGCTCTCTACCGCCATCTGCATCAGTTGGGCTTTGTGTCCTTCGCTGTCAATCGGAAATAATACAACACATCCAATCACTCTGTGCTCTTCCACCGCTACAAAATGCCATGAATGTTCATCCTTCATTTCCCAAGCATGATCGGGCAACCCGATAGGCTAAGTAATACTCGGTTCCGCAACTGCCTTTCCTCTTGGTATAAAGCGTCTTTTGTATTTATTAATTTAATGAATATCATTTTTTATTCACATCTTATTTATTTTTTATAATTCCAAATTCTTTTGCCGTCTGGTAGGTTGAATGATAACCTCTGTCAACACCAAATAATCCTGTTTGACCTCCTTCATCTTCTTTATCTCCCGGCTTGATCAGTAAACGATGTCCCAGATTATTAATTTCATATAATATCACCGTTGTTCTTCCCAACGAATCTTTATATTCTGTTCGCGAAATATCTTCAATGCCCATAAATGGGTGTTCAATTTTGTCTGGTATCGTATCAGCATTATTTATTCCGGTCCATTGATTCACTAAAATAGTGGCGTTTTTATAATTTACAATTGGATCATTTAATCCCTGATAAATTATTAATTGAGGATATTTCCCTTGATAGTTTGGATTTTGTTCCCTCACATCGCTTACTAATTTTTCTTTCGGGATATACTTTTTCCCCAACACTGCTTTAGCGCTATTTGTCGTTAACTTATAAGCTGTGCCGGCAAAGATGGCTCCGCACTTAAATAATTCAGGATGAGTAGCCATCATCACCACGCTCATAGCCGCACCTGCCGAAAGACCTGTGATATAAATCTGGTTGCTGTCAATCGGATAATGTTGTATGGCATAAGAGATCATTTGGAAAATGGATTCGCATTCCCCTTGTCCTTTTTCAATGTCGTGATCAACAAACCAGTTAAAACATAAGTTTGGATTGTTCAATATTTTTTGCTGAGGATATAAAACAACAAAATCGTTTATGTCAGCCAATTTATTCCATCCCGTTAAATCAGAAACATTTTTTGCATTTTCACCACATCCGTGTAAAACAACAACAAGAGGTGATTTGGTTGAGTCTTTTTTAGAAATAGAATGAATAAACATTTTCAGGTTTCCCGGATTACTGCCAAAATCATTTACCTCAGTTAATGGATTTTTCTGTTGGCTGTAAAGAGAATTGAAGGAAATCATGAAGAATAAAAATATTTGTGAAGTATAATTCATTAAATCAGTCCGGCATTTTGCACTGTAAGGAAATAAATTTATCGAAAGACAGATTAGTGACTGACATATTTTATTTCTTTTGTTTTAGCCGTCAAATTTTTTTTAACTACCGCCCACTCTTCATCTATTATGCTGTAATAAGCCGAATTGCGTGTAACGCCATTATCTCTAATTCTGTCTTTACGAAGCACACCTTCAAACTTTGCACCGATTTTTTCTATTGCTTTTCTCGAACGTAAATTTATATCGCTTGTTTTAAGCTGAACTCTATTTGCTTTTAGTTGCTCAAAACAAAAAGTAAGTAAAAGTAATTTACATTCATAATTTAAACCCGTTGCCCAAAAATCAGGATGAAGCCATGTCCAGCCGATCTCAAGTTTTTTATCTTTTGGGTGAATATCAAACAAGCGTGTGGAGCCAATAAATTTATTTGTCGCTTTGTTTAGGATGACGAATGGATAATGATTTCCTTTTTCTCTTTCCACTAAAGCTTCATTATACGCTTTTATAAATTTTATTTCTTCCGAACAATTGGTGGGTAAAAACTCCCATATTCTGGGTTCTTTAGCTAATTCATACAACTCAGCAAAGTGTGATTTCTCCAGCGGAATAAGTTCAACAAATTCTCCTTTTAATATAGTGGGATGTTTGATCCAGTTTTCCATATTAACCTCCATTTTTTTTCTCAAGCGAAGGTAGGTCTTTATATATAATTGACAACAATATAAAACATGATGAGAAGCAGGTTATATATATATAATGAATTTTATATTTACGCCATGAAAACAAAAATATTTATTGCATTTTTATCTTTTACAGGCAGTTCGTTTGCAAATACCAATTTTGAAACTGTGTCTGACACAGTGAAACCTGCAGAGCATTCGGTTGACCGATCTTCCAAACATGAACTCTGTTTGGGATACAGCAATCCGCTCAGCTTTCTTTCTTCTGCGTTGTACTGGGATTATTTTTACAACGGAAATTATAATTTACCTTATTATCCTTTTCTTTCGGCAACTAATACTTTTAATGCCCCTACCTATGAGCTTTCGTACAAATATCATTCGAGCACCAAAATGGCATTGAGGATTGGATTGGATTTCAATACATCTACCACCACCTTTAAGCAGACAAGTTCATCTTCATCATCTTCTCCCTTTGCAACAGAAACAAATGGAGTTACACAATTTGGAACGAGCATCGGTATGGAAATAAACAGAGGAGAAGGAAAAACCCAATGGTTTGCAGGCGGTGATGTGTTCTATGCACATTTTAATTCAAAAGATACTTATACAGACACAGGCACGCTGGATGTTTATAAAGAAGGCAGTAATGCATTCGGACTTTCTCCACTGATTGGAGTAAAGTATTATATAAGCAAAATAATTTCTGTTTCTGCAGAATCCAGATTGAATATTTTTTACAGCAGCTATACGATAGACGAGACAACCACTGACTCAAACTCCTATACTTCATTTTATAGTTACAAGGGATCAGGATTTAACCTAAAGCTAAATCCGATCGGTCATCTTAGCTTGAACATTCATTTTTGATCGAACCTCGATCGCAGTTTCTTTTCAATCTCTGCCTTCAAACACTCGGAACATAAGCACTCTGTGTTTTCTGAGAACGGCATTACCGGTGGCAGTTTGCTGCACCAGCAATTATCATCAAAACATGAAAATAAAGATTGGCAACGAGGACATTTCTTTTTTCTCTCTATAGATTTGTCTTCCATAAATAATTTTTTTATTCGGACAAATGTATTTTTTTATTCTTCAGTTCTTCTCCCAGCTTCAAAGCTCTGAAATAATAATCCATAGCTTTATCAAATAACAGGGCTCTTGATCCTGCATTTCTGCATTTAATTCGCTTGCCTGCTCATTAAACACAATGCCAATATGTTAGAAGCGAACCGGCAATTCTGTTTTTATTTTGCCCTATTTCTGAAAGATTATTTTTTCTTTCCGCTTCCGACAATAACTCTTCCCATATTTTCAGTGCCTTAAAATTGTATTCTAACGATTTTTTAAAATCCAGTTGATTAAAATAAACAGACTCAATATCTCCTATACTTTTGCCAATTAAATTTTTATCATTAAGTGCTTCCTCAATTTCTAACGCAGCAAAATCACTTTCTAATGCCTTAGGAAAATCGCCTCTATTCAAATAAATATAGCCAAGGTTCTCATAAGAAACAGCAAGTCCTTTTTTGTATTTTAATATTTCAGCCAGCTTCTTTGCTTTTTCTACATATTCAAATCCTTTGTTATATTCAGCCAAAAAACTCATTTCCCTTCCTACCTGATTCAACGCAATTACTTTATTGGTATCCTCTTTTGCATTTTTCAATAGCAATTCAAGAGAATCAAAGGTTCTGTTTCGCTCACTATTTTTAAAATTCTTCTGAGCAAAAGTTGAAAGTGAAAAATTAAAATGGAGAGGCAGAATAAAATCCGTTTCATGAAACAAACATAAACAATTAGGAACAATGAGGAGATTACTCTTAGTGATTTACATCTCGAAACAAATAGATTAATAATTTATCATTCAGCATTCAGAAAGACAGGAATCTTCATTATTCCAAAATCAACGCTACAGATCCAAACGCGTGAGTTGGGAATAACTCCGTGCTTAGTGTTAAGATAATTGAAACAAAATGAAAATTATGTCGTACCTTTGAACAATAAAAATGTTTAAAATGATAAAAACCCCTGATGGAGTAATTGCTCTCATAGAGAAAGAAGAAGTAACCAAGCTTCACTTTCCGAACGAAGAAGTGCTGCTCACTTCAGAAGCAGGTGAACAACGACTGAAAGCATTGAAACAGGCAATGGTGCTTGGAAATACCTACAAAGGAAAAGCAAAACTTATTTTTGAAGACAGCGAAAAGAAATATCTGATTGATACGCACATCTGGGGACTGACCGATAAACGCGTCATCCTCAAACAGGGAATTGTAATTCCAATACACCGGATTCACGAGGTGAAATTATAATTCCTCGTTGGCGCGTACCACATGTGCGAAGTTGTACTTCGTGTTCGTGTACCAGTAAAATCGTAAGCTCAATTTACATAAAATAAAAACACTAGCGAATTAGCGGGTTCACTTGTGAGTTTTATCTATTGTTTTGTTGACGGAACAATTACTAAATAGCCGTTTTTCCCCACTTTAAAAAAAAAGACCTATAAAAATTTGGAATTTAAATTTATTATATCGTCCTTTGGCATCACGAATATAAAATGGAAAATTAATTCTCTTCATAAAATCATAATATATTTTATTATTAATCACCTAAAATCTACAACATGAAAAAACAATTATCCCCCTTAATTGCAATTTTCGTAATGTTCTTAGTTTTAAATGCTAAAGGACAAAATTTTACCAGTGCCGACAAGAGTAATTCGGGACAAACAATTCAAATTGCTCCTGATCAGGTTCTAGAAATAAAACTTCCCAAACGACCATCTACCGGATATACTTGGGTCGAATCAACTACATCTACTGATAAAACAATACAACGATCAATCGAAAAGATTGGAGATGATGAATGGGTATCTGATCCCACTCCATCATCACCAAATGGGAAACATGTGGTTGGACAATCGGGAACTCAAATTATCAGGTATGTTGGTGCCTCTCAGGGAACTACTGTCCTAACGTTTGAATTAAAACGTCCATGGGAGAAAAATAATCCCCCTATGGATTATTTTACCATCACCATCGTGTCAACTGGAAAATATACAGGAAGCTATACTCCTCCTGCAAAAAAAGTATTTAAGCATAAAACATCAACTCCTGTTACCAACTCCATTCCTTCCAGATTAGATTGGCGTTCACAATGCACACCCGTAGAAAACCAAGGGAGTTGTGGAGATTGCTGGGCTTTTGCTTCTGTTGGAGCGTTTGAATGTAATATGAAAATAATAGACAATGTTACTAGAGATCTTTCTGAAGAATTTGTTACGGATTGTTATACTCAACAAGGAAGCAGCGGATGTAATGGAGGACAATGTGCATTCGACTGTTGGTTAGCAAGTTTTACCGCTGCTAATTCACAGGGTGGCGGTGCTGTTTACGAATCGGATCGCCCTACTACCTGCAATAATACCGGAAATACAGGAACCTGCGGTTCATCAGGTTATCCTCATCATGAAACAATTACCAGTGATGCACTTGTTCCAAATGAAAATGCATCTACTGGAATACCTCCCGATGCGGATATAAAGAGTGCTATATATACTTATGGTCCCGTTTGGATGGCTTTTGATGCATCCAGTAATGCTTTTAGTAATTATTCGGGTGGAATATTAACTGAAAGTGGTACAAATGTAGATCACGCAGTTGTGTTTGTTGGATATGTTGATAGTGCAGCAGCTCCCGGTGGAGGTTATTGGATTGTAAGAAATTCTTGGGGATCAGGATGGGGATTGAATGGATATTTTTATCTTTCCTATGGTTCTGATGCTTGTGGAACTGATGCGGAATATCTTGTATATAAAGGAGGAATACCTTATGCAGTTCCTCCAGTTGCTGATTTTACCGCTGCAGTATCAACAAGTTGTAGTTCCGCTCCAATTCAATTTAACGATGCATCTACAAGTGCACCTACCTCTTGGTTATGGAATTTTGGCGATGGAGGAACATCCACATTACAAAATCCTACACATAGTTATACTGCAAGCGGAACCTATGCCGTTTCACTTCAGGCAACAAATCAATATGGAAATAACACTGCAACAAAAAACAGTTATATAACTATTAATTTAGCGCAAGCTCCTGTTGGAACGAATGGTAACGGAACCTCCGGATCAAGTGTTACCTTAAACGCATCGGGTTCAACAACACTTAACTGGTATGACGCAGCTACCGGTGGAAATCTTGTCGGTACCGGAACATCATATACTACTCCGACTCTTACTGCAACTACTACCTATTATGTTGAGAGTGATATCACACAACCTGCTCAGACGGTTGGAATGCTTGCTAAGACAACAAATGGAGGTTATTATACTTCTACATCTGCCTGGGGATTAATTTTTAATGCATTAAATGATGTGACGATTAATACTGTGGATGTATATGCCGGAGCAGCAGTTACCGTAAATATTTGGGTACAAAACAGCAGTGGAACCACAATTAGCACTGTATCAAAAAGTCTTGTTATGGGACATCAAACGGTAACATTAAATTTTAACGTTCCAGCAGGAACCGGATATGAACTCGGTTCGGATGGTGGATGTAATCTTTGGAGAGAAACTACAGGTGCAACATTTCCTTACACTGTTTCAAATTTAATTTCCATTACAGGAAACCCTGTACCGGATGCGTTGCACTATTATTATTTCTATAACTGGCAAGTATCAGCCCCTGCTTGTTCCAGCGTGCGAATTCCTGTTATAGCTAATATATCAGGTAATGGTATCTATGAATATTCTGAAACAAGCAATCTGAATATTTATCCGGTTCCTGCTTCAAGTTCGTTTGATATAACACCTAAGAATATTAATTTTCAAAATGGTATATTAACCATAGTGAATATGCTTGGGCAACGGTTTTTGGAAAAACAAGTTGCAGATAACAATCCGATTCATGTGGATGCTTCAGATTTTCCGCAAGGAATCTATTTGGTTGAACTTAAAACAAATAATTTAACTTATGTGAGGAAGGTTACAATTGCGAGATAAGAAATTAAAAATCGTATGGTTCAGGAAACTGGTTGTTCGTGAAGAATATGAGAAAATAAGTATAAAAAAACATCGCAGTCAGTTAAAATTATTTTAGTGAGATACCCCCGACTCTGAGACGGGGAGGTTCATTTGAGTTACTCTCCTGTCGGGACAAGGAATTCAAATGAAAAAACTATGTGCACAATATTAGAGAAGGTTATGCTCGATCTGGTCATAAATTTTACACTTTGACCAACGGAGTAATTTACCATTTAGAGAATGGTTGCTCTTTGTATGCTAAAAGAATGCTGACACGATCATGTTTACCCTTATATTTTATGAACGGAGAATGAAGAATGTAAATTTTCCTGAATTAGGTAACTAATTATTTTATTTGCCGTATGAATTCCTTTAATAGACCTCTTTCATAATTAACA
>PLUL01000037.1 GCA_003164895.1 Bacteroidota bacterium | reverse complement strand
GTTGCTCCCTGAATTTGAATAATCATGATTAAATCTCCAGGTGCGAGATTACCCGAGAATCTTCCATGCGCATTCAATGTACTGCTCGCAACGGTAATGGTTGTTGCACCCGAAACAGCATTTGCTGTTAGTGTTGTATATTCATTTACAACTGTATTAGTTGAAACAGTGGGTGCGCCGTTCTTTCCTCGTTGAGCAATAACTTCAGTACCTCTCCAAAATAAAGGAAATATAAAAATAAGTATTAGAAAAATTTGTCGCAACGTTTTCACAAAGTAAATTTGCTTCTGCAAAATAAGTAAATTTTTGCGTAGAATAGAAACTCTAATTCTTTCTATAGACGCCCAAAGGGGTGAAAAGGTTGCCTATGAACAAAGAATACCACCAATGAATATCAGTACTAAATTATTTTTTCGGTTAGTGCGAAATTTCTATCTTCGTGCCTATTTTCAATTTCAATATTATTTTCTACCCCCAACACTATGAAAGTCGAACAGATGTACACCAACTGCCTTGCCGAAGCCGCTTATTATATTGAGAGCGATGGCGAAGCCGCAATCATTGACCCCATTCGCGAAACAACACCTTATCTTGAAAAACTGAAATTAACTGGAGCAAAGCTCAAATATGTTTTTGAAACACATTTTCATGCCGATTTTGTTTCCGGACATATTGATCTAGCGAAAAAGACTGATGCCAAAATAATTTTTGGTCCGCTTGCTGAAACAAATTACGAAGTGCAGAATGCGAAAGATGAAGAAATGTTTTCTGTCGGAAAAATTAAAATAAAAGTTCTTCATACACCTGGTCACACACCGGAATCAAGCTGTTATCTTTTGATTGATGAAAGCGGAAAAGAATACTGCATCTTTACAGGCGACACCCTTTTCATAGGAGATGTTGGCAGACCGGATTTGTTGGATGGAAAAATGACAAGCGAGGAACTTGCCTCAATGTTGTTCGATTCACTGAATAATAAAATTAAAACTTTGCCGGATGATGTAATTATTTATCCCGCACACGGAGCCGGTTCTGCCTGCGGAAAAAATATCAGCAAGGAATCGTTCAGCACATTGGGAGAACAGAAAAAAACAAATTACGCTCTGCAAAATATGAGTCGTGAAGATTTTATAAAAGCGGTTACATCCGGATTATCTGCTCCGCCAAAATATTTTTTCAAAGATGCAATGATCAACAAAAACGGATACGACAACATTGATGAAGTGATGAAGCGCAATATGAAACCGCTTTTGGTGGAAGAATTCAAAAAAGAAATTTTAAGCGGTACACTTATACTCGACACAAGAAACCCCGACAGTTTTGAAAAGGGATTTATAAAAAGTTCGCTCAACATAGGATTGAATGGAACTTATGCCGTGTGGTTGGGAACGCTGATTGATATTAGCCGACCGCTTGTGTTTGTTACCGAAGAAGGAAAAGAAAATGAATCAATCCTTCGCGCAGCAAGAGTGGGTTTTGAAAATGTAAAAGGATTCTTGAAAGGGGGAATCGCTGCTTGGATAAATGCAGGAAATAATATTGAAAAAATTGAATCTATAACTCCGCAGGAATTTTCCGACAGATTAAAATCCGGTAAACAAAATATTTTGGATGTGCGAAAACCGTCCGAATTCGAAAACAGTCATGTGAAAGATGCCGAATCGTTTGAACTTGCTTTTCTCGAAAAAAATTTAAACTTGCTTAACAAGAAAAACAACTATCTGATTCATTGCAAGGCGGGCTACCGCTCCATGATTGCTTCTTCCATTCTGAAAGCAAATGGATTTGAAAATATTGTAAATGTATATGGCGGATTTGATCAGATAAAAAATACAGATGCGCCAATCTCTAAATTATTTTTATCTTCTCAAGATGAGAAGCGCACTTTGTAAGGTATTAGGTTGGTGTCTAAAGCCCATTCTGTCTTAATAATTTTTCATGCTTTTCAATAACTCTTACATAGATTAACTATTCTTCTTGCCTGAAATGTTAAAAATTATGCAATGTATAATCAACAATCAATCAATCTGGTCTGAATCCGCTTGAAAACGGAAGCCAAGGCGTTTGCCAGTTTTGATTCGCATATTCTCGCTTACTTCCAAAATTTGCGAAACACTTACCTCCTGCATTTCTTCAAAAGGAGGTGTAAAGAGGTCGAAGTCGAGCGCATAAATGATGGCTGATTCAATAATATTTTTCATTGCTGATTTATCCATTTTCTTTTTCGCAAAATCGTTGTACAGAAATCCAAGTTGGCGTTTACCTTCCACAAAATAATGAAGCTCGCTATTGACAAAGATGCGTGCAATCATGTACCCGACATCATTGACGCGGTTGTATTTGAATGAATCGGCAAGAAAATTATAGACATTTATCATTCCGCAAAAAGACCGAGATGGATCATCCGTTACATAAGATGTTTTCCACATCGGGTGGCTCTTGTCGAATTCAAAAACGTTGGTGTGCATGTGAAAAAATAAAACATCTCCAGCAATCCTCAATTCAATTTCATATGGACCTTTTTCACGGTAATCCACCTGTATGCGTTTATCAATCTTTTCGGATTCGCTTTTTAAATCCATCACCATTTCCTTGACAATACTTTTTAAATCTTCAAATACTTTTATGTTTTGATGAAAAACATCCTGTTTGAGGGAAGATTTTTCCTTCAATATTTTTACTATTAAATCCTTGCCTGATTTTTTCGGCATATCCTCTTTATTCAATAACTGAAACAGAAATCTGCATCTAACAAAATTAAATATATTTCTTATTTTAACTCAATATATTTTCTCTTTCAATACTTATAACTTATAAGACTTGGAGATAAAAAATAGCATGACTGTAAAGAAAAAATAATTTGTTAGCGTAAAATAACTAACTTTTTATTTATCACTCGGTCTGTCGTTTTAATTGCCAATGTGTAAATACCTTCATACAAAGTTGTCGCATCAATATTATTTGTTAAGCCATTAATATTTTGATTTAATAAAAGTCTGCCGTTTAAGTCAAACACCTGTACGGTTTGTTTTTTTGTCGCATTTGTTTCAATAATAAAATTGCCATTGTTTGGATTGGGATAAATGATAATTTGTTGATTGCTGTTTGTGATAGGTATTACAGAGGATGAAGGATGCAAAACATTAATAGTTATTACTGTCGAACTGTTTGCTACACGATAAAGAGAATCATTTTGGCAAAAAACCCTATATCCGCAAGAAGAATAAACTTCAACACAAATACTGTACATGCTATCAACTGAATAAGTATGACTTGGATAAAGACCGGACATAGAAGTGTTATCTCCCCAATCCCATCTTGCACTATCCACATTAGAAGAATAAATAGGGTAAGCATCCCAAATGTGAGGTGTGCCGCTCGGAGTTAGAATAAAAGTCATATAAGGAGGACAAGAATCAACAACGGGGCAATTATGTGTGTTGCCTGCTGCACATTTTGGGTAAATAACCGTATCAGAACCCATAGCAAATATATAATTAGGCAAACAAGTATATGGATTTGGGTCTATGCTAAAATAAATATTAGAATTAATAATAGAATTAGGAAAATGTGGGAAGCAAGTTATGTTATTACTATCGCACCATAAAAGTTGAAGTGAATCAGGTAAAGTAGGAAGAGTAGTTAAAGAATTATTCTGGCAATATAAAGTAGTAAGTGAATTAGGTAAGGTGGGAAGATTCGTTAAAGAATTATGATCGCAAAATAAATCTATAAGCAAATTAGGTAAAGCAGGCAGACTTGTTAAAGAATTATTCAGGCAAATTAATTGCGTAAGCAAATTAGGTAAAATCGGAAGATTTGTTAAAAAGTTATTTTCGCATTCTAAAGATTGAAGTGAATCGGGTAAAACAGGAATAACGGTTAATTGATTATGGTCGCAGGTTAAAGTTTTAAGCAAATGGGGCAAAGCGGGAAGAGCAGTTAAAGCATTTGAACTGCAATATAAATTTACCAATGAATTTTTTAAAAGCGGAAGAACCGTTAAAGAATTATTACTGCAATTTAATAAAATGAGAGAATCGGGTAAGGTAGGAAGAGTAGTTA
>PLUL01000062.1 GCA_003164895.1 Bacteroidota bacterium | reverse complement strand
TAGCGCACTCGCTTGGGGTGCGAGAGGTCGCGATTTCAAATCTCGTCCACCCGACAAAATGGCGATTCAAAATCGAGTCGTCCTTTTTTATTTTTATAAAATGTAAAATAAATCTATCCAAATGATAAATGCAACTGCAATACTTATCGCGATTATTCATATTTATATTTTTTTCATGGAATCTATTCTATGGGGAAAACCTTTTGCAAATAAAACTTTTGGCGTAACACAGGCAGAATCACAAACAAATCGCTTGTTTGCGTTTAACCAAGGATTTTACAATCTTTTTCTTTCTATTGCTATTGTTCTTGGATTAATATTGAAAAAAATAAATACAGAATCTACAGGAACAATACTTATTGATTATGCAGTGGCTTCTGTTTTTGCTGCGGGAATTGTTTTGGTATGTTCTTCGCCACGTCTTTTAAAAGCAGCACTTGTTCAGATTATTCCTGCAGCCGCGTACTTTTTATTTCGGCTATTGGCTTAAAGATTATCAGAAACTTAAAAACTCCTGAATCTTCCGAATACACCAAGAGGTAGTTTCACATCTGATTTTGCCTGAAGAAATAATTCTCCGGTTTCTAATTTATCTTTGGCGAAATCTTTAAGCAGATTTTCAATGATGATGGATGAAAAACCAAGCGAGTACGCATTGAGAATCATAAAATGATTTTCTTTATCCAGCAATTGAAAAACATGTTTCATCATTTCCTGAATATTATCTTCCAATTTCCATTTCTCTCCATCTGGTCCGTTGCCGAAAGCAGGCGGATCAAGAATGATTCCGTGATATTTATTTCCGCGTTTTACTTCACGTTTTACAAATTTCAATGCGTCTTCAACAATCCAGCGAATATCTTTTAATCCGCTCAGTTCCATATTTTCTCTAGCCCAAGAAACAACCTGCTTTATGGAATCAAGATGCGTTACATCTGCTCCTGCGGCTTTTGCAGCAAGCGATGCGGCTCCTGTATAAGCAAACAAATTCAGAAACTTCGGCTTCTCAACTTTTATCGATGCAATGCTTTCGGAAATATATTCCCAATTAATTGCCTGTTCAGGAAAAACACCAACATGCTTGAATGAGGTCAACGCCAAACGAAATTGCAATTCGCTTTTATTATCTGCCCTCTTCCATTTTATGTTCCACCGGTCAGGCATCTCTTTCAATCTTTTCCACTCGCCTGAATTACTTCCCTTCTGAATGAATTTTACATGCGCAGATTTTTCCCATTCTCCGACTGAAAATTTTTTATTCCACACCGCCTGAGGTTCAGGACGAATGGTAATGTATTTTCCAAATCGTTCTAATTTTTCAAAATCACCGCAGTCGATGAGTTCATAATCAGGGAAATTGCTTGGCGATAGAAGTAACATGGTACAAAAATATATCTTTGCGCTTCACAATCGCGTTATGTCAGAAAGAAAAGTCAGAGTTCGTTTTGCGCCAAGTCCTACCGGACCGCTTCATATTGGAGGAGTTCGCACTGCGCTTTACAATTATCTCTTCGCAAAAAAAAACGGAGGAGATTTCATTCTTCGCATCGAGGATACCGACCAAAATCGTTTTGTTGCGGGAGCGGAAGAATATGTTATTGAATCTCTCAAATGGTGCGGCATTGAGCCCAATGAAGGAATTGGTTTTGGCAATGGAGCTTTTGCTCCTTATCGTCAGAGCGAACGCAAGGCAATGTATCGTCAGTATGCGGAACAATTGGTGAAAGAAGGCAACGCGTATTATGCATTCGACACGTCCAAAGATCTGGAAGAAGCGGCTCTGAGAATGAAAAATGCAGGAGAAACTTTTGCTTACAACTCCGTCACTCGTTTGAGCATGAAAAATTCCATTTCACTTTCTCAGGATGAAGTGAAAAAGAAAATGGATGCAGGAGAACCGTATGTTATCCGAATTAAGATTCCTGAGATAGAAGAAATTCGTTTGCATGATATAATTCGCGGATGGGTGGTGGTTCAGAGTTCGCAGATGGACGATAAAGTTTTATTCAAGAGCGACGGAATGCCAACGTATCATCTTGCAAATGTGGTGGATGATTATTTAATGCAGATCACGCACGTGATTCGCGGGGAAGAATGGCTTCCATCGGCACCGCTTCATGTTTTATTGTATGAATATCTCGGATGGAAAGAAGTGATGCCGAAATTTGCACACTTACCTTTGCTTCTCCGTCCGGATGGAAATGGAAAACTTTCCAAGCGAGATGGAGACAGATTAGGATTTCCTGTTTTTCCGCTCAGCACCGAAATGCCTGATGCAAAAACCGGTAAGCCCGAAAAAATATCTGGATACCGTGAAGCAGGATATTTTCCGGATGCATTCATCAATATGCTTGCGTTGCTTGGATGGAATCCGGGAACGGAGCAGGAGATTTTTACGATGAATGAATTGGTAAATTCATTTTCTTTCGAACACATTCACAAATCAGGTGCTCGCTTCAATCCTGAAAAAGCAAAATGGTTCAACCAGCAGTATTTGAGAATGAAAGACGTTAAGCAATTAGCAAACATAATTTGGGGTTGGTGGTTATACGATAATGTCACTCAGAAGATTTTTAACTTACTTGATAAAAATCTACTATTTCCATTAAATGTCTCGTCCTCTGAGTCAAAGATTAATGCTACATCCGAGATAAATAATGCCAAGGATCAAAATTTTAATTACTTGGTTTCAGCTTGTGGCTTAATGAAAGAAAGAGCAAATTTTATTGAAGAAATAGTTTCTGAAGGGAAATATCTTTTTGTTGCGCCTTCGGAATATGACAATGAAGTGATAAAGAAACGTTGGAATGAAAAATCAAAAATGTTTTTTGAAGCATTGACCGAAAAATTAAACATGATTTCTGAATTTCGGATAGCAGATATTGACCGGGCGTTAAAACATACCTGCGAAAATCTCAGCACCAAACCCGGAGAGGTTATGCAACTGACCCGAGTATTGATCAGCGGAAAAGGCAGCGGGGTGGATCTTCTCGGCATGATGGAATTATTAGGGAAAGAGGAAGTATGCAACCGCCTGACAAAAGGTGTAACAGTTATTTCTAATTCGTTTTCAAAACAAACAATTTAAATGAGCACAGAAAAAGGTCCAAATTTTTTAGAAGAAATAGTCAGCGAAGATGTTAAGAACGGCAAACATGGAGGACGAGTACTGACGCGTTTCCCTCCGGAACCGAATGGATATCTTCACATCGGGCACTCAAAATCCATTTGCCTCAACTTTGGATTAGCAAAACAATTTGGCGGAAAAACAAATTTGCGTTTTGATGATACCAACCCTGAAAAAGAAGAAACTGAATATGTAGAAAGCATCAAAGAAGATATTCGCTGGCTGGGGTTTGAATGGGCAAACGAATTTTATGCTTCCGATTATTTTGAAAAGATCTATGAATTCGCGGTAACACTTATTAAAAAGCAACTTGCCTATGTGGATGACAGTTCCGCAGAACAAATTGCCGCTTCGAAAGGAACTCCCACAGAACCGGGAAAAGAAAGTCCGTTCCGCAACCGCAGCGTGGAAGAAAATCTTGATCTGTTCGAGCGCATGCGCAAAGGAGAATTCAAGGATGGAGAAAAAGTGCTGAGAGCCAAAATTGATATGGCTTCTCCCAACTTGCACTTTCGCGATCCGCTTATGTATCGCATCAAGCATGTGGAACATCACCGCACAAAAGATAAATGGTGCATTTACCCGATGTATGATTTTGCGCACGGGCAAAGCGATTCGATAGAACAAATTACTCATTCTATTTGCACACTTGAATTTGAAGTACATCGTCCGCTGTATGAATGGTTCATTGAGAAACTCGAAATCTTTCCAAGCCATCAGTTTGAATTTGCACGACTGAATCTGAACTATACTGTGATGAGCAAACGAAAATTATTGCAACTCGTCAATGAAAAACATGTGAGCGGCTGGGACGATCCGCGTATGCCCACCATCAGCGGACTTCGCAGACGAGGTTACACACCCGAAAGCATTCGTGATTTCTGTGATGTGATAGGAGTGGCGCGCAGGGAAAATATTATTGATGTAGAACTACTGGAACATTGTGTTCGCAAAGACCTGAACAAAATTGCCACACGCGTAATGGTGGTGATGAATCCGGTGAAAGTGATCATTGATAATTATCCGGATGGAAAAACCGAGATGCTTCCAGCAGAAAATAATCCGGAAGCCGGAGAGAACGGGGGAACTCGTGAAATCCCTTTCGGCAAAGAAATTTTTATTGAGCGCGATGATTTTATGGAAGTTCCGGTAAAAAAATATTTCCGTCTTGGACCGGGATTGATGGTTCGACTGAAACATGCCTATATTTTGAAATGCGAATCATTCAAGAAGGATGAGAAAGGAAATATCTCCGAAATTCACTGCACGTATTTTCCTGAAAGCAAAAGCGGAAGCGATACGAGCGGAATTTCTGTAAAGGGAACCATTCATTGGGTGAGTGCCCCGCAAGCAGTTCCGGTTGAAGTTCGTTTGTACGACCGTCTTTTTAAAGTTGAAAATCCACAGGCTGAAGAAGGCGATTTCAAAAGCTATCTCAACGAGAAGAGTTTGGAAATTATTTCAACAGCTGTTGCAGAACCTTATTTGAAAAATGCAAAAACATCGGAGAAGTTTCAGTTCATTCGCAAGGGATATTTTTGCGTGGATAAAGATTCTGCAGGCGGAAAAATAATTTTCAACCGAACAGTTGCGCTGAAAGACGGATGGTCGAAAGAACAGAAAAAATAACTAATCTGAAACTGTCAAATTAAATCCTTGGAATTAGTTATTTTCGCCTTGTGAAGTTTTTAGATATAATTGACAAGGTGAATTCCTGGCGGCTCCGCCACATCAGCAACAAGAATTTTCTGATCGTTGTCAGCATTATTGTTGGGATTATTGCAGGTCTTGCTGCCATCTTGCTGAAAACAGTGGTGCATTACATTCAGCATTTTCTTCATTGGGTGCTGGAAGATGAGAAATTTAATTTTTTACTTTTTGCATTCCCTTTAATTGGAATTCTCCTCACCGTTTATTATGTGCAGCGTTTCAGGAAAGGAAAGATCGGAAGAGGTATTCCAAGCATTTTAATTTCCATCGCAAAAAGATCGAGCAACATTGAGCGCGATAAAACATATTCCCACATCATCACCAGTGCGCTTACGGTAGGATTCGGCGGCTCTGCCGGACTGGAAGCTCCTATTGTAGTAACTGGCGCTGCAATCGGTTCCATCACTGCGAAAGATCTAAAAATGAATTACCGCGAGCGCACGCTTCTGCTTGCCTGTGGAGTAGCTGCAGGAATTTCCGCCATCTTCAATAGTCCGATTGCTGGTGTATTGTTCGCTGTGGAAGTTATACTTGTTGAATTCTCTTTGCCTGCTTTCGTTCCGCTGCTCATCTCATCGGCAACGGCTGCAGTTTTATCAAATCTCCTTTACAAAGACCAATTATTTTTTCTCATCACAAAAGGCTGGCACATGAATGCCATTCCGCTTTATATTGTTCTTGGAATTTTGATGGGATTGGTTTCTGTTTATGTAACCCGCACAGCTATTTTTACGGAAGAACTTTTCAAATCCAAGAAGAAACCCTATCTGAAAGCGATCATCGGTGGAATTATTCTTGGCGTGATGATATTCATTCTTCCCCCGCTTTACGGTGAAGGATATTATTCAATAGAAAATCTTTTGAGCGGACACTATGAACAGCTGCTTGCAAACAGTTTGTTCACTTCATTCATCGGCAATCATTGGTTTCCGATCCTTATTGCAGTAGTAATTATTCTTGTAAAAATGGTTGCCACCTCCGTTACCATTGGAGCCGGAGGGAACGGTGGAATATTTGCTCCATCACTTTTCATTGGCGCATTAACTGGATTTGTTTTTGCTCATGCGTTGAATCTTCTCGGCATCATTGATCTTACGGAAGCCAACTTCATCGTAGCCGGAATGGCGGGAGCCCTCAGCGGAGTGATGCACGCACCGCTCACTGCCATATTCCTCATCGCAGAAATCACAGGGGGATATGCATTATTTGTTCCGCTGATGATCGTTTCCTCTATGTCATTTCTTATCTCCCGATACTTTGAGCCTTATTCTATTTATATGAGAAAGCTGGCTGCAAAAGGATTGCACAAGCGCGACCGCGATAAGATCGTTCTGAACAAGATCAAATTAAAGGATATGGTGGAAACAGATTTTGTAAATGTTACTACTGAAAATACGCTGGGTGAATTGGTTGACAAGATCGCTCATTCCAAACGAAATATTTTTCCTGTGCTGGATGAAGACAACCATTTACTGGGAGTTGTTCTGCTTGACAGCATCCGTGAGATAATGTTCCATCACGAAAAATATAATACCCTTTTTGTAAAAGATCTTATGACCCAGCCTCCTTCCATTCTGGATGTGAATGAAGAAATGCACGATGTGATGAAAAAATTTGACACCTATAATTCATGGAACCTGCCTGTAACGGAAGGAAATAAATACATCGGCTTTGTTTCAAAATCCGCCATCTTCACCAAATACCGACACCTGCTAATCAAACAATCAGACCAGCATTTCTCGTAATGAAAGATAAATTAATAAACTGTGTATTCATACTGCAGCGAGAAACCAACATCCTGCGTATTCCTTTCCACAATCAATCCCTTGGAATTATACGTTTCGGATGAAACAAGTTTTTGTGAAAGATAATGTTCCACAACCTTGTTGTTCTTTTTGTCCGTTTTCTCTTTTAACGTCATCCCTTTTACGCTTGGAGTATTTTGTTCGGTTTGCTTATGCGCTATAGGAAAAGGTGGATAGGCAATGGTAACAGGAGCTACATAAGGATCGGTAGAGCTTTTAAAAACTTTTCCTTTTGTATTCATTAACGTATAAACGATCTTGTCCTTACTGTATATTTTCTTTTCGTTGGTTTTTCCAATACCATCCGTTACATTTTCTTCCAGCAAAACTCCCTGCTTATCGTAATCGTAAGAATACATCTTATGCGATACCATTTTGTCTTTTTCATAGCGAATATATTCAACAGGCAAACCCTCCCCGTCATATTTATGATAATCAGAAAATCCCTTTGGAGAATAATTATTCAAAATCCTTTCAATGGGCGTTCCATTGCCGGAATACCTGATCTCGTCATTATAGATTGTATCTTTTCTAACGATGATTTTTGAAAACCCCTGTTCGGTTTTTTCTCCGCTGCCCGAATAGGTGTACGTCCACTTGTCAGAAGTTTGCGACATGAGTCCTTCATAAATATCTTTACGATAGTTACTCACCAAACCTGCTGAGTTATAATTATATCTTTCGGTAAAAGCATACACTTTTGCCGAATCACTGTCAATTTCTCCTTCGGAATAGGTAAGCAGTTTCCCCTGCTCCGTGTATTGCCATTCATAAAAACTGTAGGTGTGGTTGGCTCCATTTGCAGCAGGCACTATTTGTTGAACCATGCACCCATTTCTGGCAAACTCGCATACGGAGTTAAGCATTTTTTTCTTTGTCTTTTTATCCACCTTGTACTCCCATTGCTGCAGTATATTGTTTTGCTTGAGGTTGCTTGTCTCAGTTGCATCCGAAATGCAAACCGAAGGTGCATTTTGAGCGTTTACTTGAGATATGAACGTAATGGTGAGAGCAATTGCAGATACTATTTTCATAAGCTGATGGATTATTTCGGCAAATATGAAAATAAATCTCTATTTGCCAAACAAATTATTTTTGTGCATTTTGATTGATTTTATAAGAAGAGAATAATAAGGCAATCCCATGAAGTCCTATTGATATAGTCTGGAATCTTTCTAAAATACTTCAAAAGTTTTTCCTGCGTATTAATATAAATTGTATATTCACTTTGCAAAGAAACAAGGAGAATAATTGCATTAGTAAATCAAATAAGTTAGACAAATGGCATCTGTTGCACAGGAAATTTCTCTTAAAGGACATCTGAAAAGATTATTCGGGTTCTCAAAATTCAAAGGGGAACAGGAAGAAGTTATTAAAAACATTCTTAACGGAAAAGACACATTCGTGATCATGCCGACGGGTGGTGGAAAATCTCTTTGCTATCAACTGCCCGCATTGATGAGTGAGGGTACCGCCATTGTAGTTTCGCCTCTTATAGCACTCATGAAAAATCAGGTGGATGTTATTCGAAGTTTTGGTACAAAAGATAATATCGCTCACTTTTTAAACTCTTCTCTGGCAAAAGCGGATATTATAAAAGTAAAACAAGAGCTTACCGAAGGGAAAACAAAAATTTTATATGTGGCTCCTGAATCTCTTTCCAAGGAAGCCAATGTGGAATTTTTTAAGAACATAAATATTTCTTTCATCGCCATTGACGAAGCTCATTGCATTTCTGAATGGGGGCATGATTTCCGCCCTGAATACAGGCGCATTCGTGAACTGATTAATGAAATCGGACGAGTGCCGATCATCGCTCTTACAGCAACTGCAACTCCGAAAGTTCAGCTGGACATTATGAAAAATCTTGGAATTCCGGATGCAACTGTTTTCAAGGCGTCTTTCAATCGTCCGAATTTATATTATGAAGTTCGCTCTAAGATTGAAGCTCCGAAGCAGATCATAAAATACATCCGCAAGAATCAAGGCAAGTCTGGAATTATTTATTGTCTGAGTCGAAAACAAACCGAAGCGCTTGCAAGCACATTGCAGGCAAACGGTATTCCTGCACTTCCTTATCATGCAGGATTGGAAAAGGAAATTCGTTCAAAAACTCAGGATCAATTCCTGATGGAAGATATTGATGTAATTGTTGCAACCATCGCTTTTGGAATGGGAATTGACAAACCCGATGTGCGATTTGTGATGCACTACGATATTCCTAAAAGTTTGGAAGGATATTATCAGGAAACGGGACGCTCTGGTCGCGATGGAGGCGAAGGAAGATGTATTGCTTTTTACAGCGAAGCCGATATTGAGAAACTGGAAAAATTTCTTAAAGGGAAACCGGTTGCGGAGCAGGAAATAAATAAACAGTTGATTCAAGAAGTAGTAACGTTTGCCGAATCTTCCGTGTGTCGAAGAAAAACTCTTTTGCATTATTTCGGAGAAGTTTATGAGACAGAAAATTGCGGCAACTGCGACAACTGCACCAATCCTAAAAAGAAATTTGAAGGTCAAGATGATGTTGTATTGCTTTTGGAAGCCATTATTGAAATGAAAGAGAAGTTCAAAGCGAATCATGTGGTGAATGTTTTGACAGGCACGCTCACTTCTTTCATCAAACAATACAAACATCACGAATTGGAAATCTTCGGAAAAGGATCTGAAGATGATAAGGATGAAAAATTCTGGAATGCCGTGGTTCGACAAGCACATGTGGCAGGATTTCTGTCAAAAGATATTGAGAACTACGGTTTACTGAAAGTTACCAAAGCGGGAAGAGAATTTATTGAGACTCCGGTTTCTTTCATGCTTACCAAGGATCACGATTTTGAAAATCCGGATGACGATGACGAAGAAGCAATTATTGCCGGTGGTGGTGGGCAGGCAGGTGGTGCTTTGGATCAAACGCTTTATGGCATGTTAAAAGATCTGGTAAAAAAAATTGCGCATAAAAATAAACTTCCTCCTTACGTTATTTTTCAGGAAACTTCTCTTGCCGAAATGACTATAAATTATCCAACGACTCTGGATGAAATGGCAAAAGTTTCGGGGGTAGGACCAGGAAAAGCACAGCGATATGGAAAGCCATTTGCAGATTTGATTGCCAAGTATGTGAAGGATAATGAAATTGAACGTCCGCAGGACTTGATCGTAAAATCTACGATAAACAAATCCGGATTAAAAGTTTTTCTTATTCATAATATTGACCGCAAATTAAGTTTGGAAGATATTGCCGATGCAAAAGGACTTTCCATGAAACAACTTATCAGCGAGTTAGAAGCCATTGTTTCGGCAGGAACGCGCGTTAATATTTCGCATTACATTGACGAAGTGATAGACGATGACCGGCAGGAAGAAATTATAGAATACTTCCGCGAATCTCATTCTGATTCCGTGACCGATGCGTTGAAAAAATTAGGCGAAGACGAATACGATGAAGAAGAAGTTCGTCTGATGAGGATTAAATTTATTTCGGAGTTTGGGAATTAGGACTTATTATTTTATACAAAAAAAGCACTCAATCATGAGTGCTTTTCTTTTTTATGAATTCTGAAATTTTATTTCGCAAATGCTTTCTTAAGTTTACTCACATAATCTAACTTCTCCCAGGTAAAAAGTTCAACTCTTACATTTTTTATTTTTCCATC
Organism: Bacteroidota bacterium; assembly: GCA_003164895.1. Taxonomy (GTDB): domain Bacteria; phylum Bacteroidota; class Bacteroidia; order Palsa-948; family Palsa-948; genus Palsa-948. The sequence continues at coordinate 9,493 of PLUL01000062.1, read as the reverse complement.
GGGAGATCTGAAAGTTTTTGTCACCCATTGGTTTTTTCGTCCCATGTGTCCGTAAGCTGCGGTTTCGCTGTAGATAGGATTGCGGAGTTTGAAACGCTGCTCAATAAAGTAAGGTCGCATATCGAAAATCCGCTCAACTATTTTTCCAATCTGGCTATCGTTCATCTTCACTTTTGCAGTTCCATAAGTATTCACACAAATGCTGGTGGGTTTTGCAACGCCAATGGCATAGGAAACCTGTACAAGAACTTCACTGCAAATTCCGGCAGCTACTAAGTTTTTCGCAATGTGGCGAGTTGCGTAAGCAGCAGAGCGGTCAACTTTTGAAGGATCCTTTCCTGAAAATGCTCCTCCACCGTGTGCGCCTTTTCCACCGTAAGTGTCAACAATAATTTTTCTTCCCGTAACTCCGGTATCTCCGTGCGGTCCGCCAATTACAAATTTTCCGGTAGGATTAATGTGATATTTAATTTTGTTATTGAACAAATGCTTGTACTTGGGATATTTTGCTTTCACACGTGGAATCAAAATATTCACCATATCTGCATAAATTTTCTTTGCCATCACCGCATCCGAAGCAAAATCATCGTGCTGGGTGGAAACCACAATCGCATCAATACGAACCGGAATATTATTGTCATCATATTCCAGTGTCACCTGCGATTTTGCATCAGGGCGTAAATATTTCATTTGTTTATTTTCCCTGCGTAAAACAGCCAGTTCGATCAGCAGTTTATGCGCCAGATCCAACGCAAGCGGCATGTAATCATTTGTTTCGTTGGTTGCGTACCCAAACATCATTCCTTGATCACCAGCACCTTGCTCTTCTTTTTTCTTGCGAACAACTCCCTGATTAATATCTGAAGATTGTTCGTGAATGGCAGAAAGGATTCCGCATGAATCCGCTTCAAACATGTATTCACTTTTTGTATAACCGATCTTGCGGATTACTTGGCGCGCAATTTCCTGAACATCCAAGTAAGCGCGCGATTTCACTTCTCCTGCAAGAACAACTTGTCCGGTTGTAACAAGAGTTTCGCAAGCAACTTTGCTTTGAGGATCGAACGCAAGAAAATTATCAATCAGCGCATCAGAAATTTGATCTGCCACTTTATCAGGGTGGCCTTCTGAAACTGATTCGGAAGTGAATAGGTATGACATAAAATTATTTTTTGGTTAATGGTTCTTGGTTAAAGGAGAACGAAATTAGTATTATTTCTAAATGTGAAATCAAGATTTTGCGGAAAAGAAATTTTTATTTTGTAAGTTCTCTGAACACATCTTCCAGATTATGTTCCGCTTTTTGAAGGGTGAGAACAGCTAAATTATTCTGCACAGCAAACTGAAAAATATCTGCGCGAATATCTTTTTGTGAAGAAGCAGAAATCTGCCAGATATTTCCTGAAATGTTTTTTGAATCATGAACTCCAATAATATTTTTCAATGCACTGCGCGAAGTTTCTTTATCGAATTCCACCGTAACCACCTGTTTGTCGTCTAAACCTTTTTGCAATTCAGAAGTTGGATTATCCGCTACAATTTGCCCCTTATTAATGATAATAACCCGATCGCACATCGCTTCCACTTCTTGCATGATATGAGTTGAAAGCATCACAGTTTTTGCCTTTCCGATTTCCTTTATTACGTTTCGGATTTCCACCAATTGAATCGGATCAAGTCCTGAAGTCGGTTCGTCAAGAATTAAAACTTTTGGATCATGAATTAATGCCTGAGCCAATCCAACTCTTTGTTTATATCCTTTTGAAAGTGTGCCAATCTTTTTTTTCTGTTCCACTTCTAATCCTGTGACTCCGATAATTTCTTTCAAACGCTTATTTGCATTTTTCAGTTGATGAAGCTCTGCAACGAACAAAAGATATTCTTTCACAAACATATCGTAGTACAAAGGATTGCTCTCTGCAAGATAACCTACATTTTTTCGAACTTCCAATCCTTGTTCGCTCACATCAAATCCGCAAACCCAAGCTTGTCCAGACGACTGCGGAATAAAACAAGTGAGGATTTTCATCATGGTGGATTTTCCTGCACCGTTTGGTCCGAGGAAACCAACCACTTCGCCGCTGTTCACTTCAAACGAAACATCGTTCAGCGCTTTTTGCGTTCCGTAAAGTTTGGTTATGTTTTGAACTTTAATTGACATAAAACGATGCTAATATACGAATGAAACTAATGATACAAATAGTACGAATTATTTATTTTTTACAAAGTACACATGATTCGTTTAATTCGCACGCATTAGTATATTGGCATCGCGATTAACGAATAACTTTGTGTTGATGAAAGGAACGGTAATAAAATCCACAGGCAACTGGTACATTGTTCTTGCCGAAGACGGTGAGAAAATTAATTGCCGCATTAAAGGGCGTTTGAAAATTGATGGATACAAAAGCACTAATCCGATTGCTGTAGGAGATAAAATTGTTTTTCAATTAGAGGAAGAAAAAAATATTTCTCAAGAAGAAAACGGAACTGATTTACGACAAGGAGTTATTTCGGAAGTTGAGAAAAGAAAAAACTGCATCATCCGCAAATCAAAAAATCTCAGCAAGCAGTCGCACATTCTTGCCACCAATGTTGATCAGGCATTGCTGATTGTTACTCTCGCAATTCCAAAAACTTCTTTTGGATTCATTGACCGATTTCTTGTTACAGCAGAAGCATACAGAATTCCAACACACATTATTTTTAATAAGGCAGATATTTTTGAAGAAGATAATTTGTTGCGTGAGGACTTATTGAATGTGATGGGCATCTATGAAAAGATTGGCTACAAATGTTACAGCGTTTGTTCTGCCAAGATGAAAAAAGAAACAAAAGAAGAAATGATATCTTTGTTGAAGGATAAAATTACTTTAATTTCAGGGCATTCGGGAGTTGGGAAATCAACCTTCATCAATGCCATTGAACCATCGCTCGATTTGAAAACAGGAAATCTTTCTTCGGCTCACTTGAAAGGAATGCACACAACTACTTTTACGGAGATGCATGAACTGAGTTTTGGAGGATTTATAATTGACACTCCAGGTATCAAAGAATTCAGCGTGGTCAACATGGATAAGTATGAAATATCTCATTTCTTTCCTGAGATTTTTAGAAAAGCAAATGATTGTAAATTTCACACCTGTCTTCACATCAACGAGCCAAAGTGTGCGGTGATTGCCGCTGTAGAAAAAAATGAGATTGCACCTTCGCGTTATCATTCTTATTTGAGCATTATGAACGGTGAAGAAGTTATTAAAGATTATAACGATTAAAAAATGCGTGCAGTAATTCAACGGGTAAAATATGCCAGTATAACGATTGATGAAAAAATAAAATCATCCATTCAAATTGGTTTGCTGATTCTGATTGGGATTGAAGATTCGGATTTAGCAGAAGATATTGAATGGCTTTCAACAAAAATTTCTAACCTCAGAATATTTAATGATGAAAAAGGAGTAATGAATCTTTCTGTGAAAGAAATAAAGGGAGAAGTGATAGTTGTTTCTCAGTTCACTTTACACGCTTCCACAAAAAAGGGAAATCGTCCTTCGTATATTCGTTCTGCAAAATCTGAAATCGCAATTCCGCTCTACGAAAAATTTATTCATCAGATGGAATTTGATTTAGGGAAAAAAATCCAGACAGGAACATTTGGTGCTGATATGAAAGTTGAATTGCTGAATGATGGACCTGTTACAATTATTATTGACACAAAACAAAAGGAATAAAGTTAACGAATCTGTTTTATAAAAATTAATATCGCTAACCAATAATCCTGATACTCCGGATAATTTTTCCATAGACAAGATGAGCCGTGTACACCTTTTGAAGATGGAATAAATTGTTTTTTAGTTTTCGATTTTACATCGCTGATTAGCACGGCAACATCAGTTGCTTCTTCTTTTGTTGAAGTAATAAAAATTGGCACGGAGAGATTTGCTATTGCATCTTTTAGTTTCAGTTTTGTGCCAAAATATTCTCCTGGGCTAAAAGCCATTGCTGCACTTATCTTTTTATTTGTTGCGGCAATCTTCAAAACAAGCGAAGCGGAATAAGAACTTCCCACAAGAAAAATCTTTTTTCCATTTTTGTTATATACGTAATCTATCGCAGCAAGAATATCTTTTTCAGCGTCAAGATAAGTTGTCTCTTTCTTTTTTTGAATTGCAAGCGCGGCAGTTTCATTTTTAACTCCGTTCACTTCGTTGCCACAGCGTTGGTCGATTGCAATGCAATTGTAACCAAGCCGACAAAACTTTACTGCAGTTTCAAGATATTCACCTCGACTGTATCCTGCCTGATGACAGAGAATCATATAGGGAAGCGTATCGTTTACAAAATATAAATCTGCGGTTACAAGCAACGCATCCGATGCAGGAAAAGTAATTTTCACCGCAGGATTGGGGTTGATCTGTGCGGAAAGTTTAAATGAAAAAATGAAAAATGAAAAAAGAATGACGGAAATTTTTCTCAACATAATTCTTATTTATCTTTCATTGGTTGAGCAAAAGTTATCACATCCTTGCCGGAAATAATTTTGTCTCCAAGAATAATAAGACGCTCCACCACGTTTCTTAGTTCGCGGATATTTCCTGTCCAATTTACTTTTTGAAGTTCTTTGATCGCATCTTTTGAAAATGCTTTTTGAGGAATACCTTGTTCATCGCAGATCATTTTTCCGAAGTGTTCTACCAGCAAAGGAATATCATCTTTCCGTTCATTCAGGGATGGAACTTTTATAATTATCACACTCAGGCGGTGGTACAAATCTTCTCTAAAATTTCCTTTTGAAATTTCTTTCTGCAAATCCTTGTTAGTGGCAGCAAGAACACGCACATTCACTTTCACTTCTTTCTCACTCCCAACACGGGTGATTTTATTTTCCTGTAATGCGCGCAATACTTTTGCCTGTGCGGACAAACTCATATCGCCAATCTCATCCAGAAAAATTGTTCCTCCTTCCGCCAATTCAAATTTTCCTTTTCGCTGGGCTACTGCGGATGTGAACGCACCTTTTTCATGTCCGAAAAGTTCGCTCTCGATCAACTCGCTCGGAATAGCTGCACAATTCACCTCAATAAATGCATTGTGTGCGCGATTACTTTTCTCGTGAACCCACCTTGCCACCAATTCTTTTCCCGTTCCGTTTTCTCCGGTGATAAGAACGCGTGCATCGGTGGGAGAAACTTTTTCGATCATCTCCTGAATTTGTTTTATGGCAACAGATTCACCAATCATTTCGTAGGTTTTGCTTATTTTTTTCTTGAGAACTTTTACGTCAGAGACTAAACTTGTTTTATCCATCGCATTGCGAACTGTTACCAGCAATCGGTTTAAGTCAAGCGGTTTGGCAATGAAATCAAATGCACCTTTCTTCACGGCTTCCACTGCAGTTTCAATCGTGCCATGTCCAGAGATCATGATAACCGGAGTATCTGGATGAGATTTTTGAATTCGGTCCAGCGCTTCCATGCCATCTACCTTCGGCATTTTAATATCGCACAAAACAATATCGTAATTTTCTTTTTCAGCCATGGACGATCCTTCTGCACCATCTGCGGCTTCGTCTACTTTAAAATTTTCGTATTCTAAAATTTCACGCAATGTTTTGCGGATGCTTTTTTCATCATCAATGATTAAAATCTTAGGCATAATTTAAAATTATAAATTGGGAACTAATTTACAAAGAATCAGGAATTACCCTAATTTGAAAATGAATCCATAACAAAGTCAGAAAAATGCTTAGGAAAATATTAAGAAGTTTACTTTTCTAAATTGAAAAAGTTTTTCACTTGATTTTATTTCTGAATAATTATTTTTTGAGTGAATGAATCTTTTTCGGTTTTTACATTCACAAAATAAACTCCACCGGGTGAATCAAGATTGATAGAAGAATGTTTATTGATTATTGACTGATAAACTATTTCACCAAGCAAATTGTAAATTTTTATTTCCATACCACCGTCATTACCTGTAACATAAAAATTGCCTGAAGAAATAGTTGGATAAACTGCAATGCCGGAGGAATTAAATTGTACAGCCACAGGACCATAATTTTTATCCTGACCATTAAAATCGGTTTGCGTTAAACGATAGTATGAAATTCCTTGGTAAGGATGATAATCAGTTAGCGCATAATGTAACAGAACGGAACTATTACCTGCTCCATTTACTTTTCCAACAGGTTCATAATTTACAGTGTCAATTGTTTTTGCAACTGTGAAATAATCGTTATTCCATTCAGAGGCAGTTGACCAAGTAACATCTACAACACTTCCATATGGTTTTGCATCAAAGTAAAGTAATTCAATTGGCAATGGGGCAATAATACAACCGGGGAGAGTGGAATAATTCATCATACTAAACCCATCAAATCCGCCGCCAAGAGCAATATTGGAAAAAACACAAGCAATATTTCCGAAAGCAAATCCATCATAAGAGCCACCAAGAAAAACATTTGTAGGAATGGGACAGGCAACATTGCCGGAGGCAAATCCATCGTAAGAACCGCCGAGAAAAAGACTGGAACATGCAATTACTCCCGATGCAAAACCATCGTAAGAACCGCCTGTAAAAATTGTTGCAGCGCAAGCAATATTTCCGAAAGCAAACCCATCATAAGAACCACCGAGAAATATGTTTGTAGGGATTGGACAAGCAACATTGCTAAACGCAAACCCATCATAAGAACCACCAAGGAAAATGTTTGGGGGAATTGGACAGGCAACATTGGCGAATGCAAACCCATCATAAGAATTGCCAACAAAAATATTCGGAGTAATAGGACAAGCAATATTGCCAAATGAAAACCCGTCATACGAACCGCCAACAAAAATATTAGGAATAGGGCAGGCAGTATTCCCGAACGCAAATCCATCATAAGCACCACCGAGAAATTGACTGGAGCAAGCAATGACTCCAGACGCAAATCCATCAAAGGAACCGCCTGTAAAAATAGAAGCAACGCAAGCTAACGTGTTAGAACCAAAGCCATCGTACGAACCGCCTGCAAAAATATTGGGAAGAACCGGACAGGCAATAGTACCAAATGCAAAACCTTCATAAGCTCCACCATGAAAAATAGATGGGGGAATAACAAGACAAGCTAAATTATCTAAAGCAGATCCATCAAACGATCCACCCAGAAAAGGGCTGGCGCAAGCAACAACTCCTGACGCGAAACCACTAAAAGAACCGCCAGTAAAAATAGTAGCAGCGCAAGCAACACTTCCGAAAGCAAATCCATCGTAAGAACCACCCAGAAATTGACTATTACACAATACATCACCCTCGGCAGATCCACTAAAAGAACCGCCAACAAAAATATTTAACGGGCATGCAATATTACCCAAAGCAAATCCATCAGATGCTCCCCCAGCAAAAATAGAAGGAGGGCAGGCAAGATTGTTAAAAGAAAATCCGTCGTATGAACCACCAACGAAAATATCGGGCGTAACAGGGCAAGCAATATTGTTGAAGCTAAACCCATCAAAAGAGCCGCCAACAAAAATATTTGGAGTAACAGGACAAGCAATGTTACTTGAAGAAAATCCGCTATAGGAACCACCAACAAAAATATCTGGCGTAACTGGACATGCTATTGTATTTACTGAAAAACCACAATAACTTCCTCCTTTAAATTGCGCGAAAGAATTAATGGAAAAGCAAGATACAATTGCGGAAAAAAAGAATTTTAACACAAAAGCATTACATTTCAACTCAGTAAATTTAAAATGCTTAATTGATTTTTGAAATCCAACGTGCTTTGTATTTTGTGCCACAGGTTCACAGATTATAAATTTAGAAATATGGATTTAAAATTCTAAATTATAAATCCCAAGTCCTAAATTCTATCTTACTCCTCGTCCACCATTGTAACTTTGTCTAGAAATGACGGGAGCATTGTAGACGTACCATCTTTCTGAGATTGTTAGTTGGGCGATAGCATTATTCCAAGCACCTCCTTTGTGACCTACATAATTAGTTATGGCTGTGTTCGCATCAGCAATTAATGCTCCGGGCCAGGTTGCCACGTTGTGATTTCCTGTGACTGGATCAATAGCACCATCCCCCCAACTGCGGTTAAAAGTATTTGTAGTTCCAGGTTCTGATGCTGCACCACTTGCATCAGCAGCTATAGCAACAACTGCTTCTCTTACATTTCCAGTCATATCCATTACTCCATAATAGGAAGCTCCGGCAGTAACTCTTGTACTGGCAGCGGTAGCAAAAATTCCGCATCTTGATGGACCTTGTCCCGCATCTCCGTTGGTAAAAGTTGGAGCAGCTCCACCGTAAATACAATTTCCTGCTGTAACAGTTTCTGTCCCGTTTTCTACCCCAGCACCGGAAAATGTGAGTGCTAACCCAGTAGAAATAACTGTATTTCCCCAAGCATAATCACCAAGAACAGGTGCAGCAATTCCGCGACACGCTTTCTCATATTCCAATTCGGTCATTGGTCTGAGGCAAGCCCAATCAAGATAAGCAGAAACATCGGCCCAACTTAACCAGTTCTGAGCTCTGTCTTGCCGATTAGTAGTGTAAGGAGGTACACCTCCATTAAGTTGATTTCTATTGGCAGTGTAATTGCCGGGATATCTTGCACCTGCAGGAGCAGAAATATAACCAAGGTTATTTAAAAATGCAGTATATTGTCCTTCAGAAATTTCATATTTCATACAATAAAAACCATATTGTCCTTTTGGAAATGCAGCAGGAACAGCTGTAACGGTTTGTACATTGCCAGGTGCCGACTCATTGTTAAAATAAAAGGTAGTTGGTCCAGTTTCATTAGCTGTAGTGATGTTAATCCCAGTAGCGTTCAAAGCATTAGAACCCATTATGCTAAATTGTGAGGTTGCAGCACCGGTGCCATCGCCAGCAGTAAAATTTCCTTGAGGAATGTATACCATTTCAATTGCAAATACACTTACCGTAACATTTGTTCCTAAAGGAGGTAGATTTGTAACTTTCATTGAAACGCTTGATGAGATACTTCCCATTTCAACAATTGCTGGAGCGAGCATTAGCCCATCGGTAAAATCCAGTACACCTCCCTGAGGAACACTTTGAGTAACCGCACCGCCTGTTACCGAAGTCATGGCTTGCAAATTTGTATAAGAGTGATCACTCGTAGTAGCACTAAGAGTGCCATGTGTAAATGGAGTAGCATCTCCATCCGAACATCTCCTCCAAGTTATAAATACCCACGCAGCATCCCAATTGTTGGGAGCAGCTGCCACATTCCAGCTATTATCCCAAGATAACGTGAAGGTTACAAGCTGAGTGGTTTGGTTCACAGCAACACCCGTGATTTGAAGATTGTTTGCAAAAGCAGCACTTGCAACAAAAATAAAAAATGGGATTAAGATTTTGTTTTTCATAAAGCTAATCGTTTTTGTTTGAGTGAGGATAGGTTGTATATTTAGTTAATAGATGATTTCATTAGTTTTTTTCTTTATCGAATTAATTATGATAAGAATTTTTG
>PLUL01000038.1 GCA_003164895.1 Bacteroidota bacterium | reverse complement strand
GGATGCCGGTAAATCTCTATTCCGTTTATACATTCATAACTCTTTGTATATCCTTTCATTTTAGGACAGATAATGGAAACCTTTGCACCATTATCCTTTAATGCGTTCGCTTCCTGCCAAACCCTTCTGTCAAAAGGAAGCGGAAGATTTTCAACTATCATTAAAATATGTTTACCAGCAAAAGAGGACATGTTTACAAGAATTTTTGGTCAATACTATTTTGACAAATTAAAGAGACATGAAATTAAAATGTATTCCGTTCAAAAAATGTTTTGTGCCAGATTTCAAATGATAAAAGTGCAAAAATATTCCTTTGAAAATTTTCCTTCCTGTTTTGATGTTTATTCAGCATCTCGTTAATAAATTCAATGTTAAAATATTTCCTGCATGCAGAATTACTGTCGTTAAATAAATCGCCGGCTTCTTTTGCAAAATCAGTTTGCAGCCAGGTATCCATTGGCGTGGAAAACCCTCGTTTTTTTCTATAAATAATTTCATCCGGCAGCCATTTTTTAACTGCTGTTTTATGAATGTATTTATGCACGCCTCCTTTTAATTTCATTTCCGATGGCAATGTTTCTACAAATTTTATCAGTTCAACATCTAAAAAGGGAACTCTCATCTCCAGCGAATTTGCCATGGTGATCTTATCGCCAAATAACAAAAGATTATCCGCTAATGTTTTTCGTGTATCAATGAATAAAATCTTTGCTAATGAATCTTTCAGTCCGGAGGCCTGATCATACAACCTTTTTATCAATTCCAAATCAACGTTTCTGGTCTGTTGTTTTACATCCTTATTTAAAAGATGTTCTTTCTGTTCAGGTGTGAATATGGTATAAATAGCAAGAAATCGTTCCATCTCATTGGTGAACTGCGATGCATAAGCCGCACGCCTTAAACGCTCACTTCTTGGAGCTAATTTTGCAAAACTCTGCATGGGTAAATAATTCAGCAACTGAGAATATTTGCTGATCTGCTGTTCTCCAAAATATCTTTTATAACCTGCCAAAGGTTCGTCAGCCCCTTGTCCTGCCAAAACAACTTTTACTTTGCTTGCCGCAAGCTTTGATACATAATACAGCGCAGGGATCGTCATCTCAGCAATGGGTTCTTCGGTATAGTAAAAAGACTTATAGAAAAAATCCAAATACTCTTTCTGAGAAATGGTCACCTCGAAATGTTCCGACCCAATGTATTTTGCCGAAGCTCGTGCATCTGCCAACTCATTAAAATCTCCTTTTCCGGCAAATCCAATGGTAAAGGTTTTAATTTTTTCTTTTGAAAAAGACTGCATTAAATGTCCTATCACAGCAGAATCAACGCCTCCGCTTAACAATAGTCCAACCGGAACATCGCTTATCATTTGTCTCTTCACTGCGCTTTCGAGTAAACCCTGATATTGGGCAATGGCTTCCTTTTCAGATATTCCTGAATTTATTTCAGGCGAGTAATTCCAAAAAGATTTTAATTCGGGTTCTCCTGTTAAACTTATTTTCAAATAATGCCCGGCATATAATTTTTTAATGTTCTTAAAAAGAGTTTGCGGAGCCGGATTATATCGGAAAGTGAGAAAACTGTTCAATGCTTCAAAATCCATTTCCCGTGCAAATGAATTATTCGAAATTATAGTTTTGATCTCAGAACCAAATAGCAAGTTGCCCTTATGAAAAGAATAGTACAGGGGTTTAACTCCAAAATGATCACGTGCCAATACAAGGCAATTCTTTGTTTTATCAAATATGGCAAATGCAAAAATACCATTCAACCGGTAAAATGCAGACTCTCCATATTCTTCGTACAAATAAATAATCACTTCTGTATCCGAAGTGGTTCTGAATTTATATCCTTTGGCGATCAGTTCCTTTTTAAGTTCAGGATAATTATAAATTTCCCCGTTAAAAACGATCCATATACTTTCATTAGCATTCGACATCGGCTGGCTGCCGGTAGTTAGGTCTATAATGCTAAGCCGTCTGTGCCCCAACCCAATATGATGACCCTGATCAATAAAAACAGCACCTTCATCCGGACCTCGGTGAATAATAATATCACACATGTTTTTTAACGCTGCGTGATCAATTTTTTCTTTAGAAGAATAATTATATATACCGGTTATTCCACACATATCTTATTGCAATAACGCTAAAATAAATTTCCTAAGTATAAGAAAGTGTAAATGTACTGAATCCGTATTATAACCATACTTCCTATTTATCACTAATAAATTACATACTCGTCTATTTTTTTTCAGCATTCGTCTTTCAATATTAGTATTTCAAATATCTATGGGATGGATTCGTCTAAATCCTGAAATCAATACAAAATATATTTCTTCCTCCGCTGTTATTACTTTTATAAAATGATGCAATGAAAACGAAAATGACATATAACCATTACGAGTTGAGACCAAAAGAAAGTATTCCTATTTCAAAAATATACCAAGTAGTTTCAAATGAACTATTTTTTAATCCACTTCACACTTCTTTAATTTCAAAAATAAAAGGAATTGATTCAAACCAACTAGTAATGAAACCAAAATTATATTTTCTTAATCTGTTCAAACTATTTTTGAATTCAAAAAGAGTATGGTTGGAATCAAAAATATATGAAACGATCTCAAAAAATATATTTACGGAACCATTCCTTATAGTTTTGACTTCAAAAAATAAATTTTTGGTCTTAAAAGATCAAGAAATGGAACCAAAAGAAATATTTCCGGAACCAAAAATCTTAGGAATGGGTTCAAAAAAAATAATTTCTGTCATATTTCTCTCAAAAAATCAATAAAAACTAAAATAGTACAGCATGAAACAGAACAACCCGAACACGTAAAATAAACAATCACTAAAAAAAAAAAAATCAAAATGAAAACAACTTTCACAGTCGTGCTGGCACTTGCGGGTTTGGCCATAGCCGACTTAATCAAAAAAGCGCTGTTCATTGTAGATTCAATGACCGGCAACCCTAATTTTTCAACTCCATCTCCTGCTTTAACCGTAATTGGTAACGATGTTACTAATCTTGAAACGGCACAAACCAAAGCATCCGGAGGGGGAAAACCATTAACCGCTGCCATGCATGCGCAGGAAGCAATTCTAGTGCGCGACCTGAATGCGCTTGGCAATTATGTGGAAACCATTGCAAACAATGATCCGGCAAATGCCGTTTCCATTATTCTCAGTGCGGGCATGGAAGTAAAAGCAGATGCCACTCACGGACCCACTAAGTTTCATGCAGAATTGACTAGTGTGGCAGGCGAGGTGAAACTGAAAACAGCATTTATTTTATCTGTTATCTATCACTGGCAAATGAGCACCGATGGAACTACTTTTGCTGAGATAGGAGTTACCCGAAAAGGAACTTTTATCAAAGGGGGTTTTACATTGGGTACTCGGTATTATTTTCGTGTGGCAACCGAGGATAATAACGGTTTGAGTACATGGAGCGATGTTACGAGCATTATCGTAGCATAAATCAATTTCAATTTTAAAAGCGTGTTCCTTCAGCGCCTTTCTGTGAAAACAGAAGGGCGTTGATGATTTTATGTGTAAAAAAAATTATTTGAAAAATATTTTATTGTGCTCCACGACTGATTTCTTACTATATCTTTCTTCAATGAAATTCCTTGGAGAGTATTTATCAATATTTTGAATGCAATTAATAATAGCTTTTTGAAAATCATTAAAATCATTTATTTTAAACCTCTCTCCACTTATTCCATTCATAACTGTTTCCTGAAAAGCACATGCATCAGTTGCAACCACCGGAATATTACACGACATTGCTTCCAAAGCTGCTAATCCAAGGCTTTCGCTTAATGAAGGAAACAACAGGATATCTATTTGATGATAAAATTCTGCCATACGAAAAACAGGATATGGAGAGTGCTTAACAGTATTCTGAAATTGTGAAAGAAGTTCAGAATATTTTTGCTTTTCTTTTCCATACTCAATAAAATGAATTTCTATTTTGCAATGAATCTTTTCTTCAATGCTTTTTATGTTTTCCAGCAACTTTAATATTAAGTCAGCGCCTTTTAATTTAAGCAATGCGGATGCAAATCCTAAACGAATTAAGTTGGCAGTTTTCACTTTGCCAATTTTTTCCTTAAAAATTTCCATATCAATCCCTCCGCTTGGACTTACAATAATTTTTTCAATATTGATTTTTAATTTTTCGGCAACTTGATTTGCAAAATATTTTGAAGGGCTGAAATGGATAAAAGTATTCCGTAGAAACTTATATGATACCCAATTCAAGATGCTTACCAATAAAGTTGGAGGTAAAATATCATCGCCATGCCAATGAATAACCACGTGTTTCATATTGTGAAAATGGGGGATTAAAGGCAGGAAGCACCATGGATACATATTAATGTAGATATAATCGTATTGTTTATACCTATTAAAAAATAATGCCTTTATATAATATTTAATGTATTGCAAATATTTTTGAAAAGCATTATCAAACTTAGTATCCATCACCAACAGATCCACTTCACATCCGGCTTCTATTAAACAATCATTGATGTTCTTAACAAAAGATAAATAATTAGGATGAGATTTGGAGGGATATCCGTTGCTCATCAGCAATATCTTTGTCATAAGTATTCTTGATTATTTCGTTGAGAGGCATAAATGTAGATAGAAAATAAACACACATACAATGAGTTAACAGCACTGGCAAAGAAATGACCTCCAAAAAATGCTAAAGCAAAGAAAGAAAATACAAAGAACAGATTAAAAGGTCTCAACATATTAAATTTAAATACGGATGTGAAATACAATACAAAAAATAATATTGTTCCTATTATTCCCATAAAAAAAAATAAATCAAAAAAATCCATTTCAATAAGCTGCCTTGTTTGATCCTCACCTCCTATAAAATAATTTACGATATTCCAATTTCTAATAATTCCCGGTATTCTATCGGTAACATAAGAATTCCGTCCGGAAACAAGCATGCCATACCATCCTTGTCTGTTTAGCGAAGTAAGATAATATTCCAAAAACACTTTTGCTTGTTCCGTTTGAAAATAGAAAAATAATCCTATCGAAATAATAACAATTAAGGTCAAACTAATAATTTTTGTTTTCAGGTTTGAAAAATACAGAAAATGAAAAATAAGCAATATTGCAAGAAATAAATATATCCCTTTGGTACCCAAAAGAAGACTTGAAAATAAAATAAAATAGAATCTCCATGATTTTAGATTAAGAATAAAATGTTTGTAATAAAAATAAGATACCATAATAAAAACGAACATAGTTGCTTCATTTTGTGCAGGGATGAAACCACTGAACCCATGTAAATAATAGTGGAGCGCATACGTTTTCAGAAAATTAAGATTAAATATAAATCCGATGATTACCGCAGTTGAGTTGATCATAAAAATATTTTCCATTAATCTAAGAACCTTTTGAAATTTATCCGTATGATCCTGAATCCTATATACAGAGAAATAAATGATAAATACAAAAAAATACTTATTGAAATGAGAAATATTTTCAAGATAATTATAATCATACGAAGCATTTAAAGAAATTAATATTTGCCCGCCAATAAAAAGTACAAAAAGAAACAGCAATAGCTTCAAAAATAAAAATCTCACATCATTTATAAAAAAGAGGATTGCAGACAAAAATAACACCTCATAAATGGAACGAAAAAAAATTGATATCCTGAAGAAATCGTAATTAAAAGCATAAAGTATTTTATTGCAAGCATCGGAAATAAAAAACACATATAACGCAGTGATGCACAAAAAATATGCTGCATCACTTTCTTTAAAATTTAAGTGCTTTGCAAATTTCATTTAAAAAATTAGCTGTTTAATAAATCTAAAATACACTATTTCGAATTTAAAATCATCCTGTCATTAATGGAATTTCTTTTTCGCCTTACAATTTCCTGAACAGATCCTGGCAATAAATTAAAAATTCTGAATCGTAAATAAGAAAAAAATGACTTAAATGCATACAGCTTGCTGTACTTAAACTTTATCATTAGTGTTTCATGCCAATGCCTCTTAGCAAGAGCCGATGATTTAGCATTAGCATGTAGCCTGAATAATGAGACTTGTTCTGGCAAATAAATTATTGGAGATTTTTTAGCGAGCTTCAGCAGCAGATCATAATCCATCGAAAGATGAAGTTTTTCATCAATGTATCCTACTTTTTTTACTAATGCAGTTAAATAAAATGACGAGGGTTGCGCTATGGCTGGCATTTGTCCG
Source organism: Bacteroidota bacterium (assembly GCA_003164895.1). Taxonomy (GTDB): domain Bacteria; phylum Bacteroidota; class Bacteroidia; order Palsa-948; family Palsa-948; genus Palsa-948. Next base: position 36,625 of record PLUL01000038.1, on the reverse strand, counting down.
TTTATTATTAATTTTTTAAAATCACTTTGCCCGCCTTTTCCCACTTCGATTACATTATCAAGTTCATCAACAAATGTATAATCGCCATAAACAACTCCCGCATCGGGGTTTTTCAGGAATGTATCTACTATTTTAGAAACAGCATCTGGAGTCAAAGCATCATCTGAATTTAAATAAGAGCAATATATTCCTTTTGCTCTTCTCCAACCTTTATTTATGGCATCTGACTGACCATTATCCTTTTCCGAAACCCAAAGAGAAATCTTATTTTCATATTTACGAATGACTTCAACGCTGTTGTCAGTAGAACCTCCATCCATAATGATGTATTCTATATTTGGATACGTTTGAGATAATACCGAAAGAATAGTTTTTTCTAAAAATTGTGCCTGGTTATAGGAAGGTGTAACAATGCTAACTAAAGGAATATCCTGAATCATTTATTTTTTTTGTTTTCGCTATCCTTGTATATATTTATATCAAAATCATATAATATCTTTTATATTTTAGCGGGATTCCCAGTCCTTTTAAAATACAAACATCAACTGAAAGTCTTGCGCTGGAAGCACATAGTTTTTACTAACGGCTGAGACCAATAAATTAAACATGTGTTTGACGTGAAACTTTTGATATTAGTTTGTTTTTAAGTATGGCAATTGGTAGTTTAATTATTAGTATTAGTAAATATTTGCAAAAATCAAATAAGCTAATATATGGGAGACCTGTTGCAAAATATTTTATGCCCAATTTAAAACTACATTCTTTGAATGCTTGATAACCAATGTTGAAAAAAGTTTTTCCAAGTATATTTTTATATTCAATATCAATCCTATGTTTATCTACAACTTTAAAATAAGTTAATATTTTATCTTTTAAACAATTCCAATCATTTAGAAATTCTTTGGGGTTTCTATTTGATACCGAATGAGAATTAAATTTTGCTAATGGTTCATTTATAAAACCAATTGCATATTTAGAGCCAATTCTAGCCCACATTTCCCAATCCGGAGAAAATGAATTCATAAAATACCCTAATTCTTCATAACATTTTCTTTTTACCATTACTGAAGAAAATAAAATCGTCATTTCTAAAAATATTTTATGAACGGCCTCGTCACCAGCATTTAATATTGTAGGATAATTCACGTTTCTTCGTTTCTCAATTATAGAGCAATCAAAACCATCTGAATGAACTAATCCTAAATCAGGAAACGTATTAAATAGCCCAACCTCTTTTTCAACAATCATGGGCAATAATTCATCATCGTCACATAAAAAAATAATTAGATCGCCTTTTGCGATTTTTATACATTCATTTAGATTTCCCGCAAAACCTAAATTTAAATCATTTCTATGAAGGCGAATTCTTGGATCATATGTTATTAATTGCTGATTTATTGCCCAGTGTTCACTAGAAGAATTATTATCTGAAATAATAATTTCAAGGTTTTTATATGTTTGATTAATTGCACTTTTTACAGCTATAGGTAGGATGTCCGATCTATTATATGTAGGAATACAAATAGAAACTTTACTTTGCTTATTCATAAAGATAATTTTTTAAACCATCAGTAAGGTTAATTGAAATTGACCAATTTGGTAGTTTTTTAAAAGTATCCCAAGGTTCCATTACTTCTCTATTTCTATAAGGTCTTGCTCCGAATATTACGGGTAGTTCTTTACCCGTAATTTCATTTATTTTAAATACCAGATTTTTTAATGAAATTCTTTCTCCTGAACTTACCCCAAACGATTCATTGCTAATTTGATCTTCTATCAGTAATTCGTGAGCGCAAATAAAAGCGCTAACCACATCATCTACATAAACCATATCCAGGAGCTGATCGCCTTCGGACATTTCCAGTTGTTGATTGTTTTGAACGCAATTTTTTAATAACTTCATCAATTTAGGTCTTTGATCATTTTTGCCATAAGTATCGAAAAGTTTTAGATGAATTACTTTAATTGCACTTATCTCCGAATAATATTTAATTACATCTTCAAATGCCTGTTTAGTAGCAGCATATAAATTAACCGGAGAATAATTTTTGTTTTCATAATGCTGCCAAGAGGTGCCGGTGTTAATCAAATGGGCAACATTGTTGTTGGTCATAGCCTCTAAAAGATAAGTGCCAAATAAAATATTGCTGCTGATCAAATTTTCAATATCAGAATCTTTATGTTGCGAAATAAATACCGAGGCTAAATGAAAAACAATATCCGGCTTGCTTGCTATCATAGCTCTATCTATGCTGGAATAGTCATGATTGTATTGATGTAAAGTGATTTTACCAATACACTCTTTGAGCAGATCCAAATTTGAATCAGGCAAGATAATCACATGAACATTATAATTTAAGGTTAATAATTTTTTAACAAGGTGTGATCCCACAAAACCTGACCCACCGGTTATTAGTGCATTGATTTTCATCGGCTTCAAATTAAAAAGGGCTTACAAAATCGGCAAACGACACAAAACTTTTATCTCTATTTGATATTATCAGATTATCATCAGGTAAATTTATCGACAATGAACTCCATAAAATACCATTATCATGCTCCATGGAATGTAATGAAGAAACTTTATAAACCATTGTAGCAAAATCGCTCAGCACATAGAACCCATGAGCAAATCCTTTGGGGATATAAACCATGTTATATTTATCGGCACTTAATAAAAACTGAATTGTACTGCCGTATGTTTTAGATCCTTTTCGTAAATCAACCACAAAATCAATAACCTCACCGAAGGTGCAATACACCAATTTTGAATGATCATAGGGAGGTATTTGAAAATGCATTCCTCTGAAAACTCCTTTTTTTGATATTGTAAAAAATTCTTCTACGAAAGTTTCGGTTATTCCGATTTCCGAAAAAGCTTTTTTATGATAGGTTTTAACAAACGACCCCCTGTCGTCATCAAAAGATTTTATAAATAACTCCAGCACTCCATCTAATTGAGTGTTCTTAGTTTTTATTTCCACTTTTTAATTTATTTATAAATGCATAATAATAGCCAAAAATAAATTCTTTTTCTTTTACATTAATTTGTCTGGAAATAAACATTACAAGTAAAAATATAAAAATCAGAATAACACTATACAGCCCTAAAATAAATACAGACGAGATATCTTGTAAATAAAAAAAAGAAAAAAGGATTAGAATAAAAGATGTAGAAAAGGGAATAATAAAGATCTTCAGTATTTTCAGATAACCAATTTTCAAAATATTATTTGAAAAATAAATATAATACATCATAGTAATAATCATGCTAAATAATTTGGCGAACGCGGCGCCCTTAATTCCAAATGGTTTAATAAAAATTAATAAAAAAAACAAACCACTGATGCCAGAAACCATTGCGGAGTATGTAAAATATTTCGGATAACCCATACCCGCAACTATATTATATGGAATAATACCTCCTAAAAGGAAGGAGAAAACCAGCAGAATCAAGATGTATTGGGAATGAATTGCCATTTCAGGAGATATCCACAAATTTAAAATTGAATATGAAAAACTTACCAAGGGGATAGTAACACAAAGGCCAATAATAATACCGAAATTTAATGCCCTTAAAAATAATTGTTGAAGTTTTTCAGTTTCATTCATTGATGCCAACTCACTTGCCATTGGAAAAAATACCTGCATAATTTTCCCGTTTACTTGTTGGTTAATATTTGAAATTGATAGCGGAATCACATAGAATGTAACTGCGGTGGTTCCAATGAAAATTCCGATTAAAGTTTTGTCAAGTTGGGAAAAAATTATTGCAAAAACAGCAAACCCGATCATATATAGGCTGTAATTAAATGTTTTTCGAAACATTTGCAGATTGAATGCCGGCAAAACTTTAAAATAAGGAATTAGTCTTTTAACAAAAAAATAATATAAAATGAGGGTTATTAAATTTGAAATTATGTTTGAAATGACAATGCCTATTATTCCATAACCTGACCATGCTGCAAATAAATTACCTCCTATATTGAGTGTCCCATATAGTATTGAGACAAAGTTAAAGATGTCAAATCTTTGGAGTCCTGTAGGAATTGAAGTAATCCACCATGTCAACATGCCCAAGAAAAAACCCAAGCTTGATAATTTAAATGCAGTTATACTTTCTGGAATCATGTCCTTTGGAATATCAAAAAAATCATTACAAAGCCATGAAGAAGATGAAAATAAAATTAAAGCTCCAGTTATCCCCATCACCAGATAAACAGTAAGTGTTGTACTTAGTAATTGTTTTATAGCGAGTTGATCTCCTTTTGCATTAAATTCGGCTAAATATTTTGTACCAGCGCCATTTAATCCTAAATCAAACAATGCAAAATACCCCGCAACTGATAAAATTAAAGCCCTAATTCCAAAAGTATCTTTCCCGATATATTTTAGTAGAAGTGGAGTTATTAAAAAACTAAGAATTACCGGCCAGCCCCATGACAAAAAACTAGTTACTATATTTATAAATAATTGTTTCGACTTCATCTTACTTATTGAAATTCAACATTCCCTATTCTTTAATATTTTGTTCTCACAATAAAGTAATCCAAATTTTTTCGACCCAACAATTCTGACTATGTAAGAAAGAATTAATAATGGAGTCAGATAATTTGCTCCCTGGATAAATGAAAGAGAAATAAAATTAGCGATTATTTTTTTTATTTCCATGGATTTTAAAGCAGAATTAATAATACTTTTCATTTTGCAAATATCAATCCTTCAAATTCATAAATGCGTAATGGCTATTTTGAAGTCGCTTTCCACTCACCTAATATCTTTTCCCTAATATCCTTATAGACACTATCTGCTTTAGAGTATTTTCGCTCCCATTTATAAACAAACGACAACATAAAGTAGGAAATATATGCAAAACCAAGCATTACTCCATTCCAACCCATCAGAAAAGTTCTACGCACAATGAGTGTTTTCCACGTTGCCTTCAATACATGCAAAAATGATTTCTTTATTTCAATATTACCTTTTGCTTCACCTCTCCAATATCGGATGTGACGATCCATCATACCATCTACTGTTGCATGTGTAAGATGATATAAACAATAATCATTTGAGCTTTTTATTCTGTAATTCCGGTTGGAGTCAAAATGAAGTGCGGAATGAACTTCTGTAGTATTAATTTTAATAATACTTTTTCGAACCACCATTGGTGCATTTTCAGTATACCAGGGAGATCGCTTGGTCTCGATTCCCAAAACATACCTTCGATAGGGAACATAAATAACATCGTATGGGAAATCCTTCATACTGGTTAATCGTAAAATCTCTTCTGCAAGTTTAGGATGAATAACATCACTTGCAGTAAACGTTAAAATCCATTCACTATTGCAATACTTTAACATATATTCAAACTCAGAAGAATCATAAGCAGAGGAATTGGGCATAGTAACTACTTTGGCATTATAAGTTTCTGCAATTTCTCTTGTTCTGTCAAAGCTTTGTTTGTCCAAGACAATAATTTCATTACACCACTGAAGAGTTCTTAACATTGTTTCAATACGCTTTTCTTCGTTAAATACGGGTATAAATACAGAGATGGACATTTTCAAATTACGTTAATTATGCGTATTTAAAATAAGTCCTGATAAATTTCTCAGATGATCCTGACTTCCTGCTACACTGATAAACTTATCAGGAATTGCAATTCGTTTTACATATGGAATAGAATTTATTTTTTTCTGTTCGATCAGATCGTGCAAACACTCAAGAACAGCCGAGCCAAATCCTGCGCTGCGTTGATGTTCTTCCAGTGTAATTATTTTTTGATATGACTGAGAAATTTGCTTAAGCATGATTGCATCCATCGGCTTAATAAAAGGAAAACTATATAAACCAAAATTCAGTTTATTATTTTGGATAAAATCTGATGCATATTTTAACATGGCTCCGGTTGTAAGAATTGCTGTTTGATCGCCCTTATGCAAACATAAACCATCTCCAATAGTAAAATTATTTATACCGGAATGTACAATTGGCTCACCCGCTTTGCCCAATCGAATGTATGAAGGGCGTTTATCTTTCACGAGAAGACGTGTTATTGCTTTTGCTTCAATAGGATCTCCAGGAGCACTGACAATTAAATTTGGTATAGTTCGGAGCATACCTATTTCTTCTGTTGCATGATGGGATGCACCAAGTGAAGCATAAGCATACCCTCCACCTACCGAAACAATTTTTACATTCAAATTATGATAGCAAATATCATAACGGATCTGTTCAATGCAACGCAGTGTTGGAAAATTTGCAATAGAATATGTAAATACAGTGTATCCTTCCATTGCCAAACCTGCTGCAATGCCAGTCATATTCTGTTCTGCAACTCCGGCATTTAAAAACCTCTCAGGAAATGCATTTGCAAAAGGCTCCACTACAGAAAAGCCCAAATCTCCTACTATGAGAAATACTTTTTCGTCTTTCCTTGCTTCTTCCACCAACTGATTTATAAAAGCCGTTCTCATATTTTTTCATTAATCAGGAAATGTCAAATCCAATTTATTGACTGTTTAATTGTTCAAGTGCCTGTCGATATTGTTCTAAAGAAGGTGATTTATAATGCCACAATAATTTATTTTCCATAAAATCAACTCCTTTGCCCTTCACTGTATGAGCTATAATAACTGATGGTTTTATCAAATTAGCTTTTGCTTTACCAAATGCCTCAAATATCTGATCGTGATTATGTCCATCAATTTCGATAACATTCCAATTAAATGATTCAAATTTTCTATTCAGCGGATCAAGATCGAGCACCTCTTTTACTAACCCAAAACTTTGAATTTTATTGTAGTCAACTATGGCAATTAAATTATTAAGCCTGTGTTGGGGAGCAAACAAAATTGCTTCCCAGTTAGAACCTTCATCCAACTCTCCGTCACTTAACAAACAATAGGTTTTAAATGCTTTGTTTTTTCTTTTTGCTGCAAGTGCAATTCCGCATGCCACCGGTAAAGCATGCCCTAGACTTCCGGTTGATAGTTCAACTCCTGGTGCTTTATGATTTGTATGCGAAAGCAACATACTGCCATTTTTAGAATAACTATCAAGTTCCTTTAAATCAAAAAAACCCTTCAAAGCAAGGGCTGCGTATAATCCGGTACAAGCATGCCCTTTAGAAAGCAAGAATCTATCCCTGCTTTCATCCAAAGGATTTTTTGGATTAATATTTAATATCTCTGAATATAATACAGCTAATAAATCGGTCATTGACAATGCACCGCCAATGTGAGACGCATTTGCTTCAAAAACCATTTTCAAAACAGCTTTCCTGATTTCATTACTGAACGCTATGGATGAAATTGACATTCTTAGATATTCGCTTTGTGTTTTACATGATAATAATTTACAATATCCTTAATATTCGCATCAAACCTTGATTTAACCTCAAAATTAAATTGTTTATTAAATTTAGATGAATCCCCTTCCATGTGCATCACTTGATTAGGTCTGTAAGGAAGTACTCCTAAATTTAAAACAGCTTTTGGGTTTATAATATCTTTTATTTTTTCAATCATATCTTTTAACTTCATAGAAGAATCTGAGCTAAGATTAAAAATTCCTGATTCATTTTCTGTTTCCAAAATTTTTATTATTGCTTTGCTGAAATCTTTTGCATAAATGTAATCATAACGCTGTTCGCACCCTGTTAAATCCATTGGTTTGTTGTAAAACGCATTGCGTATGACCGAAGGAATAAGCCAATCATTTCCTTCGCGTGTGCCATACACAGAAAACAATCTCAACCAAAACCAATTTATAGAATGTAATTCAGAAAATGATTTTAATATCTCAAGAGTCGCAAGTTTGGCGGCTCCATACGCACTTGCCGGATTACAAATGGCATCTTCATTAATTCTTCCTTTGAAATTTCCATATTCAGCTTGTGAACCGAATGCAATAATTTTTTTAATATGCAATTCTTGAGCTAACACTAACAAACGCGTAGTCATTGATATATTTTCAATCTGTATATTCCAATCGCTTCTTCCATCAGAAGAAACCCCATTCCATGCCGAATGAATAAAAATAGTTGGTTGATGCTTGCGAATTAATTCTTTATAATTTTCAGAATCTGTATTTACAAAAACAAGATTATCATTTTTAAATTCATTGCAACGAGATAAATCCGAAGCATTTCTGATCAGTGCGATTACTTTAAAATTATTGAACGATAAATCATCCGCTAAATGCGAACCAAGAAATCCTGTTGCTCCTGAAAGTAAAATAGAAGTTGATTTCAAATCAGTAAATATTATTTTAAAATAGCATGAAAAACTCCAACCGTATAATCAATCATTTCATTGTTTATCATAGGGGTAACGCCAATCCAAAAAGTATCATTCAAAATAATTTCCGTATTTGACAAGTCCCCTGCTACACGATAATTTACATTTTTAAAATATGGTTGCTTACGCAAGTCTCCTGCGAATAATAAACGAGTTGCAATTTTTGCCTCGGTGAGTTTTGCAATGAGATCATTGCGAGTGATTCCCGCATCTTCTTTCACTGTTATTAAAAAACCGAACCAAGATGGGTTACTTCCAAAAGTTGGTTGAGGTAAAATTATTTTGTTACCTAAATCAGCAAGACCTTTTTTCAATTTTGAATAATTATTTCTTCTCACTTCAATAAAACCAGGTAATTTTTTTAATTGCGCCAATCCAAGCGCCGCCTGCATATCCGTAATTTTTAAATTATATCCGATGCGCGAGTAAATGTATTTATGGTCATACCCGAATGGCAAATCGCCTAATTTCCATTCAAATCTTTTTCCGCAGGTATTATCTTTTCCGGATGCGCACCAGCAATCACGCCCCCAGTCGCGAAAAGATTCCATGATAGTGACTAATTTGCTGTTATTGGTAAAAACAGCACCTCCTTCGCCCGTGGTAATGTGATGAGCAGGGTAAAAACTCAAGGTTCCGATATCGCCAAAAGTTCCAACATGCTTACCGTTTACAGTAGCGCCCAGTGCATCGCAGCAATCTTCAATTAACCATAAGTTATGTTTCTTGCAAATACCGGCAACCACTTCCACATTAAAGGGATTTCCCAATGTATGCGCCACCATTATTGCTTTTGTCTTGGGTGTGATCGCTGCCTCAATTTTTCTTACATCAATATTATAAGTGGGAATATCTACATCAACAAAAACGGGAATAACTCCATATTGCAAAGCCGGATTCAATGTAGTTGGAAAAGATGCTGCAACAGAAATCAGTTCATCACCTTTTTTTATTGAACGCTCACCTAATTCTTCTGCCGTAAGTGCCGCAAACGCCAACAAATTTGCCGATGAACCGGAATTAACGGTGAGTACCTTCTTAATATTAATAAAATGGGCAAGTTCTTTTTCAAATGCATCATTAAAACGTCCGGTTGTGAACCAGCCGTCCAAAGCAGATTCAACTATTGCATTTAATTCTTCGTGGTCAAAAACTTTTCCGCTTACAGGAATTGCACTCTCCCCTGGAATAAATTTTTTCTCCGCAAAAGCCTTCAGATAATATTCCTTCACCAAATCAAAAATCTCATTCTTCATAATAGCCGTATCCCGTTTCATTTTTGTTTCTGACATTTAGAAATATTTTACGAACTGTAATCCACAATATCCTTTACACATATATTAAACTTATCGTGATTTTTTTGCAAACTATTTTTGTACCAGGTAATTGTTTTTTCAATTGCCTGAGTTGCATTCCATTTTGGCTCCCAAGCTAAATCACTCTTTGCCTTCTCAATATTCAATTTTAACAATCCGGCTTCGTGCGGGGCATTTTTAATTGGGGTTAACTTATACTTTCCACTTCCCCAACATTCGATTACATTCTGTACCAATTCTTCTACAGTTAGTTCATCCTTTAATTTCGGACCAAAGTTATAGGAAGTTGCAAACTTCTGAGGATCAATTTTCATTGCCTCTGCCAAGGACAAATAGCCGCTAAGAGGATCAAGCACATGTTGCCAAGGTCTAATGGATTGAGGATTACGAATCGAAATGGTTTTAGAATTTGATAATGCTCTATATATATCGGGAACGATTCTATCCGCTGCATAATCTCCACCGCCAATCACATTGCCTGCACGTGCCGAAGCAATTGATTTTTTATGCAGTTTGTATTTTGAAGGATGGAAAAAAGAAAGGCGAAAACTGTCAACCACAATTTCTGCGGCAGCTTTGCTTGCACTGTAAGGATCATGTCCACCTAATTTATCATTCTCATTAAATGGTTTCCCAGTTTCAGAATTTTCATACACTTTATCTGTAGTAACAATAATAACTACGCATTCCTTTTTCAGCAAACGAACAGCATCTAAAAGATTAGCAGTTCCAATAGTATTTACTTCAAAAGTTTCAACCGGAATATCGTAGGATTTTCGAACCAAGGGTTGGGCGGCAAAATGAAAAATAAAATCGGGTTGAAATTGCAGCAATTCTTTTTCTAATCTTTTCTTGTCAAGGATATTTGCAATTACCGATTGATGCTTGTCAAGACGATGACAAATCTGATTGTACAACGATAATCGCTGAGGTCTCAATGCATATCCTTTCACGTTTGCACCAAGAAAACTTAACCATACGCTCATCCATGAACCTTTAAAACCAGTATGTCCCGTAAGAAAAACCTTCTTATTCCTCCAATTCATAATATCAATTTTCTTATTTCCAGATTTTCCATGCAGCATTACCGGCATTCCAGAAGTTTTCCAATTCACTTTTGTCGCGTAATGTATCCATGGGCTTCCAGAATCCGGTATGTTTAAATGAATTCAGCTGATTATCTTTGGCAAGATTTTCTAAAGGTGCTTGTTCCCAAATTGTAGAATCTCCTTCTTTAATATAATTGAATATTGGCGGCTCAAGAACAAAAAAACCACCATTCACCCATGAACCATCACCTTTAGGTTTTTCATGAAAGGAAAGTACATTACCGTCATTATTAATATTTATTGCTCCAAATTTTCCTGATGGCTGCACAGCGGTCAGGGTAGCATACTTTTTTGATTTATTATGAAAATCCAAAAGATTGCTAATATTTACATTGGACACTCCATCTCCATATGTAAGCATAAATTGTTCATTTAAAACAAAAGGCTCAATGCGCTTGATACGCCCGCCTGTCATACTGTTTATTCCAGTATCAACAAGAGTAATCTTCCATGGTTCTGCATTTGATCTATGAACACTTACTGAATTTTTACTAAGATCTATGGTTACATCTGCCTGATGCAAAAAATAATTTGTGAAATATTCTTTAATATGATATCCTTTATAACCACAGCAAATAACGAAATCATTAAATCCATAATGCGAATATATTTTCATGATATGCCATAGTATAGGTTTACCTCCAATTTCAACCATTGGTTTTGGTTTCAAATCAGTTTCTTCACTCAAACGTGTTCCCAAACCGCCAGCAAGTATTACTATTTTCATATTAGATTAATTAATACTTCTAATTTTTTTAACTACAAAACATTTTTTCCCTTGAGGGATTTTTTTAAGAACACAAAGATAATAACCCATTTGTAACAGATTTAATAATATTAACTCTAATTTTGATAGAACTTTTCCACCATTGTCATTCTTAAAAACCCAAGCTCCTTCTATTTATTCTGATTCTCTTTCCATTTTTTCAGAATAAACAGCATCCATATAAAATTTCCAAGATCTTCTTTTCCCTGCGCACCTATATTCAGTAATGTTTTTACAACTGATGGATTTATTCCATAATTACCAGAACAGAGAGTCTCAAGTTTATCTTTAAAATCGTTTCCTCTAAACCAGTCTCGTAATGGCATTGAAAATCCTCGCTTGGGTGCCTTCAATATGGTAGATGGTAATTGTTTGCCAACGGTATTTCTGAGCACAGATTTTCTTTCATACCCTTCCATTTTTACATTCATGTGAACATGTGCCATAAATTCTACTAAACGATAATCCAAAAAAGGAACTCTTGTTTCAAGTGAATGTGCCATACTCATTCTGTCCACCTTTGTTAAAAAATCATCCGGCAACAATATCTTTAGCTGATAATACATTAATTTATAAAAAGAATTTTTCACAGGATATTTTTTATAAAATGAACTGAAAAAATCCTCAATACGAAGTTGTTTGCCAGAATCAATAATAAGCGATTCTGCAAGTTTAGGATTACTCCACATCTTTGAAACCAAACGTTCATCGTATGAATAGTTTGAGTTAGATAAAAACTTAACAATCCTATTTAACTTATATCTGATATTACCCGAAAATATATTTCCGGAAAATTTTAGAGTGGCAGGAATGGAACTGCGAATGACAGAAGGTAATTTTTGATATTGAGTTGCAAATTTTTCAGCTTGATAGGAATTATAACCCGATAAAACTTCATCTCCTCCATCACCAGTAAGAACCATTTTTACTTTTTGACTGGCTATTTTTGAAACATTGCCGGTTGGAACTGCAGATGAATCGCCAAAAGGTTCATCAAACTGAAATAATATTTTCTTAACAGATTCATCAAACTCTCCTTGTTCAAGAAAATACTCGAAATGTTCAGTTTTAAATTTTTCGGCAACTTTTCTTGCTAATTTACTCTCATCAAATATTTTTTCTTTAAATCCAATTGTAAAAGTCTGAACAGGAGTGCTACTGATCTTACTCATTAATGCAACAATAGATGACGAATCAAGTCCTCCGCTTAAAAATGCACCATAAGGAACATCACTCCTCATTCTTATTCTGATAGAATCACTAAGCAAGTTTTCGAATTTTTCATTAACAATTTTTTTATCCTGAATCATATTATCCTCATCTATTTCGGGTAAATCCCAATATTTTTTCTCCTGCACAGAATTCTCCGAAACAAGTAAGTAATGTCCAGCTTGCAGCTTTGAAATGTTTTTATAAAATGTATAAGGTGCCGGAATATATCCAAGAGTAAGATAAAGTTCTGTCAGTTCAAGATTCGGAATTTGAGGACTACCATAAGCAAGAATGCTTTTTATTTCCGAGCCGAAGATGAACGTATTATCGTGAGTGGAATAGAATAATGGTTTTTCACCAATTCTGTCGCGAGAAATAAAAAGCTGGTTTTTTCTTTTATCCCATAGAGCAAATGCCCACATGCCATTAAATTTATTCTGGCAATCGGTTCCCCAATGTTGATAAGCTCGAATGATGACTTCAGTATCCGATTGTGTAAAAAATTTATGACCAAGTATTTTTAATTCTTCTCTTAATTCCAGATAGTTGTAAATTTCTCCGTTGAAAATAATAGCAATACTTTTATCCTCGTTGAACATGGGCTGATCACCCGTTGAAAGATCAATAATGGAAAGCCGTCTGTGTCCTAATCCAATATTATTTTCGCAGTAATATCCTGAACCGTCGGGTCCACGGTGAGACAAAACATCCGTAATTATTTTGAGAAGTATGTTATCTACTTTTCTATCAGAATCAAAATAAAATATTCCTGCTATACCACACATATATGTTACTTATATCAATAAATATATCATGAACTCATAAGTATGGCTAAAGATATGTTATTTCATAATTCTACTTCATTAAAAATACTCAGATTAAAGTATTTCATACATTTGCATCTGTCAAAAAACATAAAATGGATAATACTTCTAACAAAAGCAATGAAATAGACTTGCGTTTGGTTTATAATAAAATCAAACAGCCATTTATTACACTTTGGAAGTTTATTATTAATATTTTCTTAATTATTCAAAAAAGATTGGTCTTGTGTATTTGTCTGTTTTTATTTGGTATTGGTGCGGGGATTGGATTGTTTTTTGTTTCAAAACCCGTTTATTCTTCAACCATGACAATTTCATCAAGTCTCTTAAATAACGATTTTTGTCGTGATGAAATAAATGAACTTGAGACATTAATAAGAGACAACACTCCTAAACTACTGGCAAAAAAGTTAAAGATTGATACAAACTCTGCAAAAGAAATAAAGAAGGTTGAGTTTCATAATTACTTCGAAACCCCTGATAAAAAATACACAAAAAAAGACACGGTAATATTAGGATTACCTTTTAAGATTAAAGCTTATGTTTCTAACATCTCTGTTTATGACACACTTCAAAATGCAATAGTAAATTACCTTGAAAATAATCCATATGCATTAAAAAGAAAAGAAATTAAAAGACAAAATATCCAGTTGATGCGCGAGAAACTTCGTACGGAAATTCAACAGTTGGATAGTTTAAAAATTGTTGTTGCTGCTCATTTGCTGCCCAGAGGAAATTCAAATGGATTTGTTTTCGGACAACCACTTGACCCAATTAACGTATATAGGGAAGGAATTAGTCTTTATAAGGATGATTTGGAATTAAATTCAGAATCCATTTTGATTGATAATATACAAGTGATTAATGATTTTTCCCCAAGCGTTAGACCAGAAAGCCCAAAACTTTGGAAGACAATAATTACTGGAGCAATTGTAGGTTTTTTACTAGGTATAATTCTTTCTCTTTATCTGGAAAGAAAAAAAAATTAGTGCGCGCTTAACTATTTTTTAGAATACTTTTTCTATTCCAATTTTTCCTGATTCTTTGATAGTAATTTCATCGTTTGGTAGTATCTTTCAAGCGTTTGGTAATACCATTGAATCCTTACTGCGGTAACTTAGGAATCATGCCCCTCACACCCATGTTCACTACTGTATCGCCGTTTAACGGATAAATATTATTATCGGCAGGATTTGCAGGATTGTGTTTCCACTCAAAACTATTGTTGGTTGACAAAGAAACTGTAATAACTATATCGCTTGTTTCGTGCCCCGTAATGGTAAGCGCTTCTGCAGTTCCGGCAGGGCTAACAAACTGCCCCGTTACCAAACACGAACCCGGAGGAATTGCCGAAGATGCAAACAAAGGATTCACTACGGTAGTAGCTCCCTGAGGCGTTTGTCCCTGACTTGCCGCTATGGTGTAAGTAGTTGAGTTAACAATATAAGGCGCTGATTCAAATCCCCAATAACCCTGCTGACGGGTTCCGTTAACAGCAATGTTTTGTGATTTTATGGTGTAGTTGCCTATGTAAGTATTGTATCCGATAAAAGATGCGATGGTGCCTGTTGTATAAAAATTGCTCGGAAACGTATAAGAGTTCACAACTGTTCCGGCAAGTATTCCGTACTTAACATCGTAGTTTTGATAAGCCACCGAAATGCGCAGGTACTGATAAGTACCCGGTGTTACCAGCGATAAAGGAATAGAAAAAAAATGTCCGCCCTGCCCTACTACATTTTCCTGATCAAAAGAAATGGCAGTGGTATAGGTTTGTGATCCCGATGCATTGGTAATAGTGATAGGAGGATTTTGCGCAACGGTAGTTGTTTTATACAAAACATTTCCTGCGCCTACCTGAGTCGCTGCCGATGGCGATAGTTCAATATAGTGAGATGACATTCCATTGAAACGCGGATTCTGTGCCCGGTGATTGGCAGGCACCGTTGTTACTTGTCCCGAATCTCCCAAACGCACCTGCGTGGAATCAAACTTAAATACAAACTTTAATGAAGGAGGCGGAGGTGGTGTGATGGCAGCGGTAGTGGTCTTGCTGTCCTTTTTGCACGATACAAATGCAACAAGAATAAGCAGTGATAAGAACATTAACTTTTTCATGGGGGTATTTGATATGTTTTTTATGGATGACCTCCTCTGCCCTCATCCTGCTCTCCCGGAGCAAGCGGAACCGTTTGCGGAATGAAATCTTCGGCAGCACCGGGTTTGCTGTAATCGTATGCCCAGCGGTGAACCACCGGAAGTTTTTCTCCCCAGTTGCCGTGAATGTGCTCCACAGGGGTTGTCCATTCAAGCGTGTTGGATCCCCATGGATTCTTTGTGGCTTTTTCTCCGCGGAAGATGCTGTAGAAAAAGTTAAAGAAGAAAATAAATTGCGCTGCTGCACCTAATATTGCAAACCAGGTACTTAACTCTTCAATATTCACAAGGTTCTCAAAAAGAGGGAATGCAGAATTGGTGTAATACCTGCGCGGCACTCCGGCAAGACCAAGGAAATGCTGAGGGAAAAATACACCGTAAGCAGCAATGAACGTAAGCCAGAAGTGTGCGTATCCTAATTTTTTATTCATCATGCGCAAATACATTTTCGGGAACCAGTGATAAACGCCTCCGCACATGGCAAGGATTGCAGAAAGCCCCATCACGATATGAAAGTGCGCCACCACAAAATAAGTATCGTGAAGATTAATATCCAAAGCAGCATCGGCAAGAATAATTCCTGTAACACCGCCAGTAATAAATGTTGAAACCGCGCCGATGGCAAACAGCATTGCGGGTGTAAAACGAATGGTTCCTTTCCACAATGTGGTGATATAATTAAACGCCTTCACTGCAGAAGGAATGGCAATAAGAACTGTGGTGAATACAAACACCGAACCGAGGAACGGATTCATTCCTGTTACAAACATGTGGTGTCCCCACACTACGAAGGAAAGCAATGCAATGACCAGAATACTTCCAACCATGGCACGGTATCCGAAAATAGGTTTACGTGAGTTCACCGAAATAATTTCAGACATCAATCCGAGCGCGGGAAGAATAATGATATAAACTTCGGGGTGACCAAGAAACCAGAAAAGATGCTGGAAAAGGATCGGACTTCCTCCGGCGTGTTCAAGCGGTGTTCCATTGATATAAATATCCGATAGGTAAAAACTTGTTCCAAGAACTCTGTCGAAAACTAAAAGCAAGCAGGCAGATAAAAGAACCGGAAAAGAAAGTACGCCAAGAATTGCAGTAACCAACAGTGCCCAAATGGTGAGCGGCAAGCGCATCATAGTCATTCCAACTGTTCTCAAATTAAGAACGGTGATGATGTAATTCAAACCTGCAAGCAATGCTGAAACAATAAATAAAGTCATACTAATAAGCCACAGCGTCATTCCCATTCCTGAACCGGGCATAGCTTCAGGCAACGCACTCAAAGGCGGATAAATTGTCCATCCCGGTGCTGCCGGTCCGGTTGGAATAAATACGGAACCGAGCATAATGATTGCACCGATAAGAAAGAACCAATAAGAAAGCATATTCAAAAGCGGCGAAGCCATGTCGCGTGAACCAACTTGATAAGGAATAAGCAGGTTTGCAAATGTTCCGCTCAATCCTCCGGTAAGAACGAAGAATACAAGAATAGTTCCGTGAATAGTAACAAGTCCGAGATAAATTTCGGGAGACATTTTTCCACCCAGCGCCCATTTGTCGCCCAAGAGCCAATTCATTACTGCAAATTTTTCATCGGGCCAAGCAATCTGCAAACGGAAAAGTGTGGACATCACCATGGCAGCAAACGCCATAAAGATTGCAGTAACAAGAAACTGCCTTGCGATCATTTTATGATCCATGCTGAAAACATACTTCGAAATAAAACTTTCCTCATGATGATGTGCATCGTGATGCTGTTCGCTGTGGGTGTGGTCGTGTGACATAATATGTCTAAAGTTTAAGGTCTGAAGTTTAATTAACTCAACTGTATTTTATTTTTTCTCTGCAAGCATTTTATCATTGTCTGTCTTATTCTCTGTCGAAGCCGAAATGGTTTCACCAACAGTTTTTTGCTTGCTTATCCATTCATTGAACTGAGCCGGTTCATCCACAATAATATTCATCTGCATATTGTAATGGCTAAGTCCACAAATTTTATTGCAAAGCAGCAAGTAATTAAACTCAACCGGCGGTTCACCTTTCTTTGCAAGAAGTTCATTCACTTCAGTCATATTTTTAATTACTTCCGGTCTTTTTCTCATCTCATCGGTAGATACGGTTGGAACAAAATGGAACATGGTTGTCATTCCGGGAACACAATTCATTTGTGCGCGGAAGTGAGGCATGTAAGCGCTGTGAATCACATCGCGCGAACCCAATTTGAAATCAATCTGCTTTCCCTTCGGAATATGAAATTCGTTATGAACTACAATATCATCTTTTCCATCAGGATCAGTTAAATCAAGTCCCATTGGATTGGTATCTGTAATCAAACGGAAATTTCTTCTGCCCAGTTTATTATCCTTGCCGGCATAACGGGCAGTCCAGTCAAACTGCTTCGCATACAATTCCATTACCATGGACTCTCCTTGGGCCGGAGCAGTAATATTGTTCCATGTTTTAATTCCGAGAAAAATAATCACAACAAGCACCACGCCAGGAATAACTGTCCAGATAAGTTCGAGCTTATGACTTTCGGTAAAAAAAGTTGCCTTATTATTTTTCTTGCTTCCAAAATACTTATATGCAAAGAAAAACAGAACAGCATTTGCAGCAACAAACACAACACCAATAATTGCCATGTTGAAATTGAAAAGCCAGTCAATGTGAGTGCCGTGTTCGGATGCTGAGATTGGAAGCAATTTATCTTTGTAAGCGAAAAAGAGCCAAAAGCAGAAAGCAAAAAATGCAACACCAAATACAATCATCATCCTCGCATTAAAACGATTATCGCTTTCGGTAACTTCCCATTGGGGTTTTCCGCCTCGCATTTCGGAGGCGAGTTCATAAATTTTAATAAGGCGTACTATCGCGATTATTGAGAGAATAAATACTAACCAACCAAGTAAGGTGACCATAATAGGGGGTTTAAAATTTAGGGTCTATAATTTAAAGTTCATTATGTTTCCATCTGCAACATGCTTATCAACTTGTTGTATTATATCTGATGATGTTTACTTTCTTCTAAGAACGGATGTTTCTGCACAACCAATGGCGCTTTTGCAAGTTGGTTCAGCACAACAAATAAAAATACTCCGGCAAAACCGATGCCCATTCCAATTTCCATCGGACCAATTCTCCAGTTTGCACCTACGGTTCCAGGCATTACCATTACAAAAACATCCAGCCAATGAGTTATAATGAGAATACCTCCGACAATTTTTAAAAATGTTGCATTGCGTTTTGCATCACGTGACATCAATACGATGAGCGGCAACAAAAGATTAATGAAAAACATTATCCAAAATAACGGGCGATAGCCAAACGCTCCAAGACGATCTTGAAAATAAGTTACTTCCTCAGGAATATTTGCATACCAAATCAACATGAACTGGCAGAAGAAAGTATATGTCCATAAAACGCTGAGAGCAAACACCCATTTCCCTAAATCGTGAAAATGATTGTCGTTCATTTCTTCAAGATGTCCTTTGCCTTTCAGATAAAGTGAGAACAACATAATTGTAATCATTGTGGTGCACCAGAATCCTGCCAACACATACCATCCGAACATAGTACTGAACCAATGTGTGTCCACCGACATGATAACATCCCAAACAATTACCGGAGCTGTAAATCCAAAGATGACAAGAAACCAAGCGGAAGTAGTGATGCTTTTTTTGTAAAGAGAAATATCTCCGGTCAAATCTTCTTCGAGTGAACGCTGACGAAGTGTGCGCTGAGCAAAAATAAAAAGTCCAAAGAAAACCAAAATCCTTCCCCAGAAAAACAGAGGATTAAAATACGCGGCTTTGTGAGCAATTCCTTTATCGTAATGTTCACTCGCAGGATTATAAACATCTTTATCCATCCAATGATAAATGTGATGCAATCCTAAAAATCCGGCTATGAGAAAAAGAACAAGCATTAACGCGCCAATTGGAAGATAACCACTGATGGCTTCATAAACTCTTTTATAAACGATAGCATACGATGCTTCGGCAGCATATTTTTTTGCCATATAAAATGTTGCACCCAACCCAATGGACATGAAAAAGAAAATATTCACCAGCACATTTGCCCATACGCGCTGAATAGGAATTCCTCGTACCATCGCGTAAACAAAAGCAAGTAAGCCAATGCCCATCATCGCGAAGAGAATCTTCTTTGTTTTATCGGAGATTGTATAGGTTAAACTCATACTACCTTTTACTTTTTATCAGTTATTATATTTTCTTTTTTGTCGTATCAGCAGGAGCAGATGCAACTCCTCCCGGATTTTGCAAAGTCTGAACATAGCGAATAATTTTCCAGCGATCTTCCACAGTAAGTTGTGATGCGTGCGAACCCATCATATTTTTTCCGTATTGAAGCGTATGAAACATTTTTCCTTCAGGAAGATTTTTAAGAGATGCACCGTTGTAAGCAGGAGGAGGCGGAAAATTTCCGGCAGTAACAACTGTTCCATCGCCTTGACCTGTTGCTCCGTGGCAATGAATACAATACTTTTCAAATTTCTCTTTTCCCTGTGAAATAATTTCCGGAGAAGCAGGAAATGGGTCTTTCAAATTTTTTCCCGCATCTTCATAACCTGCGCTGTCATTCTTATAGGGATATGGAACTTTTAAAGAAGTAAATTCTGAATTTGGAAACCATCCTTGTGAAATTGTTCCGGCAACCGGTTTGCGGTCAGTTAAGCTATCCGAAAAATTCGGATTATCCGAATTTGTTTCGTAAGACGAGGAACGATACATATCGGGCATGTATTCCCATCCCGGACTATTTGGAACATTGTTGCAGGAAACAGCTATTGTACCGATGATAAGAAAGATTCCACCGAGTATTTTTTTCTTGATTATCATAATTGATGTTTCTTTTTTCTAAAAATAAAACTTCAAACTTTAAATAATTTTAATCTCACTTGCACCTGTTTCTCTCAATAATTTCGAAACACTTTCCGTATCGTTTGTTTCTATCCATACCAAAAATTTATCGTCAGTTGTTCTTGGGTCAGGATTTTTTGGTCTAACTCCCGGTAATATCCAACTTCTGAAAAGCAATGTCCAAAACATTAAGTGCGCAGAACAAAATACTGTGAACTCAAATATCGGTGGAATAAATGCCGGAATGTTTTCATACAATGTACCGTTTGGTTTTCCACCAACATCCATTGGCCAATCGTGAACCATGAAATACCATATTGTAAGACATGCCAATCCACAAGCTGTTAATCCGTAAAGAAAAGAACAAATTGCAATGCGAGTTCGCGGAGTATGCAGTGCTTCAGGAAGTCCGTGTACAGCAAATGGAGTGAAGACTTCTTTCACGCGGATTCCCGCAGCATGAATTTTTTTCGCTGCACTTACCAGCACCTCATCGTCATCGTAAATTGCATGTATCGCTTTTGTGCTCATATTTTTTAGTGATGATGATTATCGTTTTTGTTTTTAAACATCTTGCTTGAACTTTTCATAATTGTTTTTAATTCGCTTTGTGCAATTACAGGAAATACGCGAGCAAATGTCAAAAACGCTGTGAAGAAAAATCCAATCGTTCCAACAAAAATTCCCACCTCAATCCAAGTTGGAGAATACATTGTCCAGCTCGATGGAAGATAATCTCTGTGAAGCGAAGTAACAATAATTACAAAACGTTCGAACCACATTCCTGTATTCACAACCAAAGACAAAATAAAAGTTGCCATGAGATTAGTACGAATCTTTTTAAACCAGAAAAGCTGAGGAGAAACTACGTTACATGTCATCATGCTCCAATATGCCCACCAATATGGACCAGAAAAACGATTGATGAACGCATACGATTCATATTCTACTCCTGAATACCATGAAATAAAAAGTTCGGTGAGATAAGCAATACCCACCAAAGAACCGGTTAGCATGATAATAATATTCATGTATTCAATATGCTTCACGGTTACATACGCTTCGAGACTCAAAACTTTACGCATGATAAGAACCAGCGTAAGCACCATTGCGAATCCTGAAAAGATAGCTCCGGCAACAAAGTAAGGAGGGAAAATGGTAGTATGCCATCCCGGAACAATTGAAGTGGCAAAGTCCATACTTACGATGGAGTGAACCGAAAACACAAGTGGAGTAGAAAGTCCTGCAAGCACAAGCGAAACTTCTTCAAAACGAACCCAATCTTTTACTCTTCCACTCCATCCAAAACTAAGAATGCGATAGATCATTTCATTCATTTTGTTTCCAACAACTTTTGCCCTATCGCGAATCATTGCAAAATCCGGAATCAAACCGAGATACCAGAAAATTACTGATACAGTAAAATAAGTTGAAATTGCAAATACGTCCCACAACAATGGAGAATTAAAATTAACCCACAAAGAACCAAACTGATTCGGAATTGGCATCGTCCAATATGCCACCCACACCCGACCCATGTGAAAGACAGGAAAGATTGCAGCACAAACAACAGCAAAAATAGTCATCGCTTCTGCGGAACGATTGATTCCCATTCTCCAACGCTGACGGAATAAAAGAAGCACTGCTGAAATAAGAGTTCCTGCGTGACCAATACCAATCCACCAAACAAAATTTGTAATATCCCAAGCCCAACCCACTGTTTTATTTGCACCCCACGCACCGATTCCTGTTCCAACTGTATAAGCAAGGCAACCGAATCCCCACAACATCGCGATAAATGCAATGGTGAAAGCTCCCCACCACATTTTGTTTGCTTTGCCTTCAACTGAACGTGCAACATCTTCGGTTATCTGATGATAAGAAACCTTATCACCGAGAATGAGCGGTTCACGTATGGATGCTTCTTTGAACATAAATTTTCGTTGTCTATTTTATTTATTCAACAATTAATTTTCCGATTCCGATAATTTTATCTTCAGAAATAGCTCTTATAAAATACATACCTTTTGGTTCATTGCTCAAATCAATTGTTGATTTGAGAATTTGAGAATCTGAAGATTGATAAATCTTTTTTCCGTAAACATCATAAATTTCTATGTTATTCATTTTCAAATTTTCAAATTGACTCATCTGCAAATTGAAAACTCCGCTGCTTGGATTAGGAGAAATATCTAAGTTCATCTGCTGATTATGCAATTCATTTATGCCATTTATTGCACACAAACCATTTACCTGAATGGGAGTAGAATGTTCAACGGTAGTACCATCACCTAATTCACCGTAAGTATTATATCCCCAAGTCCAAACGGTGCCATCGTGTTTAAGAGCCATTGAATGTCCTCCACCTGCCGAAACTGAATAAACGCTTGTAAGCAAACTCACTGGCACCGGTTCAATTCCATTAACTGAATTTCCATCTCCTAATTGACCAAATTGATTAAATCCCCAAGCCCAAACAGTGCCATCATTTTTCAAGGCAAGATTATGAGCAGCACCTCCTGAAATTTGGATGATACCTGTTAGAAATGCTACACTTCCAGGTCCATGCACTTGCACAGGAGCATGTCTATCAATACTTGTACTATCGCCCAATTGATCTAAAGAATTATATCCCCAAGCCCAAACAGTGCCGTCATTTTTCAGAGCAAGAGAATGACCACCACCTGCTGAAATGGCAGTGATGCCGGTGATGCTTACCTGCGTTGGCGAATATCTGTCGGTAGTATCTCCAACTCCTAATTGTCCGAAATAATTTTGTCCCCACGACCAAACAGTGCCATCACTTTTCAAGGCAAACGAATGACCCCATCCTCCGGTTGCAATGGCGATTATATTTGTAAGAAAGCCAACATTGCCGGGTCCGTGCACCTGCACAGGAATTTTAGAACTAATTGTATCCCCTATTCCTAACTCACCATGATAATTTCTTCCCCAAGCCCAAACGGTGCCATCACTTTTCAGAACATACGAATGAAATCCGCCTCCTGCAATAGATGTAACATTTGTAAGATTACTCACCTGAACAGGTACATTTCGTGCATTTGTATCACCGGTGCCTAATTGTCCGTAATGATTCCATCCCCAAGCCCAAACAGTACCGTCATTTTTTAAAGCAAGAGAATGACTCACTCCTGCCAACGCATCACCGCCAGATGCAAGTGCAGTAACACCGGTAAGAAATCCTACATTTAAAGGTCCATGAACTTCAACGGGAGAAAGCTGTCTGTTTGTATCGCCGATTCCCAACTGACCATTGTTATTATATCCCCATGCCATTACGGTAGAATTGCTGCAAAGAGTAAGTGAATTCAATCCTCCACCATTTATTTGAGCAAAGGAAAAAGTGTTATTCAGGAAGAATAAAGAAATAAATACAATCTGGCAAGCACCGAATTGTTTACAAAAATTTGATTTTAGCTTATTGGTAAAGCTATTTGTTTGTGTTTTGTTTTTCATACTACATCATTTTGCAATCATTAATGTTGTTTTCATTTCACTTATGGGGGATTTCAATATTTTTTATTATGACTTTCTCGATATTAATTACAAATTTAATTAGTCAAAAATCTATTTTTTACGCGTTTCTTACCTTTGTCAGATAAAATACATTTGGCTGCACTCCTACTTCTTCCAAAAGCAAATAACGCCTTTCATCATCGTAGTGCTTGCTTATCTGTGTTTCCTTATTATTCAAATCACCAAAAATAATTGCATTTGTAGGACAAGATTGCTGACAAGCAGTTTGAATTTCACCATCTGCCAATGCACGTTCAAGTTTTTTTGCGGAAAGTTTTCCTTCCTGAATACGCTGAACGCAAAGCGTGCATTTTTCCATCACTCCACGCGAACGAACAACCACATCCGGATTCAAAACCATTCTTCCCAAATCATTTCCCCATGATGCCGGATTTACATCGGCAAACATTTTATTGCTGTCGTATTCAAACCAATTGAAACGTCTTACTTTATAAGGACAGTTGTTTGCGCAATATCTTGTTCCGATGCAACGATTATAAATCATCTGGTTCAATCCTTCGGTACTATGCGTGGTTGCGAGAACCGGACAAACTGTTTCGCAAGGTGCATGATTACAATGCTGGCACATGATTGGCTGGAAAACCACTTTCGGATTTTCCGAAGCATGTTCCATATCGCGGAAAGAAGAAATCAATCCTTTATTCTCCTTCTCACCATCTTCTGCGTGTTTTAAATCCGAAGAATAATATCTATCAATTCTAATCCAGTGCATCTCGCGTGTCTTGCGAACTTCTGTTTTTCCAACAACAGGCACATTATTTTCTGCGGAACAACTTATCACACACGAACCGCAACCGATACATGAATTCAAATCAAGTGAAAGTCCCCAGCGGAAACCAGGTTTATCATGCGAATCCCAAAGATTTGCAGTTGTTGCTGCACTCTCGTGATAGTTTGCTTTTTCATCATGTTGAGCAACCGCAACCATCGGATTCCATTCTTCCTTTGGTTTACTTGTATAGGTTTCTAAATTTGTTTCTTGCACAATGGAATCACGTCCCATCATGGTGTGATGAGTTTGTGTGCAGGCGAATTCGTGTTTCTCACCCGTTGCAGCGCTCACTTTCACTCCAGAAACTGCATTCTGAATAAATCCATCCTGCCATTGAACAAATTGATACGCGTTCACTCCAACATTATTTGCAACTTTTCCTGCGTTAGTTCTTCCATACCCGTAAGCAAGACCGATTGTTCCAAGTGCTTGCCCTGGCTGAGGATAAACCGGAGCAGAAATTTTTTGTCCTCCAACCGTTAGTTCAACAATATCACCCTGATAATTTCCTCTTTCAAGAAGGGAATATTTTCCTTTCATGTCGGTAGGATTCATGGTAATATAATTATCCCAAGTACATTTTGAAATCGGGTCTGGAAATTCCTGCAACCAAGGATTGTTGGCTTGATTTCCAATTCCCATTCCGGTTTTTTCGTAGAGAACAAGCTCAATATCACCGCCTTTATCTTTTGCAATCATTGATGCACAGTCATTCAACGACATTTTCTTTTCCTCGTCCTTAGTTTCTTTTTCCTCTTTATTTTCTTTTGCAGATTTTTCTTTTTTCTTTTCATCTGCAACAACAGGCACTGCAATAATTTCAGCAACACCATCGTGCAAAGATTTATTCCAGTGTTCTACAAATCCATCGGAAGCAGGGAATAAAAGTTTTTCCCAAGTAGCTTGAATATGATCGTGGTAATTAGAATTTGCAACTCCACTCCACTTCGCCAAGGTTTCCTGAGCGCAGCGTGTATTTAAAATAGGAGCAATGGTTGGTTGAGTAAGAGAGAATTGATTTTTCTTTGGTTCGGCATCGTTCCAAGATTCAAGATAATGATGGTCGGGACAAACATAATCGCAAAGAGAAGCGGTTTCATCCATCGAACCTGAGAAAGAAATTTTTAGACCGACTTTTTTCATTGCATCAGCAAAACCGGGAGCAGTGTAAGCCGGATTACTATTATATATAATAAGTGCACCAATTTTTCCATTCTTCATTTCCTCCATCAGTTCGGCAAAGTGTTCATCGTTGCCCTGATGGCAGTTGGAATGATTTTCAATATCTATTGTTGAACCGTAATTGCCCAGCATTTTATTGATTGCAGCAACCACCGTTTGAATCGCTTCATCATTCACTCCGCAAACAACCAGAGATTTTCCTTTGTTAGCCCAAAGCCATTTTGCACTGTCAGAAATTTCTTTTTCAGCAACTTTTCCGGAAACATTTAAAGAAGTTTCTCCGGCTAAAGATGCAAGAGCATTATAAAGATTTAAAACTGCAGTTCCAACCTGCGATGGTTTCACAGGAACACGAATGTCAGCATTACTTCCGGTCAAAGAAAGAGTTGTTTCAAACTGAACGTGTTTTGATAAAATTTTCTTTCCGTCATTTAATTTTCTTCCCTGTGCATATTGCCAGGCATATTCAACAGGAGAAAGCCAGTTCACTAAAAAATCGGCAGCGAAACTTACAATTACATTTGCTTTATCGAAATTATAGGAAGGAATACATTCTTTTCCCATCACATTTTCCTGAGCTTCTGCAAGAGCGTAATAAGAAACCGCATCATAAGTTACATGCTTTGCGGAAGGATATTTCAATGCAAATCCGCTAATAACATTTTTTGTTGAAGGACTAATAATTGTCGAGGAAAGAATACAAACTTTTTTTCCTGCACCTGAAACCTCAGTCAGCTTTGCAGGAATTTCTGCATCAATTTTATTCCAAGTAGTTTCAGTTCCTTTCGCAACCGGTCCTTTCAATCTTTCAGAATCATATAAAGAAAGAACCGATGCCTGAACACGTGCGCTGGTTCCTCCGTGAGTGATTTTTGATTTTTTATTTCCTTCGATTTTAATCGGACGACCTTCGCGAGTTTTTACGAGAACAGAACAATAATCGTGTCCGTCAAAATATGTTGAAGCATACCAGTTTGCAATTCCCGGAGTTATTTCTTCAGGCTTAAAAAGATATGGAATTGTTTTATTAACCGGAGTTTCGCAGGCAGCAAGTGTTACAGCACCAACCGAGAATCCCATCACTTTCAAAAAATCTCTTCGTGAAAATCCTTCGTTTGATTTATTTTCATCTGTAATAAATTTGGCAGCAGGAAATTTTCTTCCCAAAACTTCAGTAGGAACATTTTCGGCAAACTCATTCTTCTTCAAATCGAGAAACTCAGGAGTTTCTTTTAGCTCATCCAGCGATTGCCAATATTTTTTCATAAGCAAGATACCTTATTATATATGTATTAATAATGACATTTAATGCAATCCAGTCCGCCCATTTTTTCTACAGTGATTGGCTGACCTTTATATTTCTCTGCAAGTTTCTTGTGCAAATCCGCATAATAAGGATTGGTTGCCATTCCTGGAACTTCCGTTTTGCGGTGACATTCGATGCACCATCCCATTGTGAGAGGAGAAAACTGTTTGGCTTCATCACCAGCAGCAATATCGCCATGACAATTTTTACAATCCTGTTTACCAACCACCACATGTTGCGAGTGATTGAAATACGCAAAATCCGGCAGTGCATGAACACGAGTCCATTTAATAGGATGTTGTGGCTTGTCATATTTTCCAGAAACTTGATTCCATCCTACAGCATCATAAATTTTTGCAATCTCCACTTTTCCTGTTTTCGGTCCTTCAGAAATTGCTTTGTGACAGTTCATACAAACATTTGCGGATGGAACACCTGCTGTTTTTCCTTTCTCCGCTCCCGAATGACAATATACGCAGTTGATTGCCAATTTTCCTGCATGTGTTTGGTGAGAAAATAATATCGGCTGAACAGGTTTATAATTTCCATACACTCCAATTCCCATTAAGGCATGATAAGCAGCTCGGGCAATCAATGCTACGCATAAAATTCCTATCAACGCAACTAGACGTTTATTTCCAGATGCCCATTTGATTGGACTAATCGGCACAGGAGGAGTTAATCCCTTTTTTGCGTTTACTATGGTTTGAAGATTTTTCTTTACTCCACCAAGAACACCTACAAGGATTAAAAGAACAATTGTCGCAATAATAAGGGCTGTGAAAATATTGAATCCTTTTTCTTGTGGCTGTTCACCGCCCGCAGTAGCTTTCGCCGCCTCTTTTTTCTCAACAGGAGGATTTTTTATATATCCAATTACTGCTTTAATATCCGCATCACTAAGAACACCATCAAATACAGTCATTGGTGTTTTATTATTATCACTAACTAATTTATTTGCATACGCATCTCCTGACTTCTGAAGTGCAAGATTATTTTTTATCCATTTGAATAACCATTCATCTGCGGGTTGAGGAACACGCGATGCCACATCTTTTAATCCGGGTCCAACAAGTTTTTGCTCATCAACTCGATGGCAAGCTGCGCAGTTCTGTTTAAATACTTTCCCACCATCGGCTTGAGCGAAGCCAAAGTTCACCGAAAGAAAAAATAAAGTGAAAAGTAATTGCGATTTTGAGGAAATTTGCTTAGTACATGAGATAAAGCAGTTCATAATATGATTTGGGTCATTTTTAAAAACAAAATTTTTATCCGACAATTGCATGACAAAT
Source organism: Bacteroidota bacterium (assembly GCA_003164895.1). Lineage (GTDB taxonomy): Bacteria > Bacteroidota > Bacteroidia > Palsa-948 > Palsa-948 > Palsa-948. Next base: position 7,948 of record PLUL01000038.1, on the reverse strand, counting down.
GTAACAGAAATATTTATCCGCGATTAAAAAAATTATTTTTTTTTATATAGTTGCTAACAGCAAAGAATCTAAGATAGTAGACAGAAGATTTGGGGATTTACTATTTTTGCAATGAATATGAAAAAATATATTTTATTTCTGTTTTCTATGTTCTTGCTTTTATCTGCAAACGCCCAATCATCTGATTCACTGAAAATATTTTCTGCTGACAGCAACATCGTTCAGGATAAACGCGTGAATGAACTTGTACTCAAACATGTCCTTATTAATGAAGCAAGAAAGGGAAAAATAAAGGGCTATAGAGTACAAATACATTTTGGTCAGGAAAAAGCAAAAGCGCTGGATGTAAAATCAAAATTTATGGCGCAGCATAAGGATGTTCCTTCTTACCTTGATTACCAACAACCCTACTTTAAAATCCGTGTGGGAAATTTCAGAACAAAATTGGAAGCATATAAGTTACTACAGGAAATTTCCGGAGACTTTTCAGGATCATTCATCGTGAGCGATGATATTGAACTTCCGGAAATAGAGTGATTCAAAATTCAGAATTATTTTTTCTCTACCTTCTTCTTTTCGGCAATATCCATCGCCACGATCATTGCAATAAATCCCCAAAACGGAGCGGAAGCTTTGTCGGTGTCAAGAAAATTATTTAGCGTGCCGTGTATAAAATAAGTGATAAGACCGAGCATCAGCACCATAGCAAAAATGCGTGTTCTTTTATTTGAAGAATGGTAAATAAGTTTTCCTGCGGTGAGAAGTGTAGTAATTATAATTGCAAGAACCGAAAGTAATCCTATAATTCCTGATTCGGCAAGCGGACCAATGTATTCGCTGTGTGCATTTCCTTTTTCACCAAAGTTGGTTGAGATGCGAGTTTTCTCTGTAGAAATTTGAAAAGGTGCGTATTGAAACTGATAGGTGCCGGGTCCCCATCCGAAAAAAGGTTTTTCCGAAAACATCCGCATTGCCGATGCCCAACGATTGAAACGTTCGGTATTGGATGCGTCGGTAGTTACATTGGCAATGGATTGCAGGCGTTGTTCCACATCTCTGTTTTTGGTGTTCTTATATCTGCCTGATTCCAATTGAATCATAATATCTTTTTGATAATAAAAAAACATTGCGATTAAAATTCCAATCACAGCAAGTATTGGTATTAAACGAATCCTAAGGAGATAAACGATAAGCACTCCAAGAGCAACGATCAAACTCAGCCAAGCGGCACGTGTGTAAGAAAAAATTAATCCGGTAATGAAAATAAGAAGCATAAAGAAAGCAAAGTACTTCATGCTTCTGGGAGATTCTTTGTCAAACACAAAGAAAATGAGAACAGGCATGTACATGGCAAGCATGGCGCCATACGAAGTATGGTCGTTGTAAAACGGATTCATGGCAATGTGCGCAAATGCTTCAGAAAAATTTTCCATTGCATGATTAACGAGCGTATAAATAATTACGATGGCAAAAGAGATCATGTAAAGCCACAAATGTCTTCGCATATTTTTTTTCTCTTTGAATAAATGAAGAGAAACAAAATAAAATGGAATAACAAACCACAAACGGGAGAGCAAGAATTTATATGAAACAATGGGCATGGTACTCGTCATGCAGGTGAAAAATATCCATGTAAGATTAATGAGAATGGCAATGGTGATTGGATGGAAGAATATTTTTCTTTCCACTTTACCTTCATAAAATAAACGAAGGATATAGATCATCATCACTCCAAAAAGAAGCGGTTCTGTGGGAAGTGAAAGTGAAACTCCAAAATTAGAATTGTAAATAGTAAGTGCAAGCGGTGTGGCAAAAACAATAATAAGTAAAAGAACATCGAGCGCGATAAATGCCGTGAGAATTACAAGCAGCACAACCGGCAGAATCATGAACCAGTAAATCTCTTTTGCAATAAATAAAGTATTCAGCACAATAAACAATGTGCTGCAAATCATTACCCATCTTAATTTCAACTGGTCAGTCATTTTAGTATTTGTCATTCCGAGCCCGAGCGAGGAATCCCATGATTATTTTCTATTTATCGCAAGGGGATTTCTCCCTTTGGTCGAAATGACAGTTTATTATTTTAATAATTCAGATTCCTGTTTCTTCCCGATTTCCATTCCTAAATTATAAAACACAAAGCTCCACACATCCGCCCATTCTTCAATTTGTTTTGAAGTTGGTTTTCCCGCACCGTGACCTGCTTTCTGGTCAATGCGTATGAGAATCGGATTTGTTCCTTTATTTTTTTCCTGCACGGTTGCCGCAAACTTAAAGGAATGCGCAGGCACCACGCGGTCGTCGTGATCACCGGTCATGACCATAGTTGCCGGATATTGTGTTTCTTTTACATTATGCAAAGGAGAATATTTCACCAAGCAATCAAATTGTGATTTGCCGGCGCTGGTTCCATAATCACTCGCCCAAGTATATCCGATGGTGAATTTATGATAACGAAGCATATCCAAAACTCCAACTCCAGGAATTGCCACTTTCATCAAATCAGGGCGTTGAGTCATAACTGCACCAACCAAAAGTCCTCCGTTGGAACGACCATGCACTGCCAGTTTTTGCGATGAAGTATATTTTTCTTTAATGAGATATTCTGCCGCAGCGATGAAATCATCAAACACATTTTGTTTGTTGCAAATAATTCCGGCTTTGTGCCATGCTTCTCCGTATTCGCCACCGCCACGAATATTCGCCACTGCGTAAATGCCACCATTTTCTAAAAAGGCAACAGAGTTTGTAACAAAATAGGGAGTATTGCTGATATCAAATCCACCGTAACCATATAGGAAACAAGGATTATTTCCATCAAGATTTATTCCTTTTTTGTAAGTGAGAATCATCGGGATTTTAGTTCCATCCTTGCTTGGATAAAACACCTGCTTGCTTTCGTAAGCATCGGAATTAAAATCAACTTTCGGTTTAAAAAAAACTTTCGAAGTATTTGAACCAATACTGTATTTATAAATCGTTGTCGGTGTGGTATAATTTGTGAATGAATAAAATGCAATACTGTCTTTTTTATCTCCGCTGAAACCTGCAACTCCAAGCGGTGGAACAGGAATTTCTTTTTCCATTTTTCCATCTAAATCATAGACGCAAAGTTTATTTGTAACATCATGCAAAAATGTTGCGACAATTTTCCCATTGCAAAGCGAAACATTCTCCAGCAAATCTTCACTTTCTGGAATAACTATTTCCCAATTTTTCATTTGTGGTTTCATCGGGTCAATCATCACGAGCTGCCACTTTGGTGCATTGGCATTGGTGAGAACAAGAAGTTGATTGCCGATGTTGTCAATCAAATTATAATCGTTCTTGAAAGTGGTATCAACCCATTTCCATTGAGGTTCAAAATGCGCATATCCATTTCGTGGATCAAAATAATTCAAATCTTTTACAGCGAAAGAACTTCCGCTTGTGGATTCGCTTCCCCACAATCCCATGAAATGCTGGTCATCCGTAACGCTGATGCCATAACTTCTGCCCGGATGTTTTTTGTCTTCATAAACAAGTTCATCTTTTGACTGACTCGTTCCAAGTTTATGAAAATAAGCTTTTCCATTTTCATTCTTGCCTGAATACGCATGACTTGTCGGAGCAGGAAAAGTGCTGTAGTAAAATCCATCGCCCTTCCACGATGCCTGAGAAAATTTTATCCAGTGAAGCGTGTCCGCCAAAACTTTTCCATTTTCAATTTCCATCGTTACAATATCATTCCAGTCAGAACCGGATTTTGCAAGATTATAAGCAATGTATTTTCCATCCTCGCGAACACTTACGCCAGCAAGCGCAGTGGTACCATCGGCAGAAAGTGTATTAGGATCGATTAAGACTTTTGGCGTTCCATTCAATCCTTCCTGAACATATAACACGCTTTGATTTTGAATTCCGTTATTTTTGTAAAAGAAATAATATTTTCCGCGTTTGAAAGGAACTGAACACTTTTCGTAGTTCCAAACTTTTGTTAAGCGATCTTTTATTTGCTGACGAAAAGGAATTTTAGAAAGATAATCGAATGTAACTTTATTTTCAGCTTCCACCCACTGTTTTGTTTCGGCAGAGTTATCATCTTCTAACCAGCGATATGGGTCGGCAATTTTAGTTCCGAAATAATCATTCACAGTATCCACTTTTTTAGTTTGAGGATAAGGCAAATGGTCAATAGAAGTTTGCTGGTTCTGTTTTTTGTTGCCGCATGACGCAAGAATGAAAAGAGAAGAATAGAAAATTAATTTTTTCATGATTAAATTTTGAATGGCAAAAGTATTAAAATTATGGAGAAAGAATATTGACTTTACTTGGACGAATCATCTTGCATTCTTATTCTGTAAGCAATTCCGACTGAGAAAAAAAATGAATTGTTGAATGGAGAATAAATTGGATTGGTTACAACCGGTGTTTTAATATCTGCACTATTGTATTCCAGTAAACTATAACTGAGGCTTCGTGACACTTCTGCAAAGAGCATAATTTTTTTATAGACAAAATAATCAGCAAAAAATTTTAGCTGATCATCTTTCACCCAAACAAAATCATTATTGTAAAAATTTGATAATTGGTATGAACGCTCATACGCTTTGAAACAAATACCGGTGAAAAATTTATTTCCCCACCTGTATTCAATATTATAATTGGTCGTAAAAATTCCATAAAAACTCAATCGATCGGTTACTTTCCAGTCAATTCCAATAAGCGGCACAAAAAAATTTCCGAAGAATTCCCCGTTATAATACAATCCCAATTTAAACTGAAGTTTTTTATTTGCAACATAACTTAACAATCCAATTCCGCCCATCTGAAAATCGTTCGTTAGATTTTCTTTAAAGTCAGAACTTATTTTAGGAATTGCCATTGCGAGTATTTTCCATTTTTCGTTTTTAGTCAGAAATTGCGCGCCAAGCGGCAAAGAAACTGCGTACAAATCGGACATGGAGGTTGTTGTTGATCTATATTCCGAATGAAGATTTTCGCCAGTTAATCTTATTAGAAATGTAGTTCTTTCAGATATTTTTTTCGGAAAAAAAACATTCAAAACATAATCGTTTGTTTGATTTTTTGTGTGGGAGCTGTCTTTATGATTAGAAGAAAAAAACTGTGAGCTGAAATTAACAGGATCAACAAACGGCTGGGAGAAGGAATAACTAATGGCTAATAGCCAATAGCTAACAGCTAAAATCTTTTTATTCATCTTCAAACGTAATGAAAAATATTAAGTGGCAAAGGCAACCTTTTCAAGAGTTTTGATTTTCCTTAATATAAAGAAGAAGAAATTTGTTTTTTGTACGTAAAGGCAACTTGGTGCAGGAAGATTTTTATGTTTGGAAAGTAACCATTACAGATATTTATGGCAAGGAACACAAATATATCGGGCGTGTTACACTCATTCGGTAAAATTCACTTTACCCTTCCTCCTCCGATAAAATATTTTTTATAATAATCCTCATCCAGATCATCAATCATGATTCCCTTTTTCACAGAGGCATGAACAAATTTATTATTTTGAAGATAAATTCCAATATGAGAAATATCTTTTGAATCTATTTTAAAGAATACAAAATCACCTTCCGCCAATTCTTCTTTTGAAATGTGTTCGCATTGATTATAAATGGAAGAAGCAGAGCCATTAATTTCTCTTCCGAAAACTTCTTTGTATAAAACAGATGCAAAATCTGAACAGTCAACTCCATTTTTTGTTTTACCACCGTATTGATAAGGTGTTCCATACCATTCATCTATGAATAAATATAATTTTCTGTTAGAAATATTTTCCGCATTTACTCTGAGCAAGTGAGAATATTTTTCTTCAATACTCTTATTGTCAGAAGAATTATTTGTTGCATTTTTTTTAACGCCACAGGAAGAAATCAGCAATGTGAGAATTAATAAAGAATAAATTTTTAAAAACTTCATTCATAAAATTACCACAAGACCATTTTCAACGCAACTATTTTGTATTTTCTTTTCAAGTGAAGAATGTTTATAAGCGCAAAGAATAATTAATAAATTTGTCCCTCTTTAACGAAAAAATTTATCATCATGGCAACCATTGTCGCACCATCAAAACTTACCGAACTGCTTGGTTCAAATGCAGAAAAATTACTTAATCATTCCTGCAAAGGAATTCCAAAAGAACAAATTCATCTTCCCGGAGGAGATTTCGTGGACAGAATTTTTTCTATGTCCAACCGAAGTGATAAAGTGATTAATAATCTAAAAAAAATTTATAACCACGGTCGTCTTTCAGGAACCGGTTATCTTTCCATTCTTCCGGTTGATCAGGGAATTGAACATTCTGCCGGTGCATCATTTGCTCCTAATCCTGCTTATTTTGACCCTGAAAATATTGTAAAACTTGCCGTTGAAGGCGGATGCAATGCGGTTGCCTCAACATTTGGTGTGCTTGGAATCGTGTCTAATAAATATGCAAGCAAGATTCCTTTCATCGTAAAAATAAATCACAACGAATTTTTATCTTATCCGAATAAATACGATCAGATTCTTTTTGGCACAGTGGAAAGCGCGTACAATATGGGAGCTGCTGCCGTTGGAGCAACTATTTATTTTGGTTCACCGGAATCAGGCAGGCAGCTTACCGAAATCGCTTTTGCGTTCGAAAAAGCACACGAGCTTGGCATGGCAACGGTACTTTGGTGTTATCTCCGAAATCCTGCTTTCAAAAAAGAGGGAACGGATTATCATAACTCTGCCGATTTAACCGGACAGGCAAATCATTTGGGAGTTACCATTCAGGCGGATATTATTAAACAAAAACTTCCGACAAATAACGGAGGTTATACGGCACTTAATTACGGAAAAACTCATGCAAAAGTTTACAGCGAACTTTCTTCTGATAATCCAATTGATCTTTGTCGCTACCAGGTTGCCAATTGTTACATGGGAAGAATAGGATTAATAAATTCTGGTGGAGAATCGAAAGGAGCATCAGATCTTTCTGACGCAGTTACAACTGCTGTGATAAACAAACGTGCTGGCGGGCACGGATTAATTTCCGGACGCAAAGCATTTCAGAAGCCGATGAAAGACGGAGTTCAACTGCTGAATGCGATTCAGGATGTGTATTTGTCAAAAGAAATTACTATAGCGTAAAAAAAGGTAATTATGGTAATGATATGATTTGTTTCATACTTAATTACCTAATCAACCAATTACTCAATTAACTAAATATGTCCTGGTACAAAAGAATAGCAAAGGGAATCACCACCCGAACACGGGAAAAAAGAGAAACCAAAGAAGGTCTTTGGCATAAATGTTCTTCATGCAAGAAGATTCGTCCTTCGGATGAACATACAAAAAATTGCTATGTATGTTTGGATTGCGGATATCACGAACGTATTGGTTCAAAAGAATATTTTGAAATTATTTTTGATAACAACGAATTTCTTGAACTTGATGCCGAGCTTACTTCTGCCGATCCACTGAATTTTTCTGATACAAAAAAATACACAGACCGTCTTGTTGATTCTCAGAAAAAAACAGGATTGAAAGATGCCATTTCCACCGCAGCAGGAAAAGTGGATGGACATGAACTTGTAATCAGTTGCATGGATTTTACTTTTATCGGAGGTTCGATGGGCGCAGTGGTGGGAGAAAAAATTTCGCGTGCCATAGATTTTTGCCTTGAACACAAAGTGCCATTTATGATTATTTCAAAATCGGGCGGAGCGCGCATGATGGAAGCGGCTTTTTCGCTGATGCAGTTGGCAAAAACATCTGCAAAACTTACTTTGCTTGACGAAGCCGGCATTCCGTATATTTCTTTAATGACCGACCCCACAACAGGCGGCGTTACGGCATCGTATGCCATGCTGGGCGATTTGAATATTGCCGAACCCGGTGCACTCATTGGTTTTGCCGGACCTCGTGTGATAAAAGAAACAATAAAAAAAGATTTACCCAAAGGATTTCAAACTTC
>PLUL01000048.1 GCA_003164895.1 Bacteroidota bacterium | reverse complement strand
TATTTTTTTCTTCATCAAAATCTTTCCATTATCTTTTAGCAGCGTTATTTTTGATTTTAGATTAAACCGACTAAATTCTCCTTTGGATAAACTCATTAATTGTGATTGGCAGCATCATTTTTGTGCTTTTAAATTACGTTCGTTATTTTCTTTTGGTTCTTGAACCGATTGTTCTGATTTTGCCAATTCCTCTCCAAAAGATTTTTGTGGCAGTGAGCGGAGATAAACCCACATGGCATTAAGTTCAACATCCGTCATCCGGCTAAAATTTTGCCATGGCATAAATGGGTCAATGGGTTTCCCATTCGGTCTTATTCCGGCACGCATTGCTTTTGCAAAATCTTCTTTTGACCAGTTTCCTATTCCTGTTTTTTTATCAAACGTAATGTTTGGAGCAAGGGGCGTGCCCGGAGGAGCCGCCGGCACTTCGCCACCTGATAATCCGGCACCATGACAATCTGCACAGCTTATAGACATGTAGTGTCCATATTCCGCGGTGGTATCTTCTTTCACATCGGCAGGTCTGGGGGCATTATGGTCAATCACTTTTGCGGCAATGATGGGCGCTTTATCCATCAGGAACAACAACCTCATTAATGGACCTGCCACGTTTGTTTCCGGAACATTATCAACTTGAGGAATAGTTTTTATGTATGCAATAATGGCGGATAAATCCTTATCGTTGAAATAATAAAATTCTTCCGCAGACATGTACATTAATCCTTTTCTACTGCGACCTACTCCATGCCTTATTGCTCTTACATAATCCTGATCGCTGTAATCCGCAGGTAATCCGCCTTTTCCTTTTGTCAAATTTGGTCCTGCTATTACGCCCAACAACGGATCGGACATAATTGTTTTTCCGCTAAGGTCAATGCCATGGCAATAAGTGCATCCTCTTAAAACATACAACCGTTCTCCGTTTTTAATTGTAGAACTATCCGAAGGTATTTTCAACGCTGATGGTTTAATATCGTATTGTTTGTTGATTTGAATGGTGCTGGATGCATAGACAAAAACAAATAATAAAATCAAAAGGAAAATCAAACCTCCAAGTGTGTATCCTATGTATTTGAATACTTTTTTCATTCGGTATCAGGCAGTTGCTAACGCACTCATTGTTCCAAGAACTTCCATGTTATAATGATCTTTTACCTGCATATAAGCAACAGATGAAAATGGTTTTGCTCCGAGTGTTTTTTTCCAAAATGAAGAAGTAAATCCCAAGTGTATATTTTTCAGGTTTAATTCTTTTGCTCTCATCACTACCTGATATAACGCCTGTTTGTAACATTTATATTCTTCCTGAAAATCATAATCAATACCAATTATCATAGGATTATAATTTTCTTGCGTGATATAATTGAATATGACAGTTACTGGTTTCCGTTCCTCTCTTTTATCAAATTCGGATTTTAATGCGAGCGTGATTATTTCCCATTGACTATGCTCAACCATATTTTCAAAAATCTTGTAGGGTAAAGTAAATGTGTTTAATGCCAGATTTGCCTGTTTCACGTTCAAGTATAATTGATACCAATGAGCAATTTCTTCATGGGTTGGATTTGTAATTATATCCAATTCATATTTATTTTCGTGCCGAAGAGCAAATCTTTTTAAATGTTTTTTTGAACCGGCAGATAATTTATTTATGTGCTCCTGTTTATCATTCCAGTCAATATTTATCCGATGATTCTCTGGCATGGAAGTTTTAAAGTATCCATTGTCAATTAAAAAAGCAACCATTTCATTATCGTTTGCATCTAAATCTCTTATGGTAATTCCAGCTGCATTGTGTTTTTCCTGAAGGTTAGAAATCTTTTCAAACAAAATATACATCGCATCTTTCCACAAAGGAGAAGTTCTGTCTAAATACAAATGATTGCCTTCCGTTAATAAAGAGCCAACAAAAAGAACGCGTGAAGTAAGATAATACTTGTCGCCAATGCGCTTAGCTTCAACTTGCTCGGAAATCGCAGCAGGCGAAAGCATATCATCCTTACATATAGCAGTGGTTAAAAAAGTGGCGAGAATAGTCTTACCATCGTTATCTTTAATAATAAGGTAATCAAATGTCCAGTTATCTTCTGGCAATTCATTATTGCTAAATGAATCTTCTAAAAACTTTAAACCACCCCAATCATAAGTTCCCCTTTCGCCTAACAAAGTATTCCATTCTTCTTTATTAACCTGAGCGATGGAATCGTAATGTTCAGTATGTAAATTAAGTTTATTCAACAAGGAAGTTACAGATTCTGTTATTTGTTTTTCTTCAGGCAATTCCATTCTAAACGCTTTGTAGATTTGCTTCAAAGAAATTCCTTCTTCCGCCATGGCTATCGGTAGATGATGAGCCATAGTGGCAATCATACTTTCAATTTGTTTGAATGTATGCAGGCGAGTAATGGTGAAACGGATGCCTGTATTTTTTATCGGTACCGCCGGAAAAATTCCAAGATTGAGGTAATAGCCTTCATCCAACATTCTTTTCACCATGCTGTATCCTAGCTTTGGCAAACTCACACCGACAAAAAACACAGGAGAATTTGTTTCAGCTACCAAAGGAAGTTCATATTTCTTCAGCATCATGCCGGCAAATTTTATATTTTCATGCAAATCTTCCTGCAAAGAATAAATCTCATTGCTCAAATGAATTTTTGCGGCAGCAATGGCAGCTCCCAATTGTGATGGCTGCATGGGACCAGAAGTAATAAATGAACTTCCGCATTTTCTTACTTTGTTTGCCAGTTCTTTAGATGGAAAAACCAATACCGCTCCGCCTGTTGCAAAACCTTTTGCAAGAGAAGCAGCGAGAATCATTCTTTCGTGCATTGGTTTTTGGCTCAACACATATCCGTTTCCGTTTTTCCCAAAACAACTCATGCCGTGAGCATCATCCACATAATAATACAACTCTTTGTAACGGTTCAACAATTCATATACTTCGTTAACAGGCGAAGCATCACCATACATGGAATAAATTCCATCCGCCATGTACCATATACGCGAATATTTCTGACGCAATACTTTTATTCTGTCTTCCAGCATGTCCATCCTGTTGTGGCGAATCATTTCTACATGAATGCCTCTTGACTTTACAATATTTACCGCGGTGTGCACCGAAAAATGTACCTGATGGTCTAATATAATTGCATCGCCATCATTTATTAAAACAGGAATTGCTGCGATATGACCGAGTGTGGTGGTTTGAGCAACCAATGTGGGATAGTTAAATATTTTACCGAATAAACTTTCTAATTCTTCATACTGCCTGATGGAAACGTATGCTCTTGATTCGGCAAATGTGGTTCCGTAATTCTGAACCGCCTCTTGCGAAGCGGCAATCATTCTTTTATCAAATTCTAATCCGAGATAACTGCAAGAACCGAAATTGACAACTCCTCTTCCTTTGAGATGAATTGTATTGCCTGAAAGTTTATTATCCTCTGTATAGAGATGTATAATGCCTTTATTTATTGCATCGGTAACTACTTCAAAAACCGTTTCAACAAATGTATTTTTTCCGCTCATGTTTGTTCTTAAATGGTTAGCATGACAAATCTATTTCAAATAATTTATTTTTACTACCGTATTTATACTACAAATTGACTACCGTATAAATACGGTAGTATTATACATGAACAAAATAATGAAGTCAGAAGTGAACAGACACGGAAAGCTCAAACTTGCATCCTTTTAATGAGTGAGACAACAAATACTTTTCGGGTTATGCCTGCTGAGCGTAAAGTAAGCAAAGGAAGAATAAAATGAAAACACAGACCCACTACATATATGTAGAATAATGAAACATTTACCTGAAAGAATTCGTACTATGCACCATTTGAATTGGTGAAAATGCAAAAAAAAGATAGGAAATAGATTGTTAATTTTGTAATATGAATGACAAAACTCTTGATACTCCGCATTGTTATTTTGAACTCAAAGAAGGTATAGTATTTGGCACGTATAAAGGAAGGATAACACTAGAATCTGCTAAAAAGGTCGTAAAAACGAGATTGGAATTTACTGAAGGAAAATCGTACCCTGTATGTGTAAAAACTATTTATGTGACAGCAATTAATAAAGATGCGAGGGATTATTTTTCAACAGAGGAAGCCAATAAAGGAATAAAAGCAGGTGCTATCTACGTGGATTCTGTTTTTCAATCATTCATGGGGAATTTTTTTTTAAAAGTTTCCAAGCCAAAAGTTCCATCAAAAGTTTTTACTGATAGGAAAAAAGCAATTAAATGGTTAGAGCAATTTAAGTAATTTTATTTCTTATGGCAGACTCGCGCTTTGAAAAAATAAATGATTTATTTATTAATTATTCTCAGGGAAATTTTGATTATAAAGTAAAGCCGTCTTCCAAATTAGATGAGATAGATGCTTTTATTTCCAGCATTAATATGCTGGGAGAAGAATTGAAAGCAACCACCATTTCAAAAAATTATTTCAACAACATCTTTCAATCGGTCAGCGATATAATTTTTATCATGAAAAAAGATGGGGAGATATTAGATTTGAATCATGCCGGATTTGCATTGCTCAAATATCCCTCTGAAAAACTTGGTGCGATTAATTTGTTTCATCTTTTTCAAAATAAAAATGAGCTGGTTGATTTCAAAAATCAACTAAATAAATTTGATTTGGTAATAAATATGCACGTCAAGCTGAAAGATAAAAACGGAAAAGTGTTTGAGTGTATGATTTCGGTAAATAAAATTGAAGACAAAGGAAAAAAAGCGGCAGAGTATCAGGGAATAATCAAAGACATGACAAAAGAAAAAGAGGCGGAGAATTTAGTTATTCGCACCATTGTGGACACTCAGGAAAAAGAGCGTGAACGTTTTGCAAAAGATCTGCATGATGGCTTGGGGATACCATTATCAGGTTTAAGATCGTATATTGATTCATTAACAAGTAAAACATCCGATGAAAAAATGCTCGAAACAATAGCCAAATCCAAAAATGCAATTAACTATGTAGTAAACGAGTTAAGAAATATTTGTTTTAATATTATGCCCCGCACCATGAAACAATTCGGATTGATTGGCGCCATCTCAGAACTGCACGAAAAGATTGAATCTATGTGGAATTTGAAATTCAAAATTTCCGCCAGCAAAGATTTTTCTATTTCAAATATACCTCTTGAGATTGCACTTTTTAGAATCGTGCAGGAATTTGTAAACAATGCAATCAAACACGGCAAAGCAAAAAATATCATTATCAAAATGCAACAGGATAGAAAAAAAACAATTATCACTCTTAAACATGATGGAGTAGGATTTGAGTATAATAAATCAAGGGAATTTGATGGGATGGGGCTTCAAAATGTACGATCCAGAGTTAGCTCATACGATGGAGAGGTGGAAATCAAAAGCGCTGTTAATAAAGGAACAACGTATCAGATAACACTTCCTGTTAAAACAAATACAGAATGAAGAAAATTAAAATTCTGATTGTTGATGACCACTGCATAATACGCGACGGGCTTCGCACTATGCTGGACGCGAATAAGAGCAAGTATATTTTTTTATTTGAAGAAGCTGCATCCGGATCAGAAGGAATAGAAAAAATAAAAAAAAACAAGTACGATATGGTTATAATGGACTATCAGATGCCTGATATGAACGGAGCAGAAACCACACGGGAAATGGTAAAGTTGAAGCCGAACATTAATATACTGGCATTATCCAATTACGATGAAACGCTAATGATAAAAGATATTTTGAATGCAGGTGCAAAAGGATATATGTTAAAAAATATTGATTCCGATGAATTGATAAAAGCGATAAGCATTATTTTGAGCGGAAAAAATTATTATTCCAATGAGGTGGCTGTTAAGTTGATTCATGCAAATGATGATTCTATAAAGGATGAAAAGAACCCTTCGAAAAAAAATTTATCATCAAGGGAACTTGATGTTCTTAAATTGATTGCCGAAGCTTATACGAATAAAGAAATAGCAGAAAAGTTATTTCTTAGTAAAAGAACGGTAGAATCATACAGGCAAAATTTATTAGAAAAAATTCAAGTCAAAAACACTGCTGGCTTACTAATGCAAGCCAAGAAACTAAAACTGATTGATTAGATTTTTGAAGAACCGAGTTTTGCCAAGAACAAGTGTATGATCTTCTTACTGCATTGGATGCTAAGATTAATTCATACCAAATCCTTATTGCGTAAGGTAACAATCCCCTGTACCGACGATTTAATCTCAAAATATGAAAACGTATCTAACAACAATATTGTCTGAATTAGACATATTCCTGAGTGAGGCATTTTCTGTAATTATGCCGATAGATGAACATAAGCACCTTTAAAGCATTTCGCAGCCGCAACTACAAGTTGTATTTTGGGGGACAATCGGTTTCCTTAATAGGAACATGGATGCAGCGCACAGCCGTTTATTGGCTCATTTATATTCAAACGCATTCTACCTTTATGCTTGGTGTGGCGGTGTTTGCCGCACAATTTCCTTCCTTTTTATTTTCTCTTTTCGGTGGCGTGGTGTCCGATAGATACAATCGTTACCGCGTGTTGCTTTTTACGCAGGTGGCTTCTATGGTTCAGGCAACGTTGCTCGCCGTGTTGGTATTATTTAATCAATATACAGTTTGGGAAATTCTTACACTCAGTGTGGTGTTAGGAATTATAAATGCCTTTGATGTTCCTGCGCGGCAATCGATGGTATATGATATGGTGGATCACAAAGAAGATTTGGCAAATGCCATTGCGCTTAATTCCTCTATGGTAAATCTGGCGCGGCTAATCGGTCCTGCTATTTCAGGAATTGTGTTGGAAAAGCTTGGCGCCGGAGTTTGTTTTTTACTGAATGCCTTTAGTTTTCTGGCAGTAATACTTTCCTTATTGCTCATGCGGCTTCCAAAATATGTTGCACAAGTGCATACAAAAAAGGTGTTGGGTGAACTCAAAGAAGGATTTGTGTATTTAAAAAATACGCCTTCTATCGGCTATGTAATTTTATTGCTTGCCTGTATTAGTTTATTGGTGCTGCCATTTTCCACCTTGCTGCCGGTATATGCTAAAATTATTTTTGAAGGCAACGCTTCTACCTTCGGATACCTGAACAGTTTTATTGGACTTGGAGCTATCTGCGGAACTATTTTTCTTGCTTCACTTAAATCGGGTGCAAATTTGAAAAAGATTTTGTTCATCAATACATTGATCTTCGGCACCGCGCTTATTTTATTTTCGCACATCGCTAATTTGTCAATCGCCTTATTTTTTTCTGTGTTAATAGGTTTCGGAATGATGTCGCAAACCACCATCAGCAATACCATTATTCAAACCACCGTATCGCAGCACATGCGCGGAAGAGTAATCAGTTATTTTGCGATGGCATTTTTCGGTATGCAGCCATTGGGCAGTTTATTAATTGGATCCGTATCGCATTACATCGGCACACCCAATACCATTTTAGCCGAAGGAATAGCAGCCATAGTAATTACTTTTTTATTTTTCAATTTGCTGCGAAAAAACAATTTGAATAGAAAGGATGAAATAGAACCTTTAGAATTTGATAATTAATACATCATGCAATCACTCAACACTAAAAGCTGAGATGTTTAATATATAGCAGGAATAAAATTGCTAAATTTATTTCATGCTATAAATTTTCTTCACAACAAACCATCGTATTTATATATTTACAAAAAAATCATAAAAAGGTATGTTCGCTAAAATAAAAAAAATACTAAAATATTTTTTTATCGGCATTTTGATTCTGCTTGTGCTTGCTGTTTCAGTTCCCTATTTTTACAGAGATAAAATTAAAGCCAAAGTGGTGGAAGAGATTGATAAAAATGTTAATGCAAAAGTTAATTTTGGTCAAATAAGTTTTTCTGCATTCTCCAACTTTCCGCGTTTCAGTGTTTCGTTGCATGATTTAACGGTGGAAGGCATAAATAAATTTGAGAAGGACACACTTGTATCGGCAAAAGAAGTTAGAGTTTCTTTTAACCTCTATCAATTTCTCAAAGGACATAAAATGGAGATCAGAGCTATAAAACTTATTGAACCTTTTATTCATGCCCGTGTTCTTGCGGATGGAGAAGTGAATTATAATATTATGAAACCGGATTCCACTTCAGATAAAAACACAACAGATAAAAAACTTGATATTAAAATTGATAAGTGGGCGATTAAAAACGGTCGTATCATTTACGATGACAAATTGCAAAAAACATATATTGAAGTGGATGGCTTGAATCACAACGGCTCCGGAGATTTTCAGCAGGATATTTCCGATCTTGACATCACTACTCAGATTTCTGAATTAACCGTTGCGTACAATGGGATGAAATACCTAAACAAAAAGAAATTCGAAGCCAACTTGCAAATGGAAATGAATTTCAAAGAAAATAAATTTACTTTTAAAGATCACAATTTCCAATTAGGTGATTTCAAGTTTGGGTTTGATGGATTTTTTAAACTTCTGAAAAGCGGCTACCAAACGGATTTGGTTTTTGTTGTCAAAAAAACTGCTTTCAAGGATATTCTTTCCTTGCTACCGGGAATTTATAACAAGGATTTAAAAGGAATAAAAACAAAAGGCGAATTTTTATGTTCCGGATTTATTAAAGGAGTTTATGATGTGAAATCAAAAAAAGTTCCTTCTTTTCATTTTGATTTAAGCGTTGAAGATGCAGAATTGAAATATATTAAACTCCCAAAAGCAATTGAAAATATTAATTTGCATTTAATTGCCGATAATTCCGATGGCATAGCTAACCACGGTTCGTTTAATGTGAAAACATTTCACATGGAGATTGACAAAAAAGCTATTCATGGAAATTTTCTGTTAAATAAAAAGAACAATAATTATGTGAAAGCCGATATCAAACTTGAGGCAGATCTTGCGGAGATTGAAAATATCTATCCAATAAAAGATTTTGTCATGAGAGGACTGCTCAATTCCGAAATAAAGATTGATGGAAATTATAATGATTCATTGAAACAATTTCCAAAGGTTGATGCTTTTCTTAATTTAAAAAACGGTTATGTGCAATCAAAAGAATCTCAGTTGGAAATGGATAGCATCAATATGAAAACCGAAATTTTAAATTCCAGCGGGCAATTAGCCGATACACGAATCAGCTTAACGAATGTTAATTTCTATCTTGATGGAGAACCATTTAAAGTAAACGGCATTATTTCGGACATGAAAGATTATAATTACGATTTAACGGTTTCAGGTTTACTTGACCTTGGAAAACTCACAAAATTATATCCGGTTCCTAACGCTTCAATAAGCGGAACTCTTGATTTTGATTATACCGCGCAAGGAAGCCTCACAAAAATAGAAGCCAAACAGTTCAATCTTTTAAATACGGATGGAACCGTGGAGATAAAAAATTTAGTTTATAAAAGTAAGGACTTAACATTTCCATTTCATTTGGATGATGCACTGTTAACTTTCACCCCAGAAAAAATTGAACTCGACAGGTTTACAGCAGAATATGGTTACACCAATATTGCGCTGAGCGGTCATCTTTATAATTACATGCCATTCTTTCTCAAGCACGATTCGCCAATACAAGGAGATCTCAATTTGAAATGCGATACCATAGATTTTAATCAGTGGTTTCCAAAATCAGTTTCATCGGCAACTGTTTCTGCTTCACCAACGCAGAGTGAGGTGCTTGTGATTCCTAAGAACATTGGATTTAATGTTACTTCGGATATCAAAACAGTTAAGTTCGGAAAAATGGATATTGATAGTTTGAATGGTTCAGTAACAATTAAGGATGGTGTTTTGACTTTGAGCGATACACATTTTAATACCATGGATTCAAAATTTATTTTGAATGGCGATTACATAACCAAAGATGTGAAACATCCGAAGTTTGATTTGAATATTGACATTGACAGATTAGATATTAATAAAGCTTACAATATGTTTATTAGTGATAAAGATAAAGCTCCGGCAGATGGAAATTTTTCCACCAATTATAATTTGAAAGGAGATTTAACACCGGGTTTTTCTCCGGTATATTCCAGTTTAGTAGGAAATGGGAAAATTACTATTGAAAAAGTATCCATGAAAGGAATGAAACTGATGAATCATATCAAAAATGTTTCGCACAAAGAAGAGTTCAACAATCCTGAGCTGAACGACATTGCGTTGGAAACCGAAATCAAAGGTGGAAAATTTATTTTGCATCCGTTTACTTTTAAAGTGAGCAAATTTATTACTGAAGTGGAAGGGTTTCAGGATATTATTAGCAGCAATATCGAATATTTAATAAAACTATCTACTCCTCCATTCACCAGAATAAAAATACCGATAAGCATTTCCGGTTCAACCGACAAGCCCGTTATTAAACTCGGAAACGGTTTTGAAAAATCTGATTTTGAAAAATTATAAAATAATCTGACTGTTAACAGTGGATAACTATCTCAAACACCCAACGACTGTTCCTTTCCAACCGCTTTAACGTCTATCGCATCGCGCAAACCATTGCCAAGAATAACAAACGCAAGCACCATGAGCATAATTGCAAGCCCAGGAATGATGGCTAAGTAAGCTGCATCGGTGGTAATATATGGGCGGTGTTCACTTATCATCGCACCCCAAGATGGAGTTGGAGGTTGCGCTCCCAGCCCGAGAAAACTCAACCCTGCTTCCATTAAAATTGCGTTTGCAAAATTATCAGCACAAATAACAATCACCGGTCCCAGAATATTCGGAAGCACATGGCGAAAAATTAATCGTGAATTTTTATAACCAAGTGCTCTCCCCGCTTCAATAAATTCCTGTTCGCGCAAGCCAAGCGTTTGTCCGCGCACCACGCGCGCCACATCCACCCACATCGTTAATCCCACCGCTATAAAAACCTGTACTAATCCTTTTCCGAGAACCAGCGTAATCGCAATTACCAAAAGTAAAGTAGGAATAGACCACACCACATTTATCAGCCACATGATTACATTATCAATCCATCCTCTGAAAAATCCTCCGGTAGCGCCAATAAAAACTCCGATGAAAAGAGAAATTAAAACAGATACTAATCCTACGATGAGAGAAACTCGCGTGCCAAGCATAAGACGACTGAGAAGATCTCTACCTAACCGATCCGTACCAAGCCAATATTTTTTTTCGACAATACTATTCGTTTCAACTTCTTTGCGAAGTTCTTCTATTGATTTACTGATTCGATTGGTATCTCCTATTGCCGAAAATTCCACCAGTCCTCGATTGGGATAGCTGTTAAATGATTTGCTGAAATCGAGAGGATAAATTACATCTGCAAGGTTGAAACGAATTTGCTGACCGTTGTTTGGTTCTGATCCGGTGTATTGTTCCACCACAATATCATTTCCTTCAAAATAAAAATCATGTAAGGGAATCATCCGATAATTACTGGCTTCTCCATCACTCATCTTTTTGATAAAACCTGTTTCGTTGCTCGCTTCATTTTTTCTCACCTTCAAAAAGCGCATTTTGAAACCGGGTTTTTTTATGTTAAGTTCAGGAAACTGTGCGTTGGCATTCGGAGTAGAATCGGGTGTGATGAGGTAACCCAGCAATGCAATGACAATTGAAAATCCAATAATGACCATTCCGAAGATGGCGGAATTATTTTTCTTCAAGCGATGCCACATCATCGCAGAAAATGAATAAGTGGAACGCTTGCGCTTTTTATTACTAAAGATCATACTTTAAGATTGTCTGCCTTTCCATGTGTAACTTGTGAATGGAGACACTAATCCGATAACGCTCACATATAAAAGATATACGAGCGATGAAAAGAAAAATAAAACGGGATATGTTCGTTTTCCAAAAAATACAGATGAAAAATATAACAGCATAAAATCAACTATGAGTTTTGCCGAAAATGTAATTACAAAGACAAGTACAAATTTAATGTTTATCACGGATAATATTCCTGAAATAAGAATTAAAACATTTGTGATAAAAACAAGAATGGCAATTCCTGCTATTGAACTAAAACCATAAGAAAAACTTTTTGAAGCCCAGCGTTTCCGTTGACTCAACGCAGAAGAACTTGTTTTTTCAGGATGAGTAAATACAATTGCATCTTTTGATTTCAGATATTTTATTCCTTGCGAAAATCGTTTGTGAATTTTCTGCATCAGAAAAACATCATCGCCGCTTGCAGTTTTGTCAACACCTTCAAAACCATTCACAGAAAGAAACGCTTCTTTTTCATAGGCAAGATTCGCTCCGCTGCATAAAATTGGCGAGTTATAAAAAGCAGAGGCGCATGCGCTTGAAGTAAGTACCGTCATTTCCTGCGATTGCATTATTTGCTGAAATCCGTTTGCATTTTTCAGGAGAACCGGAGCAACTATCATCTTAGGTTTTTGTTCTTCATAAAATGTAACGATGGTTGAAAGCCAGTTTTCATTCATTGAACAATCTGCATCGGTAGTAACAATTAAAGTACCGTTTGCATTTTTTATTCCTTCCTCAATTGCTTTTTTCTTTCCTTGTCCTTGCGATAAACGAATCAATTTAAGATTAGAAATATTTTCTTTCATTATCAACTCAGAAGTATTATCAGAAGAAAAATCATCTACTACAATAATCTCATAATTATTTTTTGGATAATTCTGTTTTGAAAGGCATTGAAGAATGGAAAAAATATTTTTTTCTTCATTTCTCACCGGCAATATTATACTAACAATGGTTGATGGTTGATGATTGATGGTTGATGGATTCAGCCAAGTTTTGGTTTTCTCCCAGCCAATCACATACGAACACATCAGCGCAACGTAACAGAAACAAATAAAATATGTTAGTAAATAAAACCAAGTCATGGAAATGAAATCTGTAATCGGTTATACATTTGTTATACAAATATAGAATATGGAATCGGTGTAATCTGAAAAAATCGGTGTAATCATCTTTATGAAGACAGATAAAATTATATTAGGAATTGATCCCGGCACAAACATTATGGGTTATGGCGCAATCCATATTGTAGGTAAAGAAATAAAATTGTTGGGAGCAGGAATAATTTCTTTGCAGAAAATAAAAGATCATCCGATGAAACTGAAACACATTTTTGAAGGAACAATAGAGTTGATAGAACAATTCCAGCCCGATGAACTCTCCATTGAAGCACCTTTTTTCGGAAAGAATGTTCAGTCCATGCTGAAACTCGGAAGGGCGCAGGGCATTGCTATCGCAGCCGCTCTTGTTCGCAATATTCCAATCTTTGAATACTCTCCGAAAAAAATAAAACAATCGGTTACCGGAAATGGAAATGCGACAAAAGAACAAGTTGCCTCTATGCTTCAGAAACTTTTACTGATAAAAAATCTTCCCCATTATTTAGATGCAACAGATGCACTTGGTGCAGCGATGTGTCATCACTTTCAGTATTCGATGCAGAATATCAATAACAATTCGGCAAACGGAAAAAAGAAATTTTCAGGATGGAAATCGTTTTTGTCGGAAAACCCAAACAGACAAATAAGTGTAGTAAAAAAATCAAATTAGTTTTTCCCGAATTTTTTCAGCTGTTTCTTCCAATTCCTCCTTTGATAAATTTAATTTGGGGCGGGAAAAATTAATGTCGCTCACATTGTTCAGCGGAATAAGATGAATGTGCGCATGAGGAACTTCCAAACCAATAACCGCTACTCCAATTCGTTTGCATGGAATTGCTTTTTTAATTGCTTGCGCAACTTTTTTTGAAAACAAATGTAGTCCAACAAATTCATCATCCTCAATATCAAAAATATAATCGGTTTCTTTTTTGGGAATCACAAGTGTATGTCCTTTTGCAAGCGGGAATACATCAAGGAAAGCTAAATAGTTTTCAGTTTCGGCAATTTTGTAACACGGTATTTCGCCTTTAACAATTTTAGAAAAGATGGATGGCATTCTCCTGAAGTTTATTGTCCAATTTCAATTATTTCGAATGTGAGTTTTCCGGCAGGCGCCTGAACTTCCGCTTTATCGCCAATTTTTTTTCCGAGCAATCCTTTTGCCATTGGGGACTCAACTGAAATTTTTCCTTCTTTGAGATTGGCTTCCGTTTCGGGAACTATCCAGTAGGTCATCTGTTTTCCGTTAGAAGTATTTTTAATTTTCACTTTAGAAAGTATTGAAACTTTAGATGCATCAAGTTGCGACCTATCTACAATTTTTGCATTTCGTACTGTTGCTTCTAATTTTGAAATCCTTAATTCCAAATGTCCCTGCGCATCTTTTGCCGCATCGTATTCGGCGTTCTCTGAAAGGTCGCCCTTATCGCGTGCTTCAGCAATTTGCTTGGAAATACTTGGACGTTCTTTTGTTTTTAACTGATGAAGTTCTTCTTTCAATTTCTTCAAACCTTCTTCGGTAACATAACTCTGAGACATGGCAAAAAATATTAGTGTGATTGATGAGTAAAAACCCCCCGATACTTTTGGTACCGAGGGGTTGTACAAAGATAGAAATCTATTTGAGATTACAAATTAATGCGGACTCCAATACAATGCGAACCGCCAAATGGATTTGATGCACGATAGGAATAATCCAAATCAAATGTTGAATGTTTTTCTTTGTTCAATGGAAGTACGATCGTGAAACCAGCACATACTCCTGTAAAAGCAGTTGTACGGTATATGGATTTAGTATCATCATTATTTGTGATGCCTTGTTCGTAACAATACCCTGCACGCAGCATTATGAACGATTTAAAACCATATTCCAACCCTAATCTTGTTTGATCCTTACCAAACGCATTAGAAGCAAATGCAAGTGCAACAGTAATTCTATGAGCTTTACTTACAGTATCCCCAAAATACCAATCGTAACTTCCACCAATATTAAGTTGCGTCGGCATTTCATAAGGAGCAGACCTTTGTTGCACTGTCAAGTTATTTTGTGGAGTTAAACCAGGATTCATTATAGCTTTAAAAGCAAGTCCATCACCTGAGAACTGCATCTGTGGTCCAATATTTTTTAGAGAAATTCCAAAATGAATATTATTCATAGGACCAGAAACATATTGAATACCCCCATCAAGTGCTACTCCTGCAGCCCTGGCATTTGGAATTGCTTCGTCAACAACTTTGAAGTTCATACCTCCAAAAATATGGTCTGTAAATGCTTTTGCGTATGAAAGTCCAATATTGATCATATTTATGTTAAAATTACCCAAACCACCTTCAGGCATATTAGTGGTAGTTACAGGAATGTTTCCAAAATTCATGGACATTATATTAAGACCAAGCACTCCAGACGCACCAGCTTTTTGAGTAAATCCAATGGCATTTATACCAACTCCAGAACCTGATAAATAATCTGTATGATCAAAAAGCAATTCTGTTTTTTGAGTGAAGGCAGTCCCTGCCACATTCAAGAACGTAGATTCCAATCCTCTACATCCTGCAATATTAGCATCTCCCCATCCAGAACCTCGTGCCCATGGATTTATTAGCAGTTCCGAAGCACCTGCTTGTCCAACACGGTCTTGATTTCCTGCAAACACGTTTCCTCCAAACAGGATTCCAACTAGAACTGTTGCAGTTAGAATTTTTGTTGTATGTTTCATAGTTTTTACTTTATTCGTTTTTTATTAACTGCTTTTAGAATGAACCGAGATCTATTGGTCTCATTATTCCAAACCATTTTATCACTTTTTCTCCAACACCCGGCACTTCAACATGAATTAGATATACTCCGCTGGATACAGGAGTACCTGCCGTGTTTTTTAAATCCCAATCTAAAGATCCATCGTGCCAAGCAATGGTACCGTTACTGCTTTTAGGAGTGCTATTGTATGCTGCTTCATAGGATTGTTCTCCTTTTTTAATCCTTTTTATAAGTGTTCCTCCCAGATTGTAGATTGAAACCGTGCATTGCTCTGGGAGATTTGTAATTCGTATACGATTATCCAAATTGCTGGTTTCATAAGAAGAATAAGCATAGTATGGATTAGGAACTACATTAATTAAATCCAATGCAGAAACAGCAATACTTTTTTGCTCTGTTTGCGTTGCTATGCCATCTGTGCCAAATGTGTACATTGGCAAATTTTTATTCTGTGAAGACGCTGCTGTATCCATTACTGTAGCGTAGCCAGTTTTATAAGGTTTTCCAACTCGCAAACGAATAGTTACATCTGATTCCAGTTTATTATGACCAGGCACGAGCAAGGGAAAATTCACCCACATTGCATCTCTAAAAACACCTCTTTTACTCGCAGTAATTGGGTGACCGCCATTTAAACTAAGAACAGAATCCATATAATGCGCTGCGTCATAACGAGGCACATTAGGATCACCAAAACTATGTTTATTGTTATGTCCAAAAACATAAATGTAATGCTGTCCGCCAAAAACGGGCGCAGATAAACTTGTATCCCAAGGAACTTTTCCAACACTCACAGATGTTGGATTCCATTTCATGTCTGCACCATTTTGTTCAAAATTATAAGGAGAATAGGATGTGATACCTGCTATAGCACCACTCAGTGCACCGGTAATCTCCTCGCCAGCTACAAATGTTCCCGAAGTAATATTTACTATCATGACAGTAGTATCCTGATTGTTATTTTTAATAACTCCCGTTGCTCCAGATGTTGTTCCTGTAACTGTTTCGCCTAATTGAAATGTATTAGCGGTAAATGAAATAACACCCGCTTTAGCTATATTTGAATAATATATAGTATCTGCAGGGAAAATATTTCCACGTATGGATTGAACTTCCATAGAATTTGAGCCATTATCATTAACAATAACAGCCGTACCCTTACTAAGGGAATCTATTATAGTTTCACTTGTCGAAAAATGCCCTTTAACAAGTGTATAAGAAATAGTGCCACGTAAATTATAAGTAATTACACCCCTTCCTGCAATTGTTGTTAGAGCAGAGTTACTACCAAAAGCCATGTTCAAGCGTTCGCCTGTTTCAAGATTAATAGCATATCCAGGGAACCAACTCATTCCATATCCTGTTCCATCCGGATTCCCGTTTTTATCCACCGAGGGAGCTACGCGTTTATCAAATTTCTTTGCAACATTTCCACCTATATGTTGAGCATACGCTGTGTCCTCGCACATTTCAAGAACATCACAACGTGTCCAATTTGCTTGATTACTTGTAAGAACTATATCCACGCTTGCAAGGTCCGCCATGGATACAAAACTGTTCGTACCATCATCATATCTTGGTCCTGTATAATAATTAACAGGATTAAAAGGAGAAACAGTGTATGGCGTTAAAGCATAAGGAGCCCAAGTACCGCCTGTGCCGCCTTTAGGCACAATAAGACTTTCATAAATAAGGCTCGTATCAGAATTAGGACCTGAAATGGAAAGAGGTGCAGCAGCAACACCAGAGCGAATCCAGTGGTCAAAGGTAGATGCATCATCATTTTGAACACCAGTAAGCCAGCTATTTGATGACATTGTTGCTTCCAAAAACCCATTGTTGGATGGAGATTTTTCACCACCCGGATTTTGTGGTTGCCCAATGGAAATAGCCAGACCATATTGTAAAAACAGTTGTTCATTTGTTAGATGAATTGTTTTATCGGAATTAATTACTGTACCTGTGGTATTATTGGTTAATATCCAATCTGCATTATCAAGGGTTTTAGGAATGCTAAGAGCTGTAGCACCACTTGTAACCCCCGTAATAGTTTCTCCAGTTTTAAATGTTCCAACAATACCTGATAAGTGTAATATGGAAAAAGATACTGCCGGAAGAGGAAGTGGTGGTGGAAGAGTGTAACGGTAGTTGTCTATTACAACACCTGTTGCATTAGATGACCCCCCTTTAACGGTTTCGCCTACTTTAAATGCTCCACCCGTTAAAGATGCAGTTTTATAAGCAATTATTGATAATGTATCGAATTTCAATGTAAATGATTCTCCAACTGGAACATTTAAAGGATCAACAACAGAAACATTCAAAGGACCTTTACCAGGAAGGTAAGTAAGACTTGCAGCTTTTCCTGATGCAGAAGAAAGAATAGCATTTGTAGTTGCAGAATTGAAATCAAGCACATTACCACCATTTCCATTTCCTTCAACACGAGTAATAATCGTTCCACTACCATACGAACCTTCCATATTTGTTCCACCAGTATAAGGAGTGGAAATATGCGGAATAGCGGAATAGGATTGAATGTTTCTTCGTCCCTGTTTGTATGGTTTTTTTTGTCCATCATAAGCTGGAGTAATAGCAGACTTTGGAACTCCATTTGGAAAATTAGCACATATATTATCTGCTAAATTTGGTGTTACATCCTGTTTATATGGTTTATAATTATTATAGCCGTAGGCAGTAGCCATGAAGTAATAAGTTTGATGATTAACAAGAGCAGTTCCATTGAATGCATCTGTGGTAACAACATGGGAGTGAAAAATACCTTTGTCAGCACCCTGCACCTCTGTCATAGGAACACTTGCTCCAATATCCTGATTGAAAACATAATTCACAATAGTAGATACTCCATTTTTCACATCACACTCAGCAATCTGCTGGGCTTTGGCAGTATTAACTGAACCATCCGCATTATATAAATCACCGGCAGAAACAGTTCCATCCTTCAATTGGAAGATTCTATATCCTTCAAAGTGATAGGAAGAATCAATACAATGAAGTGCAATACCTGATGCATCTGTCAAAGAAATAGATGGATCGTATTCTAAATAATTTTCATTGTAATTGTTTGAAGTAGGTTTATTGGTTATATAAATAATTAATTTATTATTCAACTCCTGAATAGTTAAATCGGGAGCATCTGGTCCGTTAAGTACTTTAAAACAGTTATCAAACAATTTTTGCGCCTTGTCATCTGCTGCCAGCATTAAATTGACAGACGATAAATTACCTCCGGTAGATCGTGCCCACACCACACCTACGGTAACCACATTTACTGCACCGGGCATTAGTTTAAAAGGACCTGCCGATTCTACAAATCTACGATCATCTTGTCCGGGGTTGCCAGGAAGTGGGTCCCACCAATTTGTAGTGGGAGCTGCAATATGATTAGCGCAAGTTCCCCCTATTCCCCATCCCACTGGATCAGAATTCAGACCAGTTGCAGGATTCCAGCAATAGGTATATGCAGCTGGGGTGGATGTACTTGTTGGAGGATATCCTGTTCCACCATAATACATTGGGTTTCCATTTGCCCAAGAGCCAGTCATGTAATTGTAATATTCTTTAGCTATGGTTGGGTCACCATATCCTTGAGGTGCTCCATTTGTAAAGTAACAAAAATGAGTCATTAGTATATCTTCACAAACAGTATCATGCGGACATGTATGGTTATAATTAAATTTGTGGTCGGTGGCAACGGGACCTCTGAAGAAATCAATCCCCATTGCAGGCGGACTCGCACCATACCCTAGTTCCCCTGAACACGCTACATCATTATTTGTTTCATTATACACATAGCCAACTCCTCTTGTAACATCGCAACCCACATGATCATCTGTAGCGCAACCCAAATCCGGATCGCACCATTGCGCCATAAAAGTGCTGTCTAACTCTAAACTAGAGCGATTGTACATTCGGTAATTTACAAAAGTCATGCTATTGATTTCATCATCAGTAGAAAAGCCGAATGTTTGTATATGAACTTCAAGCCCCATCGGTAAACCTTGCGTTTGAGTATGAATGTTTCCTTTGTCGTTAATTACAAACCATAGACATTCATCACCAAAAAGCTGGTCCACCGGAACGCAATTTTTAACTTGGCAATTTAATGTTGAATAAAGGTCAAAGGCAGGGTAATCGCCTAAAGCAGGTTCATATTTTCCGTTTCCATTTAGGTCAACGAATGGAGCAAGAAATTTTGATACACCCTTAATTTGCTGCTGAGGGGTACTATTTCCAGGCCAATTAGTTATAGCTGTAGTGGCTGGACCTGTACCGCTGGCAAAGGCAGCAACCTCTGCCTGAGTAATTTTATAATGCTGGTCGTAGTATAGACAAACATCAGGAGTAATATTAGCAGATCCAAGAGTATCTAAGGGACCAGGCCACCAATCATTACCACCATTGCGATATTCCTGGCCTGCAAGATACAAATTACCAGCATTTATCCCTCCTACCCAAAGAGCACCAGCATAAATAGGCATAGGACCAGGACTTGTTTCTTGTGGGTTATAAGGTACTTCATATTGACCTATTTGCTTTGCATAGTCCCACCACATATCTCCGCCTGTACACATGCGAGCACGTACATTATTAATTGTAAGATCAGTCATCGCAGCTCCAGGTGTGCAACCGTTAAGAAGAGGTGAAGGAAGTGGATTTACTTTACTGCCTGTATTAGCGGAATGTTTTGGTGGACCCGCATAAGCAAAACCCATAGCCAATAAACAACAGACAATAGACAATAGTCCTCTTCTAAATCTCCATTTAACTGAGTTGATGAGATTGTTAGTTAGTGTTTTCATATTAACAAATATTAAGTTTATAATCATATATCTTTTAATTCTATTGCTGCCTTCAATTACTTTTATTAAAAATTCAATATTACTCCAATCCTTGTCTGTCTTGGCATACTGAAAAAACCTGGGTTTGCTAATTTAGCATTGTATTGATCAATGTATGCTTGCGTACTGGCAGCACTGACTACGGATGCCTGACCTCCACCAGAAGACAAATACCCATCATCTTTAGGATCACCGGTATAACGATATACACCTAATACATTCTGTGTATTTAGTACATTTAATATCTGCACATAAACGGTAAGATTAGAGGTTTTAATTTTATCCTCTTTACCTTTTCCCCACTTTAACTGAAAATTTTTATCAATACGAATGTCCATTCTATATTGCCATGGCATATTCGATCCATTTATGTTCCCCCCAAGGGTGCTAGATTGATTAAGTCCTGTTATTACCTGCGTGCCGTTATTACCATTTCCACTCACCACATTTGCAAGTCGGCTATAAGGTAATCCACTACCTACACGGAAAATAAGATTACCTCCTAAGTTTTGAAAAATAGCTTTTGCCCAAGCTGCCTGAGGTCCACGATAATCCTTACCACTGCCAAAGCGATAATCATAATTCAGCACAATGGCATGCCGTTGGTCAAAGTCCAATGGACTGGTAGTGCGTAAATTTGGTTGACCCGAAACTGCTGCTTGTACAGCACCAGCATTAGA
The DNA here is from genome assembly GCA_003164895.1 of Bacteroidota bacterium. Lineage (GTDB taxonomy): Bacteria > Bacteroidota > Bacteroidia > Palsa-948 > Palsa-948 > Palsa-948. The sequence goes on along the minus strand of PLUL01000048.1, from coordinate 23,038 downwards.
GGAACCTGCTGAACCGGTACCTTCAGCAAACTGTAGTGTATAACTGGCTGTAAGTTGGGAGTTTTGTGTCCTGCGGAGATCATAAGCTATAGAAAGTCCTTTGACATTTCCAAAATCCACATTATCATAAGTTCTGTAGGTTACAGGATATGCATCAAATACATTTATCATTTGCACCATATTGCGCATCTCTCGGTAAAAGGCAGAAATGGTGATGGATGAATTTTTTTTCTCGTTCAATACTTGGGTAAAGCCCACTTCATAATCGGTTGTTTTCTCAGGTTTTAGAGCAGGATTATCAATTGCGGCGCCATATAAACTCTGGATGAATAAATAATTGGTTGGATCAAAACGACCATTTGTCGGAGGCCGTTGGGTAAGTACATCGTAATGAGCAAAAAAGTTTGCCTGATCAGAAATAGGGAATGCAAATGCAATACGCGGCATTAAGTTAACTTGAGTACTATACATTTGAAACACGTTACTCACTTTAGATGTATCCAAAAAGTTCTCATGCGGATACTTCAGGTATGGCTGTATACTTCCACTGGTGGTTTGACTTGCAATTTGTCCAGGATCAAGAACAACAACCCCTTGAGAATTATACCAAGTATCACCATTACGGTATCCAACCACTTTTGTTGGGTTGTTAACATTATCAACATATACAACATAATTTCCAGCCATATTCGAAGGATGCGTAAATTTGGTGTCTTGCGAAACCGTGTATGCTTCATTCATCAAATACTTGTCATGCAGCACGGGTTGGTTAGCATTAAAAGCATCCACACGCAAACCGATGTTGAACTTCATATCTTTTATATCAAACTTATCCTGAATATATCCTGACATATAAACTGGCTGAAAGGCGGGGATATTTCGAATAAAATTTCCATTAGCATCTTTGTCTTTATAAAAAGATGTCAGTGCTGTCATATTAAAAGGAGTGCCGCTGAGTTTATTCCCATCGTAGGTATTTCCATAATAAGAAATGTAGCCACTTCCACTATTAAGCAGTTCATCGGGAGAGAACATATTAAGAGAAAGCTGGCTTGGGGTTAAGGCATCGGTATTAATCCATTGGTTATTTGCAATATGTAATTCGCTTCTAAGTGATTTATCAAACTGGCTTTGCGACGAAGGGGTATTGATAGAATTATCAACATAAGGGCTCGTATAATAATTAATTCCACCAGCAGTATGATCATAATGCTGTATATTCGTATCTAATTGTGTAAGGTGTTTGTTAGTTTCTAAACGAGCCAATGTCCATAATCCAACAGGAGCTACTTGAAAATAACTGTCGGCTCTTTTTTCATACTCGAATCCGGCTTGGATTGCATTATTCTTAATATCTGCTGAAAAAGTTCCCGTAACTCGTAATTGCGTTTCTTTACTAGAATAATACAAAGGATAAGATCTGCCAGTTCCATTGAATATAGAATATGGGCTTGCAGGATTATCACCATTTAAAAGTCCATAAGGCTGAATATTAGTTTCGTTGCTTGGAGTTCCCATTAGCTTATAATAATCAAGGGTGTAGTTGGCAGCCAATGGGTTTTGTGTGCCTGGTGTAAATTTTACGGAGTCCGTATTCCAAGAAGATTGAACATATTTTTTTATATGTCCGGCACTATCTTTTACAGCAACATAAGAAGGGGATCTATATTGTGTAAAGTTACCTACATAACCATAATCAAAGAAATTATTTTTATGCTGTTCGCTTTGCTGTACATATGAATAGTTGTTGTAGCTTACTTGCAAAGAATAATAAGCATTTGAAATAAGTGAAGTGGATTTTTCATCTTTAGAATGTTGCCTGCCAAGTTTGCCAGTAATTTTTCCATATATTCTCATATTATTAGATATAACCTGAGGATCACTTGATGGGGTGAGTAAAGAGTACGAAAAATAGTCTGTAGCCGAACGATAATTTGCATAATCCATAGAACCACCCAAAGTGAGTGTGATTTTTTCACTGGCTTTAAAATCAATCTTACCGCCAAATGATGCATTATTATTTCTTGCGTTTTGGGCAGCTTGAATGTGTTGAAAATCTTTAGCAGTTAGAAAATCTGCACTTGGAAGAAGACCTGAGCCGTCAGGAGCAAGTGTCAGTGGATTTTGTTGAATTTTTGCAAGCGCCGCATCACTTACTTTAGTATATCCAATAGCAGAGGGCGAAGGATCTTTAGTTGTACCTACCTGGCCTGATAAAAAGAAACCAAGCTTCGGAGTTTTATGCCCACTACTATCCTTTTTCGAAATTAATGGACCACCTACGCTAAAATCAGCAAGGTTATAACCATATTTATCGGTTAGTTGAGAAGAAACCACCTCAACATTTCCATAAAAATCAGGGCGTACGCCACCACGGGTTGTGATACTGATAATTCCACCCGTTGCATCTCCATACTGCGCAGGAATTCCTCCTGTAAGAACCGACACTTGCTCAATATCATTTTGTGGTAACCCCAAAGTTCCGCGGGTTGGCACACCATCAATCATATATAATGTGCTTCCACCATCTGCACTATTTCCATTAGCACTACCACTTTTTGTATTTTGCCTACCACCCCTCATGCTGAGAGCAGAACCTTCGTCTGCTTGAGAGACTCCGGCAGCGGTTGAGACAACCGAATTAATATTTTTTGATGGCATTGCATCAAACTCTGCTCTCGTAACATCTTTCCCTTGAATATTATCGGGTCGAATAAGTGGCTTTTCATATTCTACCACTTCAAATGTGTTCAATTCAACTCCTGCACTTGCCTTAACTTTCATGTCCTGATATGTTGTTTTATCGCCTCCAATAATCACCCCAGTCATTACAAGCGGCTGGTAACCTACCGAAGCGGCTTTAAGATCATACTTTCCGGGAGTGATTGGTTTGATGGTGAAATTACCATCAATATCTGCAACTGTTTTTGCTATTGCAGATCCACCCTGTTCCAATTGAACATTGGCAAAAGAAATTCCTTCGGAAGTTGTTGCATCAATAACTTTTCCTTTTAATGCACCCGATTGTGCAAGGGCTACTGTTCCGGCTGTAATTGCTATTAAGATGGTAGCGTAGATTTTTTTAAACATATTTTAAAAATTTGATGTTGAAATTCTAAAGTTTAAATTCGAGGAAAAAGAAAAATTCTTTGACAAAAAGAAAGCATTAATGTATATCTTATAATTCGATATCAAAGTATTTGTTTTTGCACTTTTCCCCGAATGGGTTTCGGAAAAAGAAAAGCGTTTGATTAAAAAGAGCGGACAAATGTATAAAAATATAAATTCCTCAACCAATTTTTTTTTAAAGTATTTTATGTGGTTCTTTTGAAGCATTGTGTTTGAATTTCTTTTCACAGCAAATATACGGCAACACCAATCACTTGTTAGAGAAATTTAGTAAGTGGTCGGATTTTTTTAGTAACTGGTAAGAAATCAACAGTCGAAATACAAATAAACCGAATTTGTTACATCAATTTTTTTAAGAAATCGTCCTTTTTTCTTCTGGAAACTTCCACTTGGCTTCCATCACTCATCACAGCGCAACCGCCTTCTTCCTTCATAAACCGCACCATGTGGTTCATATTAATAAGAAATCTGTGATGAACCCGAATGAAATCTTTTTCCGGCAACAGGTCTTCGTAATGTTTCAATGTTCCGGTAACAAGAAATTTTCTTCCATTGGTGAGATAAATATTTGTGTAGTTGTCGTTCGCTTCGCATTTGATAATGTCTTTTACAAGAACCACCTCGTAGGCACTTCCCGTTGGCAAAGTAATTTTAGAATACTGGTCGTCACCGTGTTTAATATTCTCCAGTAAGAATTTTATATTTTGTTCTGCGGAAAGATTTTTTTTACTGTCAAGAACTTTTTTAACCGCAATTTTTAATTCTTCCTCTTCAATCGGTTTCAGAAGGTAATCAAGTGCGCTGTATTTAATTGCTTTCACCGCAAATTTATCGGTGGCAGTTGTAAAGATGACATCAAATTTTAAATCCGTCAGTTTTTCCAGCACATCAAATCCGCTTCCATCGGGCATCATCACATCTAAAAAAACAAGTTCAGGTTTAAGATTGCGAATTAATTCTATTCCCTCCTTCACATTTTCTGCTCTGCCAACAATATTTACTTCGGGACAATTTTTCTGCAAAAGCTGCGCAAGAACTTCCGCACTTTTTTTTTCGTCTTCTATTATTACTGATTTAATCATAGTATTTCAAATACGAATGTACAAATTTGGATAATTAACTTATCGGAATAAATATTTCAACTTTTGTTCCAAGAGCTTTTCTGTTTTCATCTTCCAAATCCGTTATTTGAACACTTAAGTCAGAATGATGGATACGGTTCAGAACCTCCAAACGGTCGCTGGTGATTTTCATTCCCATAGACTCATGTTCAGGATGTCTTGAATGTGTTCTGCTTGCCTGCGATTTTTTTCTGCCAATGCCGTTATCCTGAATGGTACATATAATAAAGATGTCACTTTGTGAAATTCGAATTTCGATTTTCCCTTTTCCGTTCTCTTTCGGAATCACACCGTGAATGATTGCATTTTCCACATAAGGTTGAATCAACATTCCGGGAATTTTATGGAAATCAGTTTCTACTTTCTGGTCAATCTCGATTTTGTAATCAAATTTATTATCCCAGCGGAGCGCTTCCAGTTCAAGATATAATTTGAGTGAGTCAATTTCTTCCTGAATGGTTATAGAAACTTTTTCACTGTTCGAAAGAATCATGCGCATTAGTTTTGCAAACTTATTCATGTAACGAAGAGCAGATTCTTCATCTTTCGTCATAATGAAACTCTGAATGGAACTGAGCGAATTAAAAATAAAATGGGGATTCATTTGCGCCCGCAGTGCTTTGAGTTCGTTGTTTGCCAGTTGAATTTCTCTGGATAATTTTTCCGCTTCTTTTTTGCGGATGGAATCCAATCGCAAACGGAAAAGAATGAAAATAAAAATCAGTGCTGCGACAATAATAGAAGTTCTAAACCACCATATTTTCCATAGCGGCAGTAGAATAGTAAACGAAAATACGGCAGGTTCTTTGTTCCACATTCCTTCATTATTACAGCTGATGACTTTAAAAATATATTTTCCTGCAGGAAGATTTGAATAGCTTGCAAAAGTTTCTTTTGTTTCGGGCGACCAGGTTTTATCAAATCCTTCTAGCTTGAATTTGTATCGGACTTTTTCAGGGTTTGAAAGACAAATACCAATATATTCAAACGAAATATTATTCAGATAATATGGAAGCTCCGAATTAGCCGGCAGAATTGTGTCGTTATAAAATATGCGGATATTTTTTATACTTGTTTTGGATTCGGTGTGATTGTGATGAAGCGCATACGGATTAAAATGAATAAGTCCGTTCATCGTTCCGAACCAAAATGTTCCGTCCTTATCGCGGCAAATTCCGTTGGAGTTTGTTTCCAGGCTGCTGAATCCTTCTTCGGTTCCAAAATTCTGCAAAATAATTTTTCCTGATTTTTTAAATTCTTTTACATCCAAACTATTTACGCCCTGATTAGTGCCGATATAAAGTTTTTGGTATGCGGAATCGAATTCCATTACATAAACCAAATCAGAACTCAAACCATGTTTTTCGCTGACGATGGAAATTTGTTTAGTGTTGGGATTATAAATGTAAACTCCGTCAAAACTTCCAAAATATAAATTGCCTTCCTTATCTTCTGTGATGGCAAGATATGTTTTGCTTTTCAGATTTGTTTTTTTTGAAAAGTCTTCATACTTTTTTCCATCATAGCGAAATAGCCCACCGAGATAAGTCCCGAACCATATATTTCCTTTGCTGTCTTCAAATTCGCACCACACATCAAAATTTTCAGCATCCGAATTTAAATCAAATTTTTTCAGTTTTCCATTCTCAAAAATTGTTCCGCCTTTATTTCCACCCAGCCAGATTCTTCCTTTTCTATCCTGAATTATAGAGGTTACCGAATCACTTTTCAATCCATCTTTTTTGCCATGAATATTTTTGAAATTTTTTCCATCATAAACTGAAACCCCTTTATTCGTTCCCATCCAGATGTTGCCGTCCTTATCTTCCATTCCTGCATTCATCCGCGTGCCGATAAGTCCGTCTTTCTCAGAAAAATTCTTAAAAGTTTTTTCATCGTATTTATAAAATCCTCCTTCGCTTGTTCCCACCCACAGATTATTTTTTTTGTCGCGAAAAATCGGAAAGACAGTTGGATTCGTCAGCCCGTCTTTAGAAGTGAAAGTTGAAAACGCTTCATCGCGAAAACGGTACAAACCATTTGAAGTTCCAAGCCAGAGATTTCCTTCTTCGTCCGAATAAAGTTTCCCTACTTTATTTCCATTCAGCACATCACTCACCTTGAATATTTCAATTCCATTTTCAGAAATTTTATTCAAACCGTTATTTGTTCCAGCCCAAATATCATTTGAGTGCTCATCTTTTATCACAGAATGGATTTGATTGCCGGATAAACCATCTTTTGTTGTGAATTTTTTCAAACTCATTCCATCATATTTCAAAACTCCTTTGTTTGTTCCGAACCAAATATTTCCATTTGCATCTTCGGCAATGCTGGTGATAAGAGAATCATAAATTCCTTTTACGACTGAATAATTATCAAACGGCAAATTATCCTGATGAAGTTTTTTTTCAAAAACAATTTTACTCACTCCGCTGTCCGTTCCCAGCCAAATATTCCCGCTCTTATCTGCATAGATCAAAGAAATATTATTTGACGGCAAACCTTTTTTTGTGGTAAGCGATGAAAAAGTTTTTCCATCATAAATGGCGATTCCTTCGGTAGTGGCTATCCAAAGATTTCCATTTTTATCTTTTGTAAGCGAAGTGATATTATCTCCCACCAGCCCGTGCTTCTTGGTGAAAGTTGAAAAATTTCTGCCATCGAATTTGCTGAGCCCGCTGATAGTTCCAATCCAGATGTTTCCTTCATTGTCTTCTGCAATACTCGTAACCCAATGATTTGCCAATCCGTTTTTAGGAGAATAATTTGTAAAATCATTTCCGTCAAACTTGCTCAATCCACCATAACCACCGGTCCATAAATTTCCTTTGCTATCCTGAAAAATTGTGTAAACCTGTACGAACGGAAGTCCCTGTTCGGCAGAATAATTTTTAAAATTGTAGGACTGGGAAAAACTGTTGGCAGTTGGCAAAAAGCAGTAAACAAAAAAAATAAAAATAAAAAATATTCTTCTTTTAAGAAACATAAGCGAAGGTATAAAGTTTCCCTGCCTAATTAATATTCCGGTCTGTTCAGGATTGCAGAATAAATTACTGCTTCTCGAATATCAAAATCAAATTCCGGCTCTTCAAGAGCAACCGGTTCAGCAAAAATTTTCTTTGGCGTTTCCTTCGGATTCTTCGAATGCAAGTGTGAAGGAATTATTTTATCTTTTTTTTCGGAATGAGTAATAATTTTTGTCGGGTGAGGTTTTATCGCAACAGGTTGCGGCTTAGGTTGAATAACTTGCGGTTCCGGAATTTTTTCTTCTTGTGTTCCACCCAATAAATCCTCCAGCATTTTTTTAAAATCCTGCTGTGGGGGTTGTTTTTCTATTGGCGGTTGAACGGTTGGAGATGATTGTGGTTGTTGGTCAATAGTCGGGCGATTCTTTGTTACTTTTTTTCCCGCTTTGATGATGCTGTAAATTACATACACCACCGCGAAAATTATATATATGTAGTTGGTGGCTGCGTGCATTTTTTGTTTGTCCAAAATCCAAAGGGAGAATTATCTCCCCCTAGATTTAGATAGTAGATTATAAAGTTCCTCTCAACTCCTGTTCTCTTTCAATTGATTCGAACAACGCTTTAAAATTTCCTTTGCCAAAACTTTTCGCTCCTTTGCGCTGAATGATCTCAAAGAAAACTGTCGGACGATCTTCCACAGGCTTGGTAAAAAGTTGCAGCAAATATCCTTCTTCGTCCCGATCTACAAGAATATTCAACGCTTTTATTTTTTCGATGTCCTCGTCAATTTTTCCAACACGGGCAAACAAATCATCATAATAAGTTTCGGGAACATAAAGAAAATCCACTCCGCGCTTGCGAAGTTCGGTTACGGTGCTGATAATATCATCGGTGAGAACCGCAATATGCTGAACTCCTGCTCCGCGATAAAATTCAAGATACTCATCGATTTGTGATTTCTTTTTTCCTTTTGCTGGTTCATTGATCGGAAATTTCACATAACCATTTCCGTTGGAAACCACTTTGCTCATCAGCGCGGTGTATTCGGTAGAAATATCATTGTCGTCAAACGTGATGAGCAATTTGAAACCCATTGCGCCTTCATAAAATTTTACCCATTCGTTCATTTTTCCTTCTTCCACATTTCCAACACAATGGTCAACCACTTTCAATCCAACAGGATTTATTTTGAAAAGCGATTTTGCAGGTTTATAGCCGGGGAGAAATGCTCCTTTATAATTTTTTCTCTCCACGAATGTGTGAAGCGTTTCTCCGTAAGTATGAATAGAAGCTGTTTTAACTTCACCGAATTCATCTTTTGAAATTTGCGGAGCAGAAAAAGATTTCGCACCGCGCTTTACCGTTTCATTAAAAGATTTTTCGGCATCGTCCACCCAAAGCGCAAGCACTTTCACTCCGTCACCGTGTTTAGCAACATGCTTGGTGATTTCGCTGTTCGGGTCGAAAGAAGTGGTGAGCACCAAACGGATTTTTCCCTGCTGAAGAACATAGGATGCGCGGTCTTTCACACCGGTTTCCAATCCTGCATACGCCACGAGTTCAAATCCCCATGCTGTTTGATAATAATAGGCAGATTGTTTTGCATTGCCGACATAGAATTCAATATAATCCGTTCCGAGAAGCGGAAGAAAATCGGGAGTTGTATTTTTATGAAGCTCGTCAAGCTTATTTATAGGGGCAGTTTTTGTTGTCATTGTTTTGGGGGTTTAATAATTATTTATTTAAAAAACTTTATCGGCACTTTTTCAAATTGCCGAATTATTAAATCGCCAATCACCACATAGCTAATTGAACAGAAAGAATTGCGGAGGTTTTTTGTTTCATCAGCGTAAAGATAGAAAAAAGAAATAATTGTTAGGTTTGTATCCTAATATAAATTCATGAAAAAAATTTATCTCCTTTTTATCTCGGTTTTTGCGGTTTCCTTTGGTTTTTCCCAATCGACAGATAACACAGCAACGCGATTTGCAAAAATCATTACTGCTGAAGATGCAAAAAAACATCTTTCCGTTCTTGCTTCGGATGAATATGAAGGCAGAGAAACCGGAAAAGCCGGACAGAAAAAAGCTGCCAAATATATTGCGGAAGATTTCAAAAGCATTGGTTTGAAACCGACAAAAGACAATAATTATTTTCAGAAGTTTCCGCTTACGCTCAGCACGCCCGACAGCGTGAAACTGAAAGTGAAGGGAAAAAAATATGCAAACATCAATGATTTTTATGTTTTGCCTTATGGAAAAGATCTGAAATTAGAATCGAAAGAAATTCTCTTTCTCGGTTACGGAATTTCCGATTCACTTTACAGCGACTACAAAAATGCGGACGTGAAAAACAAAATCGTTCTTGTGCTCGGTGGCGAACCGATTACTGATGATTCGGTTTCATTCATCACCGGCACAAAAGAACTTTCTGAATGGGCTACCAACTACCGCATGAAAGCCGATCTCGCCAGAAAAAATGGAGCAAGCGCGCTCATTGTCATCAGCACTAATTACGAAGGAAATCTCAAGTTTGTAAAACGCTTTCTTGATTCTCCATCTATGAAATTAGCCAAAGAAAAAACTACCGAGAAAGATCCGGAGAAAAAAGATGAAAGAAGGAAAATTCCGCAGGTAGGAGTTTCAACCAAAACCGCGAACGATATTCTTGCTTCGGAAAATAAAACGGTGGATGAGCTGAAGAAAAAAATCCGTACCACAAAAAAATCCTTTTCGTTTGAAATGAAAACTTCTTTTGAATTGGAAATTTCAGCGAAAGAAGACACGCTGAGCTCAGAAAATGTTTTGGGAATGATCGAAGGAACTGAATTTAAAGACGAAGTTATTTTTGTTACCGGGCATTATGATCATCTTGGCGTTCACGATGGAAAAGTGTATAACGGTGCGGACGATGACGGCTCGGGAACCACAGGCGTTCTGGAAATTGCAAATGCATTCATGAAAGCAAAAGAAGTCGGCTTTGCGCCAAAACGCACGATGGTTTTCATGACCGTTGCAGGCGAAGAAAAAGGGTTGCTCGGTTCTTCCTATTACACCGACCATCCGATTTTTCCGATTGCAAATACCGTGTGCGATCTGAACATTGATATGATAGGCAGAATTGACGATGACCACAAAAAAGATTCTGCGTATGTGTATCTCATCGGCTCGGACAAGATTAGCACGGAGCTGCACAAAATAAATGAGAACGCCAACGCTACTTATACAAAATTAAAACTCGAATACAAATACAATGACCCGAACGATCCCAACCGTTTTTATTACCGCTCCGATCATTACAACTTTGCCAAGAAAGGCGTGCCGATAATTTTTTATTTCAACGGAGTGCACGATGATTACCATCAGCCAACGGATAAGGTGGCGAAAATAAATTTTGACCTGCTGGCAAAACGCGCGCAGTTGGTTTTTTACACCGCGTGGGAAGTTGCGAACCGAAAAGACAGAATTAAATCGGATGTGCCACAGGAGAAAGAGAAGAAATAATCTTTTACTCCTTCACAAACTTACCGCTTGCAAGAATTTTTGCGTTGGAAGAAATTTGATAGAGATAAACTCCGCTTGGTTGAGAACTTAAATCGATTTGCTGATTAGCCGATATGCAGATATGCTGATAAATACATTCTCCGAGAACATTATAAATTTCTATTTGGTTATTAGCTAATAGCTGTTGGCTATTGGCTTGTATTGTAAACATTCCACTAGATGGATTTGGAAAAACTGAAACTGAAATTTTGTTTGAGATTTCATTTACTCCATTTCCATTTGGATCGAATTCCCAAAAATCCTGAAAATTATTACCGTCAGAGCCAAGCCCAATATATCCCTTCGAGGATATAGAAAAGCCAACAGCTAAATATCTTGCTACTCCACCGAAGTTTGCCTTTTGTGTCCATACATTTGTTGCTTGATTCCATTCCCAAAAATCTCCATAGGGATGCATACCTGTTCCTGTTCCAATATATCCTTTTGAATTAATGCAAAATCCAGTGGCTTCACCTCTTGCTGTTCCGCTAAAATTTGCTTTTTGTGTCCAGACATTTGTTGCTTGGTTCCATTGCCAAAAATCCTGAGTGGCATTTGTTGAATCCAAACCTGTTCCGATGTATCCCATCGTATTTATTGAAAATCCTACAGACGTATATTTTATTGTTCCGCCAAAATTCGCTTTCTGCGTCCAAATATTTGTTGCCTGATTCCATTCCCAAAAATCCTGAGTGGCATTTGTTGAATCCAAACCTGTTCCGATATAACCTTTTGTACCGATTGAAAAACCAATAGCGCCACTTCTAGCAGTTCCACCAAAATTCGCTTTCTGTGTCCAGACATTTGTTGTTTGATTCCATTCCCAGAAATCTTTCAGTGAAGTCCAAATACTGCCATTGAAATAGGATCCCATTCCTATATACCCTTTTGTTCCAATCGAAAATCCAATGGCTTCATCTCTTCCAATGCCACCAAAATCTACTTTTTGTGTCCACACATTTGTTGCCTGATCCCATTCCCAAAAATCTTTGTATAAAGTGCTACCATCGTAACCCGTTCCGATATATCCTTTAGTTCCAATCGAAAATCCAACCGCTCCACATCTTGCTGCTCCACCAAAATCCGCTTTCTGCGTCCAAGTGCCTTGGGCGGAGGCAATGCCACAAATGGTAAGTAATGCAAGGATTAATTTTGTTTTCACAGGTTAAAGATAAACCTTTTTAAGCAATTTCATTTTTCTGAAAACATGAGTAGAATCATGTCAAATTATAACCTAAGGAAATTCGTCATATACTTTATGCCGAGGCAGGAATCTAAGCAGCCAAATAATATTTCCGCGAATAGCCATTACTAATCTGTAATCTGCTTTTTCATTTAGTTTTATTTTTATCCTGTAAAAAATAGTGTAGTCCTGCAATTTTTTCAAATGGTAAATTCCTTGAATGTTCTTTGCAGCTTTGAGATTATTGATGGTATTAAAGAGTGCTTTTACAAGATCGGCATCCGATTTTATTTTTCGTAAATCGCGCGAATAGGTCGGCTTATATCGAACATCCATGCTTCCTTAAAAATTGTAATGAGTCGCCCACTTTTTTTTCTCCTTTCTCTTTCATTGCCGCCTCTGCCAGTTTGCCTAACAAAAAATCCTCAATGGATTCGTCTGATACCAAGTGAACCTGTACTCCGGGTCTTTTCAGCGTTTTCAATTGCGCTTTATTTTCTGATGTTACGATAGCGACATTCATAGGTTTTCTACTTTTCCCCAAAGATAAAAATATTTGATGTTATACGAGAAGAAATTTCTATAAAGAAATTCCATTTTGATTACTTCGCGAAGAAGTGATTATAGATAAGCACCAAACCAAAAATAATTAATATGGTTCCGGTAATGTAGTTGATAATGGTCATGAGCGTATCGGTGAGATACACTTTTATTTTTTCGGCAAGAAAAACTTTGGTGAGTTCAACGCACAGTATGGCACCCAGCACGATGGAAAAAAAGATGATCATTTTCACCAGCGAGTAATCGAGCGTTTTGCTCACTGCCGTTACATATCCCAGCCACAAGAACCAAACGGTGGGATTAAAAAAGTTGAGGAGAAATCCTTTGGTGATCATCAGCATGGGATGCGGTGTTTTGTTATCCACCTCCACCGAGTCATCGGTTTTGGTAACGTGTTTTTTAAAATAGAAAGCGCCAAAAACAATTAAAATAATTCCACCGATGATGGCGGAAAATGTTTGCGCTTTTTCGGAATGCAATAAATTTACCGCACCAAAATATACGAGCAGGCACATGGTGGTACACAGAAAAAAATCGCTGAACACCACGCCGATCGCCAGCAGCGATCCTTGTTTGTATCCATGTTTTATTCCCGTATTTATCAGTGAAAAAAAAGCCGGTCCGAATGAAAAAGTCATCAGAAGAAGAATGATAAAACCCTGATAGAACAAACCGAATGTCATTTTTTATTTTTTTCTATCCTTGAGAAATAACTCCCACTCCGCAAGATGTTTATTTTTCATCACACGGGGAAATTTATTTTGCGCGCCCATTTTTCCCTTTTGTTCCATCCAGGCGTAAAATACTGAGGTCGGCAGAATTTCCACCAGCACTTCTTTCAATGCCGCAATGCGTTCCACGCGGTAATCATCGTTCAGTGTTTTCAAATGTTCATCCAATTTTTCTTTCAGAACAGTTGCGTCCACTACATCATCGGTTCCGATGTACCATTTGTGCGCAAAGAGCGAACTGTAAGGAATTCCGACCACGGAAAATTCTTTGATGTCAATGATCAGCTCGTTCGCCACCAGTTCGATCGCGCGGTTCATATTATCCTGAGAAAGATGTTCTCCGCACAAGCTCAAAAAATGTTTTGTGCGTCCCGTGATAATTATTTCCTGCCTCTCCACCGAAGTGAATTTTATCGTGTCGCCGATCAAATATCTCCACGCACCCGAGCAAGTTGACATCAGCAGTGCATATTCCACTCCTTCCTGAACATCGGCAATGGAAAATGCTTCCACATGTTCTTTCAGATTTCCATCAGCACCAAAATTATTTTCGTTAAAAGGAACAAATTCGAAAAAGATTCCGTTGCCGATCACCATACGCATTCCTTCGCTGTTCGGATTGTCGTGATACGCGATGAAACCTTCGCTGGCAAGATAGGTTTCCATATAAATAAGCGGACGCGCAACCAATTTGTCAAAACCGCTTTTGTAAGGAGCAAGCGCCACGCCACCATGAACATAAATGGTAAGATTAGGCCAAATGTCGTGAATGGTTTTCACGTTGTAATGTTCGATGATGCGTTCAAAAAGAATTTGTATCCAGGCAGGAACTCCGCAGATGGTGGAGATGTCCCAATTCTTTGCGTTCTGAACAATGTCATCCAACTTGGCAGTCCAGTCGCGCTCACGCGAAATTCTTCTCCCGGGTTTATAAAAATGCTGAAACCAAAACGGAAGATTGCTCGCAGTAATTCCACTGAGGTCGCCTTCAAAATAAGTTCCGTTGAAATTCAGGTGCGTGCTTCCTCCGAGCATCAGTATGCCGCGCTCAAAATGTTCCTGCGGTAAATTGTAATGTGATTGAGCAAGAATTTGTTTCATGCTGGCTCTTCGAATCGCACGGATCATATCCTTTGTTACAGGAATTTGCTTGCTCGATGCTTCGGATGTTCCTGAACTGAGTGCAAAATATTTTACTTTGCCGGGCCAGCAGATAAATGGTTCTCCATTCAAAGAACGATACCACCATCTGCGGAAAATTTTATTGTAATCGTGAGTCGGCACTGCATTCTGAAACGCATGCACCAGATCTTTTTCATTCAGCAATTTGGAGAAATTATATTGTTCGCCAAAGGCTGTGTATTCAGCTCTTGATAGCAGTCTGCGCAGTGTTCTTGTTTGAATCTTATAAGCATTTTTCGAAATGCGTGGCATTGCTTTTCTCAATCCGATCGCTTGTTTCAATATGCTTCCGAGAATTGCCATCTAACTCAAATTAATAAATACGAATATACAAAATAAGAATAACACTATTCTTATTTTTGGATTTTGAAAATTGTAATTTGCAGGATGAAAAATCAGCGGGCAACGATTTTATTTCTCACCTCTTCCACCTTTTGGGTGAGGGTAGTAACTTCCGCTTCATTTATTTCGGTCTTCACAGAAAGTCCATCATAAACAGATTTGATGCCGTTGAATTCCTGCATTAGTGAAGTAAATGCAGCATCGTCTTTGAATTGTCCGAGTAAATTCAGAATCATATCCAGATGATTTTTTTGCTCCCAAATTTTAGCATACAATACTTTTGACTTTTCGGTTTTCGGAGTGCTTCCAAGAGTTTTCAGCGTAGTGTACAATCCTTCCACCCAACTTCCCGAAACTACCAATGAAGCAAGCCCGATGCGTTCGTTCGATTTCAATGTTTTATCCACTTCGCTGTAAGAAGCAAAAACAACTTTTTCCAAACTGTCTTTATTTGTTCCGAATTTATTATAAGTAGCAAGTGCACGCTGATCGAATGCAAGAGGAATTCCGAGATCATCAGCAAGTTTTTTTGCACACTTCAAATAATTTCCCATGTCGTCAAATTTCTCGTAGGTAATGTTGTAGGCAAGATCTGCTCCATAAATTCCAAGGTTCAAAGATTTGGATGAATTAGAAGAATAAAACGGAAGGTTGGATGTTGGATTCAACACACTTGCATTGTAAGTCAAAGGAACTTCTAAATGAAAGCGGAGAATATCAAATGGAATGGGAATATTGCCTATGAGTTTGTCGTATTTGAATTGAGTAAGTCCGTCTATTTTTCCTGTGTCTTTTTTCGTGGAAGAAGTAGATGTTGCATCGGTAGCAGTATTTTGCTGATCATTTTTTCCGCTTCCGCAGGAAGAAAGAACAGCAGCAATAAAACATATGGGGACAATAAATTTTTTCAACATGGTGATTAATTATTTACTCTACAAATGTAAAAATAAAACATCAGCTTGAAAAAGTCCTAACAGAAATTTAGCCACAATCAAATGTTGATAAAAGAAGGTTCAAAAAGATATTCTTTCTCCTACAAATAATTGAACGTCTGATTTTTTTTGATGCCGCGTAGCGTTTCGTAAATAAGTTTTATCACACTCTCCACATCATCACGATGAACCGATTCAACGGTGGTGTGCATATAACGAAGCGGAAGCGAAATCAATGCAGAAGCAATTCCGTTCCCTGAATAAGCAAACGCATCGGTGTCCGTACCTGTGGATCGTGAAGCTACTTCTCGCTGAAATGGAATTTTATTTTTATTGGCAGTTTGAATTATTTGGTCGAGAAGAATGTTGTGAACCGCAGGACCGTAAGTCAGTGCAGGACCTTTTCCGCAGGCAATATCTCCGCTTTGAATTTTATTCATCATCGGAGTTTGTGTGTCGTGAGTAACATCGGTAACGATGGCGCAAGCAGGTTTTATATTGTTCGCAATCATTTTTGCTCCGTTCAATCCAACTTCTTCCTGAACAGAATTCACAAGATACAATCCAAATGGAAGTTTTGTTTTCTTTTCTTTGATCATTCTCGCCACCTGAGCAATCATGAATCCACCCATGCGATTATCGAGTGCGCGACCAACAAAAAAATTATTGTTGAGGATCATGAACTCATCTTCATAGGTAACAACGCATCCAACATGCACTCCAAGTTTTTCAAGTTCTTTGTCGGATTTGCATCCGCAATCAAGAAAAATATTTTTCATCGAAGGCGTTTCTTCTTTACCGGGTTCGCGTACGTGAATTGCAGGCCAGCCGAAAACCGCTTTCACAATTCCTTTGGCTGTATGAATGTTCACTCGCTTGGAAGGAGCAATCTGGTGATCGCTTCCGCCATTTCGCCTTAAATAAATGTAACCATCTTTCGTTATGTAATGAACAAACCATGAAATTTCATCTGCGTGCGCTTCAATTACAATTTTATATTCTTCCTTTGGATTGATTACTCCAACTGCGGTTCCATAAGTATCCACAAAAAAATCATCCGCATATTGTTTAATATATTCTAACCACAATTGTTGACCGGTTTTTTCTCCATTCGGCAAACGACATTCGAATCCTGTTGGAGCAGGAAGGTTGATGTAATTTCTTAAAAAGTCGATTGATTGCGGTGTAAGAACACTTGATTTTTTTGTTGCCATAAATAATTTTTTGTGGACAAATATAGAAAAAGAAAAAGAGCGATAATTAAATTGACTATTTGTTGTTCAAATAAATCCCTTTCTCTTCGATTCTGATTTTTCTCTGCTTGAAAAGTGAGCCAATTGCTTTCTTAAAAGTTTTCTTGCTCATCTCTAACATCTCGGTGATTTCTTCGGGAGAACTGTAATCGTTCAGTTTCAGGAATCCGTTGTTATCTTTTAGTTTGGCAAGAATTTTTTCTTCGTGCGACTGAACCTTTTCGTATCCCAGTTTTTCCAAGCTCACATCGATCTTATTATCTGTTCTGATTTTTTTTATGTACCCTTTCACCCGCTCGCCATATTGAAGTTTTCTGAAAATTTCATTCTGATAAAGTATTCCTTTGTAATGATCGTTGATGATTACGTTAACTCCGATGTCGGTTATTTCTGCAATCAGCAAATCCACTTCGTCTTTTTCTTTCACTTCAATAGTTTCATTATTAAGAAACTTATTAATTTTTGCCGACGCCGCTAATCGGCTTGTGATTTTATCGAGATAAAGAAAAACAATCGGATGATTTCCCACTTCCAGTTTTTTCGACTGCTCGTTGAAAGGGACAAAAATATCTTTTGCCAGTCCCCAATCTAAAAATGCTCCATGACTGGTAACAGTCACAACTTCAAGACAGGCAAATTTATTCAGTGTAATTTTTGGCGTGAGCGTGGTAGCAATTATTCTGTCTTCTGAATCGTTATAGATAAAAACATTGAGCGTATCGCCAATTTGCGCACCTTGTGGAATATAACGGTTAGGAAGCAAAACCGATTCTCCCGAATCATCGCCAAGATAAAAACCCTGTTCCGCACTTCTTAAAACAACAAGCGAATTATATTCTCCCAGATTTATCATATTACAAAGGTATATTAAGATTCCACCGATTTTTTAGAAAGATTCCACCGATTACATTTTTGCATTTCATCGGTGAAATCTTCTCTTCATTAAGAAATCGGTGTAATCACAATAACATTACTTTTGTAAAAACTTTAATATGAAAAAAGCAGAGATACACACATCAAAAGGCGTAATGAAGGTTGACTTCTTCGAAAAGGACGCGCCGAACACAGTAGCAAACTTTATCAAGTTGAGCGAAAAAGGATTTTATGACGGACTTTCTTTTCACCGTGTAATAGACGATTTTGTAATTCAAGGAGGTTGCCCGAACGGAACAGGAACAGGAGGACCAGGATACAAAATTGATTGCGAAACTTCGGGTGGAAATCAATATCATGATCGCGGAGTTTTAAGTATGGCTCATGCCGGAAAAAATACCGGAGGTTCTCAATTTTTTATTTGTCACAGTCGAAATAATACAGCACATTTAGATCGTGTTCATACTTGCTTTGGAAAAGTTACAGAAGGTTTGGATGTTATTGACAAAATAAAAGCTGGAGACAAGATCGAAAAAATTGTAATCACCGAATCAAAATGAATCTTGATCTGAAAAATAAAAACGCAATTGTCTGTGGAAGTACGCAGGGAATCGGCAAAGCAATTGCGGTTGAACTCGCGTTACTTGGAGCAACTGTTACGCTTGTTGCAAGAGATGAAAGCAAACTGAAAAATGTTTCTGCCGCTCTTGATTCGTCAAAAGGACAGAAACATAATTTCATAGTTGCTGATTTCACAAAACCCGAAGAGCTGAAAAAAAAGATCGAGGAATACACAAGTAAAAATTCTGTTCACATTCTGATTAACAACACAGGCGGACCTGCAGGTGGACCGATTACCGAAGCAAAAACAGAAGAATTCACGCAGGCATTTTCAAATCATCTTATCTGCAATCATATTCTGGTTCAGACGGTAGTTAGCGGAATGAAAAAAGAAAAATACGGACGCATCATCAATATAATTTCCACTTCGGTGAAGCAACCGATAAAAGGATTAGGCGTTTCAAATACCATTCGTGCTGCGGTTGCTAACTGGTCAAAAACTTTAGCAGGAGAATTAGGGCAATTTGGAATTACCGTAAATAATATTCTTCCCGGAGCAACCAATACTGAACGATTAAACTCTCTTCAGGAAATAAGAGCAAAAAAAGCCGGCATAAGTTTAACTGAAGAAAAACAAGACTGGCTCAAAGAAATTCCGCTTGGAAGATTTGCTGAAGCATCTGAAATTGCTGCTGCTGCTGCATTCCTCGCTTCACCAGCTGCTTCTTATATAAATGGCATAAATATTCCGGTGGATGGAGGAAGAACAGGATCACTTTAGTTTTTGAATTTAAGTTCGTCCAAAACAATTCTAAAAAGAAATAAAGTCATAACTTTTTCTACCTTCGCCTTCCTATTTCACTATGAACAATAACAAAAAAATATCTCTCGGTTTATTCGGATTCGGGTGTGTGGGTCAAGGTCTTTACGATGTGCTTAACATGTCGCAAGGATTGCAAGCAACGATTGAAAAAATCTGCGTGCGCGACAAAACCAAGAAGCGAAGATTAGATGCAAATCGGTTTACTTTTGATAAAAACGATATTCTCAAGCGCAAAGACTTAGATGTTGTTGTCGAACTCATCAGCGACACAAATGAAGCACTCGAAATTGTAAGCACCGCTATGAAAAACGGAGTGAATGTGGTGAGTGCAAGCAAAGAAATGCTTGCAAAAAACTTCTTTCAGCTTTTCAAACTCCAGCAGGAAAATAATGTTTCTCTTATTTATGAAGGCTCGGTAGGAGGCAGCATTCCCATCCTGCGCAATCTTGAGGAATATTACGACAACGAACTTTTGCAAAGCGTGCGCGCCATCCTGAACGGTACCTGCAATTACATTCTTACGCGGATGGAACTGGAAGGAAAAGATTACGGAGAAATCCTAAAGGATGCGCAGTCAAATAGTTTTGCTGAAGCAGATCCTTGGCTGGATGTTTCAGGATGCGATGCCAAGTATAAAATTTTGCTAATAGCTGTTCATGCCTTCGGGCTCCTATTAAAACCCGAACAAATTCTTAATCTTGGAATTCAAAATATTTGCTACGAAGATATTTTGTACGCAAAAGAAAAAGGTCTGCGGATAAAACTTCTTACGCGTGCAGAAAAACTCGGTGACAAATACCGGGTTTATGTAATGCCTCATTTCATAGATAAATCGTCCGAACTTTTCAATGTGCTTTATGAATATAATGCCGTGGAAGTTGAAGGTGCATTTTCATGCAAACAATTATTTACAGGGAAAGGAGCAGGCAGTCATCCAACCGGCAGCGCTGTGCTTTCTGATATTTCCGCTCTCACTTATAATTACCGATATGGATATAAAAAATTAAAAAAACTCCTGAATGGAAATAGTACCGCTCCTGATTCAGCAAAATTACTTGACTCAGATTTCAATATTAAAGTGTATGTTCGTTTTTCAAATAAGAGCGAAATCGAAAAGTTAGAGATCGTTTCCATTGAAGAAGAATATAAATCTGCAAAAAATAATTATATCATTGCAATTGTAAAATTCAAATCGCTGTTTCATTTCTGCGGAAATCACGACAGCAAAGTATTTATTTGCGAAGTATAAACAGTATTTATAAAAACAATAGTATGCTTTTAGAAATCATCACACCCGACAAAAAACTTTTCAGCGGAGAAATTAAATCCGTAAAACTCCCAGGCACAGCGGGTTCTTTTGGAGTTTTAAAAGATCACGCTCCATTAATTTCCTCGCTAAAAAAAGGAAATATAAAAGTGATTGACGAGCAAAAACAAAATCATTCTTTCGCAATTAAAGGCGGTGTGATAGAAGTTTTAAAAAATAAAATCATTGTGTTGGCTGAATAATTTAAATCCGGAGAGATGTCCGAGTGGCTTAAGGAGCTCGCTTGGAAAGCGTGTGTGCCTCACAAGGGTACCGTGGGTTCGAATCCCACTCTCTCCGCCAATCGGTAATTCTTTTTTTATTCCCCGTTTTTTTAAGTCCCGCATGGTCGGGACTTTTTGTTTTTTCTGTTTGTAACTCCCTGTCTTTCGCCACTATATCAAAAGGCGGCAACCAATNNAATACTATTTTTTTATCCTTCAAAAGACGGTTCGACCCGGTTTTGTCTGAAAGTTCTTTGTACTGTGTTAAATCCATGTCGGAGTTTGCCAGTTTCCCTGCGTAATGTGCGGTTTTTACCCAATCGCGTAATGGTTCGACCCTGCTTCTCCCTTTGTTCTGTGAATAGTTCGAACTCTTTAATTTCAAATCGGATTTTTGTTTTAATAATTCGTCTTTCTTTTTTAAATAGTTTGTCTTTTCAATTTCTCCTTCGAGGTATCCGTTTACTAATTTATCCATCTTGCCCTCTATGTTCTTGAACTGTAAATCCGTATTTTTATTTTTTGTTTTTGTTTTCAGTTGCTCGTCTTTTTGCCAGCGTTCAATTTCTTTGAGCATATTTTCAGCCCAATCATTTGGAATCGCAATCTTTTGAAACTGTTCTTTTAGTTGTTGAACGAGCAAGTCTTCTCTGAGATAACCTTGTTTACATGTGCCGAATTTTTTACTGCAACGGTAATAGCGGTATGTTCCTCCGTTGCCTTTGGCAAACTGTGCTGTTATCTGTCCTCCGCATTCGGCACATTTAAACATACCGCGAAACGGAAAGTAGAGTTGTTTTTTGCTTTTTCTTGGTCTTGCTCGTTCCTGTAATATTCTTTGTACAGTTTCAAAAGTTGCTTTATCTATCAAGGGCTGAAATTTTCCTTCATACGCTTCTCCTTTTCTCTCTATCAGACCTATGTATGTTTTGTTAGTCAAAAGACGATAGACCATAGAGGGCGTATAAGTATTACCATTGGCGCATACTATCCCTACTGAATTAAGCTGATGTCTTGCGGTTTCGAGGTTATAAAGCCTCTGTGAGAATTCAGTGAAGAATTTTTGGATAACCTTTACTCTGAGCGGGTCGGGTTCAATGTTTCTGATCTTCGGGTTATTTATATATCCGGCAGGGGCTTTACCGCCATAGTATTCGCCTCTCCTTATTTTTTGTCGTATGCCTCGTTTTATATTTTCTGAAAGATTATCTGAATAATATTTGCTTTGTCCGAAAGCCACTTGCAGCATGAATAGTCCTTGCGGTGTGGGTTCAAACCAAAAAGTTGGAAAGCGCAGCGCAGAAATTTTTTCTTGGTCAACCAAATAAATAATTTGCCCTCCATCTATGGAATTACGCGCGAGCCTGTCGGGATGCCATGCAAGTATTCCGACAGGCTCTTTGCTTGCATGTACTTTTTCAATCATTCGGGCAAATTCTTTACGACCCGGAATTTTTGCACTTTTGCTTTCTATAAATGTTTCTGTTACAACTAATTTTTCTCTGTCTGCCAGTTCCGTAAGTTCATGTATTTGTGCTTCGATGGACATTGCCTGTCTTTCTTCTGCTTCGGAAGATTTACGGGCATACAGGAAAAATTTAGTTGCCATGTTTTTTTATTTTTTGGTTTGAGAAATTTTTGAATATGCAAACATAATTAATAGGTATAAATATTTTGTGATTGTTCACAAATTATTATGCTGTGAGTAAACAGATTTAAGACGAGATGCAAGTGGCTTTCTATGACAAAGAGATGAGCGTAAACAAAACAACGGCAAATTTCCTCCACGCTCTTATCGTAAAGATTAAATTTTGGCAGGGTTGTTTGGTGCAAAAACTCCTGCCAAAATTTAATCTGCATCACGCTTTATGTCCGCATTGCAAAGAAGAGCAAGGTTTTACTGTTTAGTTATCTGTTCTTTGCGAAAGAACCTTGCACATCTTTGCAATGCTTTTGCAATTGTTTTGTTTACGCTTTCATCTCAAATACAGTTTTAAAAAGCGGAAAAGAAAAAATCGCTTCCTGAAATTTATTTTTCTTTTGTTTAATTTTTCGGTATGGTTTTCAACTACCAAAAACTCATACCAAAAAATAAAACCCTTTTGTATTATTTCAGGAAACTGATTTTTTCTTTGCGCTGTTTGTCCATTTTGTCTAATGAAGGATAAAAAAATAGTATTAGATTGGTTGCCGCCTTTTGATATAGTGGCGAAAGACAGGGAGTTACAAACAGAAAAAACAAAAAGTCCCGACAGGTTGGGACTTAAAAAAACGGGGAATAAAAAAAGAATTACCGATTGGCG
>PLUL01000056.1 GCA_003164895.1 Bacteroidota bacterium | reverse complement strand
ATAAAATAGGTGTATGAAAAAAAATCTATCCTCAAATTTATTTTTATGTAGCATCTTTATTTATTATTTGTGCTCATCAAGTAGCAAATGCACAAGGTTTTGGAATTGGTCAACCAAGTCCTACTGAAATTCTGCATTTAACAACAATTAATCCAAGCAATACTGCCATACGTTTTGATTGCCAAACTACAGCAGGAACATCTACAGCTTCATTTGCAAATGCTGGTACAGCCCCTACCAATGATGCAACAGTTGGTACTGTTTCCTGGAATGCTCTTGCGGGTACACCAACACCTGTTCCGAAAATAACTACAGGAGGTGCGTTTGCTACAGCCGCAGCTACCACAGGAACTACAAATTATATTAAATACACGAATAATATCGGTACTAATTTTGCCACAATTCCTGTTGGAGCTGTTATCCAAGGAATACAAGTTACTGTGGATAGAAAAAGGGTAGATGCAGCCAATACAGTTTCAATCTTAGATGCTTGGAATAAATCTACTAATAATGCTAATTCGAGTGGTTTTACTTGGTCATATCCTGTAAGCGCAGGAACGAATCGTTTACTTGTTGTTGTAATTGGATTATTTGATGGTGGAACTCAAACAATTTCTTCCGTAACATATGGAGGTCAAGCTATGACATCAGCTGTAAGTATTAGTAAAAATAATCTTTTAACTCAGATTTTTTATTTGAATGATGCCGGGATTTCTGCTGCGTCAGGTACGAATATAATCAGCACTTATTCCGGTGGTGCACAACTTTCATACATGTCGGCAGCAAGTTTTCAGGGTGTGAATCAGACTACACCGACTGCAAGTCCAAAGACCAATTCATCTGGTGCTAATGTTGCAAGTTTAGGTACTTCTACCGCAGTAAATTATGCAGCAGGCGATTATGTTATTGTTGCAGCAGCCATTGGAAATATTGGTACAGCAAATGAATTTACTGAGACTGCCGGATATACAGAGCGAAGCGATTTCTTTTTAACAAATGGAAGTCCTCTGAGTGCTGCTTTTTCTGTAGCCGATGAAGCTTTTGCAGGAGCGGGAAGCACAACACCAACTTTTACATTTGCCACACAAAATAATCCTGATGTGGTTGCTGCGATTGATATTCAAGCAAATAATATTAATACGGTTTATGATAACAGTGTTCGGTTATACAAAGCGGGCAGTCTAGTTGGAAATGATAAGGCTGCAACTGCAACATTATGGCCTACAGCCGCTGCTGCTGTTACTTATGGCACTGCTACTGATTTATGGGGACAAAGTTGGACAGATGCGGATTTCAAAAATGCTGGTTTTGGTGTGGGTATTTCTGCCACAGGAACAAATTCTACTGCTGAAATTGACCAAATAGCTATTACAGTTACGTACATTCCTTCAGCAAGTTTCTCTTCGTTTGATATGGGTATTCAGGAGAGTAATGGCTTTTTCAAAATAGCAGCTTCTAATGCATTAGGAACGACAGATCGTTTAACAATTGATGCATCAGGCAAGGTGGGTATTGGATGCAGCACACCTCAATATACACTTCATGTTATTGGAGATATTGCTTCTTCAGCTACGGTGCGCACTACTAATGCTGTTGTTACAGGAGCAATTACAGCTTGCTCAGACGTGCGTTATAAGACAAATATAATTCCACTTTCAAATTCTCTTACTAATGTTTTAAAACTTCAAGGAGTTTCTTATAATTGGAAAGTAAAAGAATTTCCTGCGAAAAATTTTTCGCAAGCTCCTCAGGTGGGTTTTATTGCTCAGGATATCGAAAAGATTTATCCTCAGCTTGTATTTACTGATGTGGATGGTTATAAATCTGTTGACTATTCAAAACTAACGCCTATGTTGGTGGAAGCTATTAAGGAACAACAAAGAACTATTGAAGAGCTAAAGGTAAAACTTGCAGAAACAACTGTAAAAGCCATGAAATATGATGCATTGGAATTACGTCTTGGTGTTGTAGAAAGCAAAATGAATATGCTTTCTAATAATTTTTATGGTGAAGCAAAAAAATAACGATAGGGAATTAAGTTTTAAAAAAATAGTGAGTTAGTTGGTATGAATGTGAATCAGAAAATAAAAATAATATTAAGTATTCTGTTTTTTACAGGAATAGTTAGTTCTGTTTTCTCCCAGACAGCCATGTTGGCTTATAATGTTGGACTGGCAAATGTTTATGTTTCGTCAGGAGTTAATGTAACTATACAAGGTGGTTTCGCAAGTCTGAGTAACTCGGGTGTGGATGGGTGGATAGATAATGATGGTATCATAAATGTCTCAGGTGATTTTGTGAATAACAACACTGCCAGCGAAGCTTTTTTAAACACCGGAGCAGGATTGGTAAATTTGAATGGAACTACGGCAGGGCAGACAATTGGCGGAACATTTACTCCTGGTTTTTACGACCTCACATTAAATAACACGTTTGGCACTTCTCCGCAAATAACACTAAGTATTAATACCACTGTGAAAGATATTTTGTCAATGAATTCCGGTAATATTAATTTGAGTTCCCATACGCTTACGTTAGGTACATCGTCAGCTTCACCAGGGACACTTTCTTATAGTACGGGAATGCTTTATGCAGGAACTTTTACCCGATGGTTTAATACTACTTCTTTCTCCATTGCAAATGTAAGCGGACTTTTTCCTATGGGAACTTATCTTTCAGATTATCGTCCTCTGTGGATTGCATATTCTTCTAATCTATCAACTGGCGGAACTGTGAGTGTGATACATAATCCTGTTTATTCTGCCGGAACTAATCCTACAAGTTATACTGATGCTTCATGGGCTGGAGGAACAACCGTGGTGGCTATTTCTAATTCATCTTGGGTAGTGTCAAGTGCAAATGGATTTGCTTCGAGCGGATCAAATCTTTCTATGCGTTTAGGAGGAGGAGGCATAACCGCATTTCTTTTATCGGACGTAAATTTATCACTGTCGGCAAGCACAGTGGGTACATTTTCTGCTGCTACAAATGCTGTAGTTCCTCTCGAAGTAAACAGAACTGCACTTTCCACCGCCAATCTTTCCAATACATTTTATATCGGTACAAGAAACGTAGGCACTTCTCCGCTTCCTGTTGAGCTACTAACTTTTAATGCTATACCAAACGGCACAGTGGTAGATGTTAACTGGACAACAGCTTCAGAGCAGAATAGTGATTATTTTTCAGTACAACGATCACAGGATGGAAATAGTTTTACGGATGTGGTTCAAGTTAAAGCATCCGGTAATAGTTCGGTTCTAAAAAAATACTCTGCTATTGATTATGAGCCATACAACGGTGTTTCTTATTATCGCTTGAAGCAAGTTGATTTGAATGGGAACTTTATTTATAGCGAATTAGTGGCGGTGAAGTTTCAAAATAATAATTCGCTCTCTATTTATCCTAATCCATCCAACGGACCTTTCAATGTTAGTATTTCAGGACAAAATGGAAAAGAAGTTTTGGTTCTTGTTCGCGATATTGAGGGAAGAGAAATTTATGCAAAGCTAATTGTTGTTTCCAGCGATAAGGAAGTAGTTGTAATAGATCTTTCCGGCAAACTTGCTTCGGGTGTTTATGTTGTAATTGCAACTTCCGATAATACGATTTATGAAAAAAAGATCGTAATAAATTAAACCGCCACGTCATATTCCCTCAGTGCATTGTTTAATGAAGTTTTCAAATTTGTACTTTCTTTTCTTTTTCCTATGATCAGCGCACACTGAACACTGAAATCTCCCGCAGGAAATTTTTTAGAATAGGAACCAGGAATAACAACTGAACGCGAAGGGACAAAACCCTTATATTCTTTCGGTTTATTTTCTGTAACATCAATAATTTTTGTGGAAGCTGTGAGAACCACATTTGCTCCGAGTACGGCTTCCTTTTCTATTCGTATTCCTTCCACCACAATGCATCTTGAACCGATGAAAGCACCATCCTCAATGATCACTGGAGCTGCTTGAATTGGTTCTAATACTCCGCCAATGCCAACGCCACCGCTGAGGTGAACATTTTTTCCGATCTGTGCACATGAACCAACAGTCGCCCATGTATCCACCATCGTTCCGCTATCAACATACGCACCAATATTTACATACGAGGGCATCATGATCACTCCTGATGCTAGATAAGCGCCGTATCGCGCGACAGCATGAGGAACAACGCGCACGCCTAATTTTTCATAATTAGTTTTTAGTTTCATCTTGTCATGAAATTCAAGCGGACCGGCATGCATCGTTTCCATTTTCTGAATAGGAAAATAAAGGATCACAGCTTTCTTTATCCACTCGTTAACTTGCCAGCCATTTTGAGTTGGCTCCGCAACACGGATTTTCCCTTTGTCCAATTGTTCGATGACTTCACGAATTGCATCCTGAGTTTTACTTTCTTTAAGTAATTCTCTGTTTGCCCAAGCAGCTTCTATTACTTCTTTCATTTTAATATATTTTTGCAAATATAAACTGATTACTTTTGTACGATGGGAAGAATAATGGCAATTGATTTCGGAACAAAAAGAATGGGAATCGCAGTTACGGATCCGATGAAATTAATTGCTAACGGACTTACAACGGTTGACTCAAAGCAGATTATGAATTTTCTGGAAGATTATTTTAAGAAAGAAGACGTAGAATGTATGGTGATCGGCAATCCAAATTCAAACGGCAGGGGAGGAGATATGACGAAACTGGCAAATGATTTTTGTGTGAGGCTGAAAGAAAAATTCCCTTCAATGAAAATTGATCGCATAGATGAATTTTATACTTCTAAATTAGCACAACGTACAATAATAAGCAGCGGAATAAATAAAACAGCAAGAAGAGAAAAAGGATTAGTAGATAAGATCAGCGCAACGATAATTTTACAAAACTATCTCGATAAAATATGATTTTACCAATTGTAGCTTATGGCGATCCTGTTCTGCGAAAAACAGGAGTTGAAATTGACAAGAATCACCCGGATCTGCAAAAATTAATTGCGGATATGTTCGAGACAATGGCAAGAGCCAAAGGAGTTGGACTTGCCGCTCCTCAGGTTGGAAAAGCCATTCGTCTTTTTGTGGTGGATGCCACTCCACTCACAGAAGATGATGAGCATCCTGAATTAATAGGTTTTAAAAAAGTTTTTATTAATGCAAAAATCCTGGAGGAGAAAGGGGAAGAATGGGTTTACAACGAAGGTTGTTTGAGTATTCCTAAGATACGCGAAGATGTGAAACGATTGCCAACTATCAAGATGAAATATGTGGACGAAAACTTTACCGTTAAGGAAGAATCTTTTTCCGGTGTGGCAGCGCGCATTATTCAGCATGAATACGACCACATCGAAGGAAAATTATTCACTGACCGGATAAATACGCTCAGAAGAACATTACTGAAAAGCCGATTGATGGATATTGCTAAAGGAAATGTGGATGTAGATTATAAAATGAAATTCCCAATAAAAAAATAAATTCTATGAAAAAGAAGTTTGTTTATTTCGTTATGAGCGTTTCTGTTTTAATTTCCTGTTCATCCCCTAATGGAGGAAATGATAAAGCCAAACTAATTGCTTCAATAGATTCGATTCAGAAAAATATGTTCAATGCCAAGACTATGCAGTTGGATAAGAACCTTGCCTTCAAAGGAATTAATGCGTATAAAGATTTTGTAAAAAAATTCCCCGATGATTCCATTCACAGCGCGGAATATTTATTTCGATTGTCGGATCTTTCAAGAGGGGTGGGAGATAACAGAAATGCGATTTTATATCTCGGTCAGATCACAAAAACGTATCCCACGTTCAAAAAGATTCCTGAATGTATTTTTCTTCAGGGATATTATTATCAGGAATTTTTTGCCGATACCACCAGCGCAAAGATTTTTTACAATCAGATTATTGAAAAATATCCTTCTCATCCTTTTGCTAACGATGCAAAGGAGTTGATGAAAATGTTCGGAAAATCAGAAGCAGATATTATTAAAGGTTTTGAAAAGAAAGAGCAGGAAGGAAAGAAAAAATAATTTATTCCGTCATTGACGTTAACCAACTTCCTTTTCAATTTTCTGCCTAAGTAAATCAGTAGAAAGCCCATTGTCAAGATGACCTCCTTTTGCAAAGGAAATTTCTCCTGTTTGTTCTGAAACAATAATTGCCAAAGCATCCGATGCTTCGGTGATTCCGGTAGCAGCGCGGTGGCGCATACCGAGATGTTCTGGGAAATCTTCGCGCTCTGTTATTGGAAGAACACAACGTGCAGCGCGTATTTTTCCATTGGAAATAATTACAGCGCCATCGTGCAGCGGACTGTTCTTGTAAAAAATACTTTCCAGAGTTTTTGATGAAACCTTTGCATCCATTTGCTCCCCTGTTTTTACATAAAAGTTTAAGTCGGATTCGGTGGTGAGAATAATGAGAGCACCTGTTTTTGTTTCGCTCATTTGTTTGCATGCTTTTAAAATGGCATTCAGGTCGTCAGAAAATATTTTCTTTTTGTTTTTGAAGAATCGTTTTCCGATAGAAAATCTTTCTAAAATTTCTGGTGTGCCGATGAGAAGTAAAAATCTTCTTAGCTCGGGTTGAAAGACTATGAGCAGCGCAATCATGCCTACATCAATAAATTTTCCGAGTATCTCGCTCAACACATCCATCTTGAGCGCTTCTACAATCTTCCAAATAAAATAAATGGCAAGGATGCCAATGAAAATATTCATCGCAACTGTGCCCTGCACCAAACGGTACAACTGGTAAAGCAGTATAGCGACAAGCAGAATGTCGATAACATCTATGAAATCAAAACTTAAAAAATCCATGATTACGAAGCGAATTGACGAAAGATGTTTTGACTATGGAGAGAAAAATAGAAATGGAAAATTATTTTCTTAAGATATCACCATGTCCACATCTTACGCAGTTGTTTTTGTCTGTAAACTTATAATAAACTCTGAAAATTGTATCGGACATATTGTTGTCAAGAGAGTCAAGTGAAAACGTAAATGTGTAATGACCTTTTACTTGAACCGATTTTAATTTTTGATAATGCTGATTAATAAGAAGTGCTTCAGTTTTTATAGTCGTGTCACTAGGACCAGAAAGATTAATAGGAGGTCCAAGATCAACATTTGCAATGTTGGTAGTTGGATTTGGTCTTCCATTTGCAAATAAATTACTATCAGTAAATGTGCAATTTGAATTATAATTTGTTCCGCCAAATAGATTTTTTTCAGCTTGACTCCAAATGTCCGTTGTGCGCCAATCCGTATGATCTATGGGTCCAATGGTGTTGCCCACTATATCTGTACCTGTATAACCAGTGATTGTCGGTAAACCATTTTGTCCTGTTCCTGTATCTTCATTATCTTTCTTTTTGCAAGAGTTAATAAAAAGTATATTTATTAGCAGGAGAAGAATTAATTTGTTCCTCATAATCTTTTATTTTATTTTCGTGTAAAAAGCAAAGATAAAACATTTTACTCATTCGTAAAAAAGCGTTAAATATTTTTTACTAAGCCAAATATTTTTACCGCTTCCTTTGCTTCCTTCACATCATGCACGCGCAGGATGTTTGCTCCGTTCATCAGTGCGATGGTATTTACAACGGTGGTTCCGTTCAGCGCTTCTTCGGGTTTTGTGCCAAGCACTTTATTTATCATTCCTTTGCGAGAAACTCCTGCAAGAATTGGGAATTCAAATTCCTTAAAAGATGAAAGTTCTTTCAGTAATTGGTAATTATGTTCCACCGTTTTTCCAAAACCAAAACCCGGGTCAAGGATGATTTGTTTTATTCCGTGCTTGAGTGCAAGATGAATCTTCTCTTTGAAAAATTCCATCACCTCGTCAGTAACATTTTCATAATGCGGATTATTCTGCATGGTTTGAGGCGTGCCTTTGATATGCATCAGCACGTAAGGAACGTTTAGTTTGCCGATTGTTTCAAACATAGAATGAGATTCCTCGCTTGCGCTCGGAATGACAGCATCCGTAAAACCGCCACCGGAAATATCATTAATCATATCTGCGCCTTCGTGAACAGAATATTCTGCCACCTTGCTTCTAAAAGTATCCACCGAAATAATTACATCCTTAAATTTTCTTCTCACAAGTTTAACAACCGGAATCAATCTTTTTAATTCTTCTTCTTCCGAAACTTCAGTGGCATTCGGTCGGGTAGAGCAGGCGCCAATGTCAATGATGTCCGCTCCATCATTAATCATCTTCTCGGCATGTAGAAGAATCGTCCTCTCATCAGAATATTTTCCTCCGTCATAAAAAGAATCGGGAGTAATATTTAAAATTCCCATCACCGCGGGAGTGAAAAGATTTAAATTTTTATTTCTGAATTTTAATTGCATCTTAATATTGTGTTGTCATTTCTCGCTTTGCTCGGAATGACATTGACTAACAAAAAAGTTTAAATTTGTAAGTATGAATAAAACTTCTAACCAATACGATTTTGTAGTTAAGCAATGCAAAGATATTTTCATAAAAAAAATGCTTGATTACGGCAGCGCCTGGCGTGTGATGCGCAATCACAGCATCATTGACCAGATTTTTATTAAAACACAACGCATCCGCACCATTGATGATAAAGGTACTCAAAAAATAAAAGAGGATATTGGTTCGGATTACATCGGCATTGTAAATTATTCCATCATTGGTTTAATTCAGCTTGAACTTAAGGATGATAATCGCCAGGATATTTCTGTTGAAGAAGTCGGGAAGCTATTCGACAAATTTGCTCTTCAGGCAAAATTGTTGATGGAAAATAAAAATCATGATTACGGTGAAGCGTGGCGCGATATGCGCATTGGTTCGTTTGCCGATTTAATTTTAATGAAACTTTTGCGTGTTCGTCAGATTGAAGACCACAAGGGAAAGACCCTCATTTCAGAAGGAGTTGATGCAAACTATCACGACATGATCAATTATGCGATTTTTGCTTTGATCAAAATAGAAGAAAAAGAAAATCAAACTGTATAACAGTTTATGAAAATAATAATTCAACTTTTCAGAATTCTTGTCGGCTTACTTTTTATTTTCTCCGGACTCATTAAGGCAAATGATCCTCTTGGATTTTCTTACAAGATGGACGAGTATTTTGAAGTTTTTGGAATGGATTGGATGAAGGTTTTTTCGCTTTCTTTTTCCATTTTCATGTGTGCGCTCGAAACGCTTCTCGGCTTTATGCTTTTGCTTGGCTCGCGCATTAAACTTACTCTTTGGTTATTGTTTTTGATGTGCGCATTCTTTGCTTCGCTTAATTTTTATTCCGGATATTATGATAAAGTTCGCGAGTGCGGTTGCTTTGGTGATTTTATTGTAATGACTCCCTGGCAGGAATTTCGGAACAATATTATTATGCTGGTGATGACTATTTTCATGATTATCAAAAGCAGTTATATCCGCCAGTTGTTAGGAAGAAAAATTGACAATGCAGTTGTTTTTATTCTGATCGTTGCATCAATTGGATTCCCATTATACACCTATAATTATTTGCCAATAAAAGATTTTCGTCCGTATGCGATTGGAAAAAATATTCAGGAAGGAATGACATTGCCTCCAAATGCAAAACAGGAAGTGCGAGAGATAACTTTTATCTATGAAAAAGATGGCAAAAAAGTAGAACTTAAACCCGAACAAATAAAAACTATTGATGCTTCTTATAAATACATTGACAGAAAAGATAAAGTGATTGTTGAAGCAGATAAAGCAGCTATTCACGATTTTAATATTACAGCATGCAAAGGAGACGATGTTACGGAACAGATTTTGAATTATTCAGGTTACTACTTTTTTCTTGTTTGTTATGAGTTAGATAAAACCAATAAAAGTGCATTTGGAAAAATAAATGATTTCGCTAAACTTTGTAAGAATGAAAAAATCCCGATCATCGTACTCACAGCTTCTTCTGATCAAATCGAATCTTTCAAAAAAGAAATAGGAACTGACTTAGATTTTTACCTTACAGACGGCACGCAGCTTAAAACCATGATACGTTCCAATCCGGGATTAATGCTTTTGAAAAAAGGAACGGTGGTTGACATGTGGCATTACCATTCTTTTCCATCCTACTCCGATGTGAAAGCAAAGTATTTTAAGAATTAAATTTTTGTGGGAAGATTTATTTACAAAAGATTAGTTTATGGTATTCTCGTAATGTGGGGAGTGGTTACGATTGTTTTTTTTCTTTTTAATGTTTTGCCCGGCGATCCGGCGCGCATGATGCTCGGTCAGAATGCTTCCAAAGAACAAATTGACGCGATTAATAAAGACATCGGCAGAGATAAGCCGGCTTTAGTTCAATATCTTCTTTATCTCAACGACATCTCACCTTTTTCTATTCACGAAATAAAAAATACGGAGAGTGCTTTTTATTTAAGCGATAAAAAATATAAATCCGTATTAAAACTTTTTCCTGTTTCATCCACCAAGGAATTTGTTTTAAAGATGCCTTACTTAAGGCGTTCGTATATCACTCGCAGACCTGTTTCCGAAATTCTTGCCGATACACTTCCTGCCACGGCAGTGCTTGCAGTTGCTTCCATGTTTTTTGCATCGGTGATCGGAATCCTGCTTGGAATTCTGGCTGCTGTAAGAAAAGGTACATGGCTTGATTCGGGGTCATTGTTTTTTGCAGTACTTGGAATGTCGGGTCCTTCTTTTTACATCGGATTGATTGTCGCAATGACATTTGGATATTTCTGGTCGAAACAATTTCCTTTTCCAGTAGTTATTTTATTGTTTTTTTTAGGAGGAGGAATTATTTTTTCCATTGCTGGACTAATGAAAAGAAAAAAGAAAACCTTGAAAGGAAAGCTTAGTGATTATATTATAAAAAAATTCCTTTTCTGCGGTTTAATTGGATTTGGAATTTGGTTTGCCGGATATTTATTCAATCTTGCTTGGGATGTAATTCCTTTCATAAATAAATATGTAGTTTTTCCGGGTACAGGATTGAATAACGAAGGAAGTTTATTTATTATTGATGATTATGGAAACGAACATCTTTCTCTGAAAAATATTATTCTGCCGGCGCTCACTTTGGGTATTCGTCCGCTTGCGATTATTGTGCAGCTCACACGAAGTTCGTTGCTCGACGTTCTTTCTCAGGATTACATCCGAACAGCAACTGCCAAAGGATTAAGTTTCAAAACCATTATTTTCAAACACGCGTTAAAAAATTCTCTCAATCCGGTTGTTACGGCAATTTCAGGATGGTTTGCCGGACTAATGGCAGGAGCTGTGTTTGTAGAATATATTTTTGGATGGAGAGGAATTGGTTCTGAAATCGTGAATGCACTTGATAAACAGGATTTGCCAATAATTATGGGAGGAGTTCTTGTGATTGGATTTATTTATGTGATAATAAATATTGTGGTGGATATTCTTTATGGAATATTGGATCCTAGGGTGAGAGTTCAATAAATAATTTTATTTTTGAAAAGCAAATACACATGAGAAAAAAAATTATTGTCGGCAACTGGAAGATGAATAAAACCCATCGCGAAGGAATGGAAATGCTTGTTCATTTTTTAAAACTTCTCGACTTGGAATTGTCACTCAATGAAGATTCAGGAAAAGAATTCCCTGAAATTGTTGTAGCTCCACCTTATCTTATTGTTGCTGATTCAGCCGTGTTAGCACAGGGATGGGATATAAAAATTGCCGCGCAGAATTGTTCTTCAGAAAAAGAAGGAGCTTTTACCGGAGAAATTTCTGCTTCAATGCTGAAAGCTGCCAAAGTGGATTATGTGATCATCGGTCATTCAGAAAGGAGAAATTATTTTGGCGAAACCAATCAATTAGTAGCAAATAAAATTAATCGAGCCCTTGAAAGTAATCTCATCGCGATATGTTGTGTGGGCGAAACTTTGCAGGAACGCGAATCAGGCAAACAGTTTCAAATCATCACTCGTCAGATTCAAGAATGTTTGTTCCATTTGAATAACGATCAGTTAAGTAAAATTGTAATTGCATACGAACCCGTTTGGGCAATTGGTACCGGTAAAAATGCAACTCCAGAACAAGCGCAGGAAATTCATAAATATATTCGATCGGTTATTTCTGGAAAATACGGTAAAGAAATTTCTGAAAACATTTCCATTCTCTATGGCGGAAGCTGCAATCCTCAGAATGCAAAATCAATTTTTTCTCAACCGGATGTAGATGGCGGACTAATCGGTGGAGCATCGCTAAACGCAAGAGATTTTATTGATGTAGTGAAAGCAATCCTTTGAAGTGTCAAAAATAAAAAGTCAGAAGAAAATCTCCTGCCTTTTATCTTAGATAAATTAATCTTCTTTTTATTTCTTATCCGGCAACAAAAACGGATATCTGTAATCGGTTGGCGGAACGAAAAGTTCTTTAATTGTTCTTGGTGCAACCCATCGCAATAAATTAATCATGTGTCCGGCTTTGTCATCAGTACCAGATGCTCTTGCACCGCCAAATGGCTGTTGACCAACAACCGCTCCTGTACATTTATCGTTGATGTAAAAATTTCCGGCAGCATGAACAAGTTTTTTCTCCGTTTGTTCAATCACATATCTGTCCTGACAAATTAAAGCGCCTGTGAGCGCATAAGGAGAAGTTGTGTTCACAATATCAAGCATCTTATCATATTTATTTTCATCATACACATGAATTGTTAAAACGGGTCCAAAAATTTCTTCGCACATGGTTCTGTAAGCAGGATTCTTCGCCAGGATAACTGTTGGCTCAATAAAATATCCTTTACTCTTATCGTAGTTTCCACCAATAATAACCTGCGCATCTTTTCGGTCTTTCTTCGCGCGGTCAATGTATCCGGCTATTTTATCAAATGATGCTTCGTCAATCACAGCATTGATGAAATTGCCCATGTCTTCGGTTGGCCCCATTTTCATCGAAGCAATTTCTTCGGTGAAAATCTTTTTAACTTCTTTCCAGAGATTGGAAGGAATGTATGCACGTGAACATGCTGAACATTTTTGTCCCTGATATTCAAATGCTCCTCTCAAAATTGCAGTTGCAAGAACTTTTGCATCGGCAGATTTATGTCCGATGATGAAATCTTTTCCGCCTGTTTCTCCTACGATTCTTGGATAAGATTTATAGACAGGAATATTAGTGCCGATTTTTTTCCAAATGTCGCGGAAAACTTCTGTTGAACCCGTAAAATGAATTCCGGCAAAATCAGGATGAGTGAGAACTACATCTGCAGTTTCAGCACCACCGGCATGAATCAAATTAATAACTCCATCAGGCAATCCCGCTTTGCGGAAAACTTCCATGAGATAATACGCAGAATAAATCGCAGCGCCAGATTGTTTCCACACAACCGTGTTGCCCATCATAGCGCATGAAGTTGTTAAGTTCAATGCAATCGCAGTAAAATTAAATGGAGTGAGCGCGTAAATAAATCCTTCAAGCGGACGCCATTCCAATCGGTTCCACATTCCGGTTGATGAATCAACTTGCTGTGCATAAATTTCTGTCATGTATTTTACGTTGAAGCGTAAAAAATCAATGCTCTCGCAAGCTGCGTCAATTTCCGCCTGATAAACATTTTTAGATTGCCCAAGCATTGTTGCAGCAACAATTTTATAGCGGTACGGACCGGAAAGCAATTCAGCAACTTTCAGAAAAATTGCTGCACGGTGTTCCCATGACATTGTAACCCATTTCTTTTTCGCACTCATCGCAGCAGTTATCGCTTGCTTTACATGAGTTTTATCTCCTTTGTGATAATATCCAAGAATGTGTTTGTGGTCGTGAGGTGAGGTGAGAGCAACTTTTTTTCCTGTGCGTACTTCTTTGTCGCCGATATACATTGGAACATCAATCACCTGTGAACGCATTTCTTTGATGGTACGTTTTAATTCTTCGCGTTCAATTGAACCGGGAGCGTATTGTTTAATCGGTTCGTTTGCAGTAACTGGAATTTTGAAAAAACCGTTTGCCATATTTTTTAGTTTAGAAAGTTTATCAGTTTAATCTTTGAGGTGCAATTAATTTGAATTCAGGAATTTCTACCATAAATTTTTCTTTATCAATAATTCGAATCATTTCATAAACACCACTCATTTTTCCAATGTCGGTAGTGAGGTTGCAGGCAGATTCATATTCGTAAATTTCGTTTGGCATCAAAACAGGTTGCTGACCAACCACACCATCGCCTTCCACTTCTCTGTGTTCTCCGTTAGAATCAAAAATATACCAGTGTCTGCGTAATAACTGAACGGAGTATTCACTTCTATTCTCAATCAGGATTCTATACGTGAAAAGAAAATGGTTCATTTCAGGGCGGGAATAAGCCGATTGAAAGCGTGTAAGCACAGTGATTTTTACTCCTTTTGTAATCTGCGAAATCATGTGTGAATGTACAAATTTTATAATTCTATAATTGTATTTATAAAATGCAGATAGTTTTGGAATTATTTTTTCAATATTGGCAACAAAACATTCGAAGCATGATTGGCATCGTGATAAACTTTAATTGTTGATTTTACAAAATCGGTTTCATCGCAGTGATAAATGTCGAGAAACTGTTGAGGATTTCTATCCACCAATGGAAACCAACTGCTTTGAATTTGAATCATGATTCGATGTCCTTTTTGAAATGTGTGAGCCACATCCGGCAATTCATATTTCACCTCGGTGATTTTTCCTGGAGAAAATGGTTCAGGATTTTCAAAACTATTTCTGAATTTTCCTCTCATCACTTCGCCGCGCACAAGCATTTGATAACCGCCCATCGGATAATCAGGTTTCGGATTTCTTCTTGTTTCGTGAGTGGGTTTTGGAGTTGGAATGGAATCATTGTATTTGAAATCATCAGGAAAAACATCTATGATTTTCACAACAAAATCTGCATCGGTGGTGGAAATGCTGACAAACAAATCTGCAATCACCGGACCCGTAAGCGTAATATCTTCTTTTAAAATTTCTGTTCTGAATACCAAAACATCTGGTCTGCGCGAAGCAAAGCGCTGGTCATCGGTCATGTATTCGCGAGTGCGGTTAATGTGAACATCTTCGGTGTAAGGAACCGGTCGGGATGGGTCGCTCACATATTCTTCAAAGCTGCTGGATGTAATTGGCTTAGTAAATCTCAGCGCGCTTTTTTCATTCATGTAAAGATTTTTTGTTTCTACATTCTTCGGAGGCCATTCGGTGAATTGGTGCCATTTGTTTTCTCCTGTGATAAAAACAGTAGCTTCTGCGATATTTTTTATATCACCTTCTCCCTTTAAATAGTAATTGAAGAAAGGCATTTCGATATTCTTGTAGTAATAATAATAAGTTGCACTTCCGAATTGCACATTTCCTAAATGACTTCCATCGCCGCGAGACCATCCGCCATGAAACCATGGACCAATTGCGATTTTATTTATTGTATTTGGATTATTTTTTTCAATCGTTTTATATGTATTCCACGTTCCCCAGCAATCTTCAGCATCAAACAATCCTCCGGTGATGAGCACGGCTGGTTTTATATTTTTCAAATGATACGTTACTGTATGAGCTTTCCAGAAATCATCATAGTTGGGATGATTCATTTCCATCTGCCAGAATTTCATCGTGTCGCCCATGTAATGCTTGGTGATATTTTTCAAAGTTCCTTCGCGAAGAAAAAAATCGTAGTTATCATCTGTCGGAAAATTAAAATCAGGTGCATCTTTTGTTGTCGGCTTTGAATGAGGAACACCAAACGAATAATCAAAACTAAAATCATCCATCAGAAAAAATGCGCCTTTGTGGTGAACGTCATCGCCAAGAAACCAATTTGTAACTGGCGCTTGCGGACCAACGGCTTTCAGCGCAGGATGTCCACACAGTGCAGCCATCGTGGAATAAAATCCTGGATAAGAAATTCCGCTTACGCCAACATTTCCGTTGTTGGTGGGAATATTTTTTACCATCCAGTCAATTGCATCGTAGGTGTCGCTGGCTTCGTCAATTTCTTTATTTGATTTTTTATTTTCTATGAAAGGACGAATGTCTTCATACTCGCCTTCGCTCATGTAACATCCGCGTACATCCTGTGTTACGACAATATATTTCTGCAAAAAATATTCACGAGTATTTCTGACCCACACATTTTTGAAATTCTTTTCTCCATAAGGCGTGCAAGAGTAGGGCGTCCTTGTGAGCATGATGGGATGCTTTTGCGAGGAATCCTTCGGAATGTAAATAGAAGTAAAAAGTTTTACTCCATCGCGCATCGGAATGCTGCGTTCCATTTTGAAATAATTATTTACAATCCAAGCGGAATCTTTGTTAATGATTTGCGCGTGAAGCGAAATGCAAAATAGAATCAGAAAAACTAATTGCGTGAGTTTTTTCATTATAGGAATTTTAGAGAGAATTATTTTGCAGGAACACTGACGGGATAACCTTTGTCAATCCAATCTGTTTTTAAATTTTGCGACAGATTCAAAAGTTTATGATTGGTGAATTTCATTTCGTTTAGCAGTTTGAAAGCCGGACGAATATTTGGGCAATGAACAAAAGGACAGCATCCGCAGTAAATCACAATGTTTGCATCCTTCGGCAGC
The DNA here is from genome assembly GCA_003164895.1 of Bacteroidota bacterium. Classification (GTDB taxonomy): domain Bacteria; phylum Bacteroidota; class Bacteroidia; order Palsa-948; family Palsa-948; genus Palsa-948. The sequence goes on along the minus strand of PLUL01000056.1, from coordinate 37,432 downwards.
TTGCTTAATTCCGTTTTTAGTTTTTCAATAGTCGCGTTTTCTTTTGTCGGACCAAGGTCAATCGCTCCTTTTATTCCTCCGCCAAAACCAATTCCGAAAATGATTGGTTTTGCGCTGGCAGGGTCGTTTATTATTTTTGCAAGGTCAGCTGGTTCCATAAGTTGTTTTGCTGTCCAGGGGTCAGTTTCAGTTTGGAATGAAAAACTGTTACAAGCAAAAGCAATTCCTGCCAATGCAATTAAAAATGCGAAGGTGATTTTTGTTTTGTTCATGGGATAAGATTTGGTTCAGCAAAAGAAGAAAATATTTCAACATCTTTTTCATTTACTTTTACAGAATGAAAAAATGGTTTTCATATTTGCTTGTCATACTTTCTCTCTTATTTCTTTCCTATAAAAATATATCTTATTTAAATAATGCGTCTGCTATTTCTTGCAACAATCTTGCAGCCACTTGCGAAAATGAGAATGACGCCTTTACTTCAGGAGAGGAACTTATTTATCAAACATCGTATAACTGGGGTTTCATCTGGCTCGATGCCGGACAAGTAATATTTAAAACGGAGCGAAATGATTTTAATGGAAAGCCTTGTTACAAACTATCCGGCAACGGGCAAACATTTCCATCCTACGATTGGCTTTTTAAAGTGCGCGACCATTATACTTGCTGGGTGGATACCGCCACGTTAAAACCATTTCATTACATACGCGATGTACAGGAAGGTGGACGGTTTTTTTACAACGAATGTTTTTTTAATTTCAATAAACAAAAAGCATATTGTGTAACGAAGGAGAAAAAAAAGTTGCGCCTCGATACGGTTACTATTGCGCCTTGCTCCTTCGACCCGCTCTCGATGATTTATTTTTCGCGCACCATAGATTATTCCAAATATAAACCAAATGACACCATTCCTATTTCGCTTTACTTAGATAATAAAGTGTATGCCCTTTACGTTCGTTATATAGGAAAAGAAATAATTAAATTTGACGGCAAGAATATTTTTAATTGTATTAAGTTTAAGCCGCTGCTGGTGGAAGGCGCTTTGTTTAAAGGCGGTGAAGGAATGACGGTGTGGGCAACCGATGATGAAAACCAGATACCTATTTATATAGAGGCGCCCATACTTGTTGGCATGGTGAAAGCAAAACTCACGAACTGGAAAGGACTGAAGAATAAAATGAAGGCGAAGGTTGATAAGTAATTTATTCACGCATTTTTAAACATCTAATTGTCCTCGAGTTTTTAATAATCCTACAGTTTTTTTGTCTTATATGCTATAACTATTGCCGTGGAAGCAAAAGACCTTGTATTACATCTTAACTGATTGTCTCAACCTCCGGTACATTTGAACTTTTTTTTCTTGATGTTAAAACGGGATTTTATTTTACAGCTTTACCTGAATTTGCAAATCCCCGCATTACCTTGTCATTCTTGATTCCGTATTTTCCATATATAAATACAAAAAGCCTCTGATGATTTTGTTCATTGAATGTCTATCAATTCTCTCATCATAAAGCTGTTTATACTGGGTATGGAACTTAGAACTTACCATCGCAAACGTTATCTCGTCGAATTCGGAAACAAGATTTTCAAAAAGATAGTTAATCATCAGGCGCAGAAGCGAACGCAACCGACAGTAATTTCTGCCGAAAACGAAGAAAGGAGCGAAACGGTGTCGTTTCACTCCCTCTGGCGAGGTCAGGAGCGGATTTGAACCGCTGTAGGAGCTTTTGCAGAGCTCTGCCTAGCCGCTCGGCCACCTGACCATTTTTTTGGCAACGCGAATTTACAATCTATTCTGAAACAACAGCGCAAACTTTTTCTACATCACCATCAATGGGAGGATTATGTTTTGTAACCCTTACTTCGATCGTATTTGTTTTTGGGAAACATTTTTTCAATTTACCAAGAATTCGTTTCGCCACATGTTCAATTAATTTTGAACGGACAGCCATTTCTTTTTTTACGATTTCATATACGATTACATAATCTATTGCATCATTCAAGTTATCTGATTTTGAAGGTTTGGACATATCTGCTTCTATGCAAACATCCACAATATAATTTCCGCCAATTATGGCTTCTTCTTTCATGCAGCCGTGATAGGCATACAGTTTTATTCCTTCAACTAAAATTTTTGCCATAATTTTTTAATTAAATTAAAACATGTATCCATATTTTTCATGTTTGAATCTGTTGTTGTATCTGCCTTTTTTATCCGTTCCAAGGTTGGAGCTCCAGATGAGCATGATTTCATGGGAACCACTTTGAAATTGTCCCAGCGTAGAAGTAACAATATCGTAGGAGTAAATCACTTGAAATTCATCATGAAAAGTAAAACCTGCCTGAAGTGCCACTGCATCGTGAAGGCGAATTGCAATTCCTGCAAATGCCTTTCTTAAATAATGAACTCGCAGGTTATAATCAATTGTGATGGGATTTGCTGCAGCGTACACAACTTGCAAAGAATTTTCAAAAATCCAATCGGGGTTGCCCGACCAATTGTAACCTATACTTCCGTAAACATGTGTTACTATTCCGATTTTAGATTTGTGAACTGTATCTGTTTTAGGAAAAAAATTTACAGTTGGTTGTGTGAGATTGAGGGCGCTGAGTCCTATATGGAAGCGGTCATTGTATAACAATACACCACTGTTTGCATCGTACACTGTTTTTTTTTGTGTGGTTGTTAAATTAATTGCATTGTCAATAGGAATTTGCATAAATAATTGTGAACCATCTACAAGATAAGAAAGCATTTGACCCGCAACACCTAACGAAAGTTCCACATCATCAAATTTAAGGTGGTATGAATACGCAAGTGAAAGGTCATTTCTCCTTGTAGGTCCGGTTTGATCTCTGTAAAACCCACCGCCAGCTCCCATGGTACCATTCATAAAGCGGCTGTTTAATGATACTCCTTCGGTAACAGGATTAGATTCAAATCCTACCCATTGTGTTCTTACATCCATGCGTGTGTCAAGAAAACGTTTTGTTCCTGCAACAGCCGGATTAAGCATGAAATCGTTTGACACGAATTGTGTGTAATAAGGAAGCTGTTGGGAGAATGAAGAATTGAAAATGAAAAATGAAAAATGAAAAATGAAAAAAAATATCAACCTATTCTTCTTTTGACTTTTAACTTTTAACTTCTGCATTTTTAATTATCTTATAATAGTTACAGATCCGTGTCTTTTGGGATTTCCGTTTCCCAGATCTAAAATGAAATAATATGTTGCACACGGAAGATCGTTACCGTCAATCGTTCCTTTCCAATCATTGTTGTAAGGTGATGCCTGATAAACCAATTTTCCGTTTCGATTATAAACTTCTAATTGATTGTTCGGATATTTTTCAATATTGCTTATATAAAACATGTCGTTAACACCATCACCATTCGGAGAAAAAGCATTGTATAAAACAATTGTATCGCTGGGTATCACATCCAATGTCATGCATTTTGAATTTTTACAACCGTGATTGTCAGCTGCTGCAACACAATATATAGTTGTGTTTACTGGATTTGCAACAGGAGTTGCCGTGTTTTGATAAGTCAGATTTTGAGTTGGTGACCAGTAATATTTAACTGCACCACTGCCTTGCAAAATAGTACTTGTTCCTTCCAGAATTGTTTGGTTTGGTCCGGCACTGACAGGTGGTAAAGGATCAACAATAATTGTTACAGTGCTATTTGCTGTGCCGCAGCTATTGGTAACAGAAAATGTATAAGTAGTTGTAACTGTAGGATTGGCAGTTGGGATCGCACAATTTGAACAACTCAAACTTCCCGACGGTGACCAAGAATAAGTTCCGATACCTGTTCCATTTAAGCTTGTAGTTGATCCTTCACATAAAGAACCATTCGTGCCTGCATTTGCAGAAAGAGGAGAAACTGTTACGTTATATGTGGAAGTATTTGAGCAACCATTTGCATTTGTTCCGGTAACGGTATAAGTTGTGTTTGTTGCCGGACTCACCACGATACTCGTTGGTGTTAATCCACCCGGAGACCAGCTATAAGTTGTGCCACCGGAAGCCGTGAGGGTTGTGCTGTGTCCGGGACAAATATTGTTTATGCCGCTCACGGAAATGGTTGGAGATGCTTTTACCGTTAAGGTAACAGATGCTTTTCCAGTGCATGAAGCTGCATCAGTAACAATACAAGTATAAGTTGTATTTGTTGCCGGATTGGCAATCGGATTTGAAATGTTTGCATTGTTCAAGCCACCGCTTGGCGACCATGCATATGAATAAGGTGCTGTTCCTGTTGTAGCATTGGCAGAAATTGTTGTTGAATGACCACTACAGATGGTTACATTTGATGAAGCGACTACTGTAATGCCACACAATATATTGTTTTGTTTTGTTTGCGCAAATGAGAAAAAAAAATCAGAAACCAAAAAATATATTAAAAGAAAAATTCTCAAGTTGTTGCTATTAACTTTTAACTTGTAACTTTTAACTTGTAATTTTTTATACTTCCTGTTCATCTCTTCTTTTTATTGCGTTAAGAATACCAGTAACCATTGATAAAACAATACTGAAAAAAAACGCATGCCAGAAACCATCCACCCTGAAACCATCTACTAATTTATCTGTAAGGAGAATGATAAACGTATTTATCACAATAAGAAATAAACCGAAGCTGAAAATAACCAATGGCAAAGAAAATAATATTAAAAGTGGTTTAACAAGATTGTTCAGGCAGCCGAGAATAACCGCCACAAGAACTGCGGTCATAAAATTATCAATATGAATACCCGGAAGAATGTAGGCAGTAATAAGAACAGCAATCGTGGAAATTATTAATCGAATGATGAAATTCATGGGGAACAAATATAGAATTCTAATCGTAGAAAATTTGTTAAAAATGAAAAGAAAAAAAATGAACGATAAGTTATCCTTCAAAATTTAAAGAGAAAAGCCAAAGTTTTGTGAAAAGTTTGCTGATGGAATTGGAGTAAGCGGTGTTTTCGTGATATAATCTGTCTTTTAATCCCGCATCAAATTTTAATTCAGTAGAGAGTTTGAAATATTCCAAATAAAAATCAAGCCCAAATCCTACTTCAAATGCCCAATCCTTATTGTTCAATTTCACAATATCAGGATTTTTTGTTTTTGCCTGCGATGCAAGATCAATACTAAATTTTCCGCCTGCAAGCAAATATGCCGACACATTATTCATTCGCTCTGAACGGATTTTTAAATCAATTGGGAAATCAAGAAGCGTGGATTCAATGCGTTTTGTAGAAGTATAAATTGAGTCCGCTTTCACAGCACCTGTTGGATGAATGGTATAATTAAGAACTCTTTCCTGAAAAGAAAGTGCAGGAAGAAATCGAATTGTGGCATACTCATAAATTCTCAAATCGGCAATTATGCCGAGATTGAATCCGAGCTGAGATTTATTATTAATTCTCCAAACAGAATCCGGTTTGTGTGCGTTGTCGGCAGGGAAAACAATAAAATCTGCTTTGTTGAATGCGAGCGAAAAACCAAAATGCAATTTCTCGTGGTCGTAACTCGGTAGGTTAAGTTGTCGTTGCATTTGTGCAAAAGAAAAATTCAGCGAGATGTAAAAAACGCAACAAACAATAAATATGCTTTTATTTAGGAGAGTTTTTTTCATGGGGATATTGGAACGCAATAATAGTACAATTATTTCTTAGCAACGTAAATTGTTGTAATGCCGAAAGTTTGCGGAAAAATGGATACTTCTGAAAAGCCACAATTCAATAAAATATTTTTGAATTTTTCTCCATAAGGGAAATTTTTTACGGATTTGAAAAGATATTCGTAAGCGACAGGGTTTTTAGAAACCATTTTTCCTGCAAGCGGACAAATGGTTGAGAGATAGAAATGGTAAAGCTGTTTCATTGGAAATTTTTCAGGAATGGAGAATTCAAGAATAACAAATGTCCCACCTTTTTTGAGTGTTCTGCAAACTTCCGAAAGTCCTTTTTCGAGATTTTCGAAATTTCGCACACCAAAACCAACTGTTGCTGCATCAAAATAATTTTCGGGAAATGGAAGATTTTCTGAATCGGCTTGCTGAAGTTGAATTTTATCAGATAATTTTTTTTCTTCAATTTTTTTTCTACCAATAGCCAGCATTTCTTCCGAAATATCAATGCCGATTATTTTTTCGGGATTCAGATTGATCGCATCAATTGCAAAATCCGCAGTTCCGGTTGCCACATCAAGAATAAGTTTGGGATTATTTTCTTTAAGAAATGCAATCGATTTTTTTCTCCAGCGTTTATGAATTCCAAATGAAAGGAGCTGGTTCAGCAGATCATAGCGAAATGCGATCTCGTTGAACATTTTCTCCACCTGTTCTTTTTTTCCTTCCGAAACATTTGAATAGGGCGTGACGATCATAATAAGAAAGTTTTCATCTTTTTATTTTTCCAACTGAAATATTTATTGCTCCTCCTACATAACTTCTCTGCCTATTTATATTTGCAAACGCAGCTAAACCAATACCTGCAAACTTACAATGAATAATCGCTTGAGCTTTTAATGATAGTCCTACATAATACACTGAGCGATTTTTATATATTGTAATTGGCCAAGTAAACCAACTTCCATTGCTGCCTGTAGTTGATATTCCGATGGAATCGGAGTAAACAATATTTACTAAGGACAAACCCGATGATATTGATATAAATGTGTGTTTGTCTAAAGCAATATAACGACCATATAGAATGGAGTATTCTGTGCGCCTTTCTCCGCCACCACCCCAAAACACGAGATTTGAATAGTCAGGTGTGCCAATAGAAAAAATATTTTTCTTTGATACTAAATCAATAGACGCATTTGACAATGCTGGATGAGATGCGTCATTTATAACAGATGCACTTCCAAGTCCAAAATTAATCCACATGAATGGAAATTTTTGATGATGTAAACTATCATTCTGTCCATACGAATAAGTGAATAGGGTAATTGAAAAAAATGTGAACAAATATTTTTTCATCAGGAAATAAAATTCAAATAGTATTTATTTTGTCAGCAGCATAACGCTTTCCTGAAAAAGCAATTCTTTGTCGATCGGAACAACACCCACTTTTTCACAAACCAATCCGCCTGCAATATTTGCAAGTTCGGTGGAAAGAATCGGATCAAGTTTAAGCGCAAGACAAAGAGCCGCAATGCTCACCACCGTATCACCGGCACCGGAAACATCCGAAATATTTCGGATGTGAGCCGGAATAATTTTTTTTATTTTTTTAGTGGCGATAAACATTCCTTTATCCGAAAGCGTGATGAGAATATTTTCAATTCCTTGCTTGGTCTTCAGTTCATCGGCAACATGAGAAAGGATTTCCAGATTTGCCATATCAAACTCTGCTTTGATTCCATCCTGAAGTTCTTTCAGATTCGGTTTGAAGAGCGTAACATTTTTATAGAACGAAAAATTCTTTTTCTTCGGGTCAACCGCTATAGGAATTTTCTTTTTGCTTGCTTCCACCACCACTTTCAGGATGAGATCGGGAGTTATGACGCCTTTGTCGTAATCTTCAAAAACAATTACATCCACCGCGTTAGTTTTGATGAGAAAAGAAATTTTTTCTATCAATTGCTGCGTTTCGGTTTTTGAAATTTCAGATTCCACCTCTTCATCCACACGCAAAAGGTGATGATTATTTCCGATGATCCTTGTTTTTACAGTGGTAACTCGTTTTTGGGTTTTGAAAATTGCCTGTGCGGAAAGTTTTTGTTTGTCCATCAGGTCGGTGAATTCTCTGCCGTACATGTCATCTCCGATCAGGGAACAGAGAATCGGTGTGGCTCCCATCGCCTGAACATTCAACGCCACATTGGCCGCACCGCCAAGCCGAGTTTCTTTTTTTTGCACGGTTACAATCGGCACAGGCGCTTCGGGAGAAAGGCGATTTACTTTTCCCCAGATGTACGCATCCACCATCGCATCGCCAATGATAAGCACGCGCACTTTGGAGAACGAGTCGAATATTTTTTGTAAATCTTTTTTTGTCATTGTAGTTTGAAAAATAATGGGAGAATGTAGCGAACTTTCACGGGTTTTCCGTCCTGCATACCAGGAGACCACCTTGGCATTGCACGAACAACACGTAAGGATTCGTCATTGATTTGTTTAGCTGCTACTAAATATTTTTTTTTAAGTTTTTTTCTTAAATTTTTTCCATTTACCGAAGTAGGGGCAATTAATCCTTTATATATCTCCACGTCTGTTACATCACCTTTTTTATCAATAACAAAAGTAATAAAGACTTTCCCTTGAAGTTTTATATCTCTTGCTTGATTTGGATAAGTTGTATTTTTTCCAAGGTAAGTAAATAATGCCTTTTCGCCATTAGGAAATGAAGGTTGTTGCTGGATTGATGGGCAAGATGTTTTCCAAATTGTATCTTTTTTTGTTATTGCGTAGCACGAATCATTTTGTGCTTTTGTTTTTACATCTACATAATCGAAAAATGTATCGCCTTTTGCATCTATTGCAATTGGCTTTTTGATCTTTTGTGAGAAACAAACTATAGATGCCAATAATAAAAAGAAAACAAAAAATATTTTTTTCATTTTATTTCAATTCAGCCAGCGCATTTTTAATTCTCTTCATTGCTTCAATTAATTTTTCTTCCGAAGCGGCATAAGAAATACGAATGTGATTATCATCGCCAAAAGCATCTCCGGGAACTAATCCAACATGTCCTTTATCCAAAAGATACATGCACAGGTCTGTTGAATTTTTAATTCCGCCTTTCCCAATATAATATGAAATGTCAGGAAAAAAATAGAATGCTCCATCGGGATAATTAACTTTCAATCCTGGAATTTCTTTCAGTAGTTTGTAAACAATATCTCTGCGTTTTCTGAAAGCATCGCACATGGGTTGTATGGAAGAAATTTCCATATCCGCAGCAGCGTGCATGGCTTTTTGCCCGATGGAACAAGTTGCAGAAGTAAATTGCCCTTGAATTTTATCGCATGCCTGAGCAAGTTCTTTTGTTGCGCCAATGTAACCCACTCGCCATCCGGTCATTGCAAATCCTTTTGATGCGCCATTTATCACGATGGTTCTTTCTTTCATTTCAGGAAACTGCGCGATGGATTCGTGTTTTCCCACGAAGTTGATGTGCTCGTAAATTTCATCCGAGAGAACATACATTTCTTTGTGCGGAGCAATTACATCGGCAAGCGATTTCAATTCACCTTTTGTGTAAACGCTTCCGGTTGGATTGCAAGGCGAAGAAAAAATAATTGCTCTTGTTTTTGAAGTGATTGCATTTTTAATTTGCTCAGCGGTCACTTTGAAATTATTTTCTACCGTTGTTGGAATCACTACAGGAATTCCTCCTGCAAGTTTCACTAGTTCAATATAAGTTACCCAATATGGTGCAGGAACCAAAACTTCTTCGCCCGGATTCACAATGCATAACATTACGTTGGCAATGCTTTGTTTTGCTCCGGTGGAAACTACAATCTGATCTGCTGCAAAATCCAAATTATTATCCCGTTTGAATTTTCGGGAGATTGCTTGCCGTAATTCAAGATAACCCGCCACGGCTGTGTAATGAGAAAAATTTTCGTCTATTGCTTTTTTCGCAGCAATCTTTATCGGCTCGGGTGTGTTGAAGTCGGGTTCGCCCAAACTTAAACTTATCACATCAATTCCTTTTTCTTTCAGTTCGCGTGCTTTGCGAGCCATGCCGATGGTTTGCGGCTCGGTGATATTATTAATGCGCTCGGATAATTTCATATAAAATGGATTGAGCAAAACTAATAAATTTAAACAGTCGTCATGCAATGACGATTGACCGACAACTGATTTTTTCTTTACATTTATCCACTAAAATTCTTCCTATGGATACAATCATTCAATCACTCATCATTGTCGTTCCTTCACTCATTATTCTCGGAATCGTTTATGTAATGATGAGCGGATTTCAAGAGGCAATGCAAAAGATGTTCATGGAAGATTACAGGCGCAGAAAGGAGGAAGCGAAATCTCTCAATCATGCGGTTATTTCTCCGCTTCGCATTCAGGCGTACGAGCGCATGATTCTTTTTCTCGAACGGATTTCTCCTTCCAATCTTGTGATGCGGGTTCATCATAGTGGATTAACGGCTCACGAACTTCACGCGGAACTTATCAAAACAATCCGTTCCGAGTTCGATCATAATCTTTCACAGCAAGTGTATTTATCAATTGGTGCGTGGGAAATGATCCGAACAGCGAAAGAAGAAACAGCAAAAATTATTAATATAACTGCTGAAAAAACACCTGCATCGGCAAGCGGTTTGGATTTGGCTCAAGGTGTTATCAGTATTTCTTCTCAGATTAAAAAACTCCCTACTGAAGTGGCGATTGAGTATTTGAAAAAAGAATTTGCTGAAAACTTTTAAATCTTCGAAAAGCGAAATCATACGAACAATACGAAATGAGCGATAAAAAAGAAAAAATCCAAGAAAAAAAATTTTGTACCGACTCCGGCATTGAAATAAAAAGAATTTACACTTCCGATTCTTCAAAGAAAAAGGATAATGATGATGCCGGGCAATTTCCATTTACAAGAGGAGTACAATCCGACATGTATCGCGGAAAATTGTGGACGATGCGACAGTACGCAGGATTTTCTACTGCTGAAGAATCCAACAAACGTTACAAATATTTATTGGCGAACGGAACCACAGGTTTGTCTGTTGCTTTTGATTTGCCTACGCAAATCGGTTATGATTCCGATCACGAACTTGCTGAGGGTGAAGTAGGAAAATCAGGAGTGGCGATTGATTCGCTCCGAGATATAGAAATTCTTTTTGATGGAATCAAACTGGAAGATATTACCACTTCCATGACCATTAATTCCACTGCTTCCATTTTGTTAGCGATGTATGTTACGTTGGCGAAAAAGCAGGGAGCAGACATAAAGAAAATCTCAGGAACAATTCAGAATGATTTGCTGAAAGAATATGCCGCGCGCGGAACCTATATTTATCCGCCCAAAGCTTCCATGCGCATCATTACAGATATTTTTGAATATTGCGCAAAGGAAGTTCCTAAGTGGAATACTATTTCTGTTTCCGGTTATCATATTCGCGAAGCAGGTTCAACCGCAGTTCAGGAATTAGCATTCACACTTGCAAACGGAAAAGCATATTTGCAAGCTGCTCTCGAAAGAAAGCTCGACATCAATGTTTTTGCGAAACGAATTTCGTTTTTCTTCAATGCGCATAATAATTTATTCGAGGAAGTGGCAAAGTTCCGCGCTGCGCGAAGAATGTGGGCAAAGATTACGAAAGAACTTGGTGCCACCGATGAACGAGCGATGATGCTTCGGTTTCACACCCAAACAGGCGGAAGTACACTCACCGCGCAGCAGCCGCAGAATAATATTGTGCGTGTAACTGTTCAGGCGTTGAGCGCGGTGCTTGGCGGAACACAATCGCTGCACACGAATGGTTTTGACGAAGCACTGAGTTTACCCACCGAAGAAGCTGCGCGCATTGCTTTACGCACGCAGCAAATACTTGCTTACGAAAGCGGAGCAACCTTAACCGTTGATCCGCTGGGCGGTTCTTTTTTTGTGGAAGCTCTCACCGATGAAGTAGAGGAGAAGGCATGGGAATATATCCGTAGAATTGATGCGATGGGTGGTTCGGTTTCAGCCATTGAACAGGGTTTCATGCAGAACGAAATCGCACGTTCTTCCTATGAATATCAGGATAACATTGAGAAAGGAAAAAAGATAATTGTAGGCGTGAATAAATTCACGGTGGAAGAAAAACCGCAAGGCGATCTTTTTTCTATTGACGATTCTATCCGAAGTTTGCAAGTAGAGAAAATTAAAAAGCTGAAAACTGAAAGAGACAATTCCAAAGTCAAATCTTCTCTTGTCAAATTAGAAGAATCAGCAAAAGGAAATTCTAATCTTATGCCGTTTATTCTCGATGCTGTTGAAAATTATGCAACGCTTGGCGAAATTGCGGATGTTATGCGAAAGGTTTTTGGAGAATTCAAATAATTGCTTTTATAGTAATGCTCATCCTTTGTCTGTTCAAAATAAATTATATTCGCTCAAAATATTTTACTCCTCAATCGTTATCGCATCCAAATACCATCCTTAACTTGTAAATTATAACTTTAAACTTTTAATTTTCAATCCATGAATCGTAAAATGCTTTTCTTCCTCACTGCGCTGGCGGTGATAGGAATCGTTTCTATTCCCTTTTTGAAAAAAAGTGGAAACAATTCTCATGCTGAAAAAGTAAATCCTGCTTTCAGCGAATATATTTCTGCGTTTACTTCGGGATATATTTCTACAAACAGCGCTATTCGCATTGTGCTGGCAAGTGAGTCGGAAGTGAAACACGAAACGAATTCTGTTTCAAAGGAAAAACTTTTTGAATTTTCTCCTTCCATAGAAGGAACAACGGTTTGGATTGATAACCGCACGGTTGAATTTCGTCCGAGTAAAAAACTTTCGTCAGGACAAAATTTTGAGGCGACATTCCATCTTTCGAAGGTGATGCAGGTTCCGTCTGGTTTTGAAAAGTTCACTTTTTATTTCAGCACGCTCAAGCAGGATTACTCGGTTTATATTGATGGAATGAAAACCACTGACAAAAAAAATATGATTTGGCAGAGAGTTGGAGGAATGATTGTAACTGCCGATAACGCGGAGAACGATGCGGTGGAAAAAATACTTACGGCAACTCAGGAAGGAAAAAAGCTGAAAGTTTTATGGGAACATGCCGAAGAAAACAAACACAAATTTGTGATTGACAGCGTGGAGCGAAAAGAAAAATCCACCGAAGTTTTAATTAAATGGAACGGAAATTCCATCGGCGTTGACATGAATAATTCTCAGGTGTTTGCAATTCCTGCGCTGGGAGATTTTAAAATCATGGACATAAAAGTGGTGAACGAACCCGAACAATATGTTTCTATAATGTTTTCTGACCCGATTCTTGAAAATCAAAATCTAAGCGGACTCATCACAATAAACGGTGCAGTAACCGGTGGAAATACAAATGGCGTGTTGAATGAAAACATAAAGTTCTCTATAGATGGAAACGAAGTGAAAGGGTATGCCTCCAACCGACTTTCAGGAATTAGAAATGTAAATGTTGAAGCAGGAATTAAAAATATCCTCGGTTATCCACTGAAAGAAAAAATGACGATGGAAGTTCGGTTTGAAGAATTAAAACCACAGGTAAAATTAGTCGGCAAAGGCGTGATTCTTCCATACACCGAACAAGGATTTGTTTTTCCGTTTCAAGCGGTGAGTTTGAAAGCGGTAGATGTGAAGGTGATAAAGATTTTTGAAAATAATGTAACGCAGTTTTTGCAGGTAAATAATCTTGCCGGCAATTATGAATTGAAACGTGTCGGCAGAATTATTTTGAAAAAAACCATTCAGTTAAATCCGAAAAGCGATTTGGATTATTATAAATGGAATACCTATTATCTTGATTTATCCGAAATGGTTCACAAAGAACCTGGCGCAATTTATCAGGTTACGATCGGTTTCAGAAAAAGTCAAACTGCATATCACTGCGAAGGCGAAAAAGTAAAAACGAATGTGAAAGAAGTCGAAACGGAAGCCGATCTCAACAATAATGAATTTGACCAGCCTCAGAATTATTATGGTTACTACAACGATGATTATTATTCCTATGAAGATTATTCTTATGATGAAAATGGAAATGAAATTCCTAACAACGACCGACAAAGTCCTTGTTCGCCAAGTTATTATCGCGGAAAACAAATCACGAGAAATATTTTGGCTTCCGATTTGGGAATCATAGCGAAAAAAGGAACGGGCGGACAAATGACTTTTCTTGTTACCGATTTGAAATCTACAAAACCGCTTTCAGGAGTTTCAATTGAACTTTATAATTATCAGCAGCAAGTAATTTCCACTCTGAAAACAAATGGAGAAGGAATGGCTCAGATTGATGACATGAAAAAAGTCCCGTTCCTGCTCATCGCGAAAAAAGACGACCAGCGCGGTTATTTGAAATTGGATGATGGTTCCTCGCTTTCGCTCAGCATGTTTGATGTGGGCGGACAAACGGTGGAAAAAGGTTTGAAAGGATTTATTTATGGCGAGCGCGGAGTGTGGCGACCGGGCGATTCGCTTTTCCTGAGTTTCATAATGGAAGACAAGGAGCAAAAACTTCCGGCAAATCATCCTGTAACTTTTGAACTGATGAATCCGCGAATGCAAGTGGTGAAAAAAATTGTTTCTACGAAAGGATTAAATGGTTTTTATAATTTCTCTACGGCAACCGAACAAGATGCACCCACCGGAAATTGGTCAGCGAAAGTAAATGTAGGCGGTGCCACTTTCTCTAAGGATTTGAAAATTGAAACCATTATGCCGAATCGCTTGAAACTTCATTTGGATTTCGGCACGGATAAAATTTATTCCGACAGCAAGAATATGAAAGGAGTTCTGGAAGTGAAATGGCTTAGCGGAGCAATCGCAAAAGGACTTGCCTCGAAAGTGGATGTTACGCTTACCGGTCAATCTACCGCTTTCAAAGGATACGATGGATTTATTTTTGACGACCCTACGCAGCATTTTTCTACCGAACAGCAAACAATTCTTGACGGCAAATTGGATCAGGAAGGAAAAGTAAATGTGATTCCCGATCTCAAAATTGCAACTGCGGCGCCCGGAATGTTGCGAGCAAGTTTCATCGCCCGTGTGTTTGAGGAAGGCGGGAATTTTTCTATAGATAGATTTTCGCTCCCGTATTCTCCTTATAAATCGTATGTTGGCATGAAACTTCCCGAAGGAGATAAATTTTCGGGAATGCTGCAAACCGATACCAATCACATCGTGCAGATTGCAACGGTGGATGAAAAAGGAAATCCGGTTTCGAGAAATAAAGTTACCGTGAAAATTTATAAAGTGGGATGGCGCTGGTGGTGGGATAATTACAACGATGACCTGGGAGAATTTGTTGGCGATGAATATCATCAGCCATACGAGACCAAAGAAATTTCTACCGTGAATGGAAAAGGACAATTTATTTTACGCGTGAATCGTCCTGACTGGGGAAGATTTTTAATTCGAGTTACAGATGAAGAAAGCAAACACTCCAGCGGAAAAACCGTTTACATTGATTGGCCTTACTGGGCAGGAAAATCAAACAAGGAAGATAATCAGGGCGCAACTGTTCTTGCATTCAATGCCGACAAAGAAAAATATAATGTTGGTGATCAGATAAAACTAAGTATT
Source organism: Bacteroidota bacterium (assembly GCA_003164895.1). Lineage (GTDB taxonomy): Bacteria > Bacteroidota > Bacteroidia > Palsa-948 > Palsa-948 > Palsa-948. Next base: position 22,199 of record PLUL01000056.1, on the reverse strand, counting down.
CCTTCCGGTGAAGGCGGACGCGCGCTCATCAGCTTGGAAACCGGCTCAAAAGTTTTGCAGGCGTATTGGGCGGAAACAAAAAAAGGAACAACCGAAGTTACTTTTCCTGCCACTGCAGAAATGGCTCCGAACATTTATGCGCATGTAACGCTGGTGCAGCCGCACGCACAAACGCTGAACGACCTGCCGATAAGAATGTACGGAGTAATTCCGATTCAGATTGAAGATCCGAACACGCATCTTCGTCCTGTAATTAAAACTGCCGATGTATGGCGACCGGAAGAAAAAGCAAGCGTAACTGTTTCTGAAGAAAATGGAAAGAAGATGACTTACACTCTTGCGGTGGTGGACGATGGTTTGCTCGATCTGACGCATTTTGAAACTCCTGATCCATGGAAGCATTTTTATGCGCGTGAAGCGTTGGGAGTAAAAACTTGGGATCTTTTCGACAATGTGATTGGCGCTTGGGGCGCAACACTGCAAAAACTTTTAGCTATTGGAGGTGACGGTGAAGGTGCTGGCAAAGAAGGCGCGAAAGCAAATCGTTTCAAACCAATGGTTAAATTTTTTGGTCCCTTCCAACTCGACAAAGGAAAAAAAACAACGCACGAATTCATGATGCCGCAATATGTCGGTTCAGTTCGCGTGATGGTGATTGCCGGTCAGCCATCAGATAAAAAAGATGGCAGCGCAGCTTACGGTTCAACGGATAAAACGGTAACAGTGAAAAAACCATTGATGATTCTTGCCACTCTTCCGCGCGTGGTGGGTCCGAACGAAACGGTGAATCTTCCGGTAACTGTTTTCGCAATGGAAAAAAATGTGAAGAATGTGAATGTGGAAGTTCTGGCAAATGATTTCTTTTCTCCGCTGGAAGGAACGAAGAAAAATATTCTTTTCAAAGAAATAGGAGACGAAGTGATTAATTTCCCTATGAAAGTAAATCCGAAACTCGGAATCGGAAAAGTGAAAGTGGTTGCCACTTGCGGAAATGAAAAAGCAACGTATGATATTGAAATTGATGTACGCAATCCGAATCCAAAAATTACCGATGTGGTTGAAACCGTAATCGAACCCGGAAAAACCTGGAACTCGGATTACAAACCGGTTGGAATGACCGGAACGAACAGTGGCGTTCTGGAAATTTCCAATATTCCTCCTGTGAATCTGGATTATCGTTTAAAATATCTTATCCATTATCCTTACGGATGCGTGGAGCAGACAACTTCGTCTGCATTTCCGCAATTATATCTCACCGATATTTTGGATTTGAACAGCGATTTCAAATCGGAGATTGATAAAAACGTTAAAGCCGCGATCAAGCGTTTGCAAAATTTCCAAACCGCAAGCGGAGGATTCAGTTATTGGCCCGGATATTATGAGGCAGATGATTGGGGTTCAACTTATGCCGGACATTTTCTCCTCGAAGCAGAAGCAAAAGGTTATGCACTTCCTTCCGGAGTGATCGACAGCTGGAAAAAATATCAGAAGAAATTAGCGAACGAATGGACCTATCATCCTAAAAATTACCGCTACTGGTATTACAACGATGATCTGCAGCAAGCATATCGTTTGTACACACTTGCGCTCGCAAAATCTCCTGAACTCGGAGCGATGAATCGTTTGCGCGAGGCGCCCGAACTTTCTTCTTCTGCAAAATGGAGATTGGCTGCCGCGTATGCGCTTGCCGGTCAGCCGGAAGTTGGCAAGCAAATGATCCTGAATACATCCATAACTGTAAATAAATATTCCGAAATGAGTTACACGTATGGTTCGAGCGAACGTGATGAAGCCATGATCATTGAAGCGCTGTGTGTGATGGGTGAATATGTGAAAGCAGCTCCGCTGGTGAAGGAACTTTCTGTGGAGTTGAGCAACGACCGTTATTGGATGAGTACGCAAACCACTGCGTATTCTCTCATTGCAGTTTCACGTTTTGCAAAATCAGGCGGAGCATCAAGCAGCATGAGTTATGCCTGGGCGATAAACGGTGCAGCTCCTCAAACCAAGAATACAAAACTTCCTATGTCGCAGATTCCGGTTGATATAAAAGGAACCAGTGCCGGAAAAGTTTCTGTAACAAATAATGGAAAAGGAATTTTGTATGCGCGCATTGTGCTCCAGGGAATTCCGGAAGAAGGGGATAAAACTTCTGCGGAAAATAATTTGAAGATGGATATTACCTATCACACCATGAATGGCGGCTCGATGGATGTTTCTAAACTTGAACAGGGAACGGATTTTTATGCCGAAGTTACCGTTACAAATCCTGGTTACAAAGGTTGGTATAATAACATGTCGCTCTCGCAGATTTTTCCTTCGGGGTGGGAAATTCACAACACGCGGATGGATGAAAGCGAATCGGCTGTGAAGAGTGATGTGCCGACTTATCAGGATATACGCGATGACAGGGTTTATACTTTTTTCAATATCGGTGCGCAAAAGACGATGACCTTCCGTGTAATCCTGAATGCGGCTTACATCGGGAAATTTTATTTACCAACCGTTGCCTGCGATGCCATGTACGATAACACCGTGAACGCTCGCAAGCCCGGGCAATGGATTGAAATTGTAAAACCGGGAGCGCTTTAATTAGTGTGTCTTTGCGAAAAATAAAATAATAAAACATTTCATAATCCCTCTTCTTAGGAAGGGGGATTTTTTATTTTCATTATTGTGTTTTCATTTATAAAAAATAAATTTTCCAACCTGAGCAGAAAAAATAAAATATTTCTTTTGTTGTTTTTTGGTTTGTTCATTTGGTATTGTTTTTGCCTTCCTTCCAAACTGTTTAAAGACCCAACTTCCACCGTTCTTGAAGATAAAAATGGAATTCTTCTGGGAGCGAAGATTGCCGATGACGGGCAGTGGCGTTTTCCCTACGATGAAAAGATCCCGGAGAAATTTACAAAAGCAATCATCAATTTTGAGGATAAATATTTTTACAGACATCCAGGAATAAATCCTGTTTCTGTTTTCCGCGCGTTCAAACAAAATATTAAAGCAGGAAAAATAAAAAGCGGAGGCAGCACCCTCACCATGCAGGCAATTCGCATTGCACGGAAAAATAAACCCAGAACTTTTTTCGAAAAATTCATTGAAGTAATTCTTGCCACACGTCTTGAGCTTTCATATTCCAAAAAAGAAATTCTTGCGTTCTATGCATCCAACGCTCCCTTTGGAGGAAACGTGGTGGGATTGGATGCTGCTTCGTGGAGATATTTTGGCAGAAGTCCTCATCAATTATCCTGGTCCGAAGCAGCAACGCTTGCAATTTTGCCGAACAGTCCGGCTTTGATTTATCCCGGAAAAAATCACGAAAAACTTTTGGCGAAAAGAAACCGTTTGTTAGTTTCACTCTGGAAATCAGGAGCAATGGATTCCATAACCTGCGTACTCGCTCAAGCAGAGCTTCTCCCTGAAAAACCATTTTCGCTTCCACAACTATCGCCTCATCTGCTCGACCGCGCATCCAAAGAAGGAATGAACGGGCAAACCGTTTTATCAACGCTGGATGCCAATTTGCAGGAGAGAATAAAAAATATTGTAGAGAAACATTCTCTTAAACTTCAGGGTAATCAGGTTTTTAATGCTGCTGCCATTGTTGCAGATGTGGAAACTGGGAATGTGGTGGCGTACGTGGGAAATGTAGAACCTCAAGCCCCCTCTAAATCTCCCCCTTCAGGGAAGACTTCAACAAATGTGTCCCCCTCTGAAGGAGGGGGTAAGGGGGAGGCGGTAGATATTATTACTTCGCCACGCAGCACCGGAAGTATCATGAAACCTTTTTTGTTTTCTGCAATGCTCAGCGAAGGGGAAATTCTTCCGAACACTTTGGTGCCGGATGTTCCTATGCAGATTGGAGATTTTTCACCGCAGAATTTTTACCTCACTTACGATGGCGCGGTTCCGGCAAGACGTGCGCTTGCGCGTTCGCTTAATGTTCCCTGCGTGAAAATGCTTCAGCAATATGGAGTGGACAGATTTCATTCTTATCTGAAAAAATTGGGTATCACCACTTTAAATTACTCTGCCGAACATTACGGACTCACACTCATTCTCGGAGGAGCGGAAGCAACACTTTGGGATCTGACAGGAATTTATGCAAGCATGGCGAGAAAATTAAATCATTCAATTGGAAATGTACAAAGTGAAAATGATTTTCATTCTCTAAATTATTTCAGTAATCAAAAAATAAAAAATAAAAAACAAGAATCGGGAGGACTTGCAGATGCCGCCTCCATTTATCTCACTTTCGAAGCGATGGCAGAAGTTAACCGCCCGGATATTGACGCAAGTTGGCAATTATTTTCTTCTTCGTTCAAAATTGCATGGAAGACGGGAACAAGTTTTGGCTACCGCGATGGTTGGGCGATAGGAGTTACTCCACAATATGTGGTTGGAGTTTGGGTGGGCAATGCAAATGGAGAAGGGAGACCCAACCTCACAGGCATCGGTACCGCTGCGCCAATACTTTTTGAAATTTTCGGAACGCTTGGAAATCAGGAATGGTTCAAGATGCCACAGGATGAAATGAAACAAATTGAAGTGTGCAAAGAAAGTGGTTACCGCGCTCTTCCGATTTGCGAGCACATAGAAAAACAATGGGTGCAGTCGGCAGGATTGAAAACAGCTCCTTGTCCTTATCACCGCCTTATTCATTTAGATGCAACCGGAAGATGGCGGGTGAACAGCGATTGCGAAAATGTTTCCAGTATGATTCACAAATCGTGGTTTGTTCTGCCACCCGCAATGGAATGGTATTACAAATTCAAAAACCCAATGTACAGTGAACTGCCTGCGTTCAGAAGCGATTGTAAAACTTCGGCAAATGGTTCTTCGATGGAATTATTGTACCCTAAACAGGAAAGTAAAATTTTTGTTCCGGTTGAATTGGATGAAAGCACCGGAAAAGTTGTCTTCCGCGTGGCGCATCGCAAATCAGAAACTACTATCTACTGGCATCTGGATGACAATTACATCGGCAGCACAAAAGGACTTCACGAGATGGGGTTTTCTCCCGAACCCGGAAAACATACGCTCACGCTTGTGGATGAAAATGGGGAAACTATTTCGCAAAAGTTTGAAATTATCGGGAAGAAATAAGGAAGTGCTATTTACGATTCCACCCAATTGCTGATAAGCGTTTGCCCGTGTTCGGTTAGAATACTTTCGGGATGAAATTGAACTCCGCACACATCAAATTTTTTATGACGCAATCCCATCACAAAACCGTTTTCATCCTTTACGGTAATTTCCAAATCGTTTGGAAAATTATTGGAATCAACCACCCATGAATGATAACGCCCCGCTTTAAACTTCTTCGGAATGTCTTTGAATAAAATATCTTCCTTCACAACCTCCATTTCGGTTGCAACGCCATGATACACTTTATCGAGATTGATGAGCTTGCCGCCAAACACTTCGGCAATTGCCTGCTGACCCAGACATACTCCGAGAATACTTTTCTTTGGAGCATATTCGCGGATAACATCTAAAAGAATTCCTGCATCAAGTGGAAGTCCGGGACCTGGCGAAAGAAGAATTTTGTCGTACTTATTAATTTCTTCGAGAGGAATTTTATCGTTGCGAATCACATCCACTTGTGCATCGCTCACTCTTTCTAGATACTGAACAAGATTGTAAGTGAACGAATCATAATTATCAAAGACAAGAATTTTCATTCTTTATCAGGAAGACTTTCCTTTCCTCGTAAGCTGTTCGATTGTGTCCCACATTTCTTTGGGAACCATATCGAGCATATTAAATTGTCCTGCGCCTTTGAGCCACTGCCCGCCGTCAATCACCAGATTTTCTCCGGTCATGTAGGATGAGAAATCAGAAACAAGATAAGCAGCAAGGTTGGCGAGTTCCTGATGTTCGCCTAAGCGATTAGTCGCAGTTGTTTTTGCAGGGTCAAACTTTTTAACGTATTCACCCGGAAGCAAACGCGACCATGCGCCTTCCGATGGAAACGGACCCGGAGTAATTGCATTCAGGCGGATGCCGTATTTTCCCCATTCCACTGCGAGCGATTGTGTGAGCGCAAGCACTCCCGCTTTTCCGCAGGCAGATGGCACCACGTATCCCGAACCTGTGAACGCATACGCTGCAATGGTGCTCAGAATGTTTCCTTTAATTTTTTCTTTTATCCAGTATTTGCCCGCAGCCAGGGTGCAGTTGTAAGAACCTTTCAGCACAATATCCACCACGGTATCGAATGCGCGGTGCGATAATCTTTCGGTGGGGCTGATAAAATTTCCTGCGGCATTGTTCAGCAACACATTAAAGCTGCCAAACTTTTCAATCACCGTTTTCATCATTGCTTCCACTTCCTCGTAACTGCGCACATCGCATTTCACCGGAAGTATTTCTCCTCCGGTTTCTTTTGCCAGTTCCTCTGCCGTTTTTTTCAGCACCTCTTCCTTGCGGCTGGTGATGGCAACTTTGGCTCCGAGCTGGAGAAAATATTTTGACATGGACTTGCCAAGACCTGTACCGCCACCGGTAACAATGATTGTTTTTCCTTGCAGGGAATTTTCTTTGAGCATGGGTTCGTTATACATAGTGTGTTTTGTTTTTAGTAGAGGATGCAAATGTATATCTATTAATGAATGTGGATAAATGTGCGGAATAAGAAATCAGAAGCGAGCCATTTATAATCTCCTACAGATGACTTTTAGCTTGGTGATATTGCTCCTTTTATTGCAAGCAGAATTTACATTTCACTCTTTCATAATTTTTTTCACCACTACTCCATCAGGAGTTTTTACTTGAAGAAAATAAATACCACTACACGCTTCGCTTAAATCAATTTGTTGATTTGCAGATGTGACGATGTGCTGATAAATACATTCTCCTAAAATATCAAATATTTTAATTTGCACATTTTCATACCCGCCTGCCGAACGGGCAGGTTTATTCATTAGCACATTAAACATTCCAGTAGTGGGATTGGGATTAATAGAAAACTCATTATTGTTTTGCAAACTCTCTGTTCCAGTAAAAACTACATTAAAATATTGCATAATACCTGGCGATTGTATTCTGTAAGTTGAATCCATTGTAGAACTTGTACAGCCGTTTGCATCAGTAACAGTTAAAGAAATTGCATAATGCCCAGATACCGAGTATGTATGCGATGGATTTGGAACATTAGAAGTGTTGCCATCACCAAATGTCCAGTAATAAGTAAATGGAGACGTGCCTCCTATTATAGTATCATGACTCCACCATAATAAAGGATTTACAATATCTTGTGTTAAGGTTAAACTTACACTTACACAGGGTGCCGCAAGATAACGCACAACAGCAAAATCATATCGGGTACCATTCCATGTAGTACCTGCTGCTATAATTTTTCCATCACTTTGCAATGCAAGTGCATGAACCCAGTTAATAATTCCAATAGATGTGGTAACTTTTCCGTTTGTACCAAAAGTACTATCTAAACTACCATTGCTTTTGCAACGTTCAAGCAAAAAATCACTTCCAGGTCCACCACTTGTACTAGCTGCCGCTACTATTTTTCCATCATTTTGAATCACTGTAGACACAATACCCGTTCCCATTGGAGTTCCAAGTTTAAAAGTAGTGTCTAAATTTCCATTACTATAGAAACGCTTAATAGTATCCCCAGTAGCAAACTGTAATAGTTTTCCATCACTTTGTATAACAATTCCACCTGCATTTGTCATGACTTTTCCTCTTATACCAAAGGTAGTATCTATACTACCGTTAGTATTATAACGAGCAAGGGAGTCTCCTGCAGCTAAAATTTTTCCATCATTTTGTAAAGCAAAAGAAACAGGATGACTCCCTGGAATAATCTTTCCGTTTGTACCAAAACTACTGTCCAAAACCCCATTTGTTTTATAGCGCGCAATAACACCTCCAGGACCACCTTGTCCTCCTGCTAAAATTTTTCCATCAGTTTGTATAGCAATTTGAAAAGCCCTTTCGGTACTACTACCGAAAGAGGAGATTACAGTTCCATTTGTACCAAAGGAACCGTCTAAACTCCCATCGGGGTTATAACGTGCAAGTGTAAAATCACTACCAGTAACAGTATAACTACCACCTGCTGCTAAAATTTTTCCGTCAGGTTGTATCGCTAATCCATGAATGCCATCACCGTAATTACCAACAGAGGTTCTAACAATGCCATTTCCATTAAATGTACTGTCTAAAGTGCCATCACTTTTATAACGAACAAGACCATATTCGCTATTATTTGCACTTCCACCCACTACAATTTTTCCATCACTTTGCACAACAACTGCAAAAGCATAATCCTGATCGACATGTGATACAGATGTTGTATCAATTCCATTTCCATTAAACGTATTATCTAAACTTCCTGCATGTTGTGCAAAAGAATAAGTAACGGAGAAAAAAAATGTAATAAGTGAGAGTGTAAATAATTTTTTCATCTATAAATCTTTCCTTTAGCAAAGATACACATTAATTCTTCCTTTATATATAGTAAGGCGTTTTTTGCCATCGTTCACTTTACAAACCATGAGCGTAATCATGAAAATATGAATCCTAATAGCAATTACAGGTATTGTAATTGAGAAAACAGGAATTGTAATTACAATAACAGGAATCCTAATTATGAAAACATGAATAGTAATTACTATTCCAGGTATCCTAATCAGGAAAACAGGAATCATGATTACAATTACAGGAATCCCAATTAGGAAAACAGGAATCGTAATTACAATAACTGGAATCCTAATTAGGATAAGTGTTTTCCCAATTATGAAAGTACTTATCTGAATTACAATATTTGTTTTCTCAATTACAATAACAATTATCTGAATCAGGATAAGTGTTTTCCCAATTACAATAGTACTTATCCTAATTACAATAATACATATCCCAATTACAATAGTACATATCCCAATTAGGATAATAACTATTCCAATTACAATAGTAACTATTGTAATTACGATAACAACTATTGCACTCAGGAATATGACAAAACAACCTATCTAAAAGAAAATGGCAGACAAAAAGTCCTCCACCTTCACATAACCGTTCAACGCAGTTATCCGGGTATTTCCAAGCACAGCAACGGATGAAGGATGTGTGTTCCTTATGTATATTTGTTTCACAAAGCCATAAAGCACACCTTTTGCAATGACTCTATACACGTTACAATTCCTCCGGTTCATTGCTGCTTTACTGGTGCTTTTTTTTCATTTAGATCTCATCCATTCGGGTTATAAAGGAGTGGACATTTTTTTTGTAATAAGCGGCTTTGTCATGTACTACACGCTTTTTTCTGCTGCCCGCCCCAACGCATTTAAGTTCATCGTTAACAGATCAACCAAAATATTCTTTTTGTATTGGGTTGCATTGATGGTGTTGTATGTAATACTTCCTTACAAGGTTGATATTTCCTCAATTAAAACTTTTCTATTGATCCCCGGACATTATGCTGTGCTTGGTGTCAGCTGGAGCCTTTCTTACGAACTGTATTTTTATTTTCTCATTGGTGTAATTGCCTACTTGCTTCCATCCCGATTTCAATATTCCGTATTTTTTTTACTGCTGGCAGCTTCCACCTTTGTAACTTTTATAGATCTATCCTCGCTGAGTTTAAAAGGTTCTTTGCTTAATTTTTTGTTGGGTCCTCATCTTTGGGAATTCCTACTGGGTATCTTAAGCTCGTTCTTATCCATGCGATTTTATAAAACGATACCTAAAACCATTATTCTTCTTGTTGCCATAGTAAGCGGACTATTGCTTTTAGCTGTGAATATAACCTATGAAGATCCGTTTTCTTATGTGGTATATGGAATAGTATCGTTTTCCATTGTCTGCTTTATCACTGCCTATGAAAAAGCTGTTCCGGTAAATAAAAAATTAGCCGGCGTATTTAAAATTACGGGAGATGCTTCGTATGCAATGTACCTGTTCGGTCCTGTAATAACCATGGTTATTCCCCCTGATATCGGTCTGTCTAAATCACTGGTCATTATAACCACCATTACTGCATCAATACTATTCAATCAAATTGTGGAAAATAATTTTTTAAGATGGAGCCGAAAGTTTATTCTTAATTCAATTCACTGAAGCAATTCCCCTGATACGATTTGAGTGAAATTTAAAATGGCAGACATAAAGTCCGCCACATTAAATTTTTGAAGTACCAACACGAAATATGCTGTTTGCTGCGCGTACCTAGAAATGAATTTGTAAAGAAACTACTTTCCGCTGAAATTTGGTTTGCGCTTTTCTAAAAAGGCAGAAGTGCCTTCTTTAAAATCTTCCGATGAAAAACATTTGCCAAACTCGTTCACTTCGGTTTTAAAACCATCCACTCCGCTAATGAAAAAAGCATTCATGGCGGTTATAACACCACCCACCGCTTTTGGGGATTTTGATTTTATCTTTTCAAGAATCTCCAGGCACTTTGGTATAAGTTGTTCCTGAGTGGTAACGTAATTTACCAAACCCAAACGAAGCGCCTCATCTGCCGAAATTAAATCTCCGGTGAGATGAAGTTCAACTGCTTTTGTTTTTCCTACATACTGAATAAGGCGTTGTGTTCCGCCATAACTCGAAATCAAACCCAATTTAACTTCTGGCTGCCCAAACACTGCGTTGCTGCTTGCCACACGCAAATGACATGCCATGGCAAGTTCGCATCCTCCTCCCAACGCATAACCATTTACAGCGGCAATCACCGGCTTGGGGCAATCTTCAATGGTTTTAAAAATATCTTGTCCGCTTTGTGCCATTTCTTTTCCTTGTTCTATCGAAAGATTCACCAGTTCATTAATGTCAGCACCCGACACAAAACTTTTTGTTCCTGCACCGGTAATGATTATTGACTTTACCTCAGCATCATCCTTTGCCTGCTGAATTACTTTTCCGATTTCCTGAACGGTTTGTTTGTTCAGCGCGTTTAATTTATCTGGACGATTGACGGTGATGGTGAGAATTCTATTTTCGAGTTTGGTGAGCAAATTCTGGAAAGTCGTCATACGGAAATTAGTTTAAAATAAAGTTTCTGCCTGAAATCAAATCTTATTCGGATTCTGCACCAATGCTTCGCCTTGAATGATTACGTTATTATTCATATCCGTAATTTTTGTAATAACTTTTGCGCGATGTTTAATTGCATCCACCTCTACAAAATCAAACAGCGCAATATATTTTACACCGATATACATCGGTCCCATAAATTTCAACGTCTGAGATAAATAAATGGTTCCTTCGCCCGGAACAATTGTTCCGAATACTTTGGAGAAAACACTTCCTCCTAAAAAACCATGAACGATTCTGGTTTTGAAGATTGTTTTTTTTGCGTACTCCTCATCCAAGTGAATGGGATTTGCATCGCCCGAAACTTTAGCAAATCCAACAATATCATCGTTGGAAAAACTGAATTCATATTTATATTGAAAGCCGCTAACTATTTTAATTTCCATAGAAATTTGTTTTATTGAATTCCTTATTCGTAATTATTTCAACACACTTGGAAATCAGTTGCTCTTGCGTGGTAACTTGATTCACCAATCCGAATTGCAGTGCCTGTTCTGCCGAAATCATATCTCCCGTAAGGTGAAGTTCCATTGCTTTTGTTTTTCCAACATATCGGATAAGGCGCTGTGTTCCTCCATAACCAGCAATCAATCCAAGATTCACTTCGGGCTGTCCGAACTTTGCATTATCACTCGCCACACGCACATGACATGCCATGGCAAGTTCGCATCCGCCACCGAGCGCAAAACCATTTACTCCCGCAACAACCGGCTTTGGACAATCTTCAATGGATTTAAAAACATCTTGTCCTGCCTGCGATATTTCTTTCCCTTGCTCGGGAGTGAGTCCGATAAATTCAGCAATATCAGCGCCTGCAACAAAACCTTTTGTGCCGGAACCTGTAATAATTATTGCCTTAACCTCAGTATCAATCTTTGCCTGCTGAATCGCTTTCCCAATTTCCTGAACTGTAAGTTTATTTAGCGCATTAAGCTTATCGGGACGATTAACGATGATAGTAAAAATTCCACCTTCGGTTTTTGTGAGTAGGTTTTGGAAAGTCATAGAATTTATTTTTTCTTTTCTCTAATATTTTTCATTTTCTCCCATTGGCTCAGGTACGAAGGTTTTTTCTGAGCGGCAATAATTCTTTTCTGGGCTTCGTCAATTTCTTCTTCGCTAAGCGGAGTTTTTCTGCGGTCAGCTGTAATGCTTTCCCAAATGGCATCTACCAATACAATCCGTTGCTGAACACTTAACTGAACTATTTCTGAAAAATTCATGTTAGAATTTTCTATGTTCCTTTACCCAATTTGTTATATACTGAATAATTTCTTTTGTATCGGTTCCCGGAGGGAAAAGTTTTCCCACTCCCATTTCATTTAACTTTTTCATATCCTTATCTGGAATAATTCCTCCACCTGTGAGAAGTACATCGTTCAAACCTTTTTCTTTCATCTGCAAAAGAATTTTTGGAAACACGGTGTTATGTGCTCCGGATAAAATGCTGATGCCGATTACATCCACATCTTCCTGCAAAGCGGAATTCACAACCATCTCGGCAGTTTGACGAAGTCCGGTGTAAATCACTTCCATTCCTGCATCGCGCAGAAATGATGCAATGACTTTCGCGCCTCTGTCGTGACCATCAAGACCAACTTTTGCAACTAAAACTCTGATTGGACGATTCACAAAAAAATAGGATTAAGAATAATGCATTCCGACAAAAATAAAATTAAATATCAGTTAATAATTCGCAGAAGATGGTTAACTATTAACAGCCTGATGTTCAGGAATGGAAATAAAAAAAGTTGTGCCGATGCCGCTTTTGGTTTCAAACCATATTTTTCCGTTGAATGATTCCACAATACTTTTCACCATTGCAAGCCCGAGTCCCATACCTCCAGTTTTAGTTGTAAAATTGGGAGTGAAAATTTTATTTACTTGTTCTTCATTAATTCCTGTTCCGTTATCTTTAATTTTCACAAGGAAATTTTTTTCTTTCTTTTCGATTGTTATCTGGATTTTCCCCTGTACGTTTTCAGGAATTGCCTGAATGGCATTTTTCAGAAGATTGTTGAACACGCGCAGCAACTGTTCTTTGTCTGCATAAATAATTGCCGCTTCCACATCGCTTGAAAATTCTATTTCCGTATCGGTAGAATCTTTAAAAAGTGAAATGGCATTTTCCAAAACATTTTTCATGTCAATCTTCTCATTTACATTAGCAGGCATTTTTGCAAAGTTTGAAAATTCACTTGCTATAACAGAAAGAGTTTCTATTTGTTCAATTAATGTTTCAGTGATTCGTCCAATTTTTTTATCCATGTCATCATCTTTATTTTTCCAAATGCGCTGAAGATGTTGGATGCTCAGTTTCATTGGCGTAAGTGGATTTTTTATTTCGTGTGCCACTTGTTTTGCCATTTCTCTCCAAGCAGTTTCACGCTCTGACTTTGCCAATAATTCTGCGCTCATTTGTAATTCTCCAATCATCCGGTTGTATTCATTCACCAGACTTCCAATTTCATCCTGAGATTTCCATTCTATCTGTTCACTTTCTTTTCCTAATTTTATTTTACTGAGTTTTTCCTGAATGAGCTGCAACGGTTTTGTTACATATTCCGAAAGTATTATTGCAACAATAACAGAAATCGCAAAAAGTAAAACATAAATATTTATTATCGCAGCCAGAATGGAAGAAATTTCTTTTTCCAATTCACTTTGTCGCGCAAAATATGGCAGGTTAAGAAAAGCAAGCACTTCACCTTTTTCATTCTTGAGAGGAAAATAGGCGGAAAGATAATTCAACTTGCCAATTTGCTCCGTATTTATAAATTCTAATTTTTGGTGAAGCGCCATTTCGTGATACGCTTGGGGACACATTTTACGGGAAAGAATTCCTTCATCAAAAATCTTTGAAACGGATGACGCGAGTAAATCTCCATCCTTGCTATAAAGATTTATATCCGTAAAAAATACAGATGAATATTTTTTCAGCAGATAAGTAGCATAATCCTTTTGACTCGGTAAGAATTCATCGTTCGAACCAAGTTTTCCTTCTATCTCGATTAATGCGGAACTTGTTTTTTCATGAATAGCTTCTAAATTTTTTGTTTCGTAATCCTGAACGATATAATAAATAGTTCCACCTCCAAACAACAAAAGTGAAACAAGAACAATCGCGACAAGCACATATTGAATCCTGCTTCGGAAAGAAGCGATACGGAAACTCTTTTCAAAAATCAGAACACGCAACAAAATCAAAAGCAGAAGAAGTAAACTGAAAAACGCAAACAAGTATGAAAATGTAGTTGCCATCGTAATTGCGCCTTCGCTTTTTTTGCTAATAACTACCAAAGAATCGGGAGAAGGCATATAAAGCAAATGCTCGTAATTTGTCAAATCTTTATAATAAGTTTTCGGAAATTCTTTTCCGGCAGTACTATCGGGGAAAAAAATTTCTGCGGTTAAATCATAAGGAAATTTTCCATGATAAGAAACCAGTTTTCCGCTTTTGTATTTTGCATAAGAATATTCATTTCCTAAAACGGAGGATAAAAAATTAAGTTTCCTGTCGAGAAGAAGTTCGGGAAATCCAATTTCATCCGATATGAGATGAGAATCAAATTCAATATACAAATCACCGATACGGTAAGAAAAATCTTTTGTATGCTTGTTGGTTAGGACGGTCTGGGTGAGCGGAATACGCGCAAGATAACTAATACGTCCAGTGGATTTAGTGAGATAAAAAAAATCTGAGCATTCAGTTGGAATTGCATGTGTTCCGATGACATCCTCAAAGTAGGAAAGATTATCACGGTCGGGCGCTGAACCTTGCACAAGCGGAAAACAAATGGTATCATAAACCGAAATCCGAATGTCGTATTTCTCCCAATAACCACTAAAATATTTTTCGACAAGTGTTTTTGTGAATGCGTTTGTTTTTGTATAAGGTTTTGCAGGATATTTTCTTTTATGCGGATGAAACAAAATATTTATCAGCGAAGTATCTGTGCTGATAGACATTTCCATTTTTGAAAACAAATGTTCTGCAAGCGGGTCTTGCTCCGCAGCAAGTTTCTGTGCAAACACTTTCCGACTGTCGTGTTCTTTTGCTTCCGAAAATTTTATCACAACATGAGCGGAGAAAAATGAAATAACAAAAAGTAAAATAACAATGAGAGAAAACGGATATGCGTTCTGGTGATTTTTAACCCACACTATCAGAAGAAATAAAAATACGGGCCAAAGAATCAGATTAAAATCAGTTGTTCCGAGCAAGCGGGAAAGAAAAATAAATAAAGTGATTGCCGAAGAAATAATCGCAATCAGAAGTTTTCTTTCAAAGCTCAACCGGTGAAGTACCGAAGCTGCTTTGTCAAGCAGAAGAAAATACGACACAAAAAACAATCCAATGACGGCGAGAGAAAGATACGTGTAAATATTCTGACTAAAAACATCATTCAGCGTGTAAGGAATATTTGAGTTATTAATAATTCCCGAAAAAAGATAATTGATAACGCGCGAACAAAAAAATAAAAAGATAATAATCGCAACAACAAAAATCCATTGTAAAATATTTTTTTTATCTCTTTCCTGCAAATAAGAATTGTAATGTTCTTCCTTAATTTTATTGCAGCAATAGAAAACGAGATAAAAAAGTAAAATCGCATTGATGAGTAAATCTCCTAGCGAACCAAGCCAAACAGAAGTTGCATCGCCAAAAAGTTCCGGATTAAAAAGTTTTGTTTCATAAAACACCTTAGGGAAATCGAATTCGACAGAAATGAAACGAAACGCTGCCACCATAAAAACAAAAAGAACCAAACCCCATCCATTTCCTATTTTACGTGATAGCAAGACAGATTCCTTCTGCAAAAATCTCAATACTAAAAATAATCCTAGAATATTTAGAAGTATTGCGAAGTAAAATATAAATGTGCTTCCCGAACTTGCATAAGGGAAAATCAGCGTACATAAATATCCTCCATTTTTGTCGTAAGCATATCCACTAAAAACACTCGCATCACCTTTCTTTTCATTTGCATCTTTGTCAGCATCAATTTGAATATCTACTTCTCCGCTTATGTCAAACTCATCTTGAAATTCATTTGAAAGATATTTATTCTGATAAGCATAATCGCGTTTCAACAAAACAAGCGCGACTAATTCTTTTTTGCCGGCATGAAATTTCACCGCTTCAAACCAACCATTAGGAAGCTTGACGATTTTTTCGTTAAAATTATTTTGTGAAAGACGATTATCAACCGCCACCGTATTATCCGTCCAAAAGCGAAGCGTATCATTTTCAAAAATCAGAAAAACTAGTCCTTCCTTATCAAATAAATTTTCGTAATAGTCAGGTTTTTCGCCAAAGAGTTTTTTGTATGTCCACGTTTTGACTTTTTCAGAAAGATTAGACAATTCTTTTTTTGCAAGAACTTCTTTTCTATCAAAAATGTTTTCGAATTTTTTTAAGGTTGAATCAAAATCAGCATTCTTTTTCCCGGAAATAAAAAATGCTGACGCAAAAAACAGCATGGAAGAAAAAAGCAAAAAAAATCTGCTTCTAAAAAATTTTCCGATGTTGGTGGTTTTTTGCATTTCAACAAAAATAGGAATAAAGAAAGAATATCTATTTTCGCACTTTCATTATGAAGAAATTTATTATCCAACTTCTATTTTTCTATCTATTCATCTCACTGATTGATCTCTGCTGGATTCGTTTCATGCCGATTGAAAAACACATTCCTCACATCTGGCTGATGGTCGGATTTTTCACTGCAATGACTGCACTCTCCCATTTCCTTTCCATCAACGCATCCAAAGGCAAGCCGCAAGGATTCATTCGTTATTACATGGGGTCAACCGCAATCCGGTTCTTTTTATATTTAATGATAATTGTTGCTTATCGTTTTTATGACAAAAGCACGTTGGTTCCTTTTGCTATCGGCTTCATGGCGCATTATTTTATTTTCACCTTGTTTGAAGTGCCGATATTGTTGAAAGATCTGAATAAGGGTTAAAACCTTCCGATAACGAATTACGCCTCAATATTTTGTTATTAATTGTATGAAAAAAATCATTTTGTCAGTTGATTGAAATGTCTAGTTTTGCGCACTTTTAAAACGCAACCGAAAATTTATGAAAGGCAGAATAAGTATTTTTACTTTGATATTTTTCTTTTTAGGATTTATATTTTTCTCCAATACAATTTTTGCTGCCGATGAATCTGCCAAGACAGATCAAAGTGAAAAATTTAACCCGGGGGAATTCATCATTGATCACGTTACCGATAAATACGAATGGCACATTATCGGTCCTCATGAAGGCGGGATTTCAATTCCATTACCCGTAATTCTTTATTCCAACGAACAAGGATTGGATGTTTTTCTTTCCAGCAAATTAAAGAACGAGGAAGGTTATCACGGATACAAACTCAATCACGAAGGGCATATTGAAGCAGAATCAGGAACTTCTTTTTATGACTTTTCTATTACAAAAGCTGTAACCGCAGTATTTATCACATCAATTCTGATACTTCTGATTTTCACTTTGGTTGCAAAAACATACACGCGCAGACAAGGACAAGCTCCAAAAGGATTTCAATCGCTCATTGAACCGCTGATAATTTTTGTTCGCGATGATATTGCAAAACAATCCATTGGTGTAAAACATTACCAAAGATTTTTACCACTGCTTCTCACGCTTTTCTTTTTCATCTGGATCAGTAATTTTATCGGGCTCATTCCTTCTTTTCCAGGCATCATGGGAAATATTTCTGTAACATTTACGCTCGCAACTATAGTTCTTGTCATTACGCTTTTCATAGGAAATAAACATTATTGGCAACATATTCTATGGATGCCAGGTGTTCCGGCATGGGTAAAAATATCACTTCTTACTCCAATTGAAATCATTGGAATCATACAACGACCGTTCGTTTTGATGATACGGCTATTTGCAAACATTGCTGCTGGGCATATTGTAATTCTTGCTTTCGTATGTTTGATATTTATTTTTGGCGACAAGAGCGAAGCAGGCGGATGGGGATTCTCTCCTGTATCTATGGCGTTTGAATTATTTATGAACGCAATGGAATTATTAGTAGCATTTTTACAGGCATTTGTATTTACACTTTTAACTGCAATGTACATCGGCTCTTGCCTGGAAGAACCGCATCATGCAGAAGAAAATCATCATTAAAAAAAAACTAAAACAATAAACTCTAAACCTTAAACACAATCAATCTATGGTACTTTCAATTTTACTTGCAGAAATGGGAAATGGAATGGCAGCAATCGGGTCAGGACTTGCAGCAGCCGGAGCAGCAATCGGAATCGGTTTGATCGGAGGCAATGCTCTTCAATCAATTGCCCGTCAACCCGAATCAATCGGAGACATTCGCACAAATATGATCCTTGCAATTGCCTTCATTGAAGGACCAGCGCTTTTTGCGATCGTTATCGGTTTGATTATCGGACTGAAATAATAAAAAAGAAAAATATTATAGGTTATATGTTTTTTCATATGACCTATAATTTATAACCTATTAAATATGAAGTTAGGAATATTACTCCTGAATCCGCTTCTCAGTCCATCTTATGGATTGATCGTATGGACTTTGTTTGCTTTTCTCATTGTGCTTTTTCTTCTGAAGAAATTTGCATGGAAACCAATTCTGAAATCACTTCAGGAAAGGGAAGATTCCATTCAGAGCGCCATTGACACTGCAAAAAAAGCAAGAGAAGAAATGGCTTCGCTTAAATCGGATCATGAAAAAATTGTAGCACAGGCTAAAACCGATCGCGACACTATTCTGAAAGAAGCGCGTGAGATCAAAGACAAGATGATTGCGGAAGCAAAAGGTCTTGCTTCGAAAGAAGGTGAAAGAATAATTTCAAGTGCACGCGAAAGCATTCAGAATGAAAAAATGGCTGCCATTACTGAATTAAAAAATCAGGTGGCTACACTTTCTATCGAGATTGCTGAAAAAATTCTTAAACAAGAACTTTCTGAAAAAGATAAACAGAAAACGGTAATAGGTAATTTACTTCAAGAGGTAAAGATGAACTGATTATGAAAGGAACACGCGCAGCCGTACGTTATGCAAAAGCACTGAAAGAACTTGCGCTTGAACAAGGTGTCTTGGAAAAAGTGCGCGATGACATGAAGCTGATTTCTTCAGTATGCCAAAACAATCATGACTTTGCTGTTGTTCTGGATAGTCCGATAATCAAGACTGATAAGAAGCAAGCGATCTTAAAAGAAATTTTCGCAGGAAAAATTTGCAAACTGACTGAATTATTCATGAACATTCTTGCCACAAAAAGAAGAGAATCCTATATTGAAGCGATTGCGATAGAATTTGTAAAACAATTTAAGGAACATAAAAAAATTCTCACGGCTGTTGTTACAACTGCATCCGGCTTAGATGAAAGTTTGAAAAAGAAGGTGATGGAAGTAATTAAAGATGGCGGACAATCTGAAGTTGAATTGATCGAAAAAATAAATGATAAACTTATTGGCGGTTTTACTTTGCAGGTTGGCGACAAACGTATTGATGCAAGCATTGCAAAACAATTACGCAAACTTGCGATGAGTTTTTCTGAGAATCCGTACATAAAAGAATTTTAAAATAATTTACGAATAACGATTAATAAGTATTTATTATGGCAGAAGTTAAACCAGCAGAAGTATCAAACATCCTGAGACAGCAGTTAGCAGGTTTCAAATCCGAGAACGAATTGGAAGAAGTAGGAACCGTGCTTCAAGTGGGTGACGGGATTGCACGCATCTACGGACTTACAAAAGTTCAATCAGGCGAACTTGTTGAATTCGAGAACGGATTGAAAGCCGTTGTACTGAATCTTGAAGAAGACAATGTTGGAGCCGTAATTTTTGGCTCTTCAGGAGAAATCAAAGAAGGAGATATTGTAAAACGCACACGCAAGATCGCATCTATCAACGTAACTGAAAAAATGCTCGGACGCGTGGTGGATACACTTGGAGTTCCTGTAGATGGAAAAGGACCACTTGAAGGACCATTTTTCGAAATGCCTCTTGAAAGAAAAGCTCCTGGAGTAATTTTCCGTCAGCCGGTGAATGAGCCGCTGCAAACAGGTATCAAGCCGATTGATGCGATGATTCCTATCGGTCGCGGACAGCGCGAACTGATCATCGGTGACAGGCAAACAGGAAAAACTGCGGTTGCCATTGACACCATCATCAATCAAAAAGAATTTTACGAAAAAGGTCAGCCGGTATTTTGTATTTACGTTGCGATAAGTCAGAAGGGTTCTACAGTTGCAAACATTCAGCGTATCTTGGAAGAAAACGGAGCAATGGCTTACACAGTAATTGTCGTAGCAACCGCTTCCGATCCTGCTCCGATGCAATTCTTTGCACCGATGGCAGGTGCTGCGATTGGAGAATATTTTCGCGACACAGGAAGACCTGCATTGATCGTTTATGATGATCTTTCAAAACAAGCAGTTGCTTACCGTGAGGTTTCTCTTCTTTTAAGAAGACCTCCCGGACGTGAAGCATATCCTGGCGATGTGTTTTATCTACACTCACGTTTGTTGGAACGTGCAGCAAAGGTTATTAACTCAGATGAAATTGCAAAGAACATGAACGATCTTCCAGCTTCGCTGAAAAGTGTTGTGAAAGGCGGTGGTTCCTTAACTGCTCTGCCAATCATTGAAACACAGGCTGGTGACGTATCGGCATACATTCCGACCAACGTAATTTCAATTACTGACGGACAAATATTTCTGGAAGCAAACCTTTTCAACGCAGGTATTCGTCCTGCTATTAACGTAGGTATTTCCGTATCACGTGTAGGAGGTAATGCTCAGATTAAATCTATGAAAAAAGTTGCGGGAACTTTAAAACTCGACCAGGCACAATACCGCGAGTTGGAAGCATTTTCTAAATTTGGTTCTGACCTCGATGCTTCTACAAAAGCAATTTTAGAAAAAGGAGCGCGCAATGTGGAAATCCTGAAACAAGCTCAGTACTCGCCTATGACGGTTGAAAAACAAACTGCCATCATTTATTGCGGAACAAAAGGACTTTTGCGCGATGTGCCGATGAACAAAGTAAAAGAGTTTGAAGTTGACTTTCTCACCATCATGGAAGCCAAGTACAAAAAAGTTTTGGACGAACTACGTGCCGGCAAGCTCACCGATGATATTACCAATACTCTTGAAACAGTAGCGAAGGAAGTTGCAGCGAAATACAAGAAGTAAATTACAAACAATCTTCAACTAGAAACGCTCATCGAAAGATGGGCGTTTTTGTTTTGTATTGTTCAGGAAGGAAAGACATGAAAACAATCATATCAATGATATGACAAAAATCATTTCATAAAATAAACATAAAAGTTATTTTTAATCTCGAAAATAGTTCGCAGCAATTATTCAAATGGCTGTAACTTATTGGGGATGCAAGAAAAAAAATTGTATTATAAATGATGCAAAAATCTGAAAATAGTTTCTTAAATTTGGATGAAATCAAAAAAGCAAATTTGTTTAATAAGATTTCATGAATAAGATGAAAAATTATAATCCTGATCTGCAGAAATTTGGTGATCGGCTCAAAAAAATCAGAATTAAAAAGGGTTATACCTCTGTGGAAAAATTTGCGTTTGACAACGAACTATCGCGTGTGTTATACAGCAATTACGAAAGCGGAAAGGGAAATATTACTTATAAAAATCTTCTGAAAGTTACAAAAGCCCTTGGCATCTCCCTCAAAGATTTTTTCAGTGAGGGTTTTGATTGATATTTCCAACCTTAAATCAACATCATGGCATCACCCCCAAAAAGAAAAAAACAAATTCATAAGAAAAAGGCAAGTCCCCAAAAGAAAAAAAAGTCTTTACCCTCCGCGAAGCAAATGAAATCTATGTTAGATAAAATGTTTCGGGATTGGAAAAAATCATCCTGAGTTAGTTGAAGGAATATTGACTTTCAAGCATAAATAGTTTGTAAATATCCTTCTGTTACCCTCATCAATAAAACTATTTGCATGTAATTTACATGTAAGAATAAGGAATCACACTTCAAGAAAAGATTATATTTGCAACCTTCTTTGAAAATCATATAATATTAATCGGGGTGTAGCGCAGTCCGGCTAGCGCATCTGCTTTGGGAGCAGAGGGTCGTAGGTTCGAATCCTGCCACCCCGACAAC
>PLUL01000069.1 GCA_003164895.1 Bacteroidota bacterium | reverse complement strand
TCGAGCTTGGTTAAGTAGCCCGCACAAGACAATTTCTCCTATGAAAAGCGACTTATTTAAATCGTTTTTTGTTTTAATACGAGTCTGCGTTTCCGAAAAATTATCAGATTTTATTTCATAACATAGAGGTTTTTATTCAAGACTTTTAAAATTGTATTTTTGTATTTTCATTTAACAAATGCAATCAACTATCAAAACCATATTATATGTTCCATTTTGTGTGGTTTTATTTTTCTATTCTTCTCATTCAGCTTTCTCTCAAAGCGTGTATGCTCCGTTGAATAATGATTATAATGATCTGATTGATAGGTTAGATATTAAAGGATACTCGGGAAATATTTTTACATCGGTAAAACCTTATTTAAGAAAAGATATTGCTCAGTTAGCTGATTCAATTTCTAAAGATTCAACTATACACTTTTCAAAAGTTGACAGACGCAATCTGCAATATCTGCAAAATGATAATTGGGAGTTTAGTCATGTTAAAGATGCGGGTGATAGTAAACATCATTTTATTGGAAATCTGTACAAAAAGAAAAATGATTTTTATGAAATAAATAAAAAATATTTTGAGTTTCAGTTAAATCCGGTCGCTTATTTTTCTTACGGAAAAGATATGGATTCTTCCGGCAAAAAAACTACTACCTATATTAATACAAGAGGTCTTGAGTTAAGAGGAATGATTGATAACAAAGTTGGTTTTTATACTTTCCTTACCGACAATCAAGCCGTGTTTCCCCAATATGTGAATAATAAAATCACTGCCACCAAAGCTATTCCCGGAGAAGGTTTTTGGGGTTCGTTTAAAGGCAACGGATATGATTTTTATACCGTTAACGGTTATGTGGATTTTAATTTCACGAAACACATCAGCACTCAATTCGGTCAGGATAAAAATATAATTGGCGATGGATATCGCTCGCTCATGCTGTCGGATAATTCAAGCAATTATCTTTTCTGGAAAGTAGATACGAAGGTTTGGAAATTTGAATATGTAAATATTTTCGCACAGATGACGGCAGATATTTTAGGTACGCAACCTCAAGGCGATGTATTTTATCCACGCAAATACATGGCGCTTCATTATTTAACTTTGAACCTAACAAAAAAGTTCAACATAGGATTATTTGAATGCATCACTTTTGGTAACACCGATACAATTAATAACCGAAGATTTGATTTTAGTTATCTCAACCCGATTATTTTTTATAAAGCTGTTGAAAATGGAATGGGCGCACCCGATAAAGATCATATCGGATTATGTTTTAAATGGAATTTCCTTCATCATTTTTCCCTCTATGGAACGGCATTCTTAGATGAATTTAATATTAATGAAATCCGCGCCCGAACCGGATGGTGGGGAAATAAACAAGCCGCACAGTTTGGGCTGAAATGTATTGACATTGCAGGAATTCGTAATCTTGATTTGCAGTTGGAAGGAAATGTTGTTCCGCCTTATACCTATGCTACTTATTCCTATTCAAAGGTTACTAATTATTCTTACTATGCAAATTACACCAACTATCAGCAACCATTAGCTGATCCAAATGGAGCAAACTTTTATGAAGGAATTGCGATGTTAAAGTTTCAACCCTTTTACAAATTTTCATTTACCGGAAAAATGTTTTACACAATAACCGGGTTAGACACAATCACTAGTTTAAATGCTATTAATAAAGCAATTTATAGTTATGGAAGTAACATTATGCTGAGTAATACAAAACCTCCAAGAGTGTCAGATTATGGGAATTATATTACTCAAGGAGTTAGAACAACTATTTTGTATTTGAGTTTCACCACCACTTACCAACTGGCGCATAATATGTTTATTGATCTTACTGCAATTTATCGAAGCGAAAAAAGTCAGTTGGCGATTTATAACAGCAATGATAAATCAGTTTTAGTTTCATTCAGGTGGAATATTGCAAAGCGGCTGCAGGAATTTTAATTCGGATTAATGAAAATAAACGTCAAAGTAGTGTTCAGTATTTCATTTTTTGTAATTCTACTTTTGGTTCAAACAACTTTTTCCCAAAACATTTCTTCTAATTCTTCTTCACTTAATTCAAAGCGATTAAATGAAATTATAATTTCCGAAAGTGTGGTGTATGTTGCGAGCGTTGTTTTTTTACATTCGGCATGGTATAAAAAGTTCAGCCGCTTTCATTTTTTTAACGATATGCCCGAATGGCTTTTGATGGATAAATTCGGACACGCAACCACCACTTACAATATCGGAGCATTTCAAACGGATTTATTTCGCTGGGCTGGTATGAACAACACAAAATCAATTTGGTGGGGAGCAGCTGTTGGTTCTGCGTATCAGCTTACCATAGAAACGATGGACGGATTTTCTCCTCAATGGGGATTTTCCCTCGGTGATTTTGCTGCAAATACTTTGGGTTCGGCTTTATATGTTTCGCAGGCACTGACATGGAATGAACAACGGATTCAACTGAAGTTTTCTTTTCACACTACCATTTATCCTCAATACAGACCGGAGATGCTTGGAAAAAATTTAGGCCAGCAGTGGCTGAAGGATTACAACGGACAAACGTATTGGCTCTCCGCAAATATTTTTTCTTTTTTGCCAAGTCAAGCGCAGACAAACTTTCCAAATTGGGTTAATGTTGCTTTTGGTTATGGTGCCGAAGGTATGTTAAGTGGCAGACCGGATTTTTCAAATGGCGCAGATGTTCCGCAAATGGGAAGGTATCGTAAATTCTTTTTTGCTCCGGATATTGCCTGGGATCGAGTGAATAAAAACCAATCGCTGGTGCCTTTGCCGATGGATGTAATTAATTTTCTTAAAACTCCTTTACCGACTCTTGAGTTCAACAAAAAAAGAAAAATAGTTTTTCATCCTTTATATTTTTAACTTTTTTTAACAATTTTCGGCTGAGAAGCAGTTGGTTTTTAATCTCTTCTTCAACATAAATTACTAAATTCGCTCGGAAATTTATATTGATAAAAATTATTTGATGAAGTTTATTGAAAAAAAACATTTAAAGTTTCAATCAAAGGATAGCCCCGATCATATCTTTAAACAGATCAAGGCTAAAGTTGATTCTTATTTGGCAAAAAATAAATTGCATAAATATGGGAACATACTTATATGGCTGAAGTTTTTTGTGTTAGTTGTTTTCCTCGGATGTGCATATTATTCTCTTCTGCATTCTTCTTCTTTTATTCAGTTAGTGATTTCATATATTTTATTTGGATGGATATTTTTAGTTATCGGAATAAATATTGGGCACGATGCAGCTCACGGTTGCGTTTCCGGAAATAAAAAATTAGATAATTTTATTTTTCAAATGATCTTTGGACTTCAGGGATTAAGCGGATATATCTGGCAAATACGCCACAATAATTCGCATCATATTTTTCCGAATGTGGAAGGAAGCGATACCGATATGGAGATCACCAAGATGATTTTGCTTAATTCCAAACAAAAAATTTATTCATTTCATAAGTACCAGCACCTTTATGCTCCGTTTTTGTATATGTTTTTTTCTTTAGGATGGATTTTTTACGATGATTTTATTTTATTTTTCAAAAAAGAACAAGCCAATTTGAAATTTGGAAAAATTCCGGTAATTGAATGGTTAAAACTTTTTCTGATAAAGATAACTTATCTATTTACTTTTTTAGCAATTCCATTTTTCAGCAATTCGTTTTCTGCTTTAACAATACTGTCGGCATTTATTATTATGCACTTTACAGTTTCTCTGTTTTTAACTTTTACCTTTTTTATTTCTCATCACGTTATGGAAGTTGCTTATGTGAAACTTGCAGAGAAATCCGAATTGGTTACAGATTCATGGGCAAGTCATCAAATCACTACTACGATTGATTTTAATCCTGAGAGCAGGATCGCAAATTTCTTGTTCGGTGGATTCAATCTTCATATTGCACACCATATTTTCCCCGATGTTTCTCATATTTATTATCCTGCAATTACAAGAATCATACGTGAGACACTGGAAGAAAATCATGTTTCGTGGTATAAATCTTTTACGTTTTTTAAGGGAATATCTTCGCATCTCAAACATCTTAAGAAAACAGCAAGAGAAATTATTTATGAAAAAGAATTATCTCTTTCATAAAGGTGTATATCTGTATTTTTCTTTAGCAAAATAATCGCCAGTATTTTTATGTTGCAGTTAAATTTCATGTTCATTGTTCAGGGTGAAGGCAGAGGTCACATGACGCAGGCGATCAGCACGTATCATTTTCTGCGAAAAGCCGGACATAAAATTAGTTGCATAGTGATTGGAATAAATCCACACCGAGAAATTCCAGAGTATGTGAAACAACAATTGGAATCTGAGATAGTTCCGGTTGAATGTCCCGGGTTTGTGATGGATTCAAAATTGCAATCGGTAAAATTATTTCCGTCAGTTGTGCAAACTATTTTTAAGCTGAGGAAGTATAGAAACAGTCTTAGAAATATTAATAATAAAGTAAAAGAACATAAACCGGATGTAATTATAAATTTTTATAACCCGCTCGGAGGATTGTATAATTATCTGTATAAACCATCAATTCCTTTGATTTGCATTGCCCATCAGTATATTTATCTTCATCCTGATTATGAATTTCCTGAAGGAAAAGAAGCGGATAAGCGAGCGATAAAATTTTATACTCGTCTAACTTCCATAGGAGCTGTCAAAAGACTTGCACTTTCCTTTTATCCAATCAACGATTATGAAAAAGATTCTATTGTTGGGTTTCCGCCTTTACTGAGAAAAGATGTTTTTGAAATTAAAGTTAAGGAAGAAGAATTTTTATTGGTGTATCTCGTTAATAGCGGCTACTCAGAAGAAATAATAAGTTGGCATAAGAAAAATCCTAAAGTGGAACTTCATTGCTTTACAGATAGAAAAGAATTGAGTGGTAAATACGATGAAACATTAACCTTCCATAATTTGGATGATAAAAAATTTCTTCAGATGATGGCGTCGTGTAAAGGCTTGGTAAGCACGGCTGGTTTTGAATCGGTTTGCGAAGCAATGTATTTGGGTAAGCCGGTTTTAATGGTTCCTGTGCAAGGAAATTACGAGCAATTTTGCAATGCACATGATGCATGCAAGCCAAATGCCGGAGCAGGCATTCGTGATGAGAAATTTAATATTGACAGGTTACTAAACTATTTGCATTCATATAAAAAAAGTAATTCTGAATTTCAACAATGGGTGAATAGCGCGGAAGAAAAATTATTACATCACCTTATTCATTAAAAAGTTTCCGAATATTTTTTTAAATGAAATCCTTAATGCACATAAAAAATATTTTTCACAAGATAATTTTTTCTGCATTGATATTATTTTCATTAAATCTCAAAGCGCGAATAGTAATTCCACTCGATAGTTCCAAACAAGTTAAAGATACTTCTTATATAAACAAAAATAAAAAACAAGTCGTCCCGCAAATAGATCTGGCGGATGTAGCCAGAAAAATTTTAGGATTTAAAAATGATATACAAGAAACAGTTTTAAAAAAACCGGGAAAAATTTATCTGGCAGTTTTGCCTGGCATCGGTTATTCGATATTAACCGGATTTACCGCAGTCGCAACAATTAATTTATCTTTTTATACCAGTAAAGGCGACAGTGCAAATCTTTCTACTGTTCAAGGTCTTGTTGAATACGGGCAAAACGGACAATTGGTGAACTCGATTATTTCCAGCATCTGGACAAAAAAAAATAAAATTAATTTTTTAGGTGATTGGCGATATTATAATTATGCTTCTTATACTTATGGTCTTGGAAGTGAATCTTTGTCATCAGATGCCGATTTGATTTACTATAATTATGTGAGAATTAATCAGCTTGCTGTAACGCAAATCGTCCCTGATTTTCTCGGTGGCATCGGTTATAATTTGGATTATCATTATAAAATCAAAGATGCAAACCCGAATGCAATTCCGCAAAATGATTATACTGCTTACGGGCGAACTGCAACTTCAAATTCATCCGGACTTTCTTTGAATTTATTGTATGACACGCGTAGAAATTCCAACAATCCAATGGGCGGACAATTTGTGAATTTAGTTTATCGCCCCAATTTTACTTTTATGGGAAGCGACCAAAACTGGCAATCGCTTTTTTTAGATTACAGAAAGTATATTCGGTTACCGGCAAATTCTAATAATGTGTTGGCATTCTGGAATTTTTATTGGATTACATTGCACGGAACTCCTCCTTATTTTGATTTGCCTGCCACAGGATGGGATACTTATTCTAATTCAGGCAGACAATTTATCCAAGGAAGATATAGAGGCAGAGATATGTTGTATGGAGAAGCGGAATATCGTTTTGTAATTATCCGCAACGGGCTTATTGGTGGGCTTGTGTATGTAAATGCACAAAGTTTTTCTGAATGGAAGACAAACGAAATTGAAACTATTACTCCTGGAACAGGAATTGGAATCAGAATCAAAGCAAATAAATATTCCGATACAAACCTGGTTATTACCTATGGAGTAGGGACAGGAGGAGCGCGTGGTTTTCTTTTTAATCTTGGTGAAATGTTTTAGTTATCGGATAAAATCTAAATAGCTGAGCGTTTTTTTAAATATTTCAAAAGAATTATTGCCAGAATAATTAACGCAACT
Organism: Bacteroidota bacterium; assembly: GCA_003164895.1. Lineage (GTDB taxonomy): Bacteria > Bacteroidota > Bacteroidia > Palsa-948 > Palsa-948 > Palsa-948. Next base: position 11,465 of record PLUL01000069.1, on the reverse strand, counting down.
ACAAGTATTATAAATTTTAAATTTTCTAATTTTTCTCCTGCGAGATTCCAATAAGGACCAAGAAAAAATCCTATCAGCACACACGTTACGCTCCATGTTATTGCAGAAATCAAAGCTATCGGTAAAAATATTTTGGATTTAATTTGCAACAAGCCGGCAATGATGGAAGTATATCCTCGTACAAAAGGAGTAACACGACAAATATATATTGTCCATTTCCCGCCTTTAGAAATTTTTGATGAATATTTCTCAATGGATTTATCAGATAAAGGAAACCAGCGTGGTTTGTGTTTGAGAATATAATTTCCTAAAAAATAAAAAAGTGTATAAAGAATTCCTGTGCCAATAATATCGGCAGAAACAGAGACTAAAATTACAAATGGGAGATTTAGAATTCCTTTAAATGCAAGATATCCTGAGAACATAAGTACCAATTCATTTGGAAGAGGATTGGGAATTCCAAGTTCTTGAATAAATATTAAAAGAAAAATGGCGAGGTATCCGTAATTGGTAATAAAGGCACTTACTTCGGGAGGCATATATTTTGAATAGTGGATAAACTTACATTTTATTTTTACACTACTAGGAATCTGGAGTTGCAATAGAAGTTGTTTTGATATTCTCTTTACTGTTTATTGTCTGTCTTATATTATCTTTGAGAAATTATTTTATAGGATGAATGCGGTTATTGATATTGGAAATACATTAACGAAAATTGGAATTTTTCAATCTGGAGAATTGAAAGATTTTTCTGCTTATGAAATTCTTTCAGTCGAGACGCTGAAAAAATATTTTTCTAAACATTCTTCCGTAAAAAATGTAATTCTTTCTTCAGTTATAGAACACGATAAAAATATAATTGAGTATTTAAAATCAGAATTTAGATTTATTGAATTGACTCACAAAACAAAAATTCCGATAGAAAATCTTTATCAGTCGCCGGAAACTCTTGGAAAAGATAGATTGGCTTCGGCAGTAGGTGCAAATTCTCTTTTCAGAAATCAAAATGTTTTATCAATTGATGCCGGAACCTGCATTAAATATGATTTTGTGAATTTTAAAAACCAATATTTAGGTGGAGGAATTTCTCCCGGAATCGAAATGCGATTTAAAGCGTTGAATCAATTTACGGATAAACTTCCGCTTTTGAATTACAGATATTTTGATAAACTTATCGGAGAAAACTCGGAGGAATCTATTCTTTCGGGTGTGATGAATGGAGTAGTGGAGGAGGTGAAAGGAATCATTGCACGCTATGAGGAACAATATCCTGATATAAAGGTCGTTTTCACTGGAGGTTATCTGAAATTCTTTGAGAAAAATTTTAACATCGGTAGTAACGAAAAATCTAACATCTTTGCAGATTCTTTTTTGGTGCTGAAAGGGCTTAATCAAATTTTAGAATTTAATGCGAAATAAAAACAGATTACAGATTATTGTTTTGATTTTTACAATTTGCAATTTGCAATTTGTAATCTGTAATGCGCAATCTCAATCCATCGTTAACTCTCCCTATTCGCGTTATGGTTTAGGCGATTTACAAACCACAAATTATCCCAGCAATATTGCAATGGGTGGGATTTCAAATGCGCTGCAAAATGATTCTACCGCTCCTTTCAATATTAATTCTGCAAATCCGGCATCACTTGCTTCTACCCGACTTACTATTTTTGATTTCGGTGTGATAGATAATTCCACGCAGATTAGTTCGAGTTCACAAAATTATATTACGAACCGAACAGGTTTTGCGTATGCTACTTTGGTTATTCCTGTTGCAAAATGGTGGGGATCTTGCATTGGTTTACGCCCGTATAGCGATGTGGGATATAATATTTTAACTCAACAAACTCAGAATAATATCGGACAAGTAAATTATTCTTACACAGGACAAGGTGGAATCAATCAGCTTTTCTGGGGAAATGGATTCAAAATAAAAAATTTATATGTTGGAGCTAATCTTGCTTTTCTCTTTGGAAATTTCACTTATACCAGTAGAGATTCCTTTCCGACTTCTTCTTATTTCTTGAACACCAAGTATTTGCAGAAAACTGCTTTCAATGATTTGTACTATTCGTTTGGATTGCAATACAAATTACAATTCAGAAAAGGATGGTCTGTTACACTTGGCGCAACAGGAAGTATGCAAACCAGCTTGAATACACAACAAACCACTCTTGATATAAATTACATGAATGTGCTTGGGGTGGAAGTTGATAAAGACACTAATATAAATGCCACCAAGAATGCAAAAATTATTATTCCGATGACGATTGGAGGAGGAATAGTTATAAAAAAATCTGAAAAACTTCTCGTGGGATTAGATTACAGTGTTCAGGATTGGTCATCATTCAATTCTTTCGGCGAACAAGGGCTTTTGAAAAATAGTCAGAAAGTTGCGATAGGGATTCAATATATACCGGATAAAAATGCAGGCAGAGGAGAATCGTATGCAAAAAAGATTTTTTATCGAGTTGGTTTCAGATATGCTGACTCGTATCTTGATTTGAACAACACTCCGCTAAAAGAATATACATTAACATTTGGCGCAGGATTTCCATTGAGGAAATATAAAGTTGGTGAAACTTATTCTCAGTCAGTCGTCAATCTCGCAGTAGAAATGGGACAATTGGGAACAACTACAAATGAACTTATTCGCGAACGTTACATGAGAGTGGTTGTTGGCTTTACTCTGAACGACCGATGGTTTATTAAAAGAAAATACGATTAAATGTTTCAGGTTAGAAAAAATCTATTCTCCATTCTTCATTATTCATTATTCATTTTTTTATTTTCCTGCCAGAATGATCTTCAAACTGTAATTAAATTTGATGCCGGAAAGAATCTTCCCTCTTCTACAATGAAAGACGCTGAAATCATGTACAGCGATTCAGGAAGAGTGAAAATGAAACTCATAGCGGTTCAGCTTGACAGATTTGCCGATGAGAAAGACAAAGAATATATTGAAATGCCAAAAGGAATGAATGTTCTGTTTTATGATGACTCAATGAAAGTAAATTCCCGTTTAAAAGCCGATTATGGAATCCGCTATGAACAAGAAGGGAAAATGGAAGCCAAAAGAAATGTGGAAGTAATTAATGTGAAGGGGGAAAAATTAGTTACTGAGGATTTAATTTTAGATGAAGCAAAGGATAGTATTTATACAAAAGCACATGTTACGATCACAACCAAAGACGAAGTGATGTGGGGCGATGGATTGAAATCGAATCAGGATTTTACAAAATATAAAATCACAAATGTTAAAGGCGTAACAACTGTAAAAGAATAAGACATGAAATTTTGTCAGCCACAAAAAATAAAAGATATCGCTTCGCTGATTGGTGCAGAAATAGCCGGCAATTCAGATTTGATTATTCATGGCATCAACGAAGTAAATGTAATTGAGGATGGAGATATTGTTTTTGTTGACCATCCGAAATATTACGACAAAACTTTAAATTCAAAAGCTGTTGCCATTATCATCAATAAAAAAGTTGAGTGTCCTAATGGAAAAGCAATTTTAATATCTGATGATCCTTTCCGCGATTTTAATAAAATAACTTCACATTTTTCTCCACGTTCATTTTCTTCAAAAGCAATCAGCGATTCTGCTGTCATAGGAAAAAACACGCGAATATTTCCAAACGTATTTATCGGAGATAACGTGCGCATTGGAGACAACTGCACTATTCACCCTAATGTGAGTATTTACGACAATTGCATCATCGGGAATAATGTGATACTTCATTCAGGAACAGTGATTGGTGCAGATGCGTTTTATTATAAAAAACGTCCGAGTGGTTATGACCGATTGCTTTCTTGCGGTAAAGTGGTGATAGAAGATAATGTTGAGATTGGAGCTTTGTCCAGCATCGATCGTGGAGTTACCGGAGAAACCGTAATCGGCAGCGGAACTAAAATAGATAATCATGTGCAGGTGGGGCACGATACCAAAGTTGGAAAGAATTGTTTGTTCGCTTCCATGGTTGGAATTTCGGGCGCGTGCGTGATCGAGGACGACGTAATTCTTTGGGGACAAGTGGGAGTGCCGAGCAAAATAAGAATCGGCAAAGGAGCAGTTTTGCTAGGACAATCCGCACCTGCAAAGAATGTAGAAGGCGGAAAAACATATCTCGGCAGTCCTGCCGATGAATCCATGAAGAAGTTCCGTGAACTTGCCATGATCCGAAAACTACCCGAAATTTTTATGAAGCTGGAGAAATAAATTTTATTCCGTCCTGTCCGAATCCCACTTCACCAAAAAGTAAAAATCTTTTTCAAGCGGCAGGTAGCCGTATTCGTAACAGAAATAATACACCGCGCCTTTTTGGGTTTTGTAGGTATGCGTGATGTGATTGAAGTTAAATCCTTTTTCGTGAAGTTTTTCTTTGTGCACGTTTGCCTTTCCTTTTCCCTGCTCCACCTTTTCTAAAAGTATTCTGCGGTTCTTGCGCAAAATATTATTCACCGAGCGCATGTAATTGGTGGAGTCGCTGTTCTGCTTGTTGTTGTAAGCATTGCGGCACATATCGGAACAGAATTTTTTATCCACTCTGCCTTTTATCAGCTCTCTGCACTCCAAACATTCTTTTGCCATTGCTGGAAATTTTCCCAAAAATACATTTTATCCGTTTACAAACGGTTACAATCACTTACTTCCGCCTATAAATGGTTACTAACCGACTTGGCTCGCCGAACCACCGTTCCTTTGTGTCGTGAAATAAAAAACAAATGTTTAACTAACACAAAAAACAAAATGAACACATTAAGAAACAAAGTGCAGCTCATCGGAAACTTAGGACAGAATCCTGAAGTGAAAGAACTCAATGGCGGAAAGAAAGTGGCAAAATTCTCGCTCGCCACCAACGAAACCTACCGCAACAAAGCGGGCGAAAAGGTTACGGATACGCAATGGCACAACCTCGTTGCCTGGGGCAAGAATGCCGACATCATTGAGAAGTACCTCAAAAAAGGCAGCGAAGTTGCCATTGAAGGAAAACTCCTCAACCGCAACTACACCGATAAAGAAGGCGTGAAGCGCTACGTTACCGAAATTCAGGTGAGCGACCTGCTCATGCTCGGTGGTAAGAAGGACTAAAAAATTCTTCCTTTTAAAGAAAGCCTCTCTGTTGGATCAGAGGGGCTTTTTTTATTTCAAAAAAATTAAAATTTAAGCCTCAAAAAAAAGCGGAAATGGTTTGATAAGTTGCGGGAGGGGCTCGAGGAGTTCCGAATGCCCTCAACATAGTTCGCATTGAGGTCAGATATGTTCGCATTGCCCTCAACATAGTTCGTATTTGGGTCAGATAAGTTCGCATTGCCCTCAACATAGTTCGCATTGAGGTCAGATAAGTTCGCATTGCCCTCAACATAGTTCGCATTGCCCTCAACATAGTTGTTATTGAGGTTAGAAAGGTTGTTATTGCAGTTAGAGAAGTTGTTATTGAGGTTCGAGGAGTTGTTATTGAGGTTGGAGAAGTTAGAAATGCCCCCAACATAGTTCGAAATGCAGTCAGAGAAGTGCGAAATGATGTTAGAGGAGTTGGAAATGAGGTTCGAGAGGTTGTTATTGCAATTAGAGAAGTTGTTATTTAGGTTCGAGGAGTTGTTATTGTGGTGGAATGGGTTGTTATTGTGGTGGAATGGGTTGTTATTGAGGTTAGTGAAGTGCGAAATGCCCTCAACATAGTTGGAAACGGGGTTGATGGGTTTAGGGCAGATTAATTGGATATGCGTATGTTTGTGGGAGTGGGAATAACATAAATAAATGAGACAACTACTATTTTGCATATTGGTAATTTTTCTGCCAACAGCTTTGTTTGGACAGACAAAATTTGTTGACAACAAACAGAAATTCTCCCACGATAGCACTTTCGTTTTCTTAGCAGGTTTTAGTTTTGGATACTCTCCAATGCGTGATTTAGGTTTCTCACAATGGCTCAATAACAATCAGCATGGTGTTTCTAATATTTATTATATGGCTTTTAAAGCAACTTGGGCAGTTTCAAAAAAAAATAAACCGTTTGTTGGTATAGATATTGATTTTTACGGTACATGGAATACAACAAACTATCCTCTTCGTCTAAATTTTGGTCTTATGTTAGCAAAGCGTTTCAAATTCAAATGGGCAAATATCATCTTGACTGGAACAGGAGGATATAATAGTACATGGGTAAATAGTTTTGACAATCCAGTTCCTTCTCAATTTAAAAATCTTAGTAATCCAACATCTGTAGAATTAAATCAAAGTAATCTTTACATTAGTCCAACATTGAAACTTCTGTTGAATGTAAGTAAAAAACATCCTTGGTGTACTGGGTTAGACATTGGTGGAAGATTATATCTCTTGCCTTCTATGTGGTCTTATAAATACTCATCATTATCATCAAACGGTGGAAATTCAAATACGAGTAATTCAAATACAGGTAATCAGCCTATTTCAGGAATTCCTAATCCGACAAGATTTGACTTCTACATAAATTTTTTTATTGGCGGTCTTGGGCATTGATTAGCCAGTTAAGTTTTCCTTCGTGCGTAAGTAATTTGTTTTCTTTCCTAAACCATCCTCAGTAAAATCTTAGCTGTTTCTTTTCGCGGCAGATTAATGGGAAATGCGTATATTTGTTATAGTTATAATGAGTTAACAAACATTCCAAAACTAAAAAACATGAAAGCATTTTTTACCTCTACAGTTGCTCTAGCTCTTACAGCGGTTTCAGTTTTTGGGCAGACAAACAAAGAGGAAACAATAAATATAGATTCAATTCTTATCAATAATAAAGTTCCATTTCTGACAACAGTAAAAGTTTTAAAAGACAATCTTGGCAAACCAGACAGCATTGTATCAAAACCAAAGAACTTCGGTAACTACGTTGAGGTGGCGACGGATCCTATTTATTTTTACGGACAGACAAGTTTTGAAATACATAATGAAACAGCCGTTTTACAAAAAATTGATTTCCGAAATGAACAGTTTAAACTAAATACTACAGGTCTCACACTCGATAGTCATACAACTCTAAATGACTTCAGGCAATTTTTCCCTTCCTCGTCTGACAAATCATATGATTGGACAAATCCAATTGACAAAAAAACTTACAAACTTGTTAGAGTTCAATCTAAAGAAAACCATATTGACCAATGGGTATTAAAATTCTACAACGACAAGCTAATTGAAATAGAATATAGGACTGCTTGCTGATAGTTAGGTTTGATTTCTCTCATTAAACATCCCCGATAAAATCTTAGCTGTTCTTTGTCGGTAGCACTAAACGACATCAATATCAAAATTGATGACAATATTTTTTGATGATTGCATACGATTCTTTTAGTCCAAGTTCACCGGCTTTGCTGAAATTCTGACAAGCATTTAATTTATCTTTCAGATAAAAAAGCAATACTCCTTTGTTATAAAATGCATCGGCTAAATCGGGATTAATTTCTGCGGCTTTATTGTAATCCATGATGGCTCCGTTAAAATCCTGCAACTGGCATTTCACATACGCGCGGTTAAAATATCCGAAAGCAAAAGTGGGTTCCAATTCTATTGCTTTGTTGAAATCGGATAATGCCTTTTCGTATTTTTCATTTTTTTGATTTTTACCTATGGGATTTGTTTTGTTATTTAAAATATATTGTTCATCGCCAAATTGATTGATCATCTCCATTTCGCGGCAGGCATTAATTCCTCTTGCAAAATAGGCAATCGCGCATTTGGGTTCTTTCTCGATAATCAGATCGTAACCTTTTATCGCATCATTAAATAACTGAGTATTTGTTTTCTGAATAGCTTTTTTTAATCGCAGGGCAATTTTCAGGTCATTGTCTTTCAGAACTTCACGAGAACTATCCGTGTAAGCGGTTTTATTTTTTATTTCTTTATTGGTTAAGAAAAAGGAATTATTTTTTTCATTGTTTATTTTCAACAGCAGCGGACTGTAATCATTTGCCATTTTAGAATTGCTGTCCTTTAACGCAATATAAAATATCGGCATCAGTTCCATGCTCACCGTATCGGTTTTTGCATCATTGAAATCGGCGTTCAATGCCATCAGATGAACTAATGTAGTGGAGTCAACTACGCGTTGCGAACCGGTTGCAGAATAATTTTTTTCGCTTATCATTTTTCCAAGTTCCTCATCTTGCTTTGCTCCTCTTAAATCATGTAAATCTTTTTTTAATTCTGCCCGATTGTAATACGCTTCAACAAAATAGGGGAACAGTTCAATGGTTTTATTATAATCATCTAATGCACCTTGATAATCATTAATATTTCGTTTCAGATTAGCGCGATTAAAAAGTGCCTGAATGTTTTCAGGATTCAGCATCAACACTTTATCGAAATCGGAAATTGCATTTTTATAATTTTTCAAGTTGGCTTCTAAAATGGCTCGATTGAAATAAGCAAGAGAGTTTTTTGGTTCATACGTTAAAACCATGTTGTAATCCTGCAACGCTCCTTTGGTATCTTTCATCGCTATCCGCGCTTCTGCTCTGCTGTAATATGCAAACGTGCTGACTGAATCCATTTTCAACGCCTTGTTATAATCGTCAATGGCTTCTTGGTTGCTTCCCATCTTCGATTTTGTTATTCCTTCGCGAACATATATTTCAGCATTTTTCGGATTAATTGACAACGCTTTGCTGTAATCTCTTAACGCATTATCAAATTGGTTTAGCGCAGTTTCAGCCACACCTTTGCAAACAAAAATATCTTCGCTTATGGCTTTCATGCTGATTGCTTTATTGCAATCGCTGAGAGCGCCGTTAAAATCCTGACTGGCAAGTTTGGAGAAAGCTCGTTCTGAATAGAGCTGAGGATTTATATTTTTTGTACTCATAATTTTATTCAAATCTTTTACAGATCCTTCGTAATCTCCTAAACGATATTTTACGATTGACCTGTAATGGTACGCATCGTAAAACAGTGGACTGTAAATTGTTATTGCGTTATCAAAATCTTCTTTTGCTCCGAGGTTGTCGTTAAGGAAATATTTGCAAATGCCTCTATAAAAATACGCTTCGGTTTCGCCGGGTTTTACTTGAATGCAAAGACTTAGTTTATTGATGGCTTCAGAAAAATTATTTTTGTCTATGTCATTTTTTGCGCTTTGCAAATAAGCGTTAACATTCAATTGAGAAAATACTTGAATTCCGAAAAAGATTTGGAAGCAAAAAATAAGTAGAAATTTGGTTAATGAATTATTTTTCATCTTGCATTCTTTCCCGCAGATTTAGGATATTGTTCTAATGTAAAAGCTGAAAATAGAAAATAAAACATTAACTTATTTTCAACCTATTTATTAGGAGAAAGTTTTCTCTCTGATGAATATGCCTGATTTTCGTGAATCATTTTGCATCATCCCATGGTTTTAATTTATCTGCTTTCTTTCCCATGGAAAATCCTCTGGAAATATCGAAACCTAATTTGAATCCACCTTTTACCCACGAATCGGGCGAATTTGGAATAAAATAATTTTCTGTAATACCCGAAGCATTTGTTAATGTAAAATGAAATACGTGACCACCAGTTTCAATTTCTGTGCCGATGGAAATCGGATTGTAGTAAGGATGTACCGTGTTGTTTTTTCTGTAAGCAGACATCACATAAAAATAATCTGCTATGATGGAAAAGCTGCGGGTAATTCTTATTCGGAAACCCATTGCTAAAGCAGGAATATTATTTGCATCTGCTTCCGCACGAGAATGTGATCCATTCGTAACCGTATTGACCTGACTTAAAATATAATTTCTGTGATTAAAAGTGGGTGCAACTATTAGAGATATTCTTCCTATTTTTTTTGAAAGAATAATTTGAGTGGTATAAGTAAGGCGATTAAGAATGGTATTATTTTTTTGAATCCAGGCAGAATCTGTACCTGAATAAAATTGAGATGATTTTTCGGGCGTGATTGAAGCAATTTCGTAAGCAGTAATGCTCAGCGGAACATCGTTGTCAGTGGTTTGTTCTATAATTTTGTATTTCAGCGAGGCATCTACATTTTCCATCTGCACACTTCTGCCAATACCTACTTGCAATTTTTTTGTGATTCCATAATCAAGCGAAAAGCGAACGTCTGACAAAACATCTAAGCCGTAAAGCGTATGCACACCACCGTTGCTTGCCACACCTGCATCTGAAAAACGGTGAGCGATTCTAAAATCTAATATTCCTTTTCCCTCTGTTTGAGTTGTTTGCAAATTGACGAGGCGCGTAGTTTTAAAAGGAGCAGTAATTTTATCATGCTTAGGTGTAGGAGCAATGGAATCAATCATTTTCAGTAAATCAGTTTGAGCATATAGTGGTATTGCTCCGCAGACAATCAGCAATCCTAAAAGAAATTTCTTTTTCATAAGAAAATTATTTTTTGTATTCAGTTAATATTCCTTTTACAGTTACTTCTATCACTTCAGCAAATTTTTTAGTCATCAGCGATGGAATTGTGATATTATGCTCTTTGAGTGCCACATTAAATTTGCTTTCAAAACTTATTTCTCCATCTTTGATAATTGCAGTAGCATTTACTGTTCGTTCTTTTTCCACACCGTGCATAGTAAATTTTCCGGTAACGGTAATTTTGTAAGTGCTGTCTTTTTTATAATCAATGGTTTCGTTTATTTTTCCAGTAAAGATAGCGTATGGATATGTATCGCTCTCCATATATTTTTCGTTAAAATGTTCTTCCATCAACTTACTTTTAAACTCAAACCCCTTAATGGTTACTTTAAAAACAACTTCATTGTTTGATGTGTTTAATAGAGGTACAGTATTTTTATTTAATGCGGAAATATCTTCAATTGGACCTTTAGAAAAAAAACTTATTTCACAAGTCTTGCCAAGATAAATTTGCGACTTGGCGCAAAATCCAAAGAGTAGCGAACTGACAATAAGAAAAAATTTAATCATTTATTTTTGAAAAAATCACGAAGTTATTGCGAGAATATTTCCGTTCAAAGAAATTTTGTATTGAGTGAGCGGTGAAGGCGGAGGACCTGAAATTACATTGCCGCTTTTATCAAATACTCCATGGTGGCAAGGACATACAAAATTACTATTTGTGTTATCATAAGATACAGTACAACCTTGGTGCGTACATGCTTGTGACAAGGCAATGAAAGAAGAAACGTTGAGTGGACTTCCAATCCTTACAACAATTACATTATTACTGTAAACAGAACCGCCCACAGTATTCAGTGCATTGTTAGCAGGGTTTGTTAAATCCAAAGTGAAACTGACAAAAGCCGGAGCTTTGTTTTTCTTACAACTGTCAATTAATGCGCTGCCGGCAATTGCAACTCCACAAAGAGCGCAGGAAGATTTGAGAAATTTCCTTCTGTCCATAAAGTTTGATTACGAAGTTTTAAACGATCAGCACTTTTTGATATTGTATAGTATTAAATTAAAAAATCAAATTATGCTACAAAAGAAAGGGGGTCATAAAAATGGTGGCGAGTACTGAATGATGCAC
>PLUL01000040.1 GCA_003164895.1 Bacteroidota bacterium | reverse complement strand
CGACTTGAGTAACCAAAATGAAATTTCCGCTACGAGAGATAATGTTGCAAACTGGGAAACATTTACAATAGTTGAACTTAAAAATAATTTTGTTGCCTTTAAAGCCACGAATGGGAAATATTTGAGCGTGGACGAAAAATCATTTCGTCTGTTCGCTACAGGAAATTCCATCGGTAAACAAGAAAAATTTGAGATGGTAATTAAGTAAAATTTGAATTTGTTATAATTGTTTTATGTTTGTGTTTTAAAAAATCATAACTTGTTTACAACCTATTTTTCATCCACCCAGGTTTTAGGGCTTGCTTTTATTGCACTACTGCATCTTATAAGTATTTATTATTTTACTTATAGAAAAAACATAAAGTATGCAATGTTTTTTTTATTTGCCGGAGGATTAATTGTAAGATTGCTAATAATAACTTTTGACAACTATTTGCATCTCTGGGATGAGCAATACCACGCTTTAGTTGCAAAAAACATGGTGGACAATCCTTTTATCCCCATGCTTTATAAATATACTCCTTTGGATTATGACCCTATTAATTGGACTACAAGTCACATTTGGCTTCACAAGCAGCCTTTGTTCTTGTGGCAAATGGCGTTATGCATCAAATTATTTGGCACCTCTCCTTTTGCTCTTCGTTTGCCAAGCGCGATTATGACTTCATTATTAATTCCTGTTATTTTTCGTATGGGAAAACTTACGGTTAACGCAAGAGTAGGTTATATTGGAAGTTTTCTTTTTGCTGTTTGTAATTATCTCTTGGATTTTAATACAGGGCAATACAATACAGATCACAACGATATTGCATTTATATTTTATGTAACCCTAAGTATCTGGGCTTTTACCGAATATTGGTCTGAAAAAAATGCCCGATATGTTTGGCTTATAGGTTTGTTTGCGGGGCTTGCCATACTTAATAAGTGGCTAACTGGTCTTTTGGTTTTTTCGGGATGGGCTACTACATTATTTTTTATTCAAGGTTTCGCAAATAAAAAGCGCGAAATAATAAACATGATAAAAGCCTTAATCGTGTGTGTTATAACTTTTATTCCCTGGCAGATATATAAGTCCATAAGATTCCCTGCTGAAAGTGCAGGAGAATACAAATACTATTCTCTTCACATTACTTCAGCTTTGGATGGGCACGGAGGTGATATGTGGTATCATTTTAACCAGGCAGTTTTGCAATATGGTCAAGTAGCGGCATTCGCTTTACCTATTGCATTACTGGTTTTATTTTGGGATATTAAAAATGCAGCTATTAAAATTAGTTATTTAATATTTGTTGTTATTGTTTATTTATTTTTTACCCTTTCACAAACAAAGATGCCCGCTTTTTGTTTGATTATTTCTCCAATATTATTTCTTGCACTAGGTAATTTGCTAAATAGAATCATTGACTATTTGTATCTTATCAAAGTAGTATTAATTCCAAAACAAGAACTGTACCTAACAAACAACGTTCAGATGAAAAGTAAGCTCAAAGAATTTCAAATAAATAAGTCTTTGATACCCACCATTGAATTTATATTGTTGCTTTCTATTGGTTTAGTAAGTTTTAATATTGAGAAGTTGCAAGCCAATCATACCGATTGGATAAAAAACGACTTGAGAGCATGGTGTAATAAAAAAATAGTTCGAGCAACAGAATTTGGTAAATCAATCAAAGGAAAATACAATGAAGAAAAAACCGTAATTGTTAATTGCTACGATACCGATGATATTCCAATCATGTATTTTTCCGGCTATACAGCTTATAATAGAATCCCAAAAATTGAAGAGTACAATTTCCTTAAAAAAAATAATTATAAAATATTTTACCTCGATGATTTTTCTCCAATGCCGGAGTATTTTGCAACTGATACTACGATTATTTTTATAGATTTCTCTGATAATAGTAAAACGATCCGCCTGAAAACTATTAACGGCAAATATGTTTGTGCTGACGGAACAGTAAATAATTTAATTGCTGCTAACAGAGGCAACATTTCGAATTGTGAAACATTTTTATTGGTTCTATTTGACAACAACACCTGTGCACTACGCGCATACAACAAACGATTTTTATGTGCAGAATTAAAACAACAAAATGAAATTACTGCAACGAGAGATAAAATTGGACCATGGGAAACATTTACATTAGTTAAACTTGACAGCAATTTCGTTGCTTTAAAAGCAGCAAATGGAAAATATGTGATTGTGAATGAAAAATCTCTTCAACTCTATGCCAGTGGAGATTCAATTGGCAAGCAAGAAAAATTTGAGATGATAACCAAATAGCTATTGCGCGCCTTTCAGATAATATATATCAATGTTCTTAGAATGAGCAAGGAACACCACAAAAAGATTTGCACGAAACGGATTACTGCAACACAATTTTCCCGCTATAGTTTTTCTTACCATTACTTAATCGTGCATAATATACTCCTTTTGCTTCGGCTTCAAGGTTTAGTTTTATATTGCCTGTATTCACTTCTACTTTTGTTTGCCGAATGAGTTTACCTGTATTATCATAAATGCTTAGAGTTAAATTTTTCTCATTAAGAAATTCATCCGGTATTGTGATGTTGCATTCGCCTTTGCTTGGATTCGGATAAATAATTAATTTTTTATTATTATAAATTTCCCAAATTCCTGCTAACCAGTTTGTGTTTATAATATACAATGTGCTCCCTGTTAATGCGAATCCAATACTGTCTGATACAAAAAATATTTTTGAAAACGAAGTTGTTACTCCCGTGATGTCTTTTGACCAGTTTTGACCTCCATTAGTCGTTCTGATAATTATACCTGAATCTCCAGCAGCAAATCCAACAGAATCATTTATAAAAAAAACTGAGTTAAGTTTTTTATTTGTACCAGAATTAAGATATTGCCAATTTGTACCGCCATCAGATGTTTTAATTATTTTTCCCGAATCGGCTACTGCATAACCCAAACTTGCATTGACAAAATACATCTTCCTTATATTAATTAAAGAATCAGAAAAAATATTTATCCAGTTAGTGCCACCTGAAACAGATTTTAATATTAGATGATTATTAGAATTTGAAGCAGTTGAAGCTGCAATATATCCTGTGGTTGTATCAGGAAAAAACATAACATGAGCCTTTTCAAGAATAAACGAATCAAGATTATTAATTAGCAATCCTTTTTGATATTTATTAATAAAATACTTCGAACCTCCGTCTCCCAAAAGCAAAAACCAATGCGAAGTATCAATCACAGAAAAATCCTGAAAAAACAAAGTTCCTGTTTCCAAACTCTTCCATGCTAATCCACCATTATAAGTTTTATCAACGTATAAATACTGATGCCAGCTCCTGATATGAAAAAACGAGTGTTGATTTTTAACAGTGTAAATTGCATATGATTCTACTCCTCCATAATTATAATCAGTATTATAACATACTGTTTGCCACGCTTGAGCGGCATTTTTAGTACAGTAAACGGTTAAATCACCGTGACCAGGATTAGAAGGATCGGGTCCACCAGCATAATAAACATATGTAGAATACATGCCCGTATCACTTGAAATAAACATTACATCTCTAAAATCTGAACTTGGAAGAAAAGAAGTAAAATTATTCCACTGGCTAAAACAAATTGTTGAAGTCGCACATAACAAAATAACTGTGTAAAGTTTTTTCATTGCAATGTGGGTTTTGATTAGTAAAGTTAAAATATTTGAGATGATTCACAAAATCGAGAGGTTTAACAGTAAGCTCCTTTCGGCAAGACCAAATCTTCGTCCTACCGTTCGCCCCGACAGCGCGACCGAACGCCCCGTCCCTCCAACCGTTCGGTAGAGCAGATGTATCGTTCATCCGAGCCCCTCTGCCATTCGCCCCATCAGCCCGGCCGAATGGTAGATCCCTGCGGCTGTTCCACTTTTGCGCTCTACCATTCGGCTGCGCTTCGCGGTGGTTCGGTAGAACCGCTCGGTGGTTCAATCGCGAGGAGGAATGCTTCGGTAGGCGTTAAAAGAAAAAGGATTCGGAAGTTTTACCTCCCGAATCCTTTATTCTCGGTGCTAATTCTTGAATTCTGTTTATTTCACTACCACTTTAATCCATCCGCACCAGTCGCCTTCTACTCCTTGTGTAAGGATTGGGCGGTTGCGGAAGTACCATATTTCACCGGGTGTTAAATTGGAAACTGTAGTTTTTGCACCGCTGGTAGCCGGCAGGTTTATAATAGTTACCTGGTCTTTGCTCATCTGCCATTCGTGAGGTCCGCCTCCGTCGGCAGTAAGAATAACGCTACCCGATACATCTCCGGATTTTGCATCGTTGATCCTTTTTTGCTGAACGCTAACTTGTTTCACATTCATGCCTGCGCTTTTTGCAAGCACTTCTGCCTGTGCGGGAGTTGCATCTGTTACTACTTGCACATCGTTTCGTAAACCGCGCAGATCTGCTTTCACTTTTTCCATTGCCGCATTGCGTGCCTCCACGGTTGTCGTGGGCGGATTGGTTAACAATCCCGATTCGGTGGAATCGAGCGTGTCAATGTCCGTTTTCAGCACAGCTACTTTTGCTGCCGAATCGGGAAAATTTGTGTTTCCGTTCATCGCCTTGAAAATGCCCTTGGCATAAGTGATGAAATCGTTAATTTTTTTCGGAAACAAAAGCACAACAAGAATGTGCCTGATGATTGTTTTTAGGGTGTTACCCATTGTACTTGGCACCTGCTACTTTACTCGCAGGATTTTTTTTTACCCGCCTTGTTTCTGTTTTACGAGAATTAAAAGGCGAGTGGGTTTGTGTTTATTTTAGCACCGAGTACAACTTATTTCATCGCGGGTATTTTTTTTATTTAACGATGTAGTTCATAAATATTATGCGTGATAACTTTGAATAAGGCGGGAAATTAGACGAGCGGAAAAGAACTTTCGATGAATGTGTTTAGAATTTCGGCAGATGAAAGAAAAAAAAATGCTATGAAATCTTCTTTTGTATTTTAGCGTTTACAACCCTTTTATCTTCAGACCGTGAAATTATCTGTATCTAAAACAACTGCCTTCCTGCTGTGTGCCGTTCTGCTTTTTATTGGACTGAATTACTTCCCAATTAATATTCTTACGTGGGATATATTTGGTTATTACCTGTACCTGCCAATGACATTTATTTACCACGATCTTGGCATTAAAGATTATTCGGTAATACAAACCATCATCGACAAGTATCACAGCACCGGAACATTTTATCAGGCGCTTCAGATGCCCGATGGGGTTTGGGTGATGCGCTACGGCATCGGGATGTCGGTATTGTATTCTCCTTTCTTTTTCATTGCTCACCTGTTTGCAAAAGTTACCGGATTTCCTGCCGATGGTTTTTCGACTCCCTATCAGTACGGCATCTGGGCAGGATGCATGATCTATACGTTCCTCGGAGTATTTATGCTTCGTAGATCATTGATGAAATTCTTCGATGAGAAAATTGCTGCGGTAACATTGACCATAATTGTACTCGGCACCAATTATACGCTGCATACTTCCATGCACGGGCAGGGGGCAATGACACATAACATTTTATTCACTCTTTATACTTTCATTTTGTGGTTCACCATTCGCTGGCATGAAACAAATAAAATGAAACACGCAGTACTGCTCGCCATTTCCTGCGGACTCGCTGCGCTTGTTAGACCGACAGAAGTAATAGGACTTCTTATTCCAATTCTTTGGGGGGTTTACAACAAACAAACATTCAACGAAAAACTAGAGTTGATAAAGAAAAATAAAATTAAACTGCTTGTTTTCTCACTTATCATGCTGGCGATCGGTTCTATTCAGTTCACCTACTGGAGAATTTATTCCGGACGTTTTATTTTCGATAGCTATTACAATCCGGGGGAAGGAATTGATTTCCCTCCGCATACACTACACACGTTATTCAGTTTCAGGAACGGCTGGCTAATATATACACCTGTCATTATTTTTGCTCTTGTTGGATTTTATTTCCTCTACAAAAAAAACAAGACAATTTTTACTTCCGCATTTATTTATTTCATCATTTCCCTATGGGTGGTTTCCAGCTGGACGGTTTGGTGGTACGGTCAGTGTTTCAGCCAACGCGGGCTAATCGCTTCGTATGTGATGCTTTCCATCCCGTTGGGCTATTTTCTGGATATGCTGCGCACAAAAGCAAACTTCATTAAATTTTCTGTTCTCGGACTCATTGGCTTTTTTATTCTGTTAAATGTATTTCAATCCTGGCAGGAAGTAAACGGGATTCTTCAATCACCCAGAGCAACTTCAAAATACTGGATGGCTGCTTTTGGAAAAACATCTGCTTCTGCCGAAGATCAAAAACTTCTTTTTATGGAATGGCCAGTGAACGGAGTTGAAATTTTTCCAAATGATAATTCGCACATTAAAAATCACACTTGGAGCATAGGCTTTGAACCCAGCGATGGATATCCTCAGGAAAGATTGAGCAAAGAAATTTTTCATTCAGGAACAAGTTCGTATATCATGGACAGCATTGCAACATTCAGCCCTTCGATCGAAAAAAGATATTCTGACATCACCGATAAATATTATGCATGGATAAGAGTAAGTGTTTGGGTGTATCCGACTGCCGATGTAAAGAAAAATCCAACATACATGATAACCACTTTCATGCACGGCAACAAAGCCTATAAATATAAAGGAACTGGTACCGACCAGTTAAATCTTGAAGTTGGAAAATGGAGCCAGATTACTGTAGATTATCTGACACCGGAAGCAGTACGAAATAGCGGCGACCGTTTGAGTGTTTATATATGGAATAACAGCAAAGGAAAAATTTATATAGATGATTTGAAAGTGGAATCGTTCGAACCAAAGAACGATATTTATTAAAACTAAAAGAGCTTTTTAATTTTAAGGGTGCCAATATTTAATGTTGGAATATTGTCTTTTCCTGCTTTTACCGTGTCAGGAGAAAAATCATCCCTTACAACCGAATAGTTTGTAGCTGTAGCAATCCAATGATAAAATGCATGCGCTCCTAATAGTTCAAAACTGCCATCATCCTTGGTAATGGTATGATACGAATGTACCCAATCTTTATCCCAACCCAATGCAACTCCGCCTTTTATCGGTTGGTTGGTTACTTCGTCAATTAATCGCCCGATAATTCTACTTGCTTTTCCTTCGGAATAATTATAATAGTTAGGTAAACAAATACAACTGTCTTTTTTCTCAAAAGGAATAAATTTTTGAAATGCTTCTGCTACGGGTTTTACTGTTCCCTTAATCTTCAAATTTTCTTTAGTGATTTTTGTCTCTCCGGTTCTGGTAACAACGCCCATATAATTTGCACGATAAGTATGCCAATCAACATCTTTGTATTGCCACCAGGAATATCCGCTGGCTCCGCAATCATTAGCCTGTTTTAAGGTTTTTTGTGCAAATATTTTTTGTTCTTCATAGGTTACAGAATCATTGTTAGCCGGTATAGCTGTTTCTCCGATCATCCATGGTTTCTTAATATATTTTCCATACCAATATAATTCATTCATCACCTGTCCGGGTTCAAATTCGTAAGGATGCAAAGAAATAAAATCCACATCAAGAATATTGGGATCCCATTCAAATACTTCTCGAATTCCTTCGAGCCCTATGGTGAACATTTGATTGGGCGCATACATTTTAAGCATCTTATGCCAACTCTTTACAATTGAATCAACCTCCGGTTTTTTTCTAGCTTCATGATCAAAATACAGTGGCTCGTTGTACAAATCGTAAGCCATTATGCTTGTGTCATTTTTAAAATGAGTTACTATTTTTCTTACATGATCATGCGTTGTTTCAACGCCAGGACGCATACGCACTAGGAAAATTATTTTTAACCCGGCATCATTCACTTCTTTAAATAATCCGGTGAGAGCATCAAAATATTTATTGTACATCTCCTTATTTGAAAGCACAATACTTGTATCACGATTCTTTCCACAGTGCGCCCACAGGGCTATTTCACTCCTACGCTTACTATCGTCTGCACCTTCTTCTCCAATTCCAACTATGCGTACCGTATTAAATCCCATTTGTTTTATCAAATGCAAATCCGCTCGCAACCCTTTTATACAGGAGTCTTTATTTAAGAGTTCATGTAAAGAGTCAACATCATAACTTGTAGAAGGAGCAGCCCATAATTCTTTTCCGCCTGCATGTAAGGAGACAAGATAATTTAATGCAACAGGATAAAAATCTTTTCCATTTAATCTGAATTTATTGTCCTTGACGGAAATAAAGTGTTGTTTTGAATTAATGGGAAACGACAAATACAAAATTGCCGCTACTGAAAACAAAATAAAAACAAGAAGATACTTTTTCATCAGAGATTATATTTCAAAATGTACTGCACTGCTATTATTTTTTTGACATTTTTATTTTTTCCTGAGAAAA
Source organism: Bacteroidota bacterium (assembly GCA_003164895.1). Lineage (GTDB taxonomy): Bacteria > Bacteroidota > Bacteroidia > Palsa-948 > Palsa-948 > Palsa-948. Next base: position 41,161 of record PLUL01000040.1, on the reverse strand, counting down.
AGTTCCGCCTCTCCCGAAGAAGAAACAAAAATGCGTGTAAAATCTTTTTCTATTTTACTATTCATAGCAAATGTACATGAATCTTGAATTGCCGGATTGTAGTGCCAGCGCGTGATGTAATCAATTTTGATTTTTGTTTTGGATTCAAAATTATCAATATCAGCACAAGGAGGATTACCCCATAAGTATTTGCCAAGAAGTTCGTGCGGCGCTAAATTCGGCTTCCATATCACCGGAAAGTGTGGGCTGGAAGCATCGTAATCCTCCAGCATAAAGATAGTATGACAAGTCCCAATGTAAGCAGCAATATTATTATGCATCCAGTTATCAGAATAATCTAATGGAAGCACAATGCTGTTTTCCTTTATATGTCCGGTAACCGAATAATATTCTTTTGCATTCTCAGATAAAACCTTTCCTACATCACGATGGTATTTTAAGAAATAAATGCTTACAGAAACAAATAGTATGACAGCTGCGTTTTTTAAAGCAGGATGAAAATGTCCTGCCGTGAACCAGGTAAATAAGAACAAGTAAATAAACAGCAACAGCCTCATAGAAACAAATCCTCCCGTGGAAAGATTATTTGGTAGAAAAAAATAAAGCACAAGAATAAGCATGGAGAAAACAATCCAAACAGTTCCCTCTGAATGATATTTCTTTTTCCATACGGAATATAACATTCCTACGATTAACATTCCGGTTGTTGCAGCTATGATGATGGCAAATGATCCCTCGCCATCGTATTTGAATGTAATAATGGGTCGAGCAGTGGTGAGCCACTCCATGAGTTCTGAAAAAGCAAGATGCGAATTATAAAACTGTTTGTCTTTATTTATCAGGAGAAAATGTAGCGTTAGCAAAAGTGTCGGCAGTGAAACCAGCAGTATAAAACCAATTTTTATTAATAACTTTTTTATCCTGAAGACATCATCGGTTCGCACAAATAAATTATTAACAACGAGAAACGTTGCCGTGAAAAGAAAAAAAACAGCAAGAACAAATAAATGGCTGAAATAAATTAATAGAATAAGAATTAATAGAATAAGTATTTTATTTCTATTCATCGCGATTTTACCGGAAAGAAAAACGTGTAGGGTAAAAAAGAAAACAGGCAGAGCAATGCAAAAATTATAAAAACCGATATACAAAAGAAAAGAATAAATAAAGGGAAATATAAGATATGAAACCCATGCCGATTGAGCAGATACTGTAAGAATAAATTTTCTGAAGGCGATTGGTAGCGTTACAACGTATATTCCTATAAATATTTTTTCAGAAATATTTCCGGAAAAAAATTGATTCATTACCGACAGAATAAATTGTGCCGTCCAGTATGGAACAGGTTCAGGATTTAATATCATAAACTCCGAAGCGTGAGTATTGCCAGATAAGAGACGAGAAATGAGGGAGGCATGATAAACATGTGCCGGACCATCTAGCGTTACAAAAAAATCAACCGACAAAATCGGTATAAGATGTACTGCTACAAGTAAGAGAAAAAAATATTTTTCCCATTTTATGAGTTTATCGGAAAACAATATTGCTTTTTATAAATTATATTTCAATATGCACCACAACGCGCGGAATCCATCTTGCCAATTTATTTTTTTCCCTTCAGCATAGGTTCTGCCATAGTAGGAAATTCCTACTTCGTAAATGCGGATGTTTGGAATGCGAGCGATCTTTGCCGTTACCTCCGGTTCAAAGCCAAATCGTTTTTCTTTCAGGGAAATATTTTTAATGATGTCTGCACGAAAAAGTTTGTAGCAGGTTTCCATATCCGTGAGGTTCAGATTGGTGAACATGTTGGAAGCTGCCGTGAGGAGTTTATTCCCGATAGAGTGCCAGAAAAATAAAATGCGATGAGGGTTTCCTCCGATAAAACGCGAACCATACACTACATCGGCAAAGCCGTCAAGAATTGGTTTAAGAAGAATATTGTATTCTTCAGGATTGTATTCCAAATCGGCATCCTGAATAATAATAAAATCTCCGGTGGCAATTTCAATTCCTTTGTGAATAGCCGCGCCTTTTCCTTTGTTTATTGATTGAGAGAAAAAAATAAATTTTTGTTCGGGATGAGAAGCAATATGTTTTTCAACAACTTCTTTCGTATTATCTTTTGAGCAATCGTTTACAATAATAATTTCTTTCTGCATTTCTCCAATCAATTTAACGGAAAGAACTTTGTCAAGAATAAGATGAATGGTCTTTTCTTCGTTGTAAGCGGGAATTATGATTGAAAGTGTGTCTCGTTTCATAAAATTGAAATCGAATAAAAGTATAAACTATTTTTTATCTTGGCTCAAATACTTCTACTGAAAAATCATCCAGCCGAATTTGATTTTTTCCATTATACCAAGCGTATACCTGCAAGGAATCGTCCGTAGACTTAACAATAGGTGTCATGTAATACGCAACCACCTTGTTCCATTGGTTTACCTTTAGCGAATCGGGCTGAATGACCGATCCTTTGTAATTATACAGTTTCCCTTTGTGCTTAAAGGATGTAACGATCATTGCTTTTTCCCTGTCCGTTTCGTCAAAAATATAAATGGAAGCAATTACTTTTACCCACGCATAGTCTTTTACTGTCAGGTTAGAATACCGTGTTTCATACGTGGCTGCATACGGCATGGCAGAATCCATTTTCAGTGAATATGCCGGCGATAGGTAAATGGATGTATCCAAATAGCGTCTCTGCCATTCCTCCGGCATGGTGCTAAAATCCAGATGCTCCAAAGGTCTTTTAACAAATTTTGTCCCGTCTTCAAGGTTTTTAGGAGGAATGTTCGTTCTTTCCACTTCAAGTAATTCCCGATCTTTTTCATTTACGGAAGTTTTCAAAAAGACAGCCCAGTAATATTCTTTTGTCATTCTTTCTTTGTCTATAATTTCATTTGTGTATTGCCAGGTCTGAAATACGTTTAACGCAACTATTACAAGAAAAAGAACACCCATACTATTTCTCAATAACTTTTTCTGTTTTGAAACAAACTGAATGTACGATCCAAGAGGAATCCCGAGGAGAACATACGTCTCCAGTAATGCGCGATTGCTGAAACTGCCCGAATACCACCACCCCTCAAAACAAGATATAAGATAAAGGTAGGCGACAAAACACAGGAATGAGGAAAGAAAAATATTGCGATAGATTTTGAATAATGGAACAAAACCAATCAGTGCAAAAATCATAAGAGGAGTATAAAGAAGCCATCCCTTTTTATAACTGAATAGCACGTTGAGTATAAATGGTTTCAAAAAATAGAATTCTTCGGTATAGGTATAATAAATATAATGCCCGGTAGTTTTTTTCCAGTATAGCATTTGCAGGCATCCTATCAGGAACATGCCTGCAGCAAAGAGAAATAGATGACTGCGATAACTCCATAACATGTAAATTTTTTTTCTCAAAGATTCTTTGCTTCCGACACCCCAGAAGATCGGAATAATGATCCATGCAATTTCCAGCGGACGGGTGATGCTTGCAAGTGCAATAAACATTCCAAGCAAAAAGGCAAATCGTTGTTTAGGGTTTTCATGCCACCGGACGGTAAGATAGAGAATAACAGCATTAATAAAAAACAACAGATTATGCGAAAGGGTTCCTTCTCTGCTTACAAACTCAAAAAAATTTGTTCCAACTATTATCAGGAAAATTACAATGGCTGTTATCTGGTCAGTAAAAAATCTCAGTAGAATTTTTCTAAAAAAAAGCAATCCCATGAGTGTATAAAAATATCCTGCAGCCAAAACAGCAATTTGATAAGGGATAGAAAAACCGTCAGCAGGATAACCGAATAACCCCGCAGTAAAATGACTGATAAAAAAAAATGGTGAATATAAAATAGCTGCACCCATTGCATATTTTATCACCCAGGTATTTACGCCATCATGCGGAGTATTGAAAAGCTGATAAAGCGTATCAGAAGGTTCATATTTTTTTTGCACCTCAAGTACCCAGTCAAAATGCTCAAGTGCAAGATCGTGGCGGATAAATGCTGCTGGCAGGTATAAGTAATATCCAAATACATCCCAGGAAATCACATAACGCAGGTATTCCGGACGTGAGAAATGGGGAATAATGCCAAAAAAAATAATCGCAAGGAAAAGGAGGATTATGGTACAAAGCGATATCCTATTAGTTTTTTCTCGAATCATCTACAAAGTATCAAGTATCGGTTTAATCAATCATCATTTCCGGCACATCTCCTTCCACAATTAATTTTCCGGCAGTGGATTTCCGAATATGATCCACTGAAATCCCCGGAGCTCGTTCCAGCAATTTGAATCCTCCATGCGGAAGAACATCATACACTCCTAATTCAGTTACGATTTTTTTTATACAGCGCACACCGGTAATTGGCAACGTACATTTGGGAAGAAGCTTTGATTCACCTGCTTTGTTCACCTGCTGCATTGCCACAATAATATTTTTTGCAGAAGCAACCAGGTCCATCGCTCCGCCCATTCCCTTCACCATCTTACCGGGAATTTTCCAGTTGGCAATGTCACCGCTCTCGCTCACTTCCATTGCTCCTAAAATTGTCAAGTCAACTTTCTGTGCGCGAATCATTCCGAAGCTCATGGCTGAATCAAAAATTGACGATCCATTTAAAAGTGTTACAGTTTGCTTTCCAGCATTGATAAGATCGGCATCTTCTTCTCCATCGTGCGGAAACGGACCCATACCGAGAATTCCGTTTTCGGATTGAAGCACGATGTTAATTCCTTTTGGAACATAATTGGCACACAAGGTTGGAATTCCGATCCCAAGATTTACATAATAGCCATCTTTAATTTCACGTGCAATACGTTTTGCAATTCCTTCTTTGTCTAACATACAAATTTGCAGATTAGTTGATTAGCTAATTAGTCGATTATTTTTTTGATGAGGCGATTATTTTATTAATAACTTTTGAAATAGATTCTAATTTTTCTAAAAGTGTTTCATCTTTGGGATATTTTTTTGAATGGTTGCAAAGCAGCAGCCAATATTCTGTTTCATCCATTTCTTTTACCGCTATTTTGAATTTATGAATAAAATCATTTTTACTTTCAGCATTTTGAGCTTCCCATACATTGGCGCCAATGCTGGTGCCTGATTTCAATAATTGATTTGCAATAACAAATCTTCTTTTCTCTTCCAATATCTCGCAGTAGTCAATTACATCTAAAGAAAATTCAAAGGTTAACCGCACGATAAGATTTTTCTCTAAAACTTCTTTTTTCATTTTGCCTTTTGTATTTGGCGTTGCATTAGCTAATCCGCTAATCAACAAATTCTCAAATTCTTTTTTACTTTTTAATAAATGGAACTTCCATTACAATTTTTTTGCGCACGGTGCGCTGCTCAATTCTTTTCAAATAGTTTTCTCCCTGAAAAATTCGGTGAACATAAATTCCGGGAACGTGAATGTGATCGGGATCCAATTCTCCCGGCTGAACCAAATGTTCCACTTCTGCTATTGTAATTTTTCCTGACATTGCAACCAACGGTGAAAAATTCCGTGTCGTTAATCGGAAAACTAAATTTCCCATTGTATCCCCTTTCCATGCTTTTACAATAGCGAAGTCGGGTTCAAAAGCATATTCCATTAAATAATCTTTTTCCACTCCGTTGAATTTGAATCTACGCACTTCTTTTCCTTCTGCCACTTCGGTTCCAACTCCTGCAGGAGTATAAATGACTGGCATTCCATATCCTGTCGCCATTAAACGTGTAGCAAGTGTTCCCTGCGGAATCAAATCCACTTCCAATTCTCCACTGAGCATTTGCCGCTCGAACTCTGCATTTTCTCCTACATAAGAAGAGATCATTTTTTTAACCTGCTTTCCCTGTAAAAGTAATCCGAGCCCGAAATCGTCAACGCCTGCATTGTTTGAAATGCACGTCAGGTTTCTCACATTTTTTTTCACGAGCGCATTAATACAATTCTCCGGAATTCCGCATAAACCGAATCCTCCGAGTGCGATGGTCATTCCATCTTTTACATCCTTAACGGCTTCTTCAGCGTTCTTGACTGTTTTGTTCATATAAAATATTTTTTGTCTGGATAACTTTCTGAAAAAATAGATTTAGAATTTTTCATCATCCGAATTCCCTCCGTTATCTTTTCCCGATTCCATTTCCTTGTTGTACTTATCGCAATCCATTTCCACAGATATTTTCTTAGTTGGTTTTTCAAATTCTCCCTGATAAAGATTGATTCTTTTATCGGCATAAATTTTTTGCATATACAATCCGAAAATAGGCAACGCCATTGCAGCTCCCTGTCCTTCATTCAAAGTTGAAAAGTGAATACCTCGGTCTTCGCCTCCAACCCAACATCCCGAAACCAGATCGGGAGTGATTCCCATATACCAACCATCGGAATGATTTTGCGTGGTTCCGGTTTTTCCTGCCATTGGCTGCGTGAGTTTATATTTATAGCGAAGGCGAACACCTGTTCCGTATTGCACCACTCCTTTCATAAGTTGAATCATCACATACGCTTTTTCCTCGCTCATCACTTCTTCGGTGCGCGGGCGAAAATCTGCAAGAACACGACCGTGTTTATCTTCAATGCGCGTAACAAAAATTGGTTCGATCCAAGTTCCTTTATTGGCGAATGACGCCATCGCCCCGGTCATTTCATAAACAGAAATATCTGCCGAGCCCAAACAAAGTGATGGAACCGGATCCAACGGACTTGTTATGCCGAGTCGTCTTGCAAGCTGAACAACAGGTTCGGGACCAAATTGTTTCATGATGTAAGCTGTAACCCAATTGATTGAAAGTGCAAGCGCGAATTGAAGCGTTACCATTTTGCCGTTGAATTCTTTTTCCGAAGAATTCTGCGGAGTCCATGGCGGCTGATTCGGAAGTTCGAACGTAACCGGAACATTCGGAATTTTCTGGCAAGGCGACCATCCTTCCATAATGGCGAGCGCGTATACAAATGGTTTGAAAGTAGAACCAACCTGTCTTCCGCGATCCGGACCCGGCTGCACATGATCGTATTTGAAATGTTTGTAGTTGATTCCACCAACCCATGCTTTGATATAGCCGGTATGCGGATCAACGCTCATAAATCCCGCTTGTAAATAATGTTTGTAATAACGAATGGAATCCATCGGTGTCATGGTAGTATCAATTTCTCCTTTCCACGAAAAAACAGTCATCGGCACAGGTGTATTGAAGTTTTTTTCTATTTCTTCCGGACTCAATCCCTGTGCCTTCAACGCATGGTAGCGATCCGACCGATGCACGGAAGAATTCATAATGGATTTTATTTCTTCCTTAGTCAAACGATAATCAAACGGAGCATTTTTTTTCTGCTTGCATTCTTTGAAAAAATTCCTTTGAATTTCTTTCATGTGTTCCTCCATTGCCTGCTCCGCATAACGCTGCATGCGGGAATCAATGGTGGTGTAAATTTTTAATCCGTCACGATACACATTGTATTTTGTTCCGTCGGGTTTAGGATTTGCTTCGCACCACTTTCTCATGAAGTCATCGCGCAAGTATTCGCGCAGATATGGAGCAAGCCCGAGGTTGTGATCCTCGGGTTGAAAATTTATTGAAAGAGGAAGTTTTTTTAGAGAATCGTATTGATGCTGTGTGATATATTTATATTTCTCCATTTGACTTAACACCACATTTCTTCGTTGCAGCGTAGTATCGGGCCTTCTCTGCGGATTGAACAGCGCGGGGTTTTTGCACATGCCTACCAGCATGGCAGCTTGTTCCGCTTTGAGTGAATCCGGTGTTGTGTTGAAATAAATTTTGGAAGCAGATTTTATTCCCACGGCAAGATTGACAAAATCAAACTTGTTGATGTACATCGTGAGGATTTCTTCCTTCGTGTATTGTTGTTCCAGCCGCGCGGCGATGATCCACTCTTTTATTTTTCGCATGGCGAGACGAACCTTTGATTGTTTTTTTTCACGAGGGAAAAGCATTTTCGCCAATTGCTGTGAAAGTGTACTTCCGCCACCGCCGCTTTGATCTCCGCCAATTACTGTTCTGAAAAACACTCTGAACAATCCTCTCAAGTCAACCCCTGAGTGATCGTAAAAACGTGCATCTTCTGTTGCTACCAATCCGTTCACAAGATATGGGCTGAGTTCTTTATACTTTACGTTCACACGATTCTCTGCATAATATTTTCCAAGAATTTTTCCATCGGAAGAAATAATTTCGGTAGCGAGATTAAGTTTCGGATTTTGTAGTTCTGCTACATTGGGAAGTTCTCCAAACCAACCCATCGAAACCATAAAAACGATAGCAAAAATCGCTATGAATGGAACAAATACCAACGCCCAAAAAATGAGCAAATATTTTTTCAACTTCTTTGAAGGAAGTTTCTTTTTTTCTTTTTTATCTTCTTGGTTTTGTTCGCTCATCTGGTTTAAAAGGAAGTGTTAAAGGTAGAGAAAACTACGAATTACGAATTAATGCGAATTACGAATGATTGTCTCAAAAAAAAATTCAACAACAAACCACTAACGACCAACGACTGTATAAATTTTCTATATTTGTTTCTGCTCTTACTATGACAACTCCCGATATAAAAATATTTTCAGGCAGCGCTTCAAAAGTTCTTGCTGAAAAAATTGCCAAAGCTTGCGGTGAGCCGCTTGGAAAAGTTGCGCTGAATCGTTTCAGTGACGGAGAATTTGCTCCTTCATTTGAAGAAACTGTTCGCGGAAATAATATTTTTTTGATCCAGTCCACTTTTCCGCCTACAGAAAATCTTTTTGAATTATTACTCATGATTGATGCCGCTAAACGAGCATCGGCAAAAAACATTGTGGCGGTGATTCCTTATTTTGGGTTTGCACGTCAGGACAGAAAAGATCAGCCACGTGTTCCCATTGGTGCAAAACTCATCGCCAATCTTTTGACAGCAGCAGGAGCAAACAGAGTGATGACGATGGATCTTCATGCCGATCAGATACAAGGATTTTTTGAAATGCCGGTTGATCATCTTTACGCTTCTACGATTTTTATTCCTTATATAAAAAAATTGAACTTATCTGATCTTGCAATTGTTACTCCAGATATTGGCGGTTCCAAGCGCGCTAATGCATACGCAAAATATCTGGGAGCAGAAATTGCTATCTGTTACAAGCAACGGAAAAAAGCAAACGTGATTGAAAGCATGACCGTCATCGGAGAAGTGGAGGGGAAAAATGTAATCCTCGTAGATGACTTGGTGGATACTGCAGGAACACTTTGCACTGCTGCCGATATGCTTTTTGATAAAGGCGCAAAAAGCGTTCGCGCCATCTGCACTCATGCAGTACTTTCCGGAAAAGCATACGACAAAATAGAAAAATCAAAATTGGAGGAGCTTATCGTTACAGATACTATTCCGCTGAAACAGGAAAGCAAAAAAATAAAAATTATTTCTGTCGCCGATCTTTTTGCCAGCGTAATTGATAAAGTGCTGAGCCACGAATCAATCAGTGCGCATTTTATAATGTGAGTTAGAATCTCTTTTTAATTTCAACAAGAAACGATTTTCCAAACTCAAGTAAAAACATGAAAACATCTTATAAAAATTGTCAGTCATGCGGAATGCCGATGAAGCGCGACGAAAAAGGTGGAGGCACCAATGCAGACGGAAACAAAAACAAAATGTATTGTTCACATTGTTACGACAACGGAAAATTCACTTCGCCTGACATGACCGTTGATCAAATGAAAATTCGCGTAAAAGAAAAACTGAAAGAGTTTGGTTTTCCCGGATTTCTTGCAGGATTTTTCACGAAAAACATTCCTAACTTAGAAAGGTGGAAAAACAAGTAAAAACTATTCAACTCTTGTAAAAAGCTCTTCTAAAATTTGTGTTGTTAAATAAATTTACTACCTTCACCCTCGCTTTTTTCTTAAAGCATTTTCTTAAAGCATTTTTAAAACATAAAAAAACTAAAAACTAAATTTTTCAAAACATGAAAAAGTTTCAACTCCGTAATGCGATGCTGCTCATAGCAGTATTATTTACTTCTGTTCTTTTTGCACAAGATCAAGATTGGGTAAAGATGATGAAAGACCCAAACGCTAACTTTTATGATGTGCAAAAGTCATTCAATGGCTGGTATGAAACATATAAAGCAAATCATCCCGCTGACACAAAAGCCAAGGAAGAAGAACAAGATGTAGACGCAGACGAAGCAGAAGCACCAGGATATGCACAATATAAACGATGGGAATGGTTCATGCAACCTCGTGTATCTCCAACAGGGCAGCGCTTTGCTCCAGATGCCGTTTGGAATGAAATGAAAAAGTACCATCAACAATATGGAACTTTTGCTGCCGGAAACTGGACACTTATTGGACCAGTAAACAGCGGATCAATGATGGGTGCCGGACGCTTAAACTTTCTCACTATTGATCCAAGTAATGCCAGCAGTCTTTGGGTTGGTTCACCAAGCGGTGGGTTATGGCATTCTACAAATAGTGGAACAAGTTGGACTACCAATACAGATTGGACGGCTCAGATTATTGGATACTCTGATCTTGCAATTGACCCTACATCAAGTGGCCAGACAATGTATGCTGCTACGGGTGATGGTGATGCAGGAGATACCTATTCTGTAGGATTACTTAAATCAACGGATGGCGGAACTACTTGGAATACAACAGGCCTTTCTTTCCATTTGTCGGCATTCACTTCAATATACAGAGTGCTTATTAAACCAGATTCAACAAGCCATATCTTTGTAGCAACTTCAGCAGGAATTTATAGAAGTACTGATGCCGGGGCAACTTTTACCCAAGTTCAAAGTGGTTCTTTTCAATCTATGGAATTCATGCCCGGAAAACCTTCCACTATATATGCTTGTGGAACTACTTTTTTCTATTCCACAAACTGCGGTGCAAAATGGACTCAAGTTACCACGGGGCTTCCTGCATCAACTGCTGTTGGTCGTATGAAATTGGCAGTAACCGCTGCAAATGCAGCATATATTTATTTGCTTGCCGGAGGTCCTACCCCAAATTATGGTATGCAAGGACTTTATAAATCGATTAACAGCGGATTAAGTTGGTCTACTGTTGCTACAGCTATCGCTGGTTTTGACATTGGCACACCTGGTCAAGAATGGTATGATTTAACTTTGGCTGTATCACCTGCAAGTACAACCGAGATTATTGCTGGGGCACAAAACCTTCAGAAATCTACTAATGGCGGAACATCTTGGACAAGTATTAATGGAACTGCACACGTAGATTATCATAACGCAGTTTATGTAAGCGGAAGTGGTGCCACTGGAACTTTTTATGTTGTGAGCGATGGTGGTATTTACCAAACAACCAACGGTGCTTCTTCTTGGACAAACTTGAACAACAATTTAGTCGTTGCTCAAATGTATGGTTTCGGACAATCCACTACAAATACCGATACAATTATTTCCGGTCATCAGGACGACGGAACTAATGTTCATACTGCTGCGACCTACAAAAACACAATGCAAGGAGATGGAATGCTCGCATTTATCAGCCACGGCAGCAGTAATTATATGTGGGGTTCTCAATATAATGGTACTCTTAACCGATCTACAAATGGCGGTGCGGCATGGAGTACTGCAAATACTGGAATTACTGGAACAGGTGCTTGGGTTACCCCCTGGAGGGAAGACCCAACAACAGCTAATACTATCTATGCGGGATTTAATAATGTTTGGAAAAGCACAACCGGAGGAACCGCATGGACTCAACTTGGTACGCTTCCAACAGGAACTGTTTCTTTGACACAATTAGCTATTTCACCTGCAAACTCGCAGGTCATTTGGGCAACCACTGGTACTGCTTTGTATGTTACATCCAACGGAGGCACATCTTGGACAACTCTTACAAGCATGCCTGCCGGAACAATATCTTACATTGCTTGCAGCAACACCGATGTAAACAAAGCTTGGATTACTTATTCGGGATTCACTAATACCACTAAAGTTTTTGAAACTACCAATCAGGGAACATCATGGACTAATTTATCTGCTTCACTTCCAAATATTCCAATCAATTGCGTTACGTACGTTAATAACTCTAATGATGCTACTTATATAGGAACAGAGGTGGGCGTTTTCTATAAAGATGCTACCTTAAGCGCATGGCAACCATTTTCAGGTGGACTTCCAAATGTAAGTGTGCGCCAGATTGAAATTTACTATGCGACCAATGTGTTGCGTTGCGCTACTTATGGAAGAGGGCTATGGCAATCTGGACCGTATGTTCCAGGATCGTATGCTCCAACGGCTAATTTTGCATCAAATCTCAATATAGCATGTCCTGGAGCTGCTGTCCAATTTTCAGATTTATCAGCTGGTCAACCTACTTCTTGGAGTTGGTCTTTTGCTGGTGGTAATCCTGCAACATCCACAGTGCAAAATCCGGTGGTTTATTACAATACTCCAGGAACATTTTCTGTTTCTTTGACCGCAACGAACGCAAATGGTACTAATTCAGCAACACAAACAAGTTATATTACAATCAATAATGCAACTGCCGCACCAACCACTACAGGTAAAAATTTCTGTACTGGTGCAACTGTAACCCTTACGGCAACTCCTCAATCTTCACCGGGTACTGTTCGCTGGTTTAGTTCGGCTGGAGGAGGAAGCGTTCTTGGTACCGGAAATACATTTGTTACTCCAGCGCTCTCTTCAACTACCTCTTATTATGTGGATGAGGTTTTCCCTGCCGGATCGGCTGAGATTGTTGGACCAGGAACAAATGGAATAGGTGCCGGCGCAGAATTTAATGCCAATGATATTCGTGGACTTTATTTTAATATCACACAACCAGTCACCCTAACCAGCTTTGATGTTTACTCCTACACAGCAGGACCAAGGACCATACAAATTTTAGATTCACAAGGAAACACTTATTACGACACTACGATTACTGTAACAGGAAGTGCAACTCCAACTTTACAAGCTATTCCTGTAAAAATCGTTATGTATCCGGGTACCGGGTATTTTATTAAATGGTCGGGTACTGTTGACTTCTATAGAAACACTGCAGGAGCCGTTTATCCATATACTTCATCGCCTGTTGCTGCGGTTAGTATAACAGGTAGCAACGCGGGTATCGCCGGATATTATTATTTCTTTTATAACTGGCAATTCACTCTAAACACCTGTAACACAGCAAGAACTATTTGCACTGCAACCGATACTTGTTCCTCCACTGGAGTATTCAATCTGATGGCAGGAAGTTCGATGAATATTTTCCCCAATCCAAACAACGGAACATTCCAATTATCTTTCCAAACACCAAATAAAGATAATTACAAGCTCACTATAACAAATACTCTTGGACAAATCGTTTACGAGGAAACTTTGAATGGGTTTAGCGGAGACTATTCTAAAGGAATGGATATTGAAAAGTATGGAAAAGGGATTTACATGCTAAGCATTTCCAACTCTAAAAATGAAACGGTGAAAAAAGTAATCGTGTATTAAATTACTTTCAATATTGATTTTAAAAAGGGCTTACAAATTTTGTGAGCCCTTTTTATTTAATCCATTTTGAAATCGCCTTCGTCATTTTTTCCCACTCCGTTAAAAAACCATCATGACCAAACGGTGAGTCGATGATTTTCAGCGTTGCACTGGAAAGATGTTTCGCAAGAAATTTCTGTTCTGCATTCGGACAAAGCCGGTCGCTTGAAATTCCGATGACTAAAGATTTTGTTTTTATAGATTTCAAAACAACTTCAGTTTTTTTTCTGCCTCGTGCTAAATTGTGCGAATCCATTGCTTTTGTTAAAAGCCAGTAGGAAAAAGCATTAAAACGTTTCACCAATTTATCTCCCTGATGATGAATGTAGAAAGATGATTTATAATCATCCAATTTGTTATCCTCTTCATCCGTTTGTTGCTCGGCAAACATTTCATAATTGCGATAAGTGAGCATGCCGATTGCGCGCGCGGCTTTCAAACCTTTTGCTCCTACATCATCCGAATTATTTTTCCAGGTTGTATCTGCTTCAATCGCTAAACGCTGAGCGGTATGAATGGCAATTCCCCAGGCAGATTCTTTTGCGCTTGTGTTCATTAAAATTGTTCGCTCAAATAGTTGAGGTTCCATCACTGTCCATTCTAAAGTCTGATATGCGCCCATACTTCCACCGACTCCAATGAATATCTTTTCTATGCCGAGATGTTTTCGCAGAAGAATATGCGCATTCACCATATCACGAATTGTGATCTGCGGGAATGAACTGTAATATTTTTTTCCTGTTTTTGGATTTAAACTCAACGGTCCAGAACTTCCATAGCATGAACCAAGAATATTTGCACATACGATAAAATACTTTTTCGTATCAAATATTTTTCCTTCGCCAACTAATCCGTTCCACCAATCCGCAGCATCCGAACTTGCTGTAAGCGCGTGGCAGATCCAGATTACATTGTTTTTTTTCTTGTTAAGTTCTCCATAAGTATGATAAGCAATTTCTAATTCTAGAAGTATTTCTCCTGATTCAAGAATAAGCTGCTGATTATATTTTAAAACTTTCATTGAAATAAATCCGTGTGAATCAGTATTAATCCATTTGCATCCTAATTGTCTGCAAATATAAATCTTTATCTACCTTTGATTGTTTTAAGAAAACGACTATGAAAATAAATGTTAAACGGGTTGACGATGCCTTTCATTTTGAGGGAAAGAACGAAGATGGAAGAACCGTACAAATGGATGCGGCTGAGAAAATTGGTGGCAGAAATCAAGGCGTTCGTCCAACACAAATGTTGCTGATGGCTTTGGCAGGATGCAGCGCGATTGACGTGGTGAGCATTCTGAAAAAACAACGACAACCGATAGATGACTTCGAAATTGAAGTGGAAGGAGAACAGGAAGATTTAAAAGATGCCGCAAAGATTTTTACCGATATTAAAGTTCGTTTTCAACTGAAAGGAACTATTGAACCCGAAAAAGCAAAACGTGCAGTAAAACTATCTATGGAAAAATATTGTTCAGTAGAAAAAACATTGCGACTTGCCGGAGCAAAAATCATTTATAAAATATTTTTGAATGAAAAAGAAATTTGAAACCATTGCCGTGCGCACCCGCATGAGGCAAACGCAAGAGAAAGAACATTCTTCTCCGCTCCATCTCACTTCCAGTTTCACGTTTGATGATGCAGAACACATGCGTGCTGCTTTCTCAGATGAGATTGAAGCAAATATTTACAGCCGTTTTTCAAATCCAAGCGTAAAAGAGTTTGAAGATAAAATCGCTTTGCTTGAGGGAGCCGAAGCCGCATTTGCTACCGCCACCGGAATGGCTGCTGTATTCGCAAGCTTTATGACATTTTTAAAAACAGGAGATCATATTCTTTCCGCGCGGGAAATTTTCGGAAGTACGCACACGTTGATTTCAAAATATTTACCCAAGTGGGGAATTGAACATTCTTATTTCGAGATGGGCAAACCAAAAGAAATTGAAAAACACATTCGCAAGAATACAAAAATGATTTTTCTGGAAACTCCTTCCAATCCAGGATTGGATATGATCGATCTGGAAATTGTCGGCAAGATTGCGAAGAAGCATAAATTGATTTTCAATGTGGATAATTGTTTTGCCACACCATACTTGCAGGAGCCGATAAAATACGGAGCGGATCTGGTAGTACACTCCGCTACAAAATTTATTGACGGACAAGGTCGCGTGATGGGCGGTGTCGTTGCCGGAAAAAAAGAAATGATAAAAGAAATTTATCTCTTCTGCCGAAATACCGGTCCTGCGCTTTCTCCTTTCAACGCATGGGTGCTTTCAAAAAGTTTGGAAACGCTGGCGGTGAGAATGGAAAAACATTCGGAGAACGCGCTGGCGTTTGCCGAATGGTTGAGCAAGAACAAAGAAATTGAATCGGTGAAATATCCTTTTCTTGCTTCTCATCCGCAACATGCCATTGCAAAAAAACAAATGAGAGCCGGTGGCGGAGTGGTTACGTTCATTGTGAAAGGCGGATACGAGCGCGCGAAAAAATTTATGGATGCGATGGAGATGATTTCTATTTCTGCAAACTTGGGTGATGTGAAAACAATTGCCACGCATCCCGCCTCTTCCACGCATTCAAAACTTTCGGAAGAAGAAAGAAAAGCGGTTGGAATTACATCCGGCTCCATCCGTATTTCAGTTGGGCTGGAACATATTGATGATATTATTGGAGATGTGGAGCAGGCATTGAGGAAATCGAAGTGATGATTTTTGCCGACAGATAAAAATGAAACTAATAACATGGAATTGTCAAGGTGCATTTAGAAAAAAAGCTGATGCTATTTTAACACACCGACCAGACATTCTACTAGTTCAGGAATGCGAGAGGAAAGACAAATTGGTTTTTAGTTCCACTACTCAACAACCAACAAATATTTTTTGGTATGGAGATAATATTCATAAAGGCATTGGAATATTTTCATACTCAGATTATTCGTTCGAGTTATTAGAAATTTTTAATCCTGAATTTAGATACATTTTGCCTTTTCGTGTAACTGGTCGTGGTCGAACCTTTACTTTGTTTGCGATTTGGGCAATGAACAATAAAATAAACCGCGATACAAGATACATTGGTCAAATTTGGCTTGCCATTAATCATTATGAGAATTTGTTGGGCGATTCTACAATATTAATTGGTGACTTCAATAGCAATAAAATTTGGGATTACAAAGACAGAGTTGGTAATCACTCCGATGTTGTTTCAAAATTGGAAGACAAAAATATTTATAGTGTTTATCATAGGTTTTTTGAAATAGAACAAGGAAAAGAAAAACATCCGACTTTTTTTCTGCAACGTAACAAAAAGAAATCCTATCATATTGATTATTGTTTTGCATCAAACGATATTTACAACAAATTGCAAAGTGTAGAAATCGGGTCGTACAAAGAGTGGACAACACATAGTGATCACTCACCACTGATAATTAATTTTGACATGTAAGGAAAAGAATTTAGTGAATATATTTCTACCGCCCAATCTCCAATCCCAATCTGAAACCAACCGCTTGTCTTCCTTTGTCGGTGAAAGAAGTTACAAAATCAAATCGCGCCATGCGGAGTTTTTCAATTCCCACAAACACTTCAAAATAATTCGGCAGCTTTTCGGCATATAAATAATGAACGCCTGCCAGTTCGTTCACTTTTAATTTTCTCAGCAACGGGAATTTATTCAGGATGAATCCGCCGAAGTCGTGCTCGTAATGCGCTTCGATAAAACTTGCGTTGGTGCTGTACGCATAATAATTCAGCAGTTGAAAATCCGAAAAAGCAAAATTGGAAAAAATAGTTTGATTGCCCGAAAAATGGTAGTAATCCATGAACTGCATTTTGTTTGTGTTCAAAAAAGTTCCTGCCGAAATAAGATAACTGGCGCGACCGAGCAATCCCATTTTTATTTTGTCGCTTATGCTAAACTTCAGAAAATCATAATCCACATTTGAGCCGAGCAAATTATTTATTCCTTTCCGGTATTCGATACGCAAGGTTGGATATTTGGAGCCGTACACCCATTTTTCATCCGGTCGTGTAACATATTTCTGCGCGAAGCGAATGCGGAGGTTTGCTCTGAACTCCAGCGTTTGATTTCGCGAAAAAGATCCCACGCTGTCTTGCGCGGGGTGAAGCGGATCGTTGGAAGTAAAAGTTTTGTTTTGAAATTTATCTGGGAAGAAAGTATAATTCGTGTTGTTCATCAGCGGGTCGCGGTCGGCATATTGAAGCGAAGTTCTCAGATACAAACCGTTCGTCAATTCGGAATTATGAAAAACTTCGACATAAGTTTTCTGATAAAGTTTTTCGTAATTTTCTTTTTCCACCAGCGTATAAATTGAATTTACAAGCGGAGAAATAGGATTATTTTCGTTGAACTGAACCGCTTGTCTTCCACCCTCAATGCCGATGTTTGCAAATTTTTTCGGATCATATTCATAGCGCAATTTCCCGACAAGACCTAATTGCTTATCAGAAAAACCGTAGTCTGCTGAAACGCTTGTGCGTAAACTTTTTTCTGATTCATATTTTTTTTCCACCTCCACTTCTTCTGCCAAAACCAACCCCTGCACCGTATTGAACTGAAAGTTTTGTATCAACGGAGAAAAAGAAATGGTTCGCTTTTTATAACGCTGGTCGTAAGAATATCCAAGCAGCAGATTCATTGGCTTAAACTTGTTGGTTTTTTTATCTATCGAATCTTTAAATATTTTCGATTCGTGAATCACCTGAATGCTGTCTTTCTTTTTGTAGTCGCGCGTCTCTTCCGAAGTAAGCTGCACGGGACGAATCGTTTCCCAATAAACAGAATCTTTTTTATTCGCATCATCATTCACCTTCATTATTTCAGGCGAGAAAAGTTTTTTCTCTTCCTTTTTTTCTTTCTTTTTCTGCTTCATCACAACTTTTGCCGGAATTGGAGCAACCGTTTGTGTTGCGATGGGTTGCGGCAACGGATTCGTCACCGAAAAATCCTGCTTCACATTGTACTTGGAATGAATGCTCAGATACATTCCGCTTCCTTTGAAACTTAAAATAGAAAAACTGAAACTGAGCTTGTTGGAGAACAACATCCAAATATCATCAGCCGAAGATGCGCTGGCGTTTTGTACAGGAAGATGAACCTGATTGATGCGAAGCGTATCGAGAAACTGCATACCCGCATCTTTCACAAGATACAGGTCGGTGCTGTGAATTCGCCAAGTATTATCGGTGATGTAAATGTATCCCCGAAAAACCGGATCGTTCTCCCGCTTGGGAATAACCTGAATTTTATTTATCGCTTTTCCGTTCTCATAAAAAGTTCCGGCTAAATGATATTTGTAATAAAACATCGCGCCTTCCGCGAGCGGAGAAACAAATCCGCGCTTGCTGATCACCAAAATATTTACAATGTTGTCGTAAAAATTCAAAAGCAAATCGGATGTTCGGTTGAAGCTAAATGCTTTGCTGTTGCCACTTACCTTCGAGGAAATCATCACTTCGTGAATTTTGTCCGGCTGCATGAAAGAAAATTTTGAAACAGATTCCGATAGATAAAAAATTCCGGTCTTGGGATCAATGTCACCTTCGGCATTCACATCAAAGCCCATAAATTTTTTCGGATAACTCGTTACACGCTGAACTCCTTTTATATACACATCGCAGGAATAAGACTGAACCTGATTCAAATAATATTTCCGCATCTTGATCGCTTTGCGCATTACTTCGTAGGCGGGATCTTCGGCATTGGCATTCACCGTTACTTCTGCAATTTCATAGGGCTGCGGTTCCATTTTTACATTCAGAATAATTTTTTGTTCGGCAGATTCAATATGAACAATTTCTACATGTTTTTTATATCCGATGAACTGAAAAACCAGATCGTGATTTCCAACCGGAAGATCAATGGAATAATTTCCTTCTTTGTTTGATGTAACACCTTGCGTTGTTCCCTGAAGGTAAACACTCACGAATGGAAGCGGCTGATTTGTTTCATCTGTAATTTTTCCGGAGACAACAGCGCCTTTCATCCAAGAAGAAAACATGAGGAGAATCATTAAAAAAAACAAACCTGTTTTATTGCAATCCATTAATTTCGGCTTTCTAAAAATGAGGTTGAAAATTACATATTATCTCTCATTCGTTCTTGTTCTGTTTTCCACTTTTGCTTTTTCACAAATAACGGATGATTTCTCGGATGGAAATTTTACATCCAATCCTGCGTGGAACGGTAACGACACAGATTTTATTGTGAATGCAAATCATCAGTTGCAACTGAATTCATCGGGAACAGGTGCGAGTTATCTTGCGTTGACGAATACTCAGCCTCTGAATAATTGCGAATGGAGTTTTGGGATTCATCTGAATTTTTCTCCATCATCCAGCAATTATGCACGTGTGTATTTGGTTTCCAATCAACAAAATATTTCTGGAACTCTTAATGGTTACTATTTGCAGTTCGGAGAAAATGGTTCGAATGATCAGGTGGAATTATTTTTGCAATCGGGTTCTACTTCCTTTTCGGTTTGTCGCGGAACAACAAATATCGCGAATGCATTTTCCCTCCGCGTAAAAGTTACGAGAGATAATTTTGGTTTGTGGAAACTATTTGTTGACCCGACTGGCGGAACAAATTATTCTCAGGAAGCAAGCGGAACGGATAATACTTTTTCCAATACAAATTTCTTTGGCGTGTTTTGCAAATACACAACCACCAATGCAACACAATTTTTCTTTGATGATTTTTATATTTATGCTCCACCGGATGTTACTCCTGCTTCTCTTGATTCGGTGAAAATAATTTCTCACAATCAGCTGGATGCATATTTCAGCGAAGCGCTGAGTACAATTTCTGCGCAAACGATTGCGAATTATTCTGTGAACAACGGAATTGGTTTTGCCTCTGCTGCTGTTCAGGATACAATTAATCCCGAGCTTGTACATCTTACCTTAGGCAATAATTTTGTGAGCAAACAATATTACACGCTCACAGCAACGGGTGTTCAGGATCTCGCAGGGAACAACACGTTAAATGCTACAAAAACATTTTTTTATTTTTCTCCTGCGGCAAACGATGTGGTGATAAACGAAATCATGGCAGATCCAGATCCGGTGGTCGGGCTTCCTGATTATGAGTATGTGGAATTATTTAACCGCACTCATTATCCGGTTAATTTGAATAATTGGACTTTCTCCACCAGCTCAACCATAAAAATATTTCCAAACATTATTCTTTTGCCTGATAGTTTTTTAATTCTTTGCAAAGATTCAGCAGCGAATTTATTTCAATCGTATGGACCAACCATCGGGCTTTTCACTTCTGTTTATACATTGTCAAATACAGGAGACAATCTTATTCTTCGCAATGATCTGGAAAATATTATTAATTCGGTTTCATACAATGCTACCTGGTACAACGACCCGATAAAACAAAATGGCGGCTGGTCGTTGGAACAAATTGATGCGAACGGTTCCTGTTCAGGGAAAGCAAACTGGAAAGCATCGGCAAATAATTCAGGTGGAACTCCGGGAAGAAAAAATTCTGTTTGCGGTTCTAATCCCGATAACATTCCGCCAAAAATTTCTCATACCGCTGTGATTTCTCCAACAATCGTTCAGCTTTTTTTTGATGAATATATGGACAGCACAACTCTGATGAACATTTCTTCTTATACAATTGATAACGGAATAGGGAATCCTATTCTTGCAGATCCTGTTGGACCAGATTACACAAGTGTGTTGCTCACGTTAAACTCTCCGATTACTTCAGGAATAATTTATACTGTAACTGTGAGTGGTGCGAAAGATTGCGCAGGAAATTTAATCGCATCGGGCAACACCGGACAGTTTGCAATTGCTCAGCCCGCTTCAGCAAATGATATTGTCATCAACGAAGTAATGTTTGACCCGAAAGTAAATGGCGTGGAGTGGATTGAAATTTATAATCGCTCGGAAAAAGTAATTGACCTGACGGAAATTTATTTCTGCTCACAGGATAATTTTGGAAATCTGAATTATATAAATCAGGTTGCTCCGGGTGGATATTTAATTCTTCCGCAGAAATATATTATTCTGAGTACCGATGGCAGCGCGATTAAATCGCAGTACAACACTCCGAACGCGGAAGGATTTATTGATATGCCTTCCACTCCATCGCTGAATAACGACAGCGATTATGTGCTGCTTGTAAACACTTCGCAAACTGTGATTGACAAACTGCATTACTATTCTTCCTGGCATTTGCCTTTGCTTACCGATACAAAAGGAATTTCTTTGGAGCGAATTAACTACGACCATCCCACGCAAGATGCAAGCAACTGGCATTCCGCTGCTGAAAGTGTGGGCGGTGCAACGCCTGCTTATAAAAATTCGCAGTACACCAATGGTGAAGAAGGAACAGAAGTAACGGTTTCTCCCGAAGTTTTTTCTCCCGACAATGACGGCTACAACGATGTGCTCAGCATTA
The DNA here is from genome assembly GCA_003164895.1 of Bacteroidota bacterium. Lineage (GTDB taxonomy): Bacteria > Bacteroidota > Bacteroidia > Palsa-948 > Palsa-948 > Palsa-948. The sequence continues at coordinate 19,229 of PLUL01000040.1, read as the reverse complement.
ATTATTCTTTTGACACGCCCGGCATGGTGGGCGATGTAAATATTTACGACTCGCGCGGAAGACTGACAAAAACATTGGTGCGCAACGAACTGCTTGCCTCATCCGGAACATTTTTTTGGGATGGCATTACCGATGAAAAAGAAAAAGCTCACATTGGGATTTACATTGTTTGGTTTGAAGCATTTGATACTAAAGGAAAAGTTAAGAAATACAAAAAAACCTGCGTGGTGGCGGGAAAGTTGTAATTAATTTTAGATATAAAAATGTTTTCGTTCCTATTGCAGGCAAGACAAGTATTGCATAGCGGAGGAAATCAATTGAAGAATAAATCCTATGGTGATTAATATAAAAAAGTAATTTGCCTTTTTATTATTCCCTTCATTTTTAAGATTGGTTTCATCAATATTTTTATTTACTTCCTTTTCAAAATCATTAATATCCTGTCTTAAATTATCATTACTATTTGGATTTCTACGTATGATTTTATATTCAGAAGTTTTTTTTAATCCTTTTACTTTTATAAAAAATATTCCAATTACTCCTATAAATTCAACAAGTAATCCGATAATACTTAACGTGTAGGCAAATTTCATTTTGTTTATTCGTTTAATAAATATTCATCTAATCAACATTGCAAAAATAAGTCTTTTCATTAGGGTAATTTCTCTTCTTCCAACACAAAAGCAACTGCTTTTGGAGCAAAACCAAATGGTTTTAGAACAAAAGGAACTCCTTTTGAGGTAAAAGGAAACACTTTTGTGATAAAAGGAACTCCTTTTGGAGTAAAAGGAAATACTTTTGGGGTAAAAGGAACTCCTTTTGAAGAAAAAGGAAACACTTCTGTATTAAAAAGAACTCCTTTTGGAGTAAAAGGAAACACTTTTGAGGAAAAAGGAACTCCTTTTGCTACACTGATGGTTAACATCGGCAAAAACCCTCCTTTTTTCTCAAAAATTCAACTTCAAGATGCTTCTGACATTAATGGCAGTGTTCTGCTTATATATAAGGAAGCATAAAACAAGAAACCCCCTCCAAAAAGTTGGAGAGGGTTTTCTTTAAAAATAAACTTATTAGTGGTTTAGTAATCCATTCCACCGCCCATTCCACCCGGCATTTGCGGCATAGATGGTTTGTCTTCTTTGATGTCTGCAAGAACACACTCGGTTGTAAGGATCATTCCTCCAACAGAAGCTGCATTTTCCAGAGCAACACGAACCACTTTAGTAGGATCAATTACACCGGCAGCGATGAGATTTTCATACACATCGGTGCGTGCGTTGTAACCAAAATCATTTTTGCCTTCGCGAACTTTTTGAACAACCACCGATCCTTCGATTCCGCAGTTTGCAGAGATCTGGCGAAGCGGTTCTTCCAAAGCGCGTCTAACAATAGCGATGCCTGTTGCTTCGTCTTCGTTAGAACCTTTCATTTTTTCTATGGATTCAAGAGCGCGTAAATAAGAAACGCCTCCACCTGCAACGATGCCTTCTTCAACGGCAGCGCGGGTAGCATGAAGCGCGTCATCCACACGGTCTTTCTTTTCTTTCATTTCCACTTCAGAAGCAGCACCTACATAAAGAACTGCAACGCCTCCTGCTAATTTAGCAAGACGCTCTTGTAATTTTTCTTTATCGTAATCAGAAGTAGTAGATTCAATTTGCGATTTGATCTGATTTACACGCGCAGTGATGTCGGCTTTTTTTCCGGCACCTCCAACAAGTGTAGTGTTGTCTTTGTCAACAGTAATTTTCTCAGCTGTTCCCAGGTAAGAAAGATCAGCGTTCTCTAATTTGAAACCTCTTTCTTCAGAAATTAAAGTTCCGCCAGTCAATGTTGCAAGGTCTTGCATCATTTCTTTTCTGCGGTCGCCAAAGCCAGGAGCTTTAACAGCACAGATTTTCAGAGATCCGCGGATTTTATTTACAACAAGAGTAGCCAAAGCTTCTCCGTCTAAATCTTCGCAAATGATCAAAAGTGGTTTTCCAGTTTGAACTGCTTTTTCAAGAATAGGAAGCAATTCTTTCATGGTAGACAATTTCTTGTCATATAAAAGGATATAAGGATTTTCCAATACTGCTGTCATTTTATCAGCGTTGGTAACAAAGTAAGGAGAAACATATCCGCGGTCGAACTGCATACCTTCCACAACTTCAACAGTTGTTTCAGTGCCTTTTGCTTCTTCCACAGTGATAACGCCTTCTTTTTTCACTTTCGCCATTGCTTGTGCAATTAATTTTCCGATAGTAGAATCGTTGTTTGCAGAAATAGTAGCAACCTGTTCAATCTTCTTGTTGTCATCGCCAACAGATTTAGATTGTTTTTTCAAATCAGCAACAACCGCTTCAACAGCCTTGTCAATACCGCGTTTCAGATCCATTGGATTTGCACCAGCAGCAACGTTCTTCAAACCTGCAGTTACAATTGCTTGCGCAAGAACTGTAGCGGTTGTAGTTCCATCACCTGCCATGTCAGCAGTTTTAGAAGCAACTTCTTTTAAAAGCTGCGCTCCCATATTTTCTACTGCATCTTGTAGTTCAATTTCTTTTGCAACAGTAACACCATCCTTAGTAATTTGAGGTGCACCGAATTTTTTGTCAATGATAACATTGCGGCCTTTTGGTCCGAGAGTTACCTTTACTGCGTTAGCCAACGCATCAACACCGCGCTTCATCGCATCGCGAGCATCGGTGTCATAAGTTATTTTTTTTGCCATTTTGTTTTTAGATTTTAGTTTTAAAATTTATTTTTATTATCCGATAACGCCAAACACATCGTCCTGGCGCATGATGAGGTATTCTTTTCCGTCAACCATAATTTCAGTGCCGGCATATTTTCCGTAGAAAACTGTGTCGCCTAATTTAACGGTCATTGGTTCGTCCTTTTTCTTTCCGGGACCAACTGCTACGATAATTCCTTTTTGTGGTTTTTCTTTTGCAGTGTCTGGAATGATAATTCCTCCAGCGGTTTTTTCTTCAGCAGGAGCTGCTTCGATAAGCACTCTGTCTCCTTGTGGTTGAAATTTAACTTTTGCCATTGTTTTTGTGTTTTATTTGGTTGAACTTTATTTTTAATTTTTCAGTTGCGATGAGACAGTTTTTATGCCAAAGATTCTATTCGCTTGTTATCGGACAATTATTCAGCGATTAAATTTTTATCTGAAACCTCTGTCATAGTTTTAGGTGACAGGATGACAAACATTCTGACCATTCCTATTTAGTCTTAGGAGCAGGAGTCGATGCAGGAGCTTGTTGTTGTTGTGCAGGCATAGTAGGCGCGGAAGTGCCAGGCGTTGGCATTTCCGATTTGCTAATGATGGATTCTTTTACTTCGGTTTTAGTTCCGGTTCCTACAATTCCTGCAAATGCGATACACAATACCACAAGTCCGCCAACAAATCCCCAGGTTACTTGCTCAACAAGTTCCACCTGCTGTTTAGCGCCAATAAATTGGTTGGATGACATAAAATTTGACGCGATTCCTCCACCTTTTGGATTTTGAACAAGTATGATCAAAACCAATAGCGCACAGACGATAATAATAAGGATAGATAAAAAAGTTGCCATATCTAAAAGTTTAAGGTTTGATGTCTAAAATTATTTGCTCTTTTGTTCCTTCAGAAGATTTTTTATCTTCTCTAAAAGGGGAGCGAAGATATGAATTTTTTCGGGATACTTCACAACTAAAATTTCGTAAGAACGGAGGGCTTTCGGGAGGTTTCCCTGCTTTAAATATATCTTGGCAAGCGTTTCGGTAACAAAGGTTTCGTCATCCTGAATACTCTTTTTCGCCATCGCTTCGGCAGAATAAAATTCTGCTTTTGGTTTTGGAATTGCTTTAGCTGTTTCTTCGAGAATGAAGTTGTCAATAATCTCAGATTTTGCTTTTTGCTGAACGATTTTTTCTTCTTTTGTTGGTGTTGGAGTTTTTCCGCTAATAACTTTCAGCCAAACATTAAAGGAATGATTCTGGCTTCTATCTTCTGGTTTCTGGCGGATAGTTTCCTGATTCTTGATTCTTGATTCTTGATTTTCTTCCAGCAAATCAATTGTCATCGAAGTTCGGTATGCTTCTCGCAGCATTTGTTTTTCCAGTACCTGCATTTCATCGGGAACATCCTTTATTACAATTGGCGAAACCGGAATTTCTTCATTAACTATCATCGGTATTTCTTGAAGAATAGCAATAGGTTCTAACTTCGGGAGAATTTCGCTTGTGGTTTGTTGTTTGGTGTTCGGTGTTTCTGAAATTAATTCTAACTTCTCACTTCTAGCTTCTAACTTCTGAATTGGTTTTTTCTTTATCAAATTATATAGCACTTTTCCGCTCGGAGCATACGCCGAAGTGATGTGAAGATTTTTTTCGTAATCAATGCTGTTTTCATTATGCAGATTTTTCAGATAAAGCATTCTTCCAATCTGGAAATACGGATATTCCTGAACTAATTTTTCAAGCGAAGTAATGCTCTGTCCATTTAGATTTTCGGGATGAAAAAGATATTGTATGAAATTCTCTTTGGTCATTTGTTACCAATTTATCATCGCCTTGTTAAAAATATCCTGAACCAATTGCTGATTGATTTGGTCGATAAGATTTGCCTGCACAGCGGTTAGACTTTGTGTGCTGGAATAATCTGCAAAGCGGGAAAACGAAGTATCAAAATTTTGCTTTTCATCTTTCGTGTTTACAAACTTCACATGCACCATAATTGTAAGGCGATTTGATGCTGCAAGGTCGTTACTTTGAATAGCAACGGGGGCTATGGCATAGCCGGTTATCTCGCCTTCAAAATTCAAATCCGCATTGCGGGTAACAATGGCAAGATGAGATTGGGAAGTAAAAATATTTTTTAGCGCTTCGGTTAGCGACTGGCTGATTGTTGGCGGAGCAAGCGACGCATTGTTACGAAAATATTGTATGGAAACAGTTTTTATATCGGGAGAAACAGATGCGCCGGAAAAAGAATAATTAACCTTGCACGAATAAACAACAATCATTAAAAAGAAAATGGGCAATATGTAAATGATACTATTTCGTTTCATGCTAATCGCTAATGATTATTTTTTTTACGGCTTGCCGATCGCCTGCAATGATATGGAGAAAATAAACTCCGCAAGGCAAACCTTCTCCGCGAATTACAAATGAAGAAGAATTACGAATGGTTTCTCCTCTTAATTTATTTCCTTTTATGTCAAAAAGTTTCAATTCATAATTCGCAATTCGCGGATTCGTAATTTGTAGGGTTGCTGTTTCAGCAAAAGGATTTGGGTAAATTGAAATAAAATTATTTAACGACAATTCATTTATTCCTGCAGTACTGTCAGGAGTAAATTCCCAAAAATACTGACAGACTGATACCAAATTAACTCCGGTTCCAATATATCCTTTGTTTCCTATAGAAAAACCTACTCCATCACAAGAAAATCCGCCACCAAAGTTTGCTTTTTGCGTCCAGGTATTTGTTCCACTATCATATTCCCAAAAATCATAATAAAAAATATTGCTGCTATCTCCTGTGCCAATATATCCTTGCGTGCCAATAGAAAATCCGGCAGATAAACTTCTTGCAACTCCGGGGAAATTAGATTTTTGTGTCCACGTATTATACGTTGTTGAGGAAGTATCGCCATCCCATTCCCAAAAATCATTGCTTCCTCCGGTACCAATAAATCCTTGCGTGCCAATTGAAAATCCAACAGCACCGCTTTTTGAGTTTCCGCCAAAATTTGTTTTTTGTTTCCATGGTTTACCAAGTACCGTATCGGCAACAGGATTGTATTCCCAAAAGTCACTATAAAAAGAACCGTTTTGTCCTCTACCGGTTCCAATATATCCTTTTGAACCAATGGAAAAACCAACAGCTTCAAATCTTCCTAATCCTAAAAAAGCTGTCATTTGAGTCCAGGTATTTAATATAGTATCGTATTCCCAAAAATCTTTTTTGTACGTTCCATCATTGCCTGTTCCGATATATCCGTTTGCGCCGATGGAAAATCCTACTGCCCGATATCTTGCCGTGCCACCAAAATCAGCTTTTTGAGTCCAGCTATTTGTTGTCTGATTCCATTGCCAGAAATCTTTTTTAAAACCACTGCCATCTTCTCCGGTTCCGATATATCCATTTGTGCCAATCGAAAATCCCACCGCGCCTTCTCGTGCGCTTCCACCAAAATCAGCTTTCTGTGTCCATTTGTTTTGAGAATGTGCAGACATTGCAACACTCACAGCGAAAACAAAAAGTATGAAACCTGTTTTTGTCATTTTAATTTACTTCACCAAAGATAAGGAGAAATTTATGCGAGAATGAACGAAACATAATTAATAGATATTTTACTTCTGCTTGTACGTTTTTCTCATCACCACTTTCAGCAATTCGCGTTTCAGGATAAGATCGGTAATGATTTCGGAAAAAGATTTATCCACAGATGATTCAACGGCTTTTTTAATTTGTGTTTCGCTGAGGTCAATTCTATATAAAAGATTATAAAAAATTTCTGAGTTTCCTTTCAAAAGTTTTTCGATGTGCGGATGTATCTGCGAAAATAATTCTGTATAAGCATTATCGGTGTTTCCCGAAAAGTTAATTTTCATCCCGCTCATTCCGAAATCTTTTATGATTTGATTTGCTGTGTCATTCAGAAAATCCAGACGGTTTAAATACGGAGATAAATCGGTGGTCATTATTTTGCGTTAGTATTTGCTTTCATCCAGAACCAATCGCATCACCGGACGATTATTCATGATGTGTTCGGATATAATTTCATCCACATCCGAAAGTTCAACTCCAACATAAAAAATTCCTTCGGGATAAACAACAACCGTTTGCCCGAAAGAACAAACATCCAGACAACCCGCTTTTTGTGCTCGGACTTTTATAGACAGATTTTTTGTTTTCAGTTTTTTCTTGAATGCATTTACAATTTCCATTCCGTGAACTTCGCCACAGCTTGCTTTTTCCGAACCCGCGGCGCGCTGGTTGGTACAGATAAAAATATGTTTGTCGAATTTTAACATTTGGTTTTTACTGTTTCAAAGATAGAAAAACGCATTCAAATTACAGAGAGACACAAAAAGATTAATTATTTCTTTATAGAGAAAGATTCGGAGGATTTTAATAAATTTGATTTGCTTTTCTATATGAAGCCATTAGAAACCATCAAGCATTCCGAATTAGCCGATTCCATTTTAGAAAATATTGCGGCATTGGTACTTGTGTGCGATCAAACCGGTGCAATTATTTATTGCTCACAATCCATTCTGAATTTATTGCAAGTTGAAAGTTCCGAAATACTTGGCATGGGTTGGTGGACATTAACCCGATCGGATGTCGAAGCAAGAAACAAAGAAATAGATTCTTTAAAAAAAATAATTAAGGGCGAGTTGCCTTTGGATAAAACTCCTTATGTCAACACCATCCAAGATACAACCGGAAAAAAATACTGGATACAATGGCAGGATTCTTTTGGACCCAACAAAACATTAATCGGAGTTGGTCAAAATATTACCGAGCAACACAAGGCACAGCAGATTATTCACGAACAAAGTATTCAGTTAAAACGCCTTTCGTTGGTTGCCGAAAAAACCAACAACGTAATTTTAATTCTTGATAAGAATGGAAATATTGAATGGGTAAGTAGCAGTTTTGAACGCTTAAATAAAATCACATTAGCTGAAATGATTGCATCCAAAGGTTCTAATATTCTTACCATAAGCGGCAATCGAAACATAGCAGAAATTTTTCATAAAGTAATAAATGAAAAAATATCTTGCTCCTACGAATCAAAAAACGAATGGGTTAAAGATGAAATTATCTGGGCGCTTTCTACCATCTCTCCGGTTTTAGACGAAAAAGGAGAATTGGTTAATATGATTGTCATTGATTCGAATATTACAGAAATGAAAAAGTTAGAAAACGCATTGGAAAATAAAACCAAAGATATTTCTGACAGCATAAATTATGCAAAACGAATTCAGCTAGCAATGCTTCCGGATAGAAAGTTTTTGAGAACCGAACTCTCTGATTCCTTCATTTTATTTTGGCCAAAAGATATTGTGAGCGGTGATTTTTATTCTTTGTTTCAGAGCGGAAAAAAAATAATTATCTCCGCTGCCGATTGTACCGGACATGGAATTCCGGGAGCTTTTATGAGCATTCTTGCCGGAAATATTTTATATCAGTTAATCATTGAAAACAACAAAACAAATCCATCCGAAATTTTGAGACTGCTCAACAAATCAATCTATGAAATTTTAAAACAAAATCAAAACGGAAGCAGAGACGGATTAGACATTGCGCTTTGTGCTATTGATAAGGAAAATGGAATGTTGGAATATTCGGGAGCAAACAGACCGTTATGGTTAATAAGGAATAATGAATTACTCGAATATTCTCCCGACAAAAACTCCATTGGCGGTTATCAAAAAGATGAGTTGAGAAACTATACCACAAAAAAAATAGAAACAAAAAAGGGAGATTCTTTTTATATTTTTTCTGATGGTTATGCAGATCAGTTTGGCGGCGAAAAAGGAAAAAAAATAATGACGAGAACATTTAAGGAACTTTTGCTCAGCATCTGCCACAAACCCATGATTGAACAAAAAGACGAATTACAATCTTTTTTCAAAAACTGGGCAGGATCAATTGAACAAACCGACGATGTGCTGGTGGTTGGTTTTAAAATATAAAACGGAAAATACTTTTTTGAGATAAACGGGGTTTTCTACCTGCTCATTCTCGTTTTATATCGGCACAATCCCTCATCAAGAAATTGTTTGAAAACAATTACATCCGGATTATAACCTCCGCGCGGCTTGGCAATTTTTTTCGCGTTGTTATCTATCAAAACATAATAGGGCTGAGAATTTGTTTTGTAAACAGATGCCTGCAAATCGCTCCACTTGTTTCCAAGATTTTTTATTTTATTTCCTGTGGTTTTTGAAATGTTTTGGTCTTTTTCCGCAAGCGGCGTTTTATCATCCACATAAAGTGAAATCAAAACATAATCTTCGCGCAAACGCTTTATAACTTCAGGATCACCCCAAACATTGTCTTCCATTTTTCTACAATTAACACAGCTCCATCCTGTAAAATCAAGCATCACGGGTTTGCCTTGATTTCTTGCATACGCCATTCCTTCGTCGTAATCGTGAAAGCAAGAAAGATCGTGCGGACAATGTCCGCTTTCGGCTTTTCCGGCGTTCCATTCTTTATAAAAATCAGGAGGAGGAAATCCGCTGATGAGTTTAAGCGGCGCACCCCACAATCCGGGAATAAGATATAATGTGAAACTCATGACGATAATTGCAAAAATCAATCTCGAAATAGAAAGATGTTTTACTTCGCTGTCGTGCGAAAACTTTATTTTACCCAAAAGATAAAATCCCCACAAACCGAAAATTATTATCCAGAGAGAAATAAAAATTTCTCTTTTTAAAATCCCCCAGTGATACGCAAGATCAACATTGGAAAAAAATTTCAGCGCGAGCGCGAGTTCTAAAAATCCCAAACTTACTTTCACAGAATTGAGCCAACCGCCTGCTTTCGGCATTGAATTCAACCAAGCAGGAAACGCTGCGAACAAAGCAAACGGCAGCGCAAGCGCAATTGCAAATCCTGTCATCCCAAGAAGCGGACCCATATTTCCCCCACCCACCGCAGCTTGCACTAATAATGTTCCGATTATTGGACCCGTGCAGGAAAACGAAACCAATGAAAGCGTAAATGCCATAAAAAAAATTCCAATCATTCCGCCTCGCTCTGCTGCGCGGTCTGTTTTATTTGCCCATGAGCTTGGTAATGTAATTTCAAATGCACCAAAAAAAGAAACCGCAAATACGATGAAGATAACGAAGAACAAAAGATTGAACCAAACATCACTTGCCATTTTATTCAGCGTGTCGGCTCCAAAAAGTTTTGTGATGATAAATCCGAGTGCAACATAAATCAAAACAATTGAAACAGAATAAACAAGTGAATTGCGAATTCCTGTTTTTCTATCCTTACTTTGCTTGATAAAAAAACTTACGGTTAGCGGAATCATAGAAAAAACACAAGGCGTAAGTAACGCCAACAACCCTCCGATCAAGCCCTGAATAAAAATTGACCAGCCGGAAAGCGTAGCAAAATTATCTCCTTCGAGTGATCCGCAACTGTCGTGAAAATTTTCATCGTCAATGGTAGCAGAAGAAATTTTGTGAGCGGTATCAGCAACCTGAATTTTTAGTGTGTCGGAATCTTTTTTGGTTTTTATTGTTTCGGATTTATTTTCGATTCCGCCTTTCCCTTCTATTTTAAATTCAAAATCTTTGCTCAACATCACGCAAACATCCGAACAGGATTCATAATTAAGCGATCCCTTTACAGAAAATGTTTTTTGCGAAAGAATTTTTATTTTTTGTTTATAGGTAACTTCCTTTTCAAAATAACGAACGGTCATTTCAAAAGTTTTATCATACTCTTCATGCGGTTTTGGTTCTGATATTTTTCCAGATATTTCATAGTTCGGATTTTTTTCAAATTCAAAAGTGATGGGAACGGGTCCGTCATCTTTTTCCTGTTTGAGTGCATACATGTGCCAGCCCTTGTCAATCTTGGCTTTCAAAATAAGCTCAACTTCACTATCAGAAATTTTATTAATGGAAAAATTCCACTTCACAGGATTTTGAACCTGCGCAGCAACAGTGGCAATAGGAACAGCGACAGATGATTGTTTTGTATCATGAGGATTATCACATCCTATTTGCAAAAAAAATAGAAACAGAAAAAAGAAAAAATGTTTTATCGTTTTCATCCGATGATTTTTTGCGCGACCAAATATAGTTATTTAGTTTTCTTTCTTAGCTCAACGAAAATCTGATACTGATTCCGCCATTTGTATTGGAGGATTTGAAGCTCGTAGAAATTCTCGGATTGGTAAAGAGCCAGTTATAAAATAATCGAGCCGTAATTCTTGATGTAATCATGTAATCGGCAGAAGTTTTTAAAGAGTAAATGGTTTGTCCTGCGGTAGGTTCTGTCGCTTCTGTTGTTATTTGCCGAATCACAGTAAGGTTTTGCCGGATCGAAAAATCCGCTTTCAAAGTTAAATCGCTTTTGATTGGTTTTTTACTCTTGCTTTTGCTTGAAAAAGGATTTTTTATTGTGAGATTTTTCCATTTATATCCCGAACCAACCACATATTCTTTGCTGTCAACTTCGGTGATTTGAGTGTTGGCAAAACTTAAATTAAGATTTCTGTCCACCTTCATTTCCGCATTAAGAAGAATTCCGTTCAGCAACGCCACATCAACTTTTATCAGCGGAGCAAATTGCTCCACAATGGAAACAGAATTTATCAATTCATAAAACATAAAATTATCATTCTCGTCCATTTTTATTGGCGCCTGTCCGGTTCCGGTTAATCCCGATTCCAAATTATTTGTATAGGAAAAATTACAAGAGGAGCGATACGCGTGGCTGATTGTAATTGTTTTGAAAAGTTTTTTTACTGATTTTATTTTCGACAAACCATCATATGTTATGCGCCAATTTGGTAAAGGCGTTTTTGGAAACATGAATAGCGATTGTTTTTGAGGATCCCGTCCTGAATAAGCAGAAAGAAAAGCAAACATTAGTGTTTGCTGGGCGGTAGCCCCATATCCCGTAAAATAAGGACTTCCAACCGGCTTACCAGGAGACCATCCTGATGTATGTGCATATTCATTTTCAAGCCGCTGAGAAATTGTAACTCTGTTAGTCAAAAACTTTTCGAATACCGGCGAATCAAAATTCGAATTCGTTTTTTGTAACGCTGTTCTAATTGATATGAACGACATGCTGAAGTTTCCGCTTTCTGTCGGGCTTTGATGTTGATATTCGTTTATACCGGTAACCGAATCGCGCGCCCATCTAAAAAACTCGCTGTACGTTTGCGATTGATTTTTATTTGCCGTAAGTTCTATTTTGAAACTTGGAAGCGGTTCAATATTTGCTCTCAGCGCAATGTTTTGTGTTTTTGATTGGGTGAAAGGAGTATTCAGCGTAACCGCTTGCTTAAGCCATCCTTGATCTTTTGCATAATCTGTAAACGCCTGATTGTTTGGTCCAAAATTTTGCTGCTGACCAAAAATAAATCCCAATCCCGGTGAAAGTCCAAACGGTGAGGAATAATTTCCATTATCCATTCCAAATAATCCAGTATTGTTTTTATATCCGGCAAGTGTCATTCCTCCGGTGGCGGTAGCATTTAACGAAACATTTTTCACCATCATCAGTGTGCGCGCCAGATATTGAGCAAAGAGATAATCTTTTTTCTTTTTTGCTTTGGTGGCATCATCCACATTATCCCACCATGCAGAATTTGCGTCCACTGGTCCGGTAGGTTTGGGCGCTTTTTTTGGCGGAGGTGTTTTTTGAATTCCTTTATTTACTTTTTTCAGAAAAGGGATTTTGTTGTAAAGGGTAACGAGGTTTGCCTGAGCGTTCAAGGTTTTTTGATTTCCATTTGTAATCGAATTACCAAGTGAATCCGCGCTGAACAAAGCGCGTGTCCAATTATAATTTGTTGTGTAACCGACATTGGCGGTTATCCAATCTGTGAGCGGGATTTTACTAAACGGAATAGCATAATCAATTTTTGCGTGTTGCGCATACATGGTATTGAGCCCGCCTTGAAGAATATTTTTTGTAATCGTGTCTCTTTTCTCTTTCGTATCAATTGCTCCGTAGGGTTCAAGGATGCGACTATTATTATCGGCATGAAAATCCATTTTAATGGATTTTGTTAAATCATATTTCAAATCATAACTCCGAACCATGTTGAAGTGTTTGTCGTAAAACACCTGCATCGGAAAATCCAATCCTGTTGTATTGCGCTGAAGTTGTTCGGCATAGTGCCGATCCAAACTCATCAGGAATGCAAATTTGTTTGGATACGGATAGAAATTAAAATCTTTTATAAGGGCGAATGCTTTTTTGTTAAACAATTGTACACTCTTGAACGGCTGAATATTTTTCGGAGTAGTGGAATATCCATAAATAATACCTGCCCGGTAATCCTTCATGTTGTTGTATTGAACCTGAGAACTCTGATTGTGAAATCCAGTATAAGAAAAATTGAAGGTGAAATTTTCTATGTCATAAATATTATTTCGCTTAGAGTTTTTTGGTCGTTCTTTTTTAACATTTGTAAAGTTGATGCTCTTACGCGTAGTTTTATCAAGCGTTACTGCTTTCAGAGAATCCCGATAGTGCTGAGCCAAAGTCGGGTCTTTTAATATGGAAGAAAGAAGTATATCCGGATCATACGGATTATATTCGGGTCTTATTATTGAGTTGGAATATCCAATATACATGGGCAAACTTATTCCCCAACTCGCTGGCAAAAATTTGCTTAGTAATATTTGAGAAGAAATATCAAATCCATAATTTGTGGAACGCTGTCTCTGTCCAACCGTTTGTTCAAGTCCTCCCCAACCCGGCGTGCTAAGATTTCCGGCTAACGTGAGCGTTCCCAAGTCTGCAAGTTTTGCAGAAACATGTGCAACACTTGCACCGCCCGCTTTTTCAATAAAATTGGTTACACGTAATTCATCTACCCACACTTCAGCGCATTTTGCCAAGCCATCATCGGAACTTCCGGGAGTTTTTTTCGGATTTCTTACACCTATCATAATAGTTTTTAGCGCACTTATGGTTGGATTTCCAACCACATAAATAGTTCTTGTATATCCTTCGGGATCTGTAATTGTTGTTGAGTATCGTTTAGTAAGAGTAGCCCCTCCTCCGTTCATTGCTTTGTCGCGGGTTAATTTTAATTGCTCCAAAACCGAAAACTCAAGATCCATATTATTTGCCGGAATCCAAACCTTTCCCTGATCGGAATTGCTGTTGTTATCATACGAACCGGCAGGAGTAACTTGCATTGGAATTTCATATTCATAATAATTTTGTGTAAAATCGCTTCCAAGCCGAACAAAGCAAGTAAGATCCCCGCTGCGCAAAGGTGTACCTCCGGTTTGTGCGTGCGCATGAATAAACATATTCAAATTTTTGTATGAACGCAAATCAAAATTAATCGTCTTGTATGCCGCTCTTGCATCACCATCCTGCAAGTTGCACATCTTTAGCGAAATTGATTGTTCGTTAAGATGAACTGGCGTTGCGGTTCCATAACTTAACTGCTGTGTAATTCCCGGAGGAAGAACATAATCCACCGGAGCTTCTGTTCCGTTCTCCTGATAATTTACAGCCGTAACATCGAAAGAAGTTCCAGTGTTATCAGTTCCAGGATATTCTCCGTCGCTCGCAAGATCATATTGATATTTTCTCCATTCACCTCGTATAAGATCCATGTGCGCTATGCGGAGAACAACCGGACTGCTAAATCCACGCAGCAATAATCGGATAAAACGAATGGATGTAAAATCCGCTATGTTTCCAAACTTACTTTCAAATTCTTCCACAGGAATTTTCAACTGGTACCAGTTGGCAGAAACCTGTGTGTTGTTAAGCGTTGTTCCGCCTCCGGCAACTACATCGGTAATATAATTGTTGCCAACATTTTGTGGAGTAAAATCAGTTTTAGAAATTTTTACTGTGTACTGATAATATGCTTCGTTCTCGCTAAGGTTATTATCGTGGTTAATATCTTCGGTGCTGGGTAGTGTGGTGGAAGAAGTTGGATAAGCACCCGAACTCACCGGGGAATTGCCCTCCACCCCATTAAATTTTTTATATCGTTCCAATGTGCCAAGTGATGCCGCATCATAATCATCACCTCTGTAATAATGATAATCGTCAGATGATGGATCGGCAATAATAGCTGCATGTGCTGCCGCGCTCAACCCTGAAATAGTTGGGGTATTTAGAAATTTTGTAAAGTAATTCACTTCGTCTGCACTGCTCAATCCGTCAAGACCAACATCCTGTGCTGCGCGCGTGGTAATATCATTATCAAACGCATTTACAATTGCCTGAATGGTTGGAATTTTTCCCCACGAAGTATTTACTGTTGGATGAGTTATGTCAGAAGGCGAAGTAGGCAAACCATTTTCAAAACTTTTCTGTCCATCACGCAAAACATCTTCTGAAACATTTCCCAGCTGAACAACAAGTTCTCCGGATGTTGGCAAAAGTCCATTATTGGGATTAGCCGGAACGGTAAGATCTGGGTTGAACGGATCCATCACCCAAAATTGTACATAGGTAACGTTTGCCGCTTCAAAATCGGTTGTTGCTAAAGGACGCATAATTCCACCCCATCGATGTAACGAATTGTTCTTTAAGCTGCCATCTGGATTTGTTCCTTCAGAAATACCGGGAACTCCGGTTGCATCGTAATTATACATACCTCGTTCCGTAGGATAAAAAGCGAGGTCAAGTGTTTGAAGCGGAACCGGCTGACCAGTGGGAGATTCTTTCTTCGGAAAAATTTCTGTTTCTAAAATCTGGCGCGAAAAATTATCCGACATCTGTGCTTTTGAATAATACCCGGGAGTAAGTCCGTTAGTTTGGAGCTGGAACATCGGGTCAATCGTGTACCAGGCAAGTCGCGCACGATTGAATCCATAAACAGTATCGGTTCGCGCCCCTTCGGGCCAAAGAGGATTTCCGCCCTGAGGTGTGCTTGCCATTGACCACGCTCCAACGGCTTTAATATCTATCGGAGTTTGGCTGCCTTCAAAATCATCTATGTAAGAAGTTCCGCTTTTTCCGATTGCGCGAGATACACCCGGTATAAGATATGCTCCTTCTCCAGAGGCAGTAATGGTTGACATGGTTTTTGTAGAATAAAACGGGAGCTTGTCAAGCATGCGCGTAAGAAAAGGAACTTCACTTCGGTAATTTCCATCCAAACCAAGAATGGTGTTGTCTATCGGTTCATCGCCAATGTTTACTTTTTGAGTAAGCGGGCGTTCGTTCAGATTCATGGCGGTAGCTCCCAAATTAAAATCTTTGTTTACGCGATAATCCAAGCGTGTTCCCAAAAGTGTTTTTTGCTGAATACCAAAAAGAACATTACTCTCGAAAGTAATTTTTATCGGAGTGCCCGACATCATAATTCCCTGATTAATAATTTTTACCTTCCCAAGCGCATAGTCAACCGTGTAATCCACATTTTCCACCAGCGGAACTCCGCCGGCAGTTACTACAACAGAACCAGCCGGAATGTTTGGAGCATTAAGAGAAATTTCCGAACCAACAGTAGATGTGAAACTTCCTTTCATCTTGAAACGATTCAAACTTGGAATCTGCTGCGCCGAATATTTTGTAGAATCATAGAGTTGCTGAAAAACATATTTGTTAGCTGTAACATTAAGATTTGCAGAGCCGGGCGGCGGATTTATTTCTGCTCTCAAATGATTTCCAAATGGTTCGCGCACTGGAAAATAAACTCTTCCGGTAGCGGCATTAATGGTTACGCCATCAATGAAATCAAAAATACCATCAGGATTTGGATCTCCAGAAGTATTGATGTGATCAAGCCCCATCACTTGCAAAAGCGGTTTGCCTGTAGTTTTTAATCCTGTTTCGGGAATAATCGGTACATCGGTTCCTGTTGCGGGATTATTATAAAAAATATCCAATCTGAAATTATCCGGCTTTATTTGATACGCCCCCATGGAATAAACGTTTTTCATCATCAAATCCCAAAGAAGTTTATCTCTCCTTGGATCCACGTTGGTGCTCTTCAACATTTTTACCAGCAAACATTTTGGGTCGGCAATTCCATCAGAAGAAAATTCTCCTACCTGATACGTTACTCCTTCGTGGGTATATTGGTATGCGGCAGCTACCACTTGATCCGGATTTATATTTGTGTTGAGAGAAACAAATCCGAGTTTTGGATTGAAAGTAAATTCGCTCGGAGATAACATTCTCGCGGAAAGAACTTTTTCAAAATCCTGCACCTGACGGAGATTTAACGGAGGGGCGATAAGAATTCCAATCGCTTTATCTCTGTTTCTAAGAGCGGTATCGGCACCGGTAACCAATGTTGCGGGATTAAGATTGTTTGCCGGATTATTCGGAAGGCCGTTGTTTGCATTTGGGTGAATCCAGTGGCTGATGTTTGTAAACCACGCTAAACTATCTTCACCAATATCAGACAGGGCAAGAATATTTCTTGTGTTGTTTGTATTGGAAGTTGTGTTAGTAATCCATACTTCCACTCGTGTAATGCTGACTCCCGATTCTATTACCGGAATATGCGAAAGCGCCGAATCATATCTGTTCTTAAAATATTGCGAGAGGAAAAAGTTTTTGTTTGATTCGTAATTATCTCCGGTGATAGAAAATTGATTTGTCTGCGCTCCGTTTTGAATATTAATTTCTTTTTTCTGCCCCTTGTCCTGTGAAACAACCGACGTAACCGTAAGTTTTCCAAATTGCAATTGTGTTTTTATTCCGAATAAACTTTGGCTGCCGGTGATGAGTGTGCTATTGAGAGGAAAGCTAACGTTCCCGGCTTCAATTTTTTTAATGATGTCATCTTCTCCACCCGACCATTCTAATTTCATTTTGTTCTCAAAATCAAATGTTGCTTCGGTGTTGTAGTTGGCGGTAATTTTCATCTTGTCGCCAATTTTTCCAGTCAAACTTAGCTGAATCTTTTCGTTAAAATCAAAGGTGGTAATCCGTCTTTGTTTAACAGGAATAGCGGGATTATCCGTATGCGATGAGTTCACGCCAAAAATTAATTCCGCAGAACCTTGCGGACGAATATCAATTACGTTGCTTCCAAAAATTCTATCGAAATATTCATTGTTAATTTTTATAGGAGGAATTAGGTTGGCTTTATTTTTCTTCTGAGTCATCGCTTCTGCCGTACCTCGCTCATGCCAATAATCCTGCAAAGATTTTTTGAACATGTAATCCATGTATTCTTCCTGAGTCATGTAAATGGGCGGACGATAATCAAGACCTCCCATTTTTTGAGTAATGTCATATGTGTTTGAATCAGTATTGTAAGTAATATTTGTTTTTATGTTGGAAGGCTCTTTCAGATAAAGTCCGCCCTTGTAATCGTTCAGCGAAGGCATCCCGGTAGATTCATCCTTCATGGGATATTTCATCGGAATAGGTGTATCTCCGGCAAGTGGTATTATTTGTGGCTCTGAATTTAAATATGGTGGTTCGGCAGGATTGCTAACCTTTTCCGAATTTAAAGATGGGTCAGCTGCTTTTGCTAAAGGATTAGAACTTGAAGAAGAAAAAGATTTTGGCGCAGGCAAGGATATAATTTTAGAACTGCTCGCCCACACCAATGTGATGAACAGCATAGATACAGAAACAAAAAAAGAATGTTTAAATCCTTTCACGGATACTTTTGTAATTGATTATAAATTTTTCAACGCTTCTTTTATCAAACGCTCAACCGGCACATCAGGACTTAGTTGCAGTACCCTGTCAACAGCTTTTTCAGAAGCATTTTTTGCAAAGCCCAGCGTGAGCAAAGCCATCAACGCCTCCTCGCGGGTTTTATTGTGTGTGCCGAATGGTTTTAAGGGGGTGGGTTTTTCAGTATTTATCTTGCCATTCAGGTCAATAATAATGCGTTGCGCGGTTTTTTCTCCAATGCCTTTTATGTTTTTGAAAACCGCAACATTGCTCGTTAAAATTGCTTGCTGAACTTCCGGCGGCGTGAGCGATGAAAGCACCATGCGCGCGGTGGATGCACCAACTCCCGAAACAGAAATGAGATGACGAAAAACGCTGCGTTCATCCTCATCAAAAAAACCATACATGGTTTGAGAAAGATCCATCTGACTGACAATAACATGGGCAAGTAATTTGCATTTTTCCGAGCTGCCGATTTTGGAATAGGTATTAACCGTAATGTTGAGGTAATAACCAACGCCATTGCAATCAATGATTGCGTAGGTTGGATTTTTTTCAAGCAGGCGACCTTCGATGTGGGTTATCATTTTTTTTTATTTTCAGGGATGCAAACGGAAAATGACGGATACAGACAGATAAAATTTCTCCTCCGTTTGAATCCAAGTTTTTCCGTTTGAATCTGCATTTATCAAGGGGCGATAAAATTAAAAAGAAATAGCTCTCTATGTTATGTTTTGGCTGTGATGAAAAATAAATATCTTGGCTGTGCAATGTGTAAAGCCAATAGTTAGTAGTCATTTAAAACGACTGTGCAACAGAAAAAACTTTTAAGCCAGCGACATCCCTTTTTTTATTTTATTTCCGTTTGGACAAAAAGGACAAAACGCTATATTAGACCTCTTTCATAATTAAC
>PLUL01000039.1 GCA_003164895.1 Bacteroidota bacterium | reverse complement strand
ACCGTATTTTAAAAGATAAAAAACTTCGCTTTGATTTTGCTCCTCCTTTTTCTTTTATCTCGAAATATAAGGGCATGGCGGGCGAGAGGCAGGATAAAAATAAAAAAGGAGATGAGGTAAAAAATACGCCATCTCCACTGTGGTGCGCGAGAGAGGACTTGAACCTCCAAGAGTGTTACCTCACTGGCTTCTGAGACCAGCGCGTCTGCCAATTCCGCCACTCGCGCAATTATGAAAATTTTTACTGTTGCGAAATTAAAATTTATTAATTCAGGGATTACACAAACTTTATCTGATAAAATAAATCAGTTTCTCATATTCGCAAGTTTGTCATAATTTTCAACCGTAATATTTCCGGCTTTAATATCAATTAGTCCTTCCGACTTGAAATCGCTGAGGGTGCGGATGGTTGTTTCAGTAGCAGCACCTGCGAGATTTGCCATATCTTCTCTTGAAATGTTCATGCTGAATTTCTGCTCACCATCTTTTTTGTAACGATCGCAGAGAGTAACAAGTGCTTGAGCAACGCGCTTTCTTACCGAGTTATACGCCAATTTTATAAGTTGGTCTTCTTTCTCCTGCAAATTATCGGATAACATTTTAATAAATTTTTGCGACACTTCTGCATTTTTGTAAATGAGTGAAAAAAAATCTTCTTTGGGGATCATACAAACTTTAGAATCTTCCAGCGCAGTTGCAGAATCGGAATAAAGTGTATCCTCAAGCAAAGCAAGGTATCCAAAAAACTCACCTTCCTTGTAAAGACCTGTAATAAATTCTCTGCCTTGTTCATGCTTTTTGAACGTTTTAATTTTTCCTTTCACAACAAAGAAAATTCCTTTCGGATAATGTTCCTCAAAATAAATGGTGTCTTTTTTATTGAAAGTTCTTATATCCCGTTCCTGAGAAAGTTTTTTCAAGTCTTCCATTCCATGCGCATTCTTAATAAATTCATTCAGCCCCTCAATGTTTTTAGAAAACTCTTTTTTCATCACGTCCGATTTTTTCAAACGACTTTCCACTGCATTCAACAGTTCGATGTCATCAAAAGGTTTGGTCAGATAATCATCTGCTCCCATTTCCATTCCTTTGCGGAGGTCGCTTCGTTCAGCTTTTGCTGTAAGAAAAATAAATGGTACGTGAGCTGTTTCAGGATTTTTTGCAAGCAGATGAAGAACACCGTATCCGTCAAGCAAGGGCATCATGATATCGCAAATGATCAAATCGTATTTTTCTTTTTGAGCGAGAGCAACTCCCTCCTTTCCATTTTTAGCAGTCGAAACTTTATAATTTGCAAGTTCAAGAATCTCGGAAGTATTCTCGCGCATGTCTTTATTATCTTCAATTAAGAGAATTTTTTTCATAAAGAAAATATTAATGTGAATATTGTAATAATAATAATTCGCTACGAAGGTACACTTTTAGCAAAAAGAAAAAATTGGAAGTAATTATTTATCCTTCATGATAATAATCATAACTGTTTTTAATTATTATTCTTATCGGATTGATAAATGGCGCTATATACTTTCAACAAACCCTATTTGCAATCACTTGAAAATTTTCAACGCGACATGAGCGACTCGTTCAAATTATATGTTTTGTATCAGGAATAATATTTTCAATTGTCCATTTCAATCTTTTCACAAAAGGGAATTTTCTGTGAGCGCAATTTTCAACAGCACAGAGCGGACAAGAAGATGTCGGACACGGATCGGCATGAATAAACAATTCGATTTCATCTCCCATGTTTTCTTTAATAATTTTTTCCATTGCACGGACTTCTTCGTGAGTTTGTTCAAGCGTTTCGTACCAAGGCAAAGTTAGATGAGCATCAATGTGCAATTGTGAACCATATTTTAGAATGCGAAGGTTGTGCATGTCAATCCATTTCGTTCTTCTGTTCTTGTTCAGAATATCAATCAGCTGGTTTAGTTTTTCAATATCGGCTTTGTCGAGTAGATTAAAAACAGATTCGCGTATTAATTTGAATCCTGCCCAGAGAATGACTGCTCCAAAAATAATGGCAAGTAGATTATCTATCCAAAAGATGTGTGTAAAATAAATCACTCCTAATCCAATAATAAGCCCAATACTTGAAACGGTATCGGTAATGAGATGTTTGCCATCGGCAATCATTATTAGTGAATTATAATACTTTCCCTTTTTTATAAGATAATTGCCCATGAAAAAATTACATAATCCGGCAAAACCTGCAAGAACTAAACCGGAATCCAATTTTTCAAGTTCGGGTGGATGGAAAAAGGAATAAATTCCCTTTAGTATAATAGATATTCCCGCAATCAAAATTAAAACGCCTTCAATTTGAGCAGAAATGTTTTCAATTTTTCCATGACCGTAAGGATGGTCAATATCTTTTGGCTGAGCTGCATAATAAATGCTGAACAACGCAAATGCGCCGGCTGTAATGTTGATGATAGATTCCAGCGCATCGGATAAAACGGCAACAGAATGTGTGATGAAATAGGCAGTAAATTTTATTGCCATTAACGCAATGCTGAAAAACAACATGGTGCGCATGGTGCGGATTTTTGTCTTACCAGCTTCAAAATAATTTTCCATTACAATACAAACTTAGCTTAAAATTCTTCATCCATCGGCTCGATTATTTCTAATGAGAATATTTCATAAGCTGATAGAATCATCTTGAAAATTTCCTTAAACAGAGATGATAATGTATGATTGCAGTCAATCGAAAGAATGATTTGAATCATCTCATTTGATGGCTAACTTAATTATTCTTGCATGTAATTTTAGAAAGAATAAAACGCATGGAAACTACGGGAATGTAAAAAGTTTCCTTAGTTTTACATGCTTTTATGATAACGAAAGATTGCCGAAACTATGAAAACAAGAAGAAAACTATTTAGTAAAGACAAAATGAATGTCGGAAATATTTTACTAATCGGTTTTATATTTTATGGCAGCATCTCATCCGATGCACAAACAAAAACATGGTCGCTGAAAGCATGTATTGACACGGCATTTAAAAAAAATATTTCACTCAATCAGGGACAACTTACCAGTCAAACCAACCAAATAAACCTTGTTCAATCAAAAGCGGCTGCGCTGCCAAATCTCAACTTGAGTGATGGGCACAATTTTAATTCAGGTTATTCATTAGACCCTTATACTTATCAATATACAAATCAAACTTTTTCTACCAATAATCTCTCACTAAACAGTTCGGTTACGCTTTTTAACGGATACCTTTTACTCAATACGGTAAAGCAAAACAAACTCATTTATGAAGCCGGAAATCTGGATGTCGAAAAAATAAAAAATGATATTACGCTAAATGTTCTGGCGGGATATATGCAAGTGTTGATGGATTACGAAGCCATTGATGTTGCGCAAGCTCAGGTGGATGCAACCAATACGCAGGTGGAACAAACAAAAAAATTTGTTGAGTTTGGAAAAGTTGCGGAATTAAATTTACTTCAGATACAATCGCAATTGGCATCCGATAAACTCACGAAAGTGAATGCAGAAAATCAATTGCAATTAGATAAAATTACCTTGCTCCAACTGATGGAAACTCCGGCTACCAAAGATTTTGACATTGAACGACAGGAATTGAAAGAATTATTTCCTGAAATCCCTTTATCCACCGAAGAAATAGATAAAATTTCTGAAAGTTTTTTACCGCAGATAAAAAGCGCTTCGCTGAAAACCAATGCCGCCTTATTCGGATTGAAAGTTGCAGAAAGCGGTTGGTTTCCAAAGTTAACGATGTCGGGCGCGCTTAAAACCGGCTACTCAAGTATGAAAAGTAATATCACGCAAATTACCTCCTATAATTCTGAAACCATTGGATATCTTAATGGCAATTCCGCTGATCCGGTTATTGGCATGGTGCCGAATACAATTATTAATAAACAAAATGATCCGCTGTCAGATCAGTTTAAAAATAATTTCAATCAGGTAATTGGAGTTACACTTTCCGTTCCGATTTTTAACAATCTCCAAGTGAAAACCAATATCGAAATAGCAAAGATAAATGTGTTGAGTGCGAAACTAAATGAACAGCAAACAAAAAATGATTTGAGAAAAAGTATTGAAACAGCTTATACTAATCAGGTTTCGGCAGGAAAAAAATTAATTGCAACCGAGGAACAAATGGCGTTGGAAAAACGAACGTATTCCGATATGGAAAAAAAATTCAATGTCGGCGCAATCAATGCAACGGATTTTCTGATTGAAAAAAATAATTTCAACAAAGTTTCCATGTCTTTGATTCAGGCGAAATACGATTACGTTTTGAAAACCAAAATGGTTGATTTCTATTTAGGCAAACCTTTAACTTTTTAAATAATATGAAGAAAATAATTATAATTATTTCGGTTGTTGCAGCAGCGCTTTTAGTAACGGTGGTGTTGGTTCGGCATTTTGGAAATAAAACCAATGTATATTATTGGAGAAGCGTGCCGGTTGAAAAAGGCGATGTAAATGTTTTGGTTACTGCAACAGGTTCCATCGCTGCGGATACTTCGGTGGATGTCGGCGTTCAGGTTTCGGGAATCATCGCAAAAATAAAAGTGGACTTCAACGATATTGTAAAAAAAGGACAAGTGATTGCTGTTTTGGACACCACGCTTTATTATGCCGCTAAAGTGGACGCCGATGCCGCTTTGCAACGGGCGCAGGTAGCTTTGGATGAAGCCAAACGTGAATTCGACCGCTCAAAAAATCTGTTTGATAATAAAGTCGCGGCTCAGGCGGATTACGATGTTGCCATGACAGCGTATCAAACAGCGAAAGGAAATTTAGTTTCGGCAGAAGCTCAATTAAACAGAGCAGCTATCAATCTCAAATATTGCACCATAACTGCGCCGATAAGCGGAATGGTAATCGCTCGAAATGTGCAGGTAGGAAACATGGTGATTGCAAGTTTTAATAGTCCGGTACTTTTTACCATCGCTTATGATTTGAAAAAAATGCAAGTGCAGGCAGATGTTGGCGAAGCAGATATTGGTCAGGTGAAAGTTGGGCAACAGGCAAAGTTTACGGTGGATGCTTATCCCAACGATGTTTTTACCGGAGAGGTAACTCAAATTCGGCATCAGCCGGTGATGGTGCAAAACGTGGTTAATTATATAGTGATTATTGAAGTTCCGAATCCTGATTTAAAGTTGATGCCAGGACTTACCGCCAATGCAAATATTTTTATTCAGGAGAGAAAAAATGTTTTCAGAATTCCAACCAACGCATTTGCTTTTGCTCCGCCTCTTGAATATTTTCAGGATGCAAAACTTTTGCCGGATTCGGTAAAAAAATTCTGGTTAAATAAGCTGCGTCAAAACGGCGAATTAAAAAAACAACAAATTGTAGAATCAAATGGAACTGTTGGATTTCTATGGATAAAAAATGGTATGGATATTTTTCCAAAGCAGGTAACAAAAGGATTGAATGACGGAACATTCACAGAAATAAGCGGAGATATTCATGAAGGAGATGAAGTGGCAACCGGAGTAAATCATTCGCCCACTGCTGCCGAAGTTCAAACCTCTTCAAGTCCTTTCATGCCTAAATTCCCTACCGGAAAAAAATAATATGGCTGACTCAGAAAATTTAATCACAGTAAAAGATTTGACAAAAACGTATCGCACAGGCGATATAGAAGTTCGTGCGTTGAGCGCAGTTTCTCTAACTATTAATAAAGGAGAGTTTGTTGCGATTATGGGCGCGAGCGGTTCGGGCAAATCTACTTTCATGAATATTTTGGGTTGCCTCGATAGTCCGACAAGCGGTGAGTATTTAATGGAAGGCGTGGATATTTTAGGTCGTAATAAAAATGAATTGGCGGAATTAAGAAACAATAAACTTGGCTTTATTTTTCAATCGTTTAATATTTTGCCGCGAACTTCTGCTCAGGAAAATGTGGAATTGCCGTTGCTTTATAACAACAAAGTAGCGGCAAAGGAGCGAAAAGAAAAAGCATTTAACGCGCTGAAATCCGTAGGACTTGCCGATAGAATAAATTCCATGCCGAACCAATTATCAGGCGGACAGCAGCAACGTGTTGCCATTGCACGCGCTTTGGTAAACGACCCGATAATTATTATGGCTGATGAACCGACAGGCAATTTGGATTCTCGAACCAGTTATGAGATTATGGAAATATTTCAAAAGCTGAATGACAAAGGAATTACCATTGTGATGGTTACGCACGAACCGGATATTGCGCAGTTTGCCAAAAGCAATATTGTTTTTAAGGATGGAAAAATAATTGCAAACAATCCTGTGAAGGATAGAATTAATGCAACGGAAGAATTAAAAAAGATAAAAACTCTTGCCGAAGAAAAAGCATCCACATGAGAATTTTAAATTTATTAAAAGTCGCATATCGTTCGCTTAACCGCAATAAGCTCCGAAGTTTTTTGACCATGCTCGGAATAATAATTGGCGTGGCTTCGGTTATTGCCATGCTCGCTATCGGTGAGGGTTCAAATCAAAATATAAAAGCATCGGTTGCAAGTTTGGGAACTAATTCCATTATGATTTTTCCCGGAGCTAATTTTTCAGGAGGAGTTAGGCAAGGCGCTTCCACTACGCAAACAATTAAATTGGAAGATGTGGATGCCATCGCTACCCGATGCGATTTGGTAAATCATGTTTCGCCGGTGGACCAAAAAAGAGTGCAGGCAATTTTTGGTTCACAAAATTGGGGCACCACTATTTTGGGAGTGAGAAACGATTACCTCACCATTCGCTCGCTCACCATCGCAAAAGGAAGCGGCTTTACTCTTTCGGATGATCATGCGGCTGCAAAAGTTTGTGTGGTTGGCGTAACGGTGGTGCTGAATTTATTCGGTGATGAAAATGCAGACCCTGTTGGGCAGATGATTCGCATCAATAATATTCCGGTTAAAATTACGGGCGTGCTTACCAAAATGGGACAAAATACTTTCGGGCAGGATCAGGATGATATTATTCTCGCACCATTTTCAACCGTTCAAAAAAGAATGATGTCGTCTTCGGTTTATGTGAACAGCATTCTTGCTTCGGGAATTTCGGAAGACCAAATCAGCGATGCGGTGGATGAAATTTCAAGTTTGCTGCGCGAAAAACATAAACTTGCTCCATCCGATGATAACGATTTTACCGTTCGCACACAATCCGACATCAGCAATATATTCGGAACAATTTCTAAAGTGATGACAATTTTATTGGCAAGCATTGCAGGCATTTCTTTATTGGTTGGCGGCATCGGTATAATGAACATCATGCTGGTCTCTGTTACCGAACGCACACGCGAAATTGGAATTCGCATGGCGATTGGCGCAAAAGGCAGAGATGTGCTCATTCAATTTATGATCGAATCCATCGTAATTAGTTTTGTGGGAGGAATAATTGGCATTGCCTTGGGAATTTCCATTTCAGAATTGGTGGCAAAATTTGCAAGCTGGCCTGTAGTTATTACATTATCGTCTATTCTTTTGTCGTTTGTGTTTTCAGCATCTATCGGGCTTTTCTTTGGTTGGTATCCTGCACGAAAAGCCGCCGCGCTTAATCCAATTGATGCGCTGAGGTATGAATAAAGAAGTAAAATAAATTTTTTATTTCTTTAGAAAAAACCTGATGACATCTGCCGTTGAAACAATTCCTTTCAGGTAACCGTCATCGGCAATTACAACGGCATGAATCTCGCCTTTGGCAAGTTCTTCCGAAATGTGTTTTAATGTGGAGTTTGAATCTTTGGTAATCGGGTGTTCGCGCATGATGTCTTTCACAAAAAGATTATGGTAAACTTCTTCTTCATCATCCAGCGATGCTTTTTGAATGGCAAAAAGAAAATCCACCAAACTTATCATTCCTTTTAATTTACCATTATCGGTAACCGGAATATGATGATGGAAGTGCTTCCTTTCAAAAATGTGTTTCACATCGATCAGTTTCTGAGATGGAGTTACCGAAACCACATCCTTCGTCATGATCTTTGAAATGGGGGTATTGAGATTCATGGTTAAATATTTTGACAAACATATCGCATTGTAAGTTCTTAAAAAATGATAAATATCAGTTTGGAATAATTATTATCTTCGTTTTCATGGAAAAAATGCGTACAAGTATAAATGAGAAGTGGATGGACAAGAATGGCATCCTCTGGATAAAACCCATCGAAGGGTCTTTCGTTGACCTTGTTTCTCTCAAAGAGGATGATGCAATTAACCCGGAGTTAACAGGAGGAAAAAAGGTACTTGCTTTGTACGATGGTCGCGCAAATTTTACCATCACGCCCGAAGCAAGAGCTTTTGTCAGAAGCGGGATATTAAATAAATCAAGGATTGCGACTGCCGTTGTTACTGATAAAAGTTTTATGCGCATCCTTGTTAATTTCATCAATATTTTTAGCAAACCGAAATCTCCTCTTAAAATGTTTAACAAAGAGAAAGATGCAATCAATTGGTTGAACTCATTTAAGAATTGAGGTAAAAAAATCTCGCTCACATTTTATTTTCATTAATTTCTGTATCATTGCCCTCTATGAAAAAAAATAAAGTAACCGTTTGGGATGCGTTCAAAACTTTCATCTGGCCCAGATGGAAATTAGTTTTGATCGGATTGATTTTAATTGTAATCAGCCGGATGGCAAGTTTGGTTTTGCCGGGAGCAAGTAAATATTTGATGGACGATGTAATTGTTCACAAGGATATTCACATGCTGAAACTTTTGCTTTTGGCAGTTGCAGGTTCCATTGTTGTTCAGGCGGTAACATCTTTTCTTTTAACAAAACTTTTAAGCGTAGAAGCGCAGCATTTAATTTCACAACTCAGAGTAAAAGTTCAGAAACAAATTCTTTCGCTTCCAATAAGATATTTCGACAACAATAAATCGGGCGCATTGGTTTCAAGAATCATGAATGATGTGGAAGGAGTACGGAATTTAGTCGGCACAGGATTGGTACAGTTGGTTGGCGGAACGCTTACTTCAATTGTTTCGCTGGTATTTCTTATCAGAATCAGTCCGATGATGACACTTTATGTTTTGGTTCCCGTTGGAATTTTTGCTGTGATTGCATTGAAAGCATTTGCAACCATTCGCCCGATTTTTAAAACACGAGGAGTAATTACTGCCGAAGTTACAGGCAGATTAACCGAAACCATCAGCGGAATCAGAGTGATTAAAGGTTTCAATGCCGAACAGCAAGAGACTACAGCTTTTGAAAAAGGAGTTGCGCTGCTTTTTGATAACGTAAAAAATTCTCTTACCGCCACGGCGCTCATCACCAGTGCCGGAGCATTATTACTCGGGCTTGCTTCCACTGCCATCATGGGAATCGGAGGTTATCGCATCATTCAGGAGCAAATGACGTTTGGAGATTTTCTTTCGTTCACGCTTTATCTTGGATTTATGATTGCGCCCATTGTGCAGATGAGCAATATCGGCAGTCAGCTTACCGAAGCATTTGCCGGATTAGACAGAACAGAAGAAGTGATGAACATGAAACCGGAGAATGATGAAACACATAGAACAATTCAACTGAAAGATATTGTCGGGAATATTAAATACGACAATGTTTCGTTTTCTTATGAGGAAGGAAAAGAAGTGGTGCGCAATATAAGTTTTGATGCGCCATGCGGTTCGGTAACTGCGCTGGTGGGTACATCGGGTTCGGGAAAATCAACCATTGCTTCACTGGCTGCATCCTTCATTGTTCCCGATTCAGGAATTATTACGATTGATGGAAACGATTTATCGAAAGTACAATTAGATAGCTATCGAAAAAATTTAGGCGTTGTTCTTCAGGATGAATTTTTATTTGAAGGAAGCATTCGCGAAAACATTCTCTTTCCAAGACCAAATGCCACTGCCGAACAATTGCAAAAAGCGGTAAAGGCAGCTTATGTAAATGAATTTACCGACCGTTTTGAAAAAGGATTGGATACGCTGATTGGCGAGCGAGGCGTAAAACTTTCTGGCGGACAACGGCAGCGCATTGCCATTGCCCGCGCCATTCTTGCCGACCCGAAAATTATTATTCTGGATGAAGCCACTTCCAGTTTGGATACCGAAAGCGAAGCATTGATTCAAAAAAGTTTGGGCGAATTAATGAAAGGCAGAACCACTTTTGTAATTGCACACCGGTTAAGTACCATCCGTCAGGCAACACAAATATTAGTTATTGAAAGCGGAAGAATTGCCGAGCAAGGAAATCATCAAGAGTTGATAGATAAAAAAGGAAGGTACTACGAGCTCTACACTTATCAGGCAAGGATATAATTTTTACCTTTTAAACTTTGCTGAGAAGTGTCTCAGAAACTTTGGCTCTTCAATTATCTCTAATCCCTTTGCAGATTTTTTTTCCTTGATTAATTTCTCAAATACTTCAATTGCAAATTCAATATGGCTTTGAGTATAAACTCTTCTTGGAATGGCAAGACGAACCAATTCCATAGGAGCAGGAATGAGTTTTCCTTTTTCATCGTACTTTCCAAACATCACCGAGCCAATTTCCACCGAACGAATTCCGCCTTTCAAATAAAGTTCGCACACCAACGCTTGCCCCGGATATTTGTGAACCGGAATATGATTGTAGAATTTCTTAGCGTCAATGTAAACTGCATGTCCGCCAATGGGTGTCATCAATGGTACTCCTAATTTTTTCAGATGCTCGCCAAAAAATGTAGTGCTGCTGATGCGGTAATTCAAATAATCATCTTCAAAAACTTCTTCCAATCCAATAGCAATTGCTTCCATATCTCTGCCTGATAAACCTCCATAAGTGGTGAATCCTTCGGTGATGATGAGAAGATTTTTGCAAGCATCAGCATGTGTTTTACTTTTCAATGCAAGAAAACCTCCCATGTTCACGAGTGCATCTTTCTTTGCACTCATGATTGCTCCATCGGTGAGCGAGAACATTTCCTGCGCAATGGATTTGTACGACCTTTTTTCAAAACTTTTTTCGCGATGACGGATGAAATAAGCATTCTCGGCAACACGACAACAATCCAAAACAAAAAGCACTTTGTATTTTTTGCAGATACGACTTATTTCTCGAGTGTTTTTCATGCTCACGGGTTGTCCGCCACCGCTATTATTTGTTACAGTTAGAATAACCGCTCCAATATTCTTTGCACCATGCTGTTTAATGGCAGCTTCCAGTTTAACGGTATCGAGGTTTCCTTTGAAAGGATGTTCGAGTGCTGGATGTGTGGCTTCTGGAATTGGAATGTCAATTGCTTCGGCTCCCGAGAATTCTATGTTGGCACGTGTGGTGTCAAAGTGCGTGTTGCTGATAAATACTTTTCCTTTTCCGCCAAGATAGCCATAAAGAATTCTTTCCGCAGCACGTCCTTGGTGAGTGGGAAAAATGTATTCAAAGCCGGTGAGGTCGCGGATTGTTTTTTCCATTCTCAGCCAACTGTTGGAACCCGCGTAGGATTCATCGCCTTGCATCATGCCCGCCCATTGGTTGGCGCTCATAGCTGATGTTCCGCTGTCGGTTAAAAAATCTATCATCACCTGATCCGAAGAAAGCAAAAATGGATTGTAATGCGCATCCTTTAGAAATTTTTCGCGTTGAGCTTCGGTAGTTACTTTAATTGACTCTACCATTTTAATTTTAAATGGTTCAATGATTGTTTTAAAACCTTCCATATATATTAACTTAGTTTGATTTTATTTTTCAGAAGACAAATGTACTCCATCTTTCCTCCATGCAAGTTTTTTCCCGAATCCAAGTTTGTTATCGGTAAATTTTATGGAATGCAGCTCTATCGTCCATAGTTCGCCTGCAAATGCAATTGCGAAAGGATACTTTTTGTAGTATGAATTTTTAGCAGTTGTGAGATTATCTCCTTTTGCATGACATATTTCCCCTGTGAATTGAACACCCTGAATTCTTGTTTTGTCAAGTTTATCAGGTATGATTGTACCGGCAACTTTATGATTTCTTAAAGCGATTTCAATGTGAGTAGTTTCAAGGTTTGATTTGAAGATGAGAAGATTTTTTTTTTCAGCAAAAGAGTAAAAACAATTTGCACAGTAAGGACTATCGTTCTCTGAAACAGCGAGTGTCAAGTTGGTATGTGCATTAAGAAAAGAACGTATTCGTTCGTCTATTTCATTTTTCTTATTCATAAATTATATTTTAATTACACAGATTTCGGAAAGATTACACCGATTTATTTTTTGCCTTTCATCTGTGTAATCTGTATTTTTTTCAGAAATCAGAGTAATCTCAGTTTAATCAGCCATCAGCAAATTTTTCCGGAGCGTGTCGGCAAGTTCTTTCAGCTCTTCTTTCTTTGCACTTCCAAGTTCTCGATCGCAATCCTCAAACCGAAAATATATTTTTTCAAGTTCTTCCTCTGAAAAAATAGATTCTGAAGATTGAAATACTTCATCATTTTCCACTGCAATATGATCAAGCAATGATTCGGTGTATTGCTGTAATTTCTGCTGGGCTTCCGCATATTTTTTTTCATTCAGCGATGCTTCAATGCCTTTTATCATCTCTCTGAAATCAGCATGGTTGTCAAACATTTCCTTGATAACTCCATCAGCAAGCAATTCATTACGCTTTGCCATTTCCGGAAAAAGAATTTCTTCTTCTTTAAAGTGGTGGTACTTGTCGGCATAGTTTCTGAAAAAACCTATCAGCTGATGAATGAGTTTTTCATAGGAAACATCGTATTTTCCGATGAGTGATTTTGCCTGCCGAGCCGTATCAATTGCGTTAACAATAATTTCATGCTCGTCAAACAAAACCTTCATTGATTTATTCATAGATAGAATTTACGCTTTGAGAATTTTTTCGAGTTCGGCAAAACTTCTTTCAAGAAAAACAGTGATCATTTCTTTTCTGTAAAGTCGCGGATAAAAATCATTGTCAATGATACGCGCTTTCTTTACTGCTTGTTTTATCAGTTCTTTTTTGTCGTCTCTCACATTTCCTTCCACCAAAATTGGTTTTGGGTCAACACCACCAAGAACAATTCTTATCGTTCCATTTTCACTTTTTGAAACGGCTGTGGTCAAAGAAGAAAAATCTACAGCTTCGCGAGGACGAAGTTTTTTGAAAATGCAAATTTGTTTTTCTTTTGTAGGAACCTGAATTGATTTGATAATTGCTGTGCGACTGAGCTTTCTTGGTTTCATTCCATCGCCTGAATAAATTTCTTCAAGCAGAATTATTGATTCGCCATTTGTGTCAATTATATTCAGAGAGGCATTCAGCGCAATAAGAACCGGAGCGGTGTCGGAAACAAATTTTGAAAAACAATTTTTCTTTCCGCCGGTTGCAATGCAAATTTCGCCATCGCATTTGAGACAATAGCCAACCGCTTCTCGCCACCATTCGCTTTGATTATAGAAGATGCAACGGTTCTCGCAAAGAATATTTCCTCCGATGGTAGCTGTTTTACGAAGCATAGGCGAAGCAACCGAATGTGCCGCTTCCAATAACGCAGGAAATAATTTTTTTATTTCAGAATGAATTTTCAAATCATCCAAGCGAATCAACGAGCCAATCTTGAGATGATTTTTATTTTTGACAACTTGTTTCAGTTCGTCAATATTTGCAAGGTCAATCAAACAATCAGCTTCATCATTTCCCTGAAATTTATTTACGATGACATCTGTTCCGCCTGCGAGATAACGAAATTTATTTTCGTATTGCTTTGCAAAACGAATTGCTTCTTCAATGGTTTTTGGCTTCAGGTAAAGTTTTTCTGCGACAATCATATTGCAATTTCCTTTTTAGATTTTTCTTTTAATAATCGCAACACTTCATCTGCTTTGATCGGAAGTTTAGTGATTCGAATTCCAACTGCATCATAAACTGCATTTGCAATTGCGGGTAATACCGCATGAATTGCTCCCTCTCCTGTTTCTTTTGCTCCAAATGGTCCTTCGGGGTCGATGGACTCGATAATGTTTGTGTGAATCGGAGGTGTGTCTAATGAGGTTGGAATTTTATAATCAAGAAAATTATTGTTGATCAATAAACCGTTGTAGTAATCCATTGATTCCGTCATCACTTGTCCCATTCCCATGTGCCACGAACCTTCCAATTGCCCTTCAACAGCTAATGGATTTATAGCTTTTCCGCAATCGTGTGCGCCCCAAATATTTACAATTTTTACGTGACCAGTTTCTGTATCCACTTTAACTTCAGCCACACAAGAACTGAAAGAATAAGAAGGGCTCAAACCCGCGCCTGCGCCTTTGAAATCACCACCCAATTTTGGAGAAATATATTTTCCACTAACATTAACAGCTCCACGATTTGCAGTCAAAATTTCAATAGCTTCGTCCCAACTGAGATCAACGGATTTGTCATTGCTGAAAATCCTATTCTCAGAAAAATGCAATTCTTCTGCAGCAATATTTTTTTTCTTCGCGATGGCATTTGAAATTTCTTTTCTCAAATTTTCAGCAGCATCTTTTGCTGCGTTTCCTGCCATGAAAGTTACACGGCTCGAATAACTTCCCAGATCAACCGGAGTAATTAAAGTATCTGCAGCGATCACAAATGTTTTGTCCATGCTGATTCCAAGAACTTCTGCAACAATGATTGCAAGCATCGTGTCGCTGCCTTGTCCGATATCATTCGCACCCGATGTAATCAAAACCCTTCCGTCAAAATCCAATTTAAGATGAACAACCGATTGTGGCAATTCATTCCAGATAATTGGCAAAGCGCTGCCGCTGATGAAAAATCCGCAGGCAACACCAAAGCCGTGACCGTGCGGCATTTTTCCATGTTTATTTTTCCAATCAGCTTGTTCAGTTACTGTTTTGATTGCCTGTTTAATTCCGTTTGAAGTGATTCGATATTGACCAACTGTTAAAGAGTTCGGTTCGAGGAAATTTTTCATTCTCATCTCCACCGGATCCATTTTTATTTTGTGTGCAATTTCATCAATCATTGATTCAACCGCGAAGCGAGTATTCACCGCACCGTGTCCGCGCATGGCACCGCACTGCGGCTTGTTGGTATAAACGCGAAAAGTTCTGAAACCAAAATTATTCAGTTTGTAAGGTGCTTGAAGCAACACTCCGTTGTAATATGAAGTAACCACTCCAAAACTTCCGTAAGCGCCACCATCAATTGCAACATCGGCATCCAACACTTTCAAAAACCCATCTTTACTTGCTCCAAGTTGAATGGTCATTTTTGTGGGATGACGACCATGATTGTTCAGGAAAACTTCTTCGCGCGACAATTTAACTCTTACCGGCTTTCCGGTTTTTCTTGCAATGTGCGCGACAATAATTTCGTGAGCAAAAGGATCTCCCTTCCCACCAAAACCTCCACCGAGATATGGTTTGATCACACGCACTCTGCCGAGAGGAACTTCCATTGTTTTTGCAAGTGCGCGGTGCAAGTAATGCGTTACTTGTGTTGCAGAAATCATCGTCAATCCGTTCTCATCCCAAAATGCGGTTGATGCATGCGGTTCGGTAAATCCATGATTGATGCCGATCATTTCAAAATCCATTTTCAAAGCAACTTCTGCTTCTTTCAAACCTTGTTGCTGGTCGCCAAAACGTAATTCAGCTTTCTTGTGAATGTTGTTATTGAATTTTGTTGTGTCGTGAATTTTTTCAGCAGTGCCAATATCATTTAACGAATCATCAATCGTTAAAAATTCTTTGAGTGGTTCGTATTTTACTTTAATGTGTTTGCAGGCATGAGCAGCAATTTCTTCAGTGTCAGCAGCAACAGCAGCGACAATTTCTCCTGCATATCTTGTCTTATCAATTGCCATTGCCGTTTCATCCTGCGAAAGCGGCAAAACTCCAAAAGTGATTGGCAATTCTTTTCCGGTAGCAACATAACGAACTCCTTGCATAGCCAAAGCTTCAGAAGCATCAATTCTCAAAATATTTGCGTGCGGGTAAATGCTTTTCACAAATTTCACATGCAGCGCATCTTTGAATTTGTGATCATCGGCATAATCGGCAATTCCCTGAACTTTTTTTGTCGCTTCAATGTATGGGCGGGGAACGCCAACTGTTCCCTTTGTCGTTTCAGGACTTTTAACCTTTAATTTTTCACCTTTAACTTCTTGAGCGTATTCAGCAACCGCTTCAATTATTTTTTTGTAACCGGTGCAACGGCAAACATTTCCTGACAGCGCATCTTGAATTTCATGAACACTTGGATTTGGGTTTTTATTTACAAAATCCAAAGCTGTCATCACCATTCCCGGTGTACAAAAACCGCATTGTATCGCGCCTTTCTCTACAAATTTTTCTTGTAACCGATGCAGCTCTCCATTTTTAGAAACGCCTTCAATGGTTGTAATTTCTGCGCCATCAAAACGCATTGCTGGAGTAATGCAACTGAGAACCGGTTCTTTATTTACAAGAACGGTACATGCTCCGCAGCTTCCTTGTTCACAGCCAATTTTTGTTCCTGTCAAACCAACTTTTTCACGAATTACTTTTGAAAGCATTTCGTGTTCGTCCACCAGCAACTCATGTTTTTTTCCGTTAATGGTTAATTTCAGAACTTGCATACATCTAATTATTTTTCAACCTTAATAATTTTTACCGGACAATTTTTTGCAGCATTCATCAGCATTTTATATTCTTCATCGTCAGCATTGGCTCTGTAAATTCCTTTCTTTTCTATTCCTCCCACCAAATTACATTTTCCGTCCTTTCTCGAAACTCTCCACCTGTTTTTATTTGTTTCCACGCAGGCATTGCAACCGATACATTTTTTTCTATAAAATATTATTCTAACCATTTTGTTTTTCTCCTGCGAATTACGAATTTTCAAATTACGAATGATTAGTAATTCGCTTGTTCGTAATTGGTAGAGCATCAACAATTTTATATAGCTTGTCCGATGAACGAATTTTACTTTTTATCGGAAACGAAACAACATCTCCTTTCTTTACACGCTCAAGTTTTTTGTCCGCAACTCTAAGTTCTTTCACATTATCGTTGATGATTCCGGTTGTGGGACCGCTGATTAAAATTTTATCTCCTATTTCAAGCGACTGCGATTCGATTTTAAATTCCCCAATTCCTATTTTCTCAAAATATTTAATTCCTTTTCCGATATAGATTTTTTTCGTTGTCGCTTTTGAACCGTATTCATCGTTCCATTCACCCATTTTTTTTCCAAGATAATATCCGTCCCAAAATCCCCGATTGAAAACTGTTGACAATTCTTTTTTCCAGTTTTCAATTTTTTCTTTTGAAAAAGTTTTTTCCTGAATAGAATCAATTGCTTCGCGATAACATTTTGTTGTTATGTGAACATAATCTTCGCTTCTGCCACGACCTTCAATTTTCAAAACAGAAATTCCGAAATCAATTACCTTATCAAGAAAATCAATCGTGCATAAATCCTTTGCCGACATAATATATTCATTGTCAATTTCCAATTCAGTTCCGTCTTCTTTATCCATAACAATGTAACTTTTGCGGCAATTCTGTATGCAAGCACCTCGGTTGGCAGATGAAAAATTGGAATGCAAACTCAAATAACATTTCCCTGAAACTGCCATACAGAGCGCACCATGAGCAAATATTTCAACTCGAATCAATTCTCCCGATGGTCCTTTAATTTTTCTTCGTTTGATTTCACGAACAATATTTTTTACCTGTTCTAATGTAAGCTCACGCGCCATAACCATCACATCGGCAAACTGAGAATAGAATTCAACGGTTTCAATATTTGTAATATTTGCCTGCGTAGAAATGTGAACGGAAATCTTTTTTTTGTTCGCGTAATTCATCACCGCATGATCGGATGCGATGATGGCATTGATTCCACATTCTTTTGCTTTGTCAACTATTGAGCGCATCAGCACAAGATCATGATCATACAGAATTGTATTTATTGTGATGTAAGTTTTAACTTTATTTTCTTTCGCTGTTGCGGAAATTTTTTCTAAATCTTCAAGAGAAAAATTAATGCTTGAACGAGCCCGCATGTTTAACTGTTCAATCCCAAAATAAACAGCATCACATCCGCCCTGAATAGCAGCCATCAACGATTCCCATGAACCGCATGGAGAAAGTAATTCAACATTTGATTGTGGTATTTTCATTTGGGATTGGCTTTCAAATGTGCTTTAAATAAATTTAAAAAAACATGATGGAAATCATATTTTACGAAAGGATATAAATCGTACTTTGCAGACAGAAGGGAGTATTTACATACTCCTATTTATTTTATTGATGCAAACAAAAGATTTCCATACATTTCACATTCCCGTAATGGGTTTGGGTTATACCATTGACACGCCAGTAAAAGTTGCGCGCTTTGGAATTTCATCCGTCATTTCAATTATTGAAGACCATCTCATTGAGCGCATGAGGGAGTTTCACTGTATTAAATTCGAAGAAAATTTTATTCCGATCACGGTTGATGATGCAGATCGCAGAGCGAAACGAATAACAGAATATTTGAATTTAATTGACAAAATTGTAAAAAAACAAGTGGCGGATATGAAACTTCAGCCATTTGAAAAAGGACAAGACATTGTCAAGTATTTTGAAATGTTGCCGGAAAACTCATCCTTGAAGAAAAAATATTTATTGATGCTTTCGATGAAAAATGGTAGTGAGAAGGAATTGCTTCAAACGGAACTTAGAAATAAAATTATTCCGGGAGCTATTGATGTAAACATTATGACCAAGTGCGATCGCATGAACCACGATGATGAAGGTGCTCCACTTCCAGTAGAATTTGCCGATGCGATGGCTGCATTCAGAGGTTTTGCTCTCAGCAATCTTTCTTCATCGGTAATTTTTTCTGCCGGGTTGAATCCGCGTTTATATTCTTACTGCGAAACTTTTTCTGATTTTTCTCCCGATAAAAATGGAATTATCAAAAAGAAAATTGTTCTGAAGGTGAGCGATTATCGTTCTGCAATGATTCAAGGAAAGTTTTTGGCGAAGAAAGGATTATGGGTTTCTGAATTCAGAATTGAAAGCGGATTGAATTGCGGAGGACACGCTTTCCCAACCGAAGGATTATTGCTTGGACCGATTCTTCAGGAATTTCAGGATAAACGCAACGAACTTGCAGCAGAACTTTTTAATATTTGTAATGAAGCTCTTAAGCAAAAAGAAAAATATTCTTTTGTTTCTCAACCAAAAATGAAAGTAACTGTGCAAGGCGGAATCGGTACTGCTGCAGAAGATAAAATGCTCTTAGAACATTTTGAAATGGACGGCACCGGTTGGGGAAGTCCGTTTTTGTTAGTGCCTGAAGCTACCAATGTTGACGATAATACTTTGAAGCAACTTTCTACTGCGAAAAAGGAAGATTATTTTTTGAGTTATGCTTCGCCGCTTGGACTTGCCTTTAACAATTTTCATAAAAGTTCTTCGGAAAAACAACGGATGGAACGAATCGAGAAAGAGCGCCCAGGAAGTCCCTGTTACAAAAAGTTTTTGGCTTTTAATACAGAGTTTACAACAGAACCCATTTGCACTGCTTCTCGAGAATATCAAAACCTGAAAATAAAATCTTTGAAAGCGCAAAACCTTGCTCCTGCGCAACTGCAGGAAGAAATGGATCGAGTTACAGAAAAAGATTGTTTATGCGAAGGACTTGGAGCCGGTGTGTTGATAAAAAATCATTTAACTCCTGCACATCAACTAACCGCAATATCTATTTGTCCCGGACCGAATCTGGCATATTTTTCCGGAGTATTTTCTTTGAGCGAAATGGTGAGTCATATCTACGGAAGGATAAACATTCTTAATTCATTACAAAGGCCACACATGTTTGTGAACGAACTTAAAATGTATGCGGATTATCTAAAAAAAGAAATAGACAAAAATGTTACAGAAATTTCCCAGAAGCAAAAAAAATATTTGGCTGATTTCCAAAATAACTTGATAGAAGGAATAGAGTATTATAAAAATCTTGGTCCGAAATTAAAACACGATGCCGAAATGCAGTGGGATAATTTTATGGAAGATTTGTCAAGTTTAGAATCCAAAGTTATTGAGCTTGTCCTTCCCGAAGTAGTGAACATCGGATAATTTCCATTATTACTTCTTTTTTTCAAACTATAATTTCATTCCCGAACTGATTTCTATCATTCCGTTGTGTCAAAAATTTAAGATATTTGTTCAACACATCAAACCAAGATATTATGAAAACCATTTTAGTTCCTACCGATTTTTCAGAAAACGCCGCTGTTGCTTATGATTATGCAGTAATGCTCGCAGGAAAAACAGGCGCAACTATTCATCTTCTGCACATAATGGACGGACCTTATTCAGCTCCAACGCCTGAAGGTGATAATAAGATAGCAGCAGGTGCACATTATATGATGGAGGTAATGAAGTTTACAAAATTGAGAATATCAAAACTTAAAAACAGTAAAGTATTTAAAAATGTAAAAGTTATTGATGCCATTGAGATTGGCAACGTGCCTTCAAAAATTTATGAGTCGGCTAAAAAGTATAAAGCCGATATGATTGTGATGGGTACGCATGGCGTCAGCGGTTTTCAGGAATCACTTTTAGGAAGCAATGCCGAACGGGTTATTCGTAATGCAGAAATTCCGGTTCTATCCGTAAGAGATAAAATTAAGAGTTCAAAAATATCTATTATTGTTTTTGCAACCGACTTTTCAAAAGAAACCGAATTGGTACTTCCTGCGGTAAGTAAAATATCCGCAATGTTTAATGCCAAACTGATGCTCATGAAAATTGTAACGATGGTAGATTTTGAATCAACACACGAAACCGAAAAACAAATAGAAAAATTTTGGAAACACAATAAAATATATAAATGTCCCACGCAGATATATTATGCCTACTCGAAGGATGAAGGTATCCGAGATTTTGCAGCAAATGCAAAAGCCGATATGATTGCATTAGGAACACATGGCAGACACGGACTATCGCATTTATTTAAAGGCAGTATTGCCGAGGAAGTAGTGAATCACGCATCACTGCCTGTGCTGACATTTAATTTTCACAAAAAACTTCTTAAAGAATCTGCTAAGGGAAAAAAACGTAAGCCATCAATAAAAAATAATCCTTCTTGGGTTTATTAGATTCTTTTCATTTTGCAATATTTTTTGTGCCCTCTCGCTTTGCTCAAGTCTGGCTATACGCTTCAATCTTTTTGCTCCATTGCCAGAGTTAGAAACTGTGATTTTCATTCATTTACAATAATAAAATTATTTTTATTTCTTCTTGTTTTAAAGTTCTTTTGGTGGAATTAAGTTTATTATTTACATTTGAATTATGATTTACTAAAATCATACTGCTTGCTTAAAACAATAACCATTCATTAATAATATATCATGAAAAAACTTTTACTCATTTTATTAATTGCAATTTGTGGAATTGCAAATGCACAAACCTGCGCCACCGGCGGATGCACCAGTGCGGCAGAAACAAATCAGTATCCTTCTACAACATTTTCCACTACTTCATCCACATGGCAAACAGTAAGTGCCTACATGAATGCAGGCAACTGGACATTGTTTAACGTAACCGCAGGTGATACTTATGAATGGACCTATTGCAGCAACTTTGGAGGAAGTCAATCCTGGGATGCAGAATTAACTTTGTTCAATAATACAAGCGCAGCTACTCTTTGCTACGCCAATAATTGCGGATTAACCGGTTGCACTGCGGCACCGTATATAAAATGGAACGCTACCTATACCGGTGTAGTACGACTTTTAACAACAGTTTCGGGTTGTGTAACTAATACAGGTTCTCCTTATTCAACTTTAATGTGGAGAGATAGCAGCGGAGCGGTAACTACTCAAATACTCGGAATTGATGTTTCCAGCTATCAAGCTACAATCAATTGGACTTCGGTAAAAGCAGCAGGTTATTCTTTTGCCTGGGCAAAAGCTACCGAAGGTTTAACCATTACCGACAGTCAGTATCACAACAACGCAACAAATGGTGTAACTGCAGGAGTTAAAATGGGTGCTTATCATTTTGCACATCCCGATGTAAACTCAACTACATCAGGCGCAGTTTCAGAAGCAAATCATTTTTTAAGTGCGGCACAACCTTATATTATTTCCTGTGAACTGCCACCAGCACTTGATTTTGAAGTAAACACTTCGCTTACTGCCTCCCAATTAACTGCATGGGTTCAAGCCTGGATGAGCACTGTTAAAACTGCAACAGGTATCAATCCGATAATTTATACCGATGGCTCAATTGCCGCATCCTTTACCAGTGCCATGGCTACATATTGTAATCTTTGGATTGCATCTGATGATGGCAGCACAACAGCTACTCCACCCAGTTTAGGAGTATGGGCGCCCAATTGGTCTTTTAATCAATACTCATGGGTAGGAAGTGTTCCCGGAATCAGCGGCAATGTTGATATGGATGTTTTCAACGGAAACCAGACTGCATTCAATAGTTTATTAGGATGCACAACTGGGATTGATCAACTTGCAACTCATAATTCACAATTCATCATTTATCCAAATCCTGCGAACACAAATATTACAATTGAAAACAGTTCGTTGGATGAT
This sequence comes from Bacteroidota bacterium, assembly GCA_003164895.1. Taxonomy (GTDB): domain Bacteria; phylum Bacteroidota; class Bacteroidia; order Palsa-948; family Palsa-948; genus Palsa-948. The sequence continues at coordinate 65,325 of PLUL01000039.1, read as the reverse complement.
CAGGGAAAAATGATTTCAATTTATAATATTCAAGGACAATTGATCTTTCAGCAACTTATGCAGGAACAGAAAACAGAAATAAATGTTTCAGGTTTTTCAAACGGAATCTACATTGTAAAAATGAAAACAGAAAATGGAATGGCGGTTAATAAATTTGTGAAGCAATAAGGTTACAATTCTGAGATGAAAATAAAATTTGTTTTTGGCATTGTGTTCTTTTCTTCTATCTCAAGTTTTGTTTTCTCACAAAGCAAGATTGATAAAGAAGAACTTGCTGTATTAAAACCTTCTACTTTCGATAGTACTAAAACTTTTGAGGAACAATTCAAACCCGAAAACCAATATCAATTTATTGGATTGCAATTATTTCTTCCTCCTGTCGTAAATCCCGAAGCAGGACCTGTTGTGTTTTCAAAAGACAGCAATGGTTTTAGTGGAAATAAGTTTTACACCATTACGGATATTCTTCAAGGAGATGCTATTGAATATCTCAAACAAAAAAAACTTATCAATCAATGCGGCTACAGATACAAGGATTTTAATTCTCCTCTATGGAAAGAGATGATCGTTTATGCTGTTTTTGTTCTTCGAGATAATAATACAAACGAAACTCTCTATTGGGTTGTTTGCCAGAGCAAGATTCCTCCTTACAGTTGCAGTTATTTTAATTCTTTTGTTGCGACTCCTTATTTTGAAAAACAAAGAAAAACTTATTTGAATCAGGATATTATTTATCTAAAAGATAAAAGTAAATGGGTATGCAAAGAAGTTCTTTTTAAAAAGAGCAAGGACAATGAAAGCAACGACAGCACTTACTTCACATTCTGTTTGTTAAGAAACGAGAAAGGCGCAGAGCTTCAACTCAGAACTCCTTCAGAAAAACTTGAAAAAAGTTTCATGACCGAAAAAGAATACTACTGGATTGACCATGCCAATAGAAATGAACGAGAAGAATTATACAAATCACTGAATGAAAAAAAGGAAAAACATCTATCAGAATGCATAAGCAAATTCGGAAAGGAGAAAGGGGAAGTAATTGCGCAAAATAAAATAGAAATTGGAATGACAATGGAAATGTGTAAAGCTGCATGGGGAACGCCTTGGGATATTTCTAAAACAAAAACTTCAACAGGAGTAAATGAAATCTGGTTTTATAACTGGAAATATAATCTGCACTTTGAAAAGGGAATATTAATTATGATAGAACATTCAAATTAGTTATCCTCCAATCGCAATCATTGCACGGTTTTTTCTTTTCTCTAAATTCTCGAATGAAGTAATTCCGGCACGCACAGATTTTTTGTGCCATACCGCTTCTCTTATCAGCGGAACAATGTCCTCTCCCCTTCTCATGGCAGAAAGTAAGTCGGTTTCAGAATCGGAGAACAAACAGTTTTTTATTTTTCCGTCTGCGGTGAGGCGAAGTCGGTTGCAGGTATCGCAAAAAGGATTGGTAACAGAACTGATAATGGCAAATGTTCCTTTGAATCCTTCGATGGAATAATTTTTTGATGTGTCGTTTTTACGATCATTGATGCGTTTAACTTTTTCTCCAAACTGCTTGCGCACTTTTGCAAGAATTGTTTCTAAAGAAATCACTTTGCTGAAATCCCACTTGTTGCCATCGAACGGCATGAACTCAATAAAGCGTACATGAACATTCTTATCGCTTGTCCATCGAACAAAATCAGCAAGCTCATCCTCATTCACACCTTTTATCACCACCGCATTCACCTTTACATGAAAATTATTATTCAAAAGCAAGTTGATGTTAGAAATTACTTTATCAAAATCATTTCGACGAGTGATGGAATTAAATTTTTCTTTGTTGAGAGAATCCAAGCTCACGTTGATGGATTTTATTCCCGATGTTTTGATGGTGTCAAAAAACTTGTCTATTAAAATTCCATTAGTGGTGATGGCAAGTTCGACAGGGAGTTTGGAAAGTTTTTCGAGAAGAATTTTTGCATCGCTCCGCACCAAAGGTTCACCGCCTGTTAAACGAATTTTTTTTACTCCCAACGAAACAAATGTTTCTGCCATTTTCAGCACTTCGCTGGTGTTCATGAATTCAGCTTTGGGGCGAAGCGCAATTCCTTCCTCGGGCATACAATAAACACAACGCAGGTTGCAACGCTCGGTGAGCGAGATGCGCAGATAATCGTGCACCCTGCCAAATTGATCAACAATATTATTTACAGGCAACTCCATTAAAGCAAAGATAAGCAATGATTACGCTAAAGTTACTACTAATTACCAATTTCCAAATTACTTATACTCCACCTCTATTCCATTGGAAAATATTTTAGCATTAATTATTTTTTGTTTACATTTGTGTACCCCCTCCTGATTGTAAACTAATTGCCATGAAAAAACTTTACACAATTATTTTGTTTGCAAGTATCTTCTTCTCTGCCAATGCGCAGACAAATGTTTATCAGCCCTTTCCTAATGATAGTGCTGTATGGTTTAGTATTAATACAAATGGTACAAACTATCCTCCCTCTCCTCAATATAATTTAACAGAATGGCTTGGCGATACAGTAATTAATTCTATTCATTATACAAAACAATTCAGCAGTCAAAATTTTACTATATATACATATAGTGGTGGTATTCGGCAAGATATTCCTAATGAGAAAATATTTCACGTAGATTTTAGTGGCGTGGAACATGATATTTCTTTCAACCAGCATTTAGTTGTAGGAGATACTTTCCCAACAACCTCATTCTATACTGGACATGGTGATATAATAAGTAGGATTGACTCTATTCTGATTGGAACTAAGTATCATAAAGAATATATTTTTAAGAATATGATTAATAATCTTGATTCTGGTGCATATCTTGTAGGCGTAGGTGATTTATGGTGGACTTGGCCCGAAGGTGATAATTCTTTATCTTGTTTTTCTGTAGACAATATTAATCTATTGGGTGGTGCTCCTTACTGTCAAGTAGTTTCAGTAAGTGAACTTTCAATATATGAAAATTCATTTACTATTTCCCCCAATCCAACAAATGGAAAATTCCAAATTAATAATAACAATTTGCGAATTACAGGTGCAGTTATATATAATGTTTATGGAGAAAAGGTGTTCGAGAAATTGTCAATTATCAATTCTTCATTGTCAATTGATTTAAGCCAAGTTCCTGATGGAATATATTTTCTTCAAGTAAAAACTACTGATGGAGTTGCTACAAAAAAAATTGTGGTATCTAAATAAAAAACAAATACTCTTCTAAAATCTTTTCAGTTCGGGAATTGAAGGCGAAAAGCCCTCGCGCACTTGTGCCTTTTTCTTTTCTGCCACCACACTTGGCACACTAATAATTCGGGCAATGCCAATTAAAGCAGCGCCGATAAAGAGCCAAATGCCGGCTCCCCAAAGCAGCCATGGGAATATATCGCTGCTTTGAATAAGCATGGCGGCAAAACCCTGCGCCCACAAAAGAGTTTCGTTAAGCAACGCTCCCATTGCAAACACAACCAGCGAAACTTTTGTAAATGTTTTTTCGGTATTGAGCAATCCGGTTTTTGCAAAATAGGCAAGCAGAAAAAGTGAAACAAAACCAAGAAACACCAAATGCAGAAATCCCATAATGATGGGGCGATCGCCAAAAACCAAGTTGCCAAAAAAATTAATTATGGTGAAACTTTGCAAAAACATTTTGAGCATGAAAGCTCCAAGCGATAGTCCTCCGATAAATTTAAATAAGATGGGAACCGATTTATACAGTTTTAAAATTGCCTTCAATACAGGAATAAACAAACCAAAACTGATTAATAAAAGAGCGCTGCCGATATAAGCAATTACGTGAAAAAGAAAACTTGGATCGTGCCAGTGATAAGAAAGAAACATGGATGGCAAAATTGAAATTACAAGTACCAAAGCAAAACGATATATCTTTTTTTGAACTTCGACCGAAAACTTTGATTCTATCTTTTGAAAGAGCAACGCAAAGACAGCGAGTGTAAAAAAACCATTGTACTGCAAATGCAAATACGAGAACAATGCATCGCGATACAAAATTGCTTTCAACGATTTGGTGGCAAACAAATATCCCAATGTGAAAGAACCTGCCGAAGACAATACCATGCAAAAAACGGATGCGATGGATAAAATAAGAACTGTTTTGCTCACTTTTGCTTTCAGCACATCGCGGATAAAAACCCAGCTAAAAATATATGTGGTGAAAGTAAAAAGAGTTGAAATGTAGGTTGACCATGTATTATATCCCGAAAAAGGAAATGTAAAAAGCAATCCCCATACCGTAACAAAGATGCTCCAGAAAACAAACTGGTAAATAGATTTTTGTTTCTGCGATTCGGTCAATAACGTGTGCATCAGTAACACCATCAGCGCAAGTGTTACCCATCCGCCAAAAGCAAAATGCGAATGAGCGTTTAGTAAATGGTTGTAATCAATGATAGGCAGATCAAAAAGCGCTTTGCTTCTCAAAATAACGCCCAGCACAGTTACAATACATAGGTTGAGAAGTGATAAACTGATCCAGAAATTTTTAGACTTCATCATACTATCATTTTTAGTTCTACGAATTACCAATCTTCTAATTACGAATGATTAGTAATTTGCCAATTCGTAATTCGCAGTGTTAATTTTTTCCGTCATTCTTTCTCAAGAACTCAAGTACAAAACGAGCGTCATCGTTGTTCACATTCTGATTAGGCATTCTTGCCACACAAACAACCATTAATTGCTGAGCAACTAAGTCGCTATCCAGCATCACATTGGTGTTGGTAATAAAATTCATGATCCACTCGGGAGTTCTTCTGTCGGTAACTCCTTTCCAACCCGGACCAACTAATTTTTCGGTAGTTAATTTATGACAAGCAATACATTTTGCTTTGTAAATATCTTCGCCTTTGCCAGCCATTCCTTGATCCAATGGGTGAGTTAACTTCACATCTTTAAACTGACCGATTCCATTATCAACTGTATCCTTTTTGGCTACCGTTGATTGCGTTGTGGTGGTAGGTTGAGTGTCGGTGCCGCACTTTACTATTAGGAATAATGTACATACGGCAATTGCTGTTAAGATTTTTTTGCGCATTGTATTTGATTTTATTGGTTGATGAAGATTGATTTATATAAACAGTTTGTTATGAATTTATGATTGATTATAATATTTGTTTTAACTCCGAGCACGCTTCATTTACCAAATCGTGTGTTTGTTTTACCTGAAGAATTTCATCCTTGTTTTTTGCGTGATGAATACTGTGTTTCAACACATGGCTGAGAGATGAAAGCAGGTTATGAATATCTTCAAACATGGGTTGTTCTTCCTTATCATTTTTGTGCTTGCGTGAATTCATGAAATCTATTGTCCGCCTGATCGAAATGATAGATTCTCTTATTGCCTGCAATGGTTCGGACAAATCAATCCGACTATTTTTTTTATTGTTTTGGTCAAACATGGTGTACAAATATTGATTACCGTTTAACATTTTAATTTGCTGATTTAAGAAACACTCTGATCTTATTAATTTCGGTATTGGTAAGAATCGCTTTCTGCCTCATGTGTTCGGTAGCTGCATCCCATTGATCATCACTATATGTTTTGGGATCGGGTGCATTGTGGCAGCGATTGCAATTCTCTCCCCACAGTTGCGCTCCTGATTTATTGGCAATAGATTCAGGAACTTTGCATCCGTTGCCAATGATTACACCGATAATAAGTACAATTACACCAATGCAGATATGTTTTGTGGTTTTCATATTTTTAATTTTTTTTATGATTTCTTTTTTTCTTTAAGTCGTAGTTAATTATTTAGAAAAAGTAAATCAATCTTGCTGTATAAGTAGTAACAGTTGGTCCATTGGACATCTTTAGAACATCATAAGCTATATTAAGCGGTGTCTTCCAGGTTAACCAATAAGTGAGACACACAGTGGTTTGCGTTTCAGGATTTTCTCCCCAAGGTGACTGTAATCCCGTCTGATTCGGATAATTAGTATATTTATCTTTATCATTAACATAGCTTGGTGGAGTGTAGCCGCCAACACGTGCACCTAATTCAAGGTTGCTTAGAAATGCATGTCCTGATCCCGAAGCGCGCACAGTAGCTCCGCAAAACCATCCGCTGAATTGATTATTAAACGTCGGTATTAAATAAGATGATTTTGTAGAATCAGAATACCAAGGATAATTATAATTTTTTGTAGTTGTACTATTATATTCTGCCAACACTCTTACCATAATAGGACTAAACACATGATAGTAATTCAGATCTGCGGCAAATGATGTACTGCTGATGTTTTCAAAAGGAGTTCCAGTAGTACCTACTTTTCCAGCCCATTGTCCAGATACATCAATTTGAAGAGAAGAATTTGAAAAAGGAAGAAAACCGATTGATCCTCCTATTGCTTTATTCATATTATTATCTGAGTAATTTCCGTAGGTCAATTGTCCTGTAAGATTGTTGCTTCCTTTAGTTGTGCTATCCACCGTCATTTGAGGTCCGTTTGCAACATACAATTGGTAATTAAATTTAGAATATCCTGCCTGCACTCCACCTTGAATACCAATTCCTGTTTGTGTACTTGGTCCTCTGCTCATTCCTATTGGGTCAGTGCAATAACGATTGGTAAAATCATCCAACACACCTGCATACAAACCATATTTAGGACTAAAGTTTCCTGCAAAAATGCTAAGAGCGGGAGCGACTCTATAATAGACAATTAATTCATTCAGATTAATTGACGACCCACCTCCAATTCCATTAGCGTCAACTTCAATCTGTGCATCTAAAAAAAGTTTGTTATTTACTTTCACTAATGGCATCAACATAAACGCATCCGGAAAAAAAGTGTTTGCCTTTACATCTGGGCTTCCGGGCATTTGAGTAATTGTATTTGTGCATGACATCTGCGCTTTTCCGGCAAGTAAAAACTTCGTGTTACTTCCACCGGGTTTATTGGGCTTATCTATTTGTGTTGAGTCTTGCGCTTTGCTAACTGTTGCAAAGTTGAATAACATGAATCCTCCTATTGTGATTGTTTTAATAAGTGTTTTCATAGGTTTCATATTTATAGTTAGATAATTATTTTTTCTTTAGAGTGCGCATAAAATTCACCAACTGCCAGCGTTGTGTTACGCTTAATGTTGTTGCATACGATGCCATTGGTGGTCTTCCTGTAGTCATTTTCCAAAAAATTGCTCCGTCAGTTTGCATTTGAACTTTTTCTGAAGTGTGATTTGCCGGTTTAGGATTTAATCCTGCCGCTGCAATTCCATCTCCCTTTCCTTTGTCGCCGTGGCATACTGCACAATTCTGAGCGTATAATTTTTTTCCTTCATCTGCCGCTTGTGCATTGCCTTTCAATGGATTTTTAATTGTATCAGCCGACGAAGGTGCCACCCATGGTGTTGTTTGCTGAACTTTTTTTAAGGTTGATGACATAAACAAAATTGCTCCGCATATAACAAGGAGTGTCATGAGTACTGGGGGTTGAATAGTTGTTTTCATGTAGAAATTATTTTAATTGTTTTATTTTTTTGTCAATAAATTGGGGTTATCTGTGTTGGTATTATAATTTTAGTTAACCGATAGTTTCGATTTATTTTATTCAAAACAGTTTGCAAAGATAAAAGATGTTTTTACATTTCATGGATTAACAATTATTGTTGTAACATTTAATTAATCAAATATATGATTGTTTGTTGAATTATAATATGACGCTAATCATATAACAATATGATTTTACTCATATTGTTCAACCTGAATGTTTTTGGGTATTAAGTTGTACGTAAACAAGACAGGACAAATGCCAGACTACTTAGTAAAACTCATTCATTCCACCAATCGTATGGTCCAAAAGTCATCGGATTTATTGCTATCGGTTATGTAAGAGTAAGGCATATAAAAATATCCTTTGATTCCCCATTTCGTTCCCCAAGAATTTCTGATAATAAAACTTTGTTTTGAATTATCATATCCTACAGCGATCACGGCATGTCCGCCAAGTAACTTTTCGTTCTTTGCAGGAATTGGCATAATGCCCGTTGTTGCCACTTCTTCACTTTCAAAACTTTCATAAACAGAAAATCCGAAAACAAAAGGATATCCCTCTGTAAGGCAAGCTTTCATTTGTTCCGATGTTTGAGCTATTCGGTGATATGACAAAACTTCATTTTTTAGAGCTTCTTTGTAGCATTGAGCGGATGGTTTTTTTGTAAACTCAGAAATATTATACGGCCATATTTTTTCCGAACAAACACCTTGCTTACTCACAGTTTTTATTCCATCGCGCAGCATACCACCGCTATCATATTTAACAGTATGTTCAATAAATCTTTCGTTATAGTAGATGAATAACCGAGAAGGAATAAATGAGTTTTTTTCTTTTTGTTTCATTTGCTCAAACTGAACCGCAGCAGCAATTGCATTCGCTGTACAACTTCCCAATTCACCTTGATCAAACACAGGCGGACACTGCGCACGCAAATCAATCAATGGAGGAAGAATTTTCAAAATGAGTGAAGGAGCTTCATACAAAAAATCACGATGGTCTGGTAAATCAGGATTCCAACCGTGAATCAATTTATGTTTTTGAATATTGTTCATATATAAAATTTTGTTTTTAGTTTAGATAGAACTAAAAAAGTCCTCCGAAAAATCGGAGGACTTTTTTAATAAAAAGATACTTAACCTTAGTTCACAACCACCTTGCGCACCACTTGATTTTCATTGCTTCGGATATTCAAGAAATAAATTCCTCCGCCATAAGTTTTTACATCAAGATGTTTAATGTAATTACCACTAAAGTTTGTCAATGTTTCGTTATACATTACTTGTCCTAGCAAATTTCGCACTTCAATCACATAATTATTGCTCACAGAAGCATTCAGAGTAATATTAAACTCTCCGAGGTTTGGATTAGGAAACACTGAAACTGAATTTTCCAAATCAATCGTATTAATACCCACGGTACTGAGAACAACTACGGTATTTGTAAGTGTACAACCATGAGCATCAGTAACAGTTACTGAATAAGTTCCATCATCAAGATCCGTAGCCGTGGATGTAGTTTGCACTGGAGTTGTACTCCAAGCATATAAGTATGCTCCTGATCCGCCGGATGGATTTGCTGTTGCAGTTCCATTTGCAGGAGATGCAACTGTTTGGTCAGTAGAACTCATTGTAGCAGTTAAAACAATAGGTTGAGTAATTGTTACAGAAGCAATTTTTGTACAACCGTTGGCATCAGTTATAGTTACTGTATAACCTCCAACAGTAAGCTGCCCGGCACTTGGATTTGGTGAACCATTGCTCCAAGCATAATTATAAGTTGGAGTACCGCCCCCTGCTGTTACTGCTGCACTGCCATCATTTCCACCATTGCAACTAACATTTGCAGTTACTGAAGCGGATGCTGTAACAGCGGTTGGCTGAGTAATAGTTACTGTTGTTGTTGTTGAGCAACTACTTGCATCGGTAACGGTTACTGTGTAATTTCCTGATGCAAGATTATTTGCTGCCGATGTACTTGAACCGCTGCTCCATACATAAGAGAATGCTCCGGTTCCACCGCTCGCTGCTACCGTTGCACTGCCATTACCGCCATGACACAACGCATTAGTTGGTGTTACAGTTGCAGTAGGAGCACCATTGTTAATAACATTGGCAACACCTGCAGAAGTGCAACCGTTGGCATCTGTTACAATAACACCGTATGAATTAGCATTAAGTCCTGTTATACTTGCAGTTGTATGTGAGTTAGACCAAAAATATGTATAACTTCCTGCTCCACCCGATGCACTAACGCTTGCAGTTCCATTAGAAATATTGCAACTTGCATTAGTACTGGTAACCGTTGAAGTAAGGGCTGTGGGATTTGTGATTGTTACAGTAGCTATTGAATAACACGAACCAACTTTTGAAGTTGCTCTTTGTAGTGGAGGAACATCTTGCGAAGTTACATATGTACCGTAACAAGTTACAGTACAAGAATAATTTCCTGGTGCTAAACCAGTAGCCGTTGGTGTGGTTTGCACTGGAAAAGTTGTTGAGCCATTACTCCAAGCATACGAATAAGGAGCAGTTCCGCCAAAACCAGAAGCTGTTGCAGTGCCGTTATTTGCATTATTACAACCGTTGTTTTGCGCTGTTATTGATGCAGTAAGTGCCGCTGCCGGTTCAGTAATGGTAACTGTGGATGTAGTAGTTACCGTTGTTGTACATCCGGTAACAGTACCTGTGTTTACTACAGTGCAGGTATATGTACCTGCTGCTAAGTTAGTTACTGTCTGCGTTGTTTGACCGGAATTCCATGAGTAAGCTAAAGAACCGGTAATATTATTTCGAGTTTGTATTTTTGCATAGCCGTTGTTTCCGCCTTTGCAAGTTACATTACTATCCTGCCAGTTATAGAAATAAGTAAAAAAAGCTTGTTTATCTGTTGCATTAAAAGTATATATAGTGGAACAAGCAGCCGCATCCGTAATTGTAACTGAATATGTTCCAGGAATTAAACCAGTAACCGATGAAGTGGTTTGTCCACCACCACTCCATAAATATGTATAAGGAGTTGTTCCACCCAAAGCAAGCACAGCATGTGTGGCAATTGCACCTGGGCAACTTGGTGTATTTTGATCATTTATTATTGCACTTACGCCGTTTTGTAATGTTAAATGCAAATTCATACTTGCAGATAAAGCATCATGAACACTAACAGTGTAATTACCTGCTGCCAAACCCGTAGCATTAGAAGTTGTTTGAGCAGAAGGTGTCCATAAATATGTATAAGGACCCGTTCCAAAGGTAGCGTTAACTGTTGCCGAACCATTACTGGAACTTCCGCATGGTTTTACAATACTTGAAAAATTTGCTGTAGTATTTTCTGTAAGTGCAAGTGAAGAAGTAAATACAGAATCACCTTTCCAAGATGTTTGTGGATAGGCAGCTAAATTATCGCTTCCATTTCCATTTGCTGCAACCATTGCTGAATAAATTGTTACTGTGCCTGTGCCAGCAGTTGGAGCTGTCCATTGGAATGTCCAAGAATGGGAATTTTGATTATGATGAGTTCCATAGAAACCTTTTTGGCAAGGAACAATTTGTGGAACACGTTGCATGGCAGTAATGCTATCTAAGTGTGTAATCCATGAATTTGTTCCAGCATAAAGTACTTGTGTTGAATCATTCGAGATAAAGGTTCCTACACATGCTGTTGCTGTTTGACAGCTTGTTTCAAAGCCATGTTTGTAACCTTTAGAATTTACTGTAACAGTAATATTATAAGTTGCTCCAGGCACATAGGCATTTCCAGGAATATCTGAAGTGATCCATCCTGTTTTTGCAAATGAACTCGAATACGAGGAATGGCAAGCAGTACATGATTGCCCACCATCCGGTCCTGATGCTGGTCCTCCCGATCTGGCGGAGGGAACTAATTTCTGACTCCTTGAATGAGACAAGGAGAACGTGCTGAAAATAATCAGCACTGCACTCGCGAGCGAGACTAATGTAAAGATTAACTTTTTCATAGGTAAAAGTATTTGGTTGTTGTTTTATTTTTTTTATTCATTAAATTATTGCGCAATATTGGGAAAAGTGATAGACCCTCACAATGACTTTGATTAGTAAAAAATTTGTTTTATATCACTTTTTAATATGAGAAATAGACAAGTTTCGAATCGAAATTGCATCATTGAAAATGGTTTCATAGTGAAGAATATTTATTCCATGTCATTGAACTGATAATTATCAGTTAAGAATTTTGATGAAATATTTTTCTGTTTTTTTTGAATTAGGAACTTTTTTTCTGATTAATAATTTGCAAATCACATCATATAATCAAAATCCTCCAATGATTTTGATTAGCTAAATACTTGTTATTTATCAGGGAAAATTAGCAAAACAAATACTACAGAAAAACGAAATTGAATACTCGTTTTTGGATTTAGAAAATATCGCAATTAATAAAGAAGAAGGGATGCGGGATACGGAAATAATAAATAAATTAAATCAAGGCAAGATATTCCTGAGTTTATCGAGGAGAAAATTCAATTGAACAACTTCTTGTTCATCTAAGGTCGCAAGCCGTTTATCCATTTGATCATTTTCTTTTTCAATTTCCTCAAGCAAGGCAAGTCCTTTTTCAGTAATTACAACATCCATTCTGCGCCTGTCAGAACCTGCAGTAGTTCTTATAACCAATTCTTTTTTTCTGAGATGTTCGACTAACCTTGACGCGTCTGACATCCGATCAAGCATTCTATCACGAATAAATGTTACCGTAATAGCTTCAGGATATTTTCCACGTAAAATGCGAAGAATATTATATTGCTGGAGAGTTAATTTATATGGCTTCAGAAAATCCGTAACAAACTGCAAAACCCATTTGCCGGAATAAATAAGATTAACTGTGGCTTTATGATAATCATTCCTGAATGGTCTGACTTGGTGTATTTCTTTTTCAAGTTGCATAAACAATTAGCTGACGACTATTATCTTTATTCATTTCTCTCATTCTATTATTAAGTGCTTTAAAAATTTTCACAATTACTCTCCTTTCAGAAACTGAACTATTTTATTTTTTTCCGTTTCGGTGAGCAACGCTCGGCTTTGCATGTGCAATCCAATTGTTTCCCACTGATCTGCTGAAAAAGCCGTGGCAGGAGGAGTATTATGACATCGGCGGCAATTTTCTGACCAAAGTTGTGATCCGGTTTTGGCAGCTACTTTTGCACTTGCAGCGCATCCGCTGATTATAGTTGATACCGGAATAGAAAATAGTAAGCAAGCAACAATCAGGTTTTTTATATTTATTTTTTTCATCGTTATAAATTTTTCAAAATTGAACTGAGTATTGCAGATAAACATAATTTGTTTTTGTTTTATCTCCCGAAATTCCCATTGAAGCATAATTTGAATTTACTGTTTCATAGGTAAGTTTGATAATTGACCTCCAGCTTAACCAATAATCCAAACCAATACTTGTTTGAGTTGAATTCTGTTCCCACAAAGAGCCTTTTGGAGTTATGTAATTTGCATAACGAAATGCAAGTTCAAAGTTTCTAATAATTTTATTACGAAGAGAAACTGGTCGCAGAGAAATTTGTCCGAAATAAGAAGTTGAAGTATTAGAGAAAGAATATGTTTTGGTAGAATCACCAGGATTAGGAAATGTTCCTTTATTTACATTGATAACATTATACTGTCCTTTTATATTCAAAAGAAAAGGTCGTATGTCCGCTAAATAAGTAATATCGCCGGCATACATGGTGGTGGTTGCATCTTTGTAGAGGGAATCATTTGTATCACCAACTTTTCCAAAAATTCCAGACACGCCTATTTCAAGAGATGAATTTGAAAATGGAAGCAACGCAAAACGTCCGCTCACCATTTTATTGTTGTTGTTATCAGTCAATCCTGATCCATTCGGATTTTGTAATGCACCATCTTGCAATTTGTCGTGAAGCATCTGATATCCTGTTGTAATCGCAATATCATAACTGCATTTCATGGAACCAAGCGGAAGACCGCCTTCTGCTTCAACTCCCCAATCGCTTGCCGGAGGAGCATCAGCCACGCCAATTGGATCGGTAGCAACTTTGTCAATCCATCCGGCAGCAAGGCGTTTGTTATACATTCCAAACGGCAAAACAAAATAACCTCCACGAACGATCAATCCGGGAGTAACAAAATAAGATGCGCAAGCCCAGTTCACACCAATTTGATTGCCGTCAAACGATGGCTCAAATTCAAGAAGAAGATTTTTTCCATGCCTCCACAAAAACATTGGACTAAATTCATAATGATTTGCATCAAATGTATTTGTAGAAGATGGTTTTTGCTTGATTCCATTTGTAGTGGTTGAAGAATTCACAAACCCGAAAGTAGTAAGTCCAACTACCAAAAAATGGCTTTCTCCTGCCTTCAGAGAATTTACTTCCTGTGCCAACTTAATAACCGTAGAATCAGTTCCTGATTGAGCAAATATATTTGCATTGAATGGAAATAAAAACATTCCCCCAATAAATCCGAAAAGCAAAATTGATTTTTTCATCTTGTATTTATTTTTGTACCATTATTTACTTTTTTACTGACTTACCAAGTGTGCGCAGGTAATTCACTGTTTGCCAAAGTTGTTCATCAGAATGATCTTTTTTATTTGATGGCATTGGCTTTCTTCCTTCGCTGACTTTCCAAAAAATTTCTCCGTCGGTTTGAGATTGAACTTTGGATGAAGTTAAATCAGCAACTGTTACATCTTGATTTGCTGCGTCCTTGCCATCACCTTTACCTTTTTTTCCATGACAGTTAATACAATCTTTTTCATAAATTTTTTTACCGGCAGCAATTGAAGCATCATCCGAAGTGATGGGATTCTTTTTGTCTTTTGCCGAATCTGGCGCTTTCCATTCTTTGTTTTGCTGAAATGCCAATGATAGAGCGATGACAACAGTTGCTATGCCTGCCAACATTGATGCTTTACGGATTTTAAATTTTTTCATAGTATTTTATTTATTGAATTTATGTGTTGATTTATCACTACAAAATTATAAATCATTCTTATCACACAAATTGTTGTTTCATTTCGTAATTGCTGACAATATTTTCTAACCCCGGCATGTTTATCAGCAAGAGTGTTCCTTTTCCCTGTTTGGCAATAAGTTTTTCCGCTTCCAATACATGAAGTTCTCTGATTACCTGAGTGGAGGTCGTTCCAACCATATCTGCAATTTCCTTTCTGGTTAAATAAACATTCAAACATTTTTTTTCTTCGTCCATTCCAAAAATATCTTTTAAATAAAGTAGTGCTTCTGCAATTTTTTCTCTGCAAGACATTTGACCAAGATATTTTAATCGTATCTCGGCTTTACGCAGTTCGCGAGAATAGAACATGGTCATTTCCATAGTGAACTGAGGATTATTCATACACACATCATAAAATGAATCATTATCAATAAAACAGACGGATGTATCGCACAAAGCCATTGCGCTCACAGGATAAGATTCTCCTCCGTAACCTCGATGTCCCAATATATGTCCGTTAGCAGCAAGTCGAACAATTTGTTCCTTGTCGTTTAATCCTGTTGATATTACTTTTGCTTTTCCGTGCTTGATAAAATATATTCCATACACTTTATTTCCTTCTCTGAAAATATAATCACCCGCCATGTATCGCATTTGGATTTTATTCGCATCAATTTTTTCTTTCCAAATAGGAAGGCAGTGCTGTTTAATTAAACAAACAGTATTACTACACTCGTTGCAACTAACTATTGTTTTCATCTTTGTTCGACGTATTGTTCTATCCCATATTTTCTGACAATATCGTGCAATCCATTTTCATCAACCAGTTTTATTCCAAATCGCCCCTTTTTTTTGATTAGTTTTTTCTTTTCAAATACTCCAATGTCTCGACTAATCTGTTCAGCAGTAACACCAATCATACTTGCAATTTCACATCGTGTCAAACAAACATTTATAGTTCCATCATTAGGTTTGATTCCAAAAACTTGCTTGAGAAAAAGTAATGATTCTGCAATTTTTTCTTTCACATTCATCTGGGTGAGGTATTTCATTCTTATTTCTGTTCGACGCAATTCACGAGAATAGAATTCCATCATTTGCAAAGTAAGTTTTGGAATTTCCATAAATGCATCGTAAAGCGTATCGTTGTCAATAAAGCAAACCGTAGTGTCGCATAACGCGATGGCACTAATTGGGTATTTGTCATCGCCCGATCCACGGTGACCTAATATCTGTCCATCAATTGCCATTCTAACAATTTGTTCTTTGTTATTGGCCCCTTTTGCTACCACTTTTACTTTTCCCTGTTGAATAAAATAAACACCTTCCATATAACCGCCTTCACGGAAAATAATATCCTTCGCCTGATGTTCAATTTGAATTTTTTTTAACTCAATTCTTTTTAACCAATCGGATGAACAATGTTTTTTAATAAAACATGCTGAGTTACTACATTTTTTACAGATAATTTTTTTGCTCATTGTAATTCATTTAATGGCATAGCAAACATCACCAAATTATTTTTTCTAAACTATGACAACCGTTAGAGTTTTACTCCAAGGACTTTTTTTACCCTGAGTACTTATATAACAGCATCGGTAATAAATTGTTTTTCCAACATCAGCTTGCGTAAAGTTTATCTCATACTGCACACTTCCAACTACTTCAGCTAATCCAAAATTTAAATTTGGTTCCGAAACATTTTCCTTGCCAACAAATCGCTCCAGAACTATGCATTGTCCCGGAGGTAATTCTTGACTTCCGGTGTTTTGCATATCTTCAAATCGAAGCATTTGCAAAAGGTGGCTGATATTTTTCACCTTCATTGTTGGAGAATATGTTTTTGGTTGACTCATTATTTTTTCATTTCAAATTCTATCTGAAAGAAATTTTGTTTTTCACCCCTCCGTTCATTCTTCAATTTACAGAAGGAATAACAGCGAGGGGCGAATACAAACCCTATGAAAAGTATTATTGCCGATTAAAAATAATTCCAACGTTTAGTAATATTAAATCCTATTAAATATCTGCTTTGTGTATAATCATTTTGGTTAAAGAAATTATTTGACTGCTGAAGAATACCTTGGAAGTTTCCAAGAAATACCTGAAATGTGTGAGTAATGGTTGCAAACTGAATTCCAAAACTTACGTTGGGACATGGATTATTAGTTGGGTTTTGAGTAAGCGGCTGATCGTAGTCAACAATAATACCCATTCCACCGGTAATCATATAACAACCCATTGTAGCAACAGAAAGCTGAGCATTATTCATTGTTGGTTTAACAGTTCCTTCGGCACTCATATATCCTGCCACATTATTATAATAAGATAAACTTGGTGACACCTGAACTGAAAAATGACTTGTAACTTTTCTAGCTACAATTAATTGATTGAAATACGAAATTCTGTCGGCATCATTTGCAAAATTTCCTTTCAGCGGAAGAGTTGACACCGCCATATCTCCAAAATAAGTAACGCTTACCGGACAACCGTGAGATACAGCTTGTTTGGTAATTGCATATTTAACACTGCCATCCCACTGCATATTTTCCTTGCATATTCCAACACCTAATTGCAAATTATCAATAGGAGTATAATTCCATCCCAAGCGCATGTTGGCAGTGGCAAATAGTCCGTACATATCTGTATAACCGTTATTGATAGTTCCAAAGCGGTGCTGAATAGTAAACTCAAAAGTTTTTTTAACTGGCACCATCACCGTTTGATTATCAATAAGCATATTGCCAAGAAAAGTATTTCTTACTCTTTCTATCTTAGCTACAGATTTAGCTGAGGTGCTATCCTGTGCGCAGACATTATTACCAATTGCAAATAGCAAATAGGCAACTATTCCTATTTGCATCCAGATTGCAAATTGTTTTATATTTTTTTTCATTTTATTATTTTTTAATTGTTTTTTCCTAATTGTTCTTTGCTCCTTGTGTAATCCACGCCAATACCAGAGCATTAATGTTGGATGGGTTATTGGGTTTTCCAAAAGGCATTTCCGGAGTAAGTGTTCCTGTTAATCGCTCGTATATTATGCTGCTTGACGGATTGCTAACATTAAAAAAATTGCCGCCTGATAACGATGCGTATGCTGAAGCTGCCGTTAAATTCGGAGTCTGACCTCCTGATACATGACAACCGCTCAGAGCACAATTTGCAGTAAAAAGTGGAACCAGATTTTTACTAAAAGAAACCGGAGTAGTAACTACAACTGTCGGGGCTTTGTAAATAAATGTTGCGTTTTTTTGACAACCTGTTACAACAGCAATTAACAACATGCCCACTGCAGTCATAAATATTAGTGCTTTTTTCATGATGAGTATTTTAATTGTTAATCGTTTTTGGTTTTGGGTACTGGGATAAAAATTTATCCCAGTACCCATTAACTTATTTTGTTTTTTTAATACGAGCACTTCCTCTTTGACCAAAATGCAATGTCAAGCCAGCTACAATAGCATGTTCGTTATCAGCGCCGTTAAACATTACGCCAACACCAAATGGCTGATTGCCAAGAGAAGAGAAATCAACGTCATTAACATTATCACTTGTTTTCAATGCACGTTTGAATAAGAATCTCCAACCTGATCCTGTCCAAAATCCATTACATGTTACATCACCACGACTACCGGTATATACACTAACAATAGAACCAGGAATACAATTTGGTCCATCTCCGGTTCCTACTTGCTGATAAGCAGTACCTGATGTTGAAGTTCGAGGATCTAAAGTATTTCCATCTTTTAGATGTAAAATTCCTGTAGTAGAATCAACTCCTATAACCATAACTGCTGTTGCACCGGTATCTGAAGTAAAGATTGCACCTTGTTTACTGCTATATGGATTAGTTCCGGCAGCACCTTCTATTACCCAAATTGGAACCGATACTTTTCCTCCATTAGCAGCAGGGAATGCATTCGCCGGATTTGATCCTCCGCTTAGTTTTAATGTTTGCTTATTGCTGAATCCTCCATCTGCTGCATAAACTTTTGATGTTGCAGTAGGTGCTGATACCACTACTCCAGGTGATTGTAAGCTTGGAGGTACAGAAGATGCCGGACCATTATTTACCTGCCAATCGCTGTGAACCATATTTTTATCTAACACACCACTTTCTCCTAATCCAATGCTTGAACCATCATCAATAAAACAGTCATTTACTTGGTTCATAGGCATAGTCTGAAACGTGCGCATTCTCCACACATCTAATCTTTCACTAGGACCATTTGTAGCCATGTATCCGCCTGAAGGTGTAACTGAATATCCATACGAAGACATGACATGGCAAGCAGCATAACAAGATAATGTATTAAATGTTGCATCTGAAATATTAAACATCATTACAATTTCATCCTGTGAAAAAGGAGGTCTGTAACTTCCATCAGGATTCAAATTAGTTAAACTGGCAGCGGTAGCTTCCTGCGCCCAAAGATGTGTTGTTGGATTAAAATACCATTGTGCACTTAGCACGTTCGGACGGTCAGCAGCAAATTCAAAAAGAAAATAAATATTGCTCGCATCGTATAAGGAACGTAATTTAATTTGAGTACTGTTACCAACATATCCTGTAAAAGTTCCATTTCCTAAATCTGGCACTGTACCGGTTACATTTAATGCAGGTGCATTATTCCAAACTCCTTCAATTGTACCATCCCACGCAGCTCCGCCTATTGCTTGAAGTGTGGCAGTTCCAGGAACTGAATACAAAGTATCAGTATTTAATACTGGTGTTGGTGCGGGTGCGGGTGGTAAGTCAAGTACCTCATCCTTTTTTTTGCAATTCGACAACCCCAGTACAATGAATGCCCCCATCATAAAGGCAGACACTAATTTTTTGTTTAAATTTTTCATGTTAATTGTATTATTAATTGGTTAATTGATTTGTTGGTATAGGTAAATAGTTGTTATTATTATTTTCTTTTATTTTTGTGAAGTAGTGGTCTTTCCAAGTTCTCTTAAATAAATTATTACCTGCCAGCGTTGCACTTCAGAAAGTTCACTTTTGAAAGAAGGCATTGGTTTTCTTCCTTCGGCAATTTTCCAGAAGATCGCACCATCGCTTTGTTTGCTGAAATCGCCTTTTGTAAAATCTGGCACTGGTTTGTCTAATTCTGCGCTCTTTGGTCCATCACCTTTTCCTTTTTTACCATGGCAAATAGCACATTTTTGAATAAAAATGTCTTTACCTGTAGCAAGACTTTTGGGATCAGAAGCATTCGGATTGGTTTTCTTATCAGCATCTGCCGGTGCAACCCATTTTTCCTGTCCACCAACTAAATTAATTACTTCTCCCTTTGGCTTTGGAATAAACGCACTGCAAATTGCAAGTGCTCCAATTAAAATGAAACCTGAAAGTTTCATTTTGCTTACTTGTGTGATAATAGTTTTCATTGTGTTTATTTTTAAGTATTAGTGATTAATTATTGGTTGTTAAATTTTCTTCTTTTTTTATTTTTCTTAATTGAAAAGCCATGAAGATGTATGACGACCATACTCCACCATAAAGAATTGTAAGCGTGATTATCATTCCCCATTGTGCTTTTGCTCCCCAAATAGCTCGAGGAAACGGATCTTTTTCGAGAGGCACAACAACTCCCCAATTGGTGGAACTTTTACTTTCCACTGTTCCATACGAATCGTTATCCTCAATCATAGCAAGTACTGTCATACTTCCAGCAGTATCACCAGGAATTCCTTTAGGAAAAGAAAAAACTGCTATACCCTTTTCATCTGTTTTAACCGTGTGATCTTCTGCTGCTGGCATTTTTCCAAATAAGCGCTGCACATAAAAATTAATCGAAACATCTTTTACTGCTTTCTCAGTTCCTTCATCGGTAATTTCAGTAACAGTTGCAGTTGCGACTCTCGCTGTGTCATGCGGATTAAGTTTAAGAGAAAGATTTACATCCTTTAATTTTAATTTTTCTTCTGAGTTTTCAAACGTATCATCGTTTTCAACTTTTACAGTTATACCGAAAAAATGATCTGCATCCAATGGTAAATCTTTAGGAAGAGTTAATGTTGCTTTGCCACGATCATCGGATACCGTTTTTGAAAGAAGAACTAATTCTTTTTCTTTCTGTGCATAAAAACTGATGTGAGCATTTGATGCGGGCTTAAATTTTTCGCCACTCTTTTTTCCCATCACTAATGCGCTTATAGTTTTACTATTATCAGTTTGCTTAGAAAATGATAATTGAAGACTGCTTTCTGCTTTTTGAGCTTGCGCAAATGAAACTCCGCAGAAAAGAACTGCTGCTAATGTAATTCTGGTTATTTTCATATTGTTCATTGTTGTTATATTTCTATTTATTATTTTGCATTATCCAACTACTGTTGCTTTTTTATGATTTGTTTTTGCTTCATTTATTTCTTCTGCATGCTCAACTTTTTCAAATGCAACCCTTTTACTTTCTTCTATGTGAGCTCCGTGCACAACTTCCCACATTGACATCATTGGAAAAAATTTCGCATAAAGAGTTACAATGATTACCATTCCTGAAAATGCTGCCATCGTAACTGACCATTCAACCCAATTAGGAAAATATTGCGACCAAGTCAATGGAACATCTTGTATTGGTAAAAAAGGATGCAATAGTGTAGGAACCACAATGAGATAACGTTTTACCCAAGCTCCAATTGCTATAAATATACAAACGACAGTAAGCGCTCCCGGTGTTCGTCCTTTTGGAAAACACATTACAACAATTGGAAAAAGTACTGTTCCGAACTGGCATAACCAAAAAGCGGTAGAATAACTTCCACTAAATAAATCGTGTAACAAATGGCCTTCTGAAGTTGCCATTTTATAGGCAGGAATCCAATATTCATTCAGGTTCAGATATCCATATATAAGTGTCAGCGACAATACCACTCGACCCATCAGATCAAAATGTCTATAGGTGATATATTTTTCAAGATGATAAAGTTTTCGGAAAATAACCATGGCAAGAATTACTACTGCCGAACCGCTGTACAATGCACCAGCCACAAAGTACGGACCAAATATAGTACTGTTCCATCCAGGGCGAAGTGTCATCGCGAAAATGTAACTTACAACTGTATGAACAGAAACTGCTACAGGAATAATAATGATTGTCATAATTGTCATCACTAACTCCAAGCGTTTCCACTGAGATTTTGAACCTGTCCAACCAATCGCCAATGTTTTGTAAAGCCACTTTTTGAATTTTTTGAACGGAGTATCAACTACTGTTAATCTGTCTCTCATCAGTCCCATGTCTGGTATCATAGGAAGCCATAAGAAGATTGTGCTTCCTGTAAAATAAGTTACGATTGACATCACATCCCACATGAGTGGTGATTGTACTCTTCCGAAAATGACAAGGTTTGCAATGCGATCTGCACGACCTAAATCAATAATAGGCATAAGACCGCCAAAACAAAGAGATACAAAAGTCATCAACTCTGCAATTCGTGTGATCGGCATTCTCCAGTCTTGTTTTGTGATTCTAAGAATCGCTGAAACAAGTGTGCCGGAATGGCTGATGCCGATGAAAAATACAAAAGTGGAAATGTATAATCCCCAGGAAACATAATTACGCATGGCTGTTTCTCCCAGTCCATGTCTTAATTGATGTATATATGCATAAAGTCCCCAACCAAAAACCATAAATAAAAAGCCAAGCCAAAGTTGAGTGCTTCGTCCCCATTTCATAGTTGGGCGCATGCTGTCTTCGCGGATAACTTCTTCTGAAAGTTCTGCCGGAATATGACTGTCTGGATAAATTATTTTGCTCATATTTTTTTTATTTAATTTTCTTATGATTAATTTTTTGTTTTGTCATTTTTACATAGCCATATTTCCCATTCCTGTATCAGATTTTCCGCCTTCAATCTTATTTTCCTTTCCTATAGATTCCATATCTGGCTTAGGATATTTCCTGTTTTTAGGAGGCAAATAATATACACGTGGCTCTGTTCCTAATTCTTCCAATAATCGATAAGCACTATTATCTTCTAAAAGCTGGCTGAATTTTACAGTAACCCCGGCTGAATTTGTTACAGCATCTTCATTCTGATCGCCAAAATAAATTGCTTGCATTGGACATCCAGATACACAAGCGGGCATTTTCCCTTCACGAATCATGTGTGGACAGAAATCACATTTTTCAGTCGTTCCTCTTTGGCGTGGAAATCCATGTTCTGGGGAATAAGGGATATTAGCAACAGCTACAGGTTGCATTGGATCTGACCAATTGAAAAAACGTGCAGAGTAAGGACATGCAGCCATGCAAGAACGACAACCTATGCATCTATCATCATCAATTAGAACAATACCATCTTCTCTTTTGAAAGTTGCTCCAACCGGACAAACTTTTGTGCAAGGAGGATTGTCGCAATGCATACAAGGTTTGGGCATATAATAGGAAGCGGTTGTTTCAGCATCCTTCATCTTATACACTTTTATCCATTCACGGTCGGATTCAGTAAAGTGCATTGCCTGACAGGATTCAGTACATTTTTTACAACCATCGCACTTTGCAAGATCAAACACCATAGTAAATTTTTTACCGGGAATACCTATGCGGGCTTCGGCATTTGTTACCGGCGGAGCAGTGTATTCATGCAAACATGCTTTGTCGGCTTTGAAAACCTTTCCATCTCGTGTGAACACGGTGGTATCTGGGTTTTCCTTTTTATCTTGAGACAAAACTTTCTGTAGTCCACCACCCACTACAGTAAGTCCTGCTGCTAAAGCACCGAACTTAAGGAAGTTTCGTCTGCCTGTTGCCTTAGATTCAGCTCCTGAGCCGTTTCCATTTTGTTCATTTTGGTCTATCATAATATTATTTTTTTATGTGCATTAGTGATTTTT
Organism: Bacteroidota bacterium; assembly: GCA_003164895.1. GTDB lineage: Bacteria > Bacteroidota > Bacteroidia > Palsa-948 > Palsa-948 > Palsa-948. The sequence goes on along the minus strand of PLUL01000039.1, from coordinate 41,977 downwards.
TTCATTTAAGAAATAGAGATATATTACTATATAAAATGATTTGCCTCACACATCTAATTTTTTTTGCATATTTGTTTTTTTTTAAAATTGTATAACATAAGTTGTTGTAACATTTAATGAGCAAATGTGAATATGTTTACGAATCAGGGCAATGACTTGAATCATGAATTGAAATGATTCTCGTCATAATCAAAAGTGATTTATATCAACTTTTGGTGATTATAACATTGTGAAATAAGATGGAATACTATAATGAAGGTACAACAGAAGGCAAAATATCAGGAATATTCCTGATTTTATCAAGAAGTGTATTCAGTTGAATAATTTCTTGATCATCTAAACTAAAGAGACGTTTATCCATACGCTCGTTTTCATTTTCAATTTCAATCAACCGATAAATACCAAGTTGAGTGATTACGACATCCATCCTTCTTCTGTCTCCTGCGCAAATAGTTCTCTCAACTAATCCTTTTTTTCGGAGGAGTTCAACGATTCGAGATGCATCGCTCATACGATCGAGCATCCGTTCACGAATAAGTTTTACCGTTGTGGCATTTGGATATTGACCTCGTAAGATTCGTAGAATATTATATTGCTGAATTGTTAAGCCGTAGGGTTTTAATATATCTGCATGAAACTGCATCATCCATTTTCCTGTATAAACAATATTTACAGACGCTTTATGATAGTCGTTCCTGAATGGCTTGACCTGGTGTATTTCTTTTTCAAGTTGCATAAATTAATTGAGACATAAATTAACAGGGAAAAGATTTTTGATATTCTTTTCCCTGTTGTTTAAAAAAATGAATTCATAAAACTATTTCGCTCCTGATAATGAACGCACATAATTAACGATCGTCCAAATATCTTCGTCTTCCGGAAGTTTTTTCTTGAAGCTTGGCATATCATCTCTACCCTCTTTAGCTTTGTAAAAAATCTCTCCTTCAGTCTGCGCCTGAAATGATTTGTCAGTAAAATCACCGGTTGGAGTATCTAATTCTTTTGCTTTAGGTCCGTCGCCTTTTCCTGCGGATCCATGGCACGATTTACAATGTTTAGTATATAATTCTTTTCCTTTCGATAGTGAAGTAGCGTCCGCTTTCACAGGGTTTTTCATTGCTTTCGATTTTTCCAGTACTACCCATGGTTTTTTCTTTTTATCATCCTGAGAATTATTCATGAATGACATACTGAGCATTCCTACAAATACAAACAGCATGATTACCGTTGTAACTGCTGCAAAAGTTGGTTGTTTTGGATTTGATTTCATAAATTGCCTCCTTGGTTTTTAGTGTTAGTATTGATTTTTGGTTTGTGTTTTATTTTACGCTTGTTGTTTACTTATTTTTTTTATTTTAAATAACTGGAAAACAAGATAAATCAGTATTCCCCAGATTACCGCAATGATGGAACAAGAAATAATGACTAATGAAATTGGCGCGTTATTTCCTCTTGACCAAAGTGTTCGTCCAATTTCTTCGTTTGTTTTGGGAAGAACACTCCACTCTACTTTCTTTGTACTTTCAAGCGAACCATAAGTATCGTTGTCAATCACACTTGCAACAATTGTAATTTTTCCACCTGGTTCTCCGGGAATATCCAAAGGAAGATCAGCAGATACATTTCCGCTTTTATCCGTAGTAAGTCCTTCACCGCCAAAGGAAAACAGACTGAATGCTCTTTTGATGGATAGTTTCATTTCTACTCCTGAAACAGGAACATACGCAGTATCTTTCCATTCGGTTAATGTTGCTGTTGCTGTCTTGATAGAATCCTTTCCGAAATAATCAATATTGATTTTTGCATCTGAAATAGAAATTTCTTCTTGAGCATCTTCATACAATGGATCTGATTCCAACTTGACAATAAATTTGAATTGATGTAACCCAGATGTTTGTGAATTAAAATTATCTGGAAGATCAAAATTCACTTCTCCATCATCATTCAAATAAAGTTTACCAATAAGTCCAGTTCCATTTGATGGATCTTTATCTCCAACTTTATCAAAATATAATGCGATAGGAGATTTTGCATTATCTAGCGGAATACTTTTTTTATTCTCTCTGCGAGTAGCTTTTACTTTAACTTGTTTTAATCCATCGGAAGTTTTACAGCTTAGAGAGATGGAAATGGATTTTTTTTCTGCACCTTCCTGTTTGCCCTGACACATTGCCTTATTTCCAACGAGAACAAATCCATTTATTAATAGCAAAATCACTAATGAATAAATGTGTGAAAGTATCCGCCTCTGAGATGATATTTTATTTTTCATTCTTTTTCGTTTAAATGTTTATAAATTACATCATGTCCTATTCCTCTTTCTTCAGCCACTTCCCAAATAGAAATAATTGGAAAATAACGAATAAAAACTGTGATGATTAATAACGCTCCAGCCAATGAGGCAAGAGTGATTGACCATTCCGCAAGAGTGGGTATGTATACTTTAAATTTTTCGGGAACCTCCTGAATTGGAAGAAAGGGATGAAGTAAAGTAGGAATGACAATCAGAAAACGTTTGAACCATGCTCCGACAATCACACAAATCGAAATAATAAAAATCGGAAAAGGGCGTCTGAATTTTTTGAACAAAAGAAGAATAATGGGAATTATCATTCCAAAAACCTGAACTGACCAAAACATCATCGCAAATTTTCCTACAAATAATTCTGTGAGGTATTGTGCATCTTCACCTTTCATTTTATAACCGGGAACCATGTATTCATTTATATTAAAGTATAAATAAACCATGGAGAGCAACGCAAGTAAAATTCCCATGCGGTCAAAATGTTTATCGGTGATATACTTGTCGTAGCGCGGAAAAAATCTTACAAGAACGTACATGGCAGCAATAACTCCACCAGCTCCCACCATAAATGCACCGGCTACAAAGTAAGGACCGAAAATGCTGCTGTCCCAGCCCGGACGATATGTAGTAGCAAATAACCACGAAGTAACGGTGTGAATGCTAAACGCAACCGGAATAATTAGTACCGATAAAATTGCAATAGCTCTTTTCACAATTTTGAATTGTTCCGGTTTCCATTGCCATCCAAATGATAAGAATTTGTACATCCATTTCTGCCATTTTGGAATACCAGGAAGACGGTCTCTGCAAAAAGCAATTCCAGGAAGCAACGGAAAATATAGAAGTAAAAGACTTATCGTCATATAAGTCATTACAACTATCACATCCCAAACTATTGGCGATTGAATTCTTCCATAAATAAACATGTTCAGAATTCGATCCGGTCGCCCCATATCTACTATAATAATAAGACCGGCAAAAACGATGGCTGCGACTGCAATAATTTCTGCAATCCGTGTAAGCGGTGAGCGCCAGTTTACATTTAAAAGGTAAAGTACGGCAGTAATTAATGAACCGACCAAACTTATTGCTACAAAAAAAACAAAATTGGATATATAAATTCCCCATGAAACAATGTCGCCCATTCCGGTTACACTTAATCCATTTCTTAATTGTTTGACGTAAAAAAATAATCCATTAATAATGATAACGCAAAGAAAAAGCACCCATGTTACACCAATCTTACCAAATTTTTTTGGCAATAAATCCTCATTAAATTGGTGCAACATTTTAATTGCTTCTGCGTCATTTGCCGGTTTTACGATGTCTTCCATAAATTGAAAAATTATTTATTCAAATCACTCTTTAATTTTTTTTGAAAAATAAATTGCATAAATTAATGTTGATGTTCCTCTTTATTTTCCACTCTATCTTTAAAAGGAAAAATTCGATTTGCAGCTGGCAAATAATAAACGCTCGGTTCTGTACCGAGTGATTCCAATTCTCTGTAACCTGCTTTATCCTTAATAAGCTGACTAAACCTAAGTGTTTCATCACCATTGGTAACCGTATCTTCATTCAAATCACCAAAATAATATACACCATTCGGACAAGCTGAAACACAATGCGGAAGTTTTCCTTGCCTTAACATATCAGGACAGAAATCACATTTCTCAACTGTTCCTTTTTTTCTTGGCACACTTGTTTCGGGAGAATAATTTGCATCAGTAGGGATTTTTGGTTCTCCCCAATTAAATGATCTTGCGGAATACGGACAAGCTGCCATGCAAAATCTGCAACCAATACAACGCTCATTATCTATCAACACGATTCCATCACTCCTTTTATAAGTTGCATCAACCGGACAAACTTTCACGCAAGGCGGATGATCGCAATGAAAACATGGTTTCGGCATCCAGTATGGAGCAGTTTCTTCCGACTCCTGCATTTTTAAAACCTTTAGCCATTTCACATCTTCGGGTAATGCATGATGCTTAGCGCATGACTTCTGACATTTGAGTGCATCTTTACAACGAGACATATCAATTACCATCACAAATTTTTTATCAGGAATTCCAACACGCGATTCCTTGGAATTGACACAACAAGGTTGAGCTTTCTTGATGTGAGTAGAATCCACTTCCACCAATTTCCCATCGGTGGTAAGCACTTTTACTTTTTCACCGGAATCTTTTTCAGATGAAAAAACAGATTGCAATGCAGATGCGGCTAATAATGAACCGCCTGTTAGCAATCCTGCCTTCAAAAAATTCCTGCGATCGTTGTTATTGTCGTTCCCTTCCATAAACTTTTCAATTTTATTTCAGATATTTTTTTTCTGATATCCGAAGTGATTTCATGCGCCAAATAAATATTATTTAATAATTAATTTTTTAATAGATGATGCTTTCTCATTTTTTATTTGCAGAAAATAAACTCCTTTGGAATAAGAAGAAACATTAAAGGTTTTGTTGATGTCGCCTTTCATTCCGTTTTCAGAAATAATATTGGCAATTTTGTTCCCGTTAATGTCCATCAGATCAATGGTAATATCAGATGTTTCCATTAAAGTAAATTTAACATTAACATTATCAGAAACCGGATTTGGAAAAACTGAGAGGTTAAAGTTTGCTTCAACGTTTTCTTCTACACTGGTAACATTAGAAATGGGTAATGATGTTGTATATATATAGTCACCACTTGTTGATCCATCTCCATCAGCGGCATTTCCAGATGCATAGAAAGTAACGGTGCTAGTACCAGTGGTGGGTGCGGTCCACACAAAAGAAAATGTATGTGAATCTGCGGTAGCATTACCGGTTCCTGTGTGAACAACATCAGTCCGACTTGATGAAGCTAAGGTTTTAGTATCAGTACAAACAACGGCAAGCGTTCCTCCATTGGTAGTTGCATTTGTTAAGGCTTCAAAATCAAATCCAAAAAGAGAAACTCCTGACTGTGCTACTGTTACATTTACTGTATAAGTAGTTCCGGCAACATAACCGTTTGTAAGTGACGGAGTGGATGTAATCGCAATGGATCCAGGTCCTGAATTGACAGCATAATCACTGTGGCAACTTGTGCAATTGCCTTCAGTATATGCACCGGTCTTTCCTGCTTTTCCATTGCTCGTTAAAATGTCGAACGACATAGCTCCAATGGCAACGATGCCTGCTAATGTTAGGGTAATTGATTTTTTCATAGGGTTATTTTTTAAAGAGGCGGTTTGTGTTTTAAATTTTATTTTCTATTTATTTTTTTAATTAAAAATTCCAAAGTCTTGAAATATTAAAACAGATGGCAACTTGTTTCTTTGTGAAATCATTGGTATTGTAGACCATATCTTGCTGATTGATGATGGATGTGTATGGCGAAAGAAATATTTGAAATGCATGAGAGCCGGTTGACCACTCAACTCCCAATGCTAAATTTGGTTTTACTCCTGTTGCCGGATTCAATGGCATATCGTAAGCAAAGAGAACAGACATTGTTGCTGTAGTTTTAACGCGTCCGGCTATACTTATTGCCAGATTATCATTCTTCCTATCGTGAGGATTTCCATTTGTGGTATCAATTAAATTATAATGAGCATAGGAAACGGCTACCTGTACAGAAAGCCAGTCACAAAATTTTCTTCCAATAATTAACTGATTGAAATAAGAAAAACGGCTGGCATCATTAGGAAATTTTTCATTTACAATACTGTCTTTTCCATCAACACCTTTGATAGACCAATTAACTCCGTTTCTTGTCCCGTTAACCACTACATTTCCGTAATAAGTAATAAAAACCGGAAAACTACCTGAGCGAGTTTGCTGTAATATATTCCATTTAAGGTTTAAATCATTCATCATTGATTCTTTCGTAATCCCTCCTCCTATTTGTAGGTTCTTCATCGGAGTATAAGTTACTCCCAAACGAATATTCGCAGGTTCATACATGCCGAGCATATCGTCACCCTTTTCAACCGTGCCAAAACGATGGTTAATGTCAAACTCAAGTGTATTTGCAAAAGGAACAACCATGCTTTGATTATTCATAATCCAGTTGCTTTCAAATGCATTTTTCACCGGCAGATTTTTTTTCGCTGGCTTTTCCGTACCGGTGCTGTCCTGCGCTATGGCTGCTCCTGCCCAAAGCAGAGGAATTAGAAGAAATATTTTTGATTTCATATATTTTAGTTTTTTATCGTTTCTTTTATTTATTTAATTATTTTTTGCTCCTGCCTTTATCCATGCTAAAACTTTATCTGTTTCGGTTGACGATAATTTGCCTCCTGCTGAAAGAGGTGGCATAGGAGTATTAGTACTCGTCATTCTTATATACAAATTACTGGTTGCAGCACTGCTCGGTAAATTTGTTGTATCAATTTCACTATTGTCGAAAAGATCTTCATATGCTGTAGCAGCAGTAGATAAATTCAATCCTGCCTTATCAGTAGTAGCATCATGGCATCCTGATTTCCCACAGTTTGTTATGAAGATTGGAACAATATCTGCTGAAAATTTTATTGATCCGGGTGGTGGTGGTGGTGTAGATGGCTTAGGTGTTACATATTCTTTTTGACAAGAACCGAACATCAAAGCTCCCATAAGAAGCAAATGATGAAATTTAATTTTGAATCGCATAATGTTTTTTTTAATTGGTTAAGAACTAAAATAATTACGCGGCAAAGAGAAGAAAGAATCGTGTACCATGCAATGACTCTTATCATTAGTTGACTTGTTTTTTCTCATCTTTTAAAATAATTTATTGCAGGTTTCAAATTCGTGTTTGTTGACTTATTTTCACGAATCAAAAGAACATTTTTTAAATTTCTTAGAAAATGATAATGATTTGTAATTCCGTTGTTTTTTATCAATTTCAATAGTGATTTAAATCACTTATAAAATATTTCGGATGCAACTTGCTCTTTATGCATCAAGAATAAGGAAGGATATTATTTTCCAGAAAGAATTATGAAGCAACTCGGTTTGAGCGACAAGAAAATAATATTACTAAAATATTTTCGAAACAGAAAATTAGGGATTGAAAAATCTTTCTTAGTAAAACTTAAATAACTATAAGTTCTTACTATATATAAGGAAGCTAAAGCGGATTCAATTGTTTTTTTTCTTCATCCACCATATATATGCCGTAATCTTTAATTAAATGCAGAAGTTGTTTTTCGTTGAGGATCTGAATACTCCTTCCTGTTTTCATAATGAGATTATCTCTTTCTAAAACTGTGAGCGATCGGGAAACTTCTTCTTTCGTTGTATCAGAAAGACTTGCGATTTCGGCTCGTGATAAATGCACATTTATAGTAGGTGGAAATGCTTCCGTATCAGAATATCCAAATGTTTCTTTTGCATATAAAAGAGCACTAATGATTCTTTCTCTGCTTGACATTTGAGAATTATATTTTGCCCTCTGTTCTGATTTTCTAAGTTCCTGCGAATAAAACATCATCATGGCATAACTAAAAACCGGATTATTCATGAAAAGTTCATGAAGAGTAGCATTGTCAATAAAACAAACCAATGATTTATCAAGTGTTGCCGCACTTACCGGATATTTTTCTGCGCCATATCCTCTATGCCCAATAATATGCCCATCACTAGCAAGACGTACAATTTTTTCTCTGTCATTTATTCCCATAGAAAAAACTTTTACTTTGCCTGTTTTAATAAAATAAACTCCATTCACTGCTGCGTTTTCCCAAAAAATATTTTGATTCCTAAAAAAACTAAACGTTTGTTTTTGCGAATCAACACAAGATAATTGTTCATGAGACAATTTTTGAATGAAACAATTTTTGCTTTCACAAGTTTCACATGGTGCATTTATAATATTCATAAATAGTTTTTTGCAAAAGTGAGAACATTATTCCAACAAAAACATGATAAATATTATAACTCGATATGATTATTAGCATATTTTTTAGCAATCAATCGCCTTTCAAAAAACACATATCATCTTTTTGAGTTTTCCGGCAATAAATAATTTCTCATATAAACTTCTGGTCTTTGTATGTTTGTGGCAAAGGATTTTTTAATTTCGCAGAAGAGATTATGAAAAACGATTCTTCTACAATCCGCATCACTAAACTATTTCATTTTGAAATGGCGCACGCGCTTTATGGGTATGATGGTCCTTGCAAAAATATTCACGGACATTCTTATGAACTTGCTGTAACAATTATTGGCAAAGTTGAAAATGACAAAAAGAATCCGAAGCAAGGAATGGTGCTTGACTTTTCTGTTTTGAAAGAAATCGTGAATAAATTAATTGTGGATGAACTTGATCACGCGCTGATGCTGAATGAAAATTCTCCTCACAAAAAGATGCTGAACGATAATTCAATGTTCGAGAAAATTGTGCCGACTAAATTCCAACCAACCTGCGAAAATCTTTTGGTTGATTTTGCAACAACTATTCAAAAGCATCTTCCGAAACACATCAAGCTGCATCATTTGAAATTGAGAGAAACTCCTTCATCGTATGCCGAGTGGTTTGCCGATGACAATAAATAGAAAATGAATTTAGAACTGATTAGAAAATACAATGTTCCCGGTCCGCGATACACCAGCTATCCTACCGTTCCGTATTGGGATAAATTTCCAACTGTGGATGAATGGAAAGCCGAAGTGAAAGAATGTTTTGACGAAACGAATGCAACAGACGGAATCAGCATCTATATTCATTTGCCTTATTGTGAAAGTTTGTGCACCTATTGCGGATGCAACACGCGCATCACTGTAAATCATGCCGTGGAAGAAACGTATATTAAAACTCTGCTGAAAGAATGGGAATCATATCTTGAAGTTTTTGGCGATAAACCAAAGGTAAAAGAAATTCATTTGGGCGGTGGAACGCCCACGTTTTTCAGTCCTGAGAATTTGAAGAAACTTATTGACGGAATACTTTCAAAATCCATTGTGCCGAAAGATGCGGAGTTTAGTTTTGAAGCGCATCCCAACAGCACGAGCGATTCTCATCTGAAAACGCTTTATGATATTGGATTCAGGCGGCTGAGTTTGGGCATTCAGGATTTTGATCCGAAAGTTCAGGATATTGTTAACCGCGTTCAGACATATGAAACGGTAGAGAAAGTGGTAGTGAAGGCGAGAGAGATTGGTTATACTTCCATCAACTTCGATTTGATTTACGGATTGCCATTTCAGAAGAAAGCAAGCGTGATGGATACTATCAATAAGGTACGGATTCTGAATCCTGATCGGATTGCATTTTACAGTTACGCGCATGTTCCTTGGGTGAAACCCGGTCAGCGCAAGTTTACCGAAGCCGATCTTCCTGCCGATGAAGTGAAACGCGAGTTGTACGAAACAGGAAGAACGATGCTTGAAGAAGCAGGATACAAAGAAGTAGGCATGGATCATTTTGCGCTCATCACCGATACATTATTTAAAGCGGCAAAGAACGGCACGCTTCACCGAAATTTTATGGGCTACACGCATTCCTATACCAAGCTGATGATCGGCTTGGGCGTTTCTTCGATAAGCGACAGCTGGTATGCGTATGCGCAGAATGTGAAGACGGTAGAGGAATATCACAAGTTAGTGAACGCGGATACGCTGCCGATCTTCAGAGGACATATTTTGAATGAGGAAGATTTGATTCTCCGCAGACATATATTGAATATCATTTGCAAATTTTCTACTTCTTGGCAGAATGAAGCGGAGCAATGCGAAGCCATTCCTGAATCTATTGAGCGATTAAAGGAAATGGAAAAAGACGGACTGGTAATTACAAAACCCTTTCAGTTGCAGGTAACCGAAAAAGGAAAACCATTTATCCGCAACATCTGCATGGCATTTGATGCCCGCCTGTGGAAGAACATCCCCAAGACACAGATATTCTCTCAGGTGATTTAAGATAACTAACGAGAGTACACAGATTCTACTTTGCAGTTGATTGTTTCCTGACAGGAGTTTCGGGAAAACCTTTGGCAGTTGCTTATTTCCTGATTGAAGTTGCAAGAAACCTTCTGGGAGTTGCGAGAAAACCTTTGGAAGTTGCCTGTTTCCTGATGGGAGTTGAGAGAAACCTTTTGGCAGTTGCAAGAAAACCTTTGGGTGTTGACTGTTTCCTGAATAGAGGATCAAGAAAACCCGATTAGGTTGCAAATTGCCGAATTTGGTTTTGGTCAATTTAACATTAAGATAATATTGGGTTCATTCTTAAATAATACGATGCGTGTTCTTTTGCCGAATAAAATTTAACGTTAACAAACCCCTTAAAACAATTAAATCACTATGAAAATCAAAAACTACATTTTAACAATTGGAGCATCGGTTGCACTTGGCATGGGTAATTATCTTGGAGCGCAAGATACAGAGTTTAAACCATCCGGAAATCTTTGGGGTTACGTTTTTGGCGATTATGCCAACAAATCGCATAACGATACCCTTCAAAGAGGCGGAGGCAGTGTGCAATACAGAGGAACAACTCCTTTGTCTTCTTCTAACACATTATCCAGCACCAGTGCACAAGCAGCAAATACACAAACCAATGCTTTTCAGATCAGACGTGCTTATTTAGGATATGATTACAAATTTGCGCCAAATTTTTCTGCACAAATAGTATTAGCCAATGAGCAAAACTACGATGGCGGTGGAAAAAATACAATGTATGTGAAATATGCTAATGTAAAATGTTCAAATATTTTTGGTTTAAAGAATACAGATATAGTTCTTGGACAATATCAAACCGCTTCTTTCGCCACTTCATTCGGAACAGAGCCATTGTGGGCTTACCGTTCTGTAGAAAGAACTATTATGGATATGCATAGTATAGATGGTTCTACCGATCTTGGAGCTTCCTTGCAAGGAAAATTATGGTCGCAGCGAGTTGCCGATTCTCTCAAACCAATGTTCATAGGTTATTATGCTCAAATTGGAAATAATAACAGCGCTGTTCCCAATTCAACCAACTTCAAAAAAGGAAGAGTGAATTTATTTGTAGCTCTATTAAAACAAAAACTCACCATTGGTTTGTATGGAGATTATGTAGTGCAACAGCTTTTGCCTTACAAAACCAACAACATGACGATGAAATTCTATGCTGCTTATGCTACTGAGAGATTCAGAGTAGGCGCAGAATTGTTCCAGCAAACAAATATGAATTCGGATATATCTATAGCTTATACGAAAGGTGCAGTTGCCACAGGTGCAAAAAACGATACTACAAGCGGAGTGCAAATGGGATGGTCGGTTTTTGCATCGGCAGCTATTTTGAAAAACAAATTGAGCGCTTTTGCAAGATACGATATGTATAATCCAGATACAAAATATAACAGCGGTAATCTTTATTCAAAAGCGTATAGTGGTATTACAGGAAGCACATCAATAAATGGAAGTGTTTATACTGCATCTACTTTTTACACTCAATCATTTTACACCGTAGGTCTTGACTGGACTCCAAATGCAAGAATTCATATCATGCCGAATATCTGGTATAACGGTTACAAAACTATGATGAGCACTTCAACGCCAGGAGGAACAACTACTTTTTCTGACAGAGTTCAAAAAGACTATGACATGGTTTACCGCTTAACATTCTATTTCATTTTCAATGGCAATAAAAAAGTTGCTAATAGCGGAATGAACTACTAATTATTGATTGAAAGATAAAGTTTGGGTAGCAATCGGATAACATTAAAACACAACTATTGTAAAAAACAAAATATGAAAACAAAAATCAAAACGACAATAAATTTGGCAGCAGTAATAATTCTGCTGTTCAGCATGGCAGCGTTTAAAAATTACAAAGTAGTAAAACCGATTGCTATAGCCGATGATAACGAATTAACAGGAGCGGGAGCTACATTCCCGTTCCCGTTTTATTCAAAACTTTTCGATGAATATAACAAGAAGACAAGCATCAAAGTAAATTACCAATCCATCGGTTCAGGAGGAGGAATTAAGCAACTTCAAGCAAAGACAGTTGACTTTGGTGCATCCGATGCTCCGATGAGCGATGAAGAATTGAAAAATTCTCCTGCTCCAATTGCGCACATTCCCACTTGTCTTGGTGCCGATGTGGTTACTTATAATATTCCGGGCGAACCAACGCTTCAGCTTTCAGGCGATGTGGTTGCCGATATTTTTCTTGGAAAAATAACAAAATGGAATGATGCAAGAATCACAAAGCTGAATCCAACTGCTAAACTTACTGATTTAGCAATTTCAGTTGTTCATCGTTCGGATGGAAGCGGCACTACTTATATTTTCTCCGATTATCTTTCTAAAGTAAGTGCTGAATGGAATACAAAACCCGGAAAAGGGAAATCGCTTGAATGGCCTGCCGGACTAGGTGCAAAAGGAAATGAAGGAGTTGCAGGAATGGTAAAACAGACCCCGGGAGCTATTGGCTATGTAGAATTAATTTATGCTCAACAAAATAAAATGCCGATGGCAAAACTTAAAAACAAAAGCGGAAATTTTATCGAAGCAACGTTGGCTTCTGTTTCTGCTGCTGCCAATGTAAAAATTCCTGATGATGCAAGAGTTTCCATCACCGACACCGACGCAAAAGATGGTTATCCTATCAGCAGTTTTACATATTTGCTGGTTTACAAAACTCAGAATTATGAGGGAAGAGCAGAAGCAAAAGCAAAAAATACGCTCAAACTTATTTGGTGGACAACTCACGAAGGACAACAATTCGCTTCTCCTTTGATGTATGCTCCTCTACCAAAAGAAGCAATAGCTGTGGCGGAAAAAATTCTAAAGTCCGTTACTTTTAATGGCAAAGCAATATTGTAATTGAAAATAAATATTCAGTTAAGTCGGATGTTTTTATCATGGATTGGTTAATGTTAAAAAATTGAACGACCATAACTGTTTTAGTAAAATAGTCTCGATTCTTATCGGGACATTTTACTTTTTAAGAAAAGATTATTACAAAGTTTTATGCAGCTAACCGGAACAAAACAGATTAGAAAACTTCAATTTGGAGAAATCTTTTTTCGAAATGGCTTAGCACTTTCTGCTTTGGCTTTAGGAATTATTCTCCTTGCGATTTTTATTACCATATTGGTTGCTTCAATTCCTTCAATAAAAGCAATAGGTATAAGTTTCTTCTATGGCAAAACATGGAATCCGGTTGAAAATGATTTCGGAGGATTGCCTTTTCTGATCGGGACGCTCATTACTTCATTGCTTGCATTAATTATTTCTATTCCGTTTTCTATTGCTGTGGGATTATTTCTTGGAGAATATTTTACAAAAGGATTTCTTTCTGTGTTTTTCAAAAACATTATTGAGTTGCTCGCTGCAATCCCCTCTGTCATATATGGATTTGTCGGAATGTTTGTGCTTGTTCCGTTCGTGAGAGATTTAGAAACAAGCTTAAATGTTCCGCCTTATGGAGTTGGAATTTTTACCGCTTCAATTATTTTGTCAATAATGGTTATTCCATATTCAGTTTCTTTGATTCGTCAGGTAATTATGCTAGTTCCTTCCTCCTACAAAGAAGCCGCGTATTCGCTCGGTGCAACAAGATATGAAGTAATAAAAAATGTAATTCTTCCTTACACTCGTTCCGGGATTTTTGCAGGAATACTTCTTTCGCTTGGTCGCGCGCTGGGAGAAACCATGGCGGTTACCATGCTGATTGGAAATTCTCAGATTATTCCCAAAAGCATTTTTGCTCCGAGCAATACGATGGCAAGTGTTATCGCTAATGAATTTACAGAAGCAACCGGAGATGTTTATTTATCTGCGCTGGTTGAAATGGGATTATTTCTTTTTGTGGTAACGACTATTATTAATGTCATTGGACGACAAATTATCAAACGTTTCTCAATCAACTGATATGGAACGAGGAATTCTCATACGGAAATACAAAAATATTTTTTTAAAATCACTTGTGATTTTTCTTACAGTGGTTGTAACATTGCCATTGCTTTTAGTTCTGTTCTATATTTTTAAAAGGGGCATTTCCGCAATCAGCTGGAGTTTTCTAATGAACCTTCCAAAGCCGGTAGGAGAAACCGGTGGAGGAATTTTTAATGCGCTCATCGGAAGTGCCATCATCATTGGCATCGCTGCGGTCATTGCTATTCCATTTGGTGTGAGCATCGGAGTTTATCTGAGTGAATTTCGAAAAACAAAACTTGCTTACTGGACGCTTTTATCTGTGGATGTACTTCAGGGAATTCCCTCCATCGTAATCGGAATCGTAATTTATTTATGGATTGTAAAAACAATGGGAAGTTTTTCTGCATTGTCAGGTAGCATAGCACTCACGTTAATGATGCTGCCTTCCATTATAAAATCCACTGAAGAAACTTTAAAACTTATACCCGATACGTTGAAAGAAGCATCGCTTTCGCTGGGTGTTCCTTATTACAGAACTATTCTGAAAGTAATTCTTCCGGCAGGCATCAGCGGAATTCTTTCCGGTGTAATCTTGGGAATTGCTCGTATTGCAGGCGAAACAGCTCCTTTGCTTTTTACCGCTTTTGGAAATCCTTTTACTAATACAAATATTTTGAAACCGATGGCAAGTTTGCCGCTGGTGATTTTCAATTACGCAATAAGTCCGTATGACGAATGGCACGAACTTGCCTGGGGAGCAGCATTTATTTTGATTGTATTTATTTTACTGCTTAACACATTAACAAAATTAGCCGAGAAAAAATGGAAAGTACAATTTTAAAATCCGAAAATTTCAGTGCGTGGTTTGGCGAACATCAGGTGTTGAAGAATATCAACATAGAAATTCCGCGCAATAATATTGTGGCGGTGATGGGACCCTCCGGCTGCGGAAAAACTACTTTCATTCGATGTGTGAACCGAATGCATGAACTCACCAATGATACTCGCGTTGAGGGTTCAATTTTTTATACGAAGAATGATATTTACAAAATGAATCCCATCATTCTCAGAAGATTTATCGGAATGGTTTTTCAGCGACCAAATCCGTTTCCTACTATGAGTATTTACCAAAATGTGATTGCAGGATATACGTTGAACGGTGCGAGTTTAAATAAAAATGAAAAAGATGAGATTGTGGAAGATTCTCTTAACAAAGCTGCTCTGTGGAATGAGGTGAAAGATGTTCTGCACCGCAAAGGAACTTTTCTTTCAGGCGGGCAGCAGCAACGTTTGTGCATTGCTCGCGCACTTGCAATGAAACCCGAAATTCTTTTATTAGACGAACCAACTTCAGCTCTTGACCCGATTTCCACTGCCAAAATTGAAGAACTTTTATTTGAACTGAAAAAAAATTATTCTCTGCTCATCGTAACTCATAATATGCAGCAAGCGGGAAGAGTGAGCGACCGCACAGCATTTTTTTATTTAGGCGAACTCATCGAATATAACGATACAAAAGAAATATTTACAAATCCCAGAAACGAAAAAACACAGAATTATATTACCGGAAGGTTCGGGTAAATAATTTGAAAATGTATCAATTTGAAGATTTGAAAATAAAATCCCAGTTGATACATTTTACAATATAATTTTCAAATTAACAGATTTTCAAATTTTCAAACTCCTATGACACATTTAGATACAGAACTTCAACTTCTAAAAAAAGAAATCATTTCCATCTGGACTCTGGTAATTCTTCAGTTGAAGAAAACACAAGATTCATTGCTTCGCTTTGATAAAGACCTTTCCCGCGAAGTAATACTGAATGAAAAACGGGTGAATGCCTACGAATTAAAAATTGACCGCGACTGCGAAAATATTTTTGCACTTTATAATCCCGTTGCTGTGGACCTTCGTTTTGTACTCGCAGCACTAAAAATAAATAACAATCTGGAACGCACTGGGGATATTGCAGAAGGAATCGGGAAATTTATTATCAGCAATGAATCTCCATTTGATGACAATCTTCTCAAAGTTACACAAATGATAAAAATGTTTGATGTATCTACTTCCATGTTATTGGATGTGCTTACCGCTTTTGAAAACGAAGACACTGCACTGGCTCGAAGCATTTTTAAGCAGGATGAAATCCTGGATAATCTAAATTTAAACGCAAGTTCTGTTATAGCAGATTTCATTAGAAAAAATCCCGACAAGTTAGAGCAGGCACTCTATATTCTTTCCACGATTAGAAAACTGGAACGAGTTGGCGATCAGGCAAAAAATATTGCTGAAGAAATTATTTTTTATGTCGAGGCGAAAGTGCTGAAACATAAAAAGGATAAATAAATTTTAAAATCGGAATTCTTTCACTGTATCAACAAAAAACTTCACACTGTTTTTATTTGTATCAGGATATAGTCCGTGTCCAAGATTGGCGATGTAGCGATGGTTTCCAAACGAACGGAGCATTTTCTCGGTTTCAGATTTTATAACAGCAAAATCCGCATAGAGCAAACAAGGGTCGGCATTTCCTTGTAAAGTTTTATTTTCTCCTATAAGTTTTCTTGATTCTGAAATATCCATCGTCCAGTCAAGACCAATCACATCGCAGTTTATTTTACTCATTTCTTTCCTGGCGAAAAAAGCATCTTTGGCAAAAACTATTTTTGGAACAGTTGTTATCGCATTGCAGATTTGCGAAATATATTTCAAAGAAAATTCGTTGTATTGTTCTGGCGACAAAATTCCAGCCCATGAATCAAAAATCTGAATCAAGTCAGCGCCGGAAATAATCTGAGCTTTCAGATAATTAATTGTGCTGTCAGTAATTTTTTGAAGAAGCGTGTGAGAAAGTTTAGGATTAGTGTAAAGCATTTTTTTTGCCTGAGAAAAAGTTTTACTTCCGCTTCCTTCAATCATGTAAGCAAAAATCGTCCATGGTGCACCTGAAAATCCGATGAGCGGAACTTTTCCGTTCAATTCTTTCTTCACAAGTTTAATGGCATCAGTTACATAATTCAAGTCATCACCACATGCGACACGCAGTCGCTCAACATCTTTTTCTGTCTTCACCGTTTTTTCAAACCAAGGACCTTTCGCTTCAATCATTTTATAAGGAAGTCCCATCGCTTCTGGTATCACAAGAATATCTGAAAAAATAATTGCCGCATCCACTCCAAAAATATCGACCGGCTGAATCGTAACTTCCGCGGCGAGTTCAGGAGTTTTGACAAACGTTACAAAGTCTTTTACTTGTTCACGAACTTTTCTGTATTCGGGTAAAACTCGCCCGGCTTGACGCATCAGCCAAACAGGTATTCGTTCAACTTTTTCACCGCGTGCCGCCCGAAGAATCAAATCATTTTTAAGCATGGACAAAGTTATCATTTCATAAGAATCAAATAATATATCTTTGGCAATTAAAAATTATATATGAAAAAACTTTTCATTCTTTTTCTTTCCACTTTTTCGCTGATGTCGTTTGCTCAAACAAAAATGCTGACGATGGAAGAAGCTGTTCTTAAACAGAGAACCACACTTGCTCCTCAAAAATTAGAACAACTAAATTGGGTTTCAAAATCCGATAATTATTTTTTTCTCGGCTATGGGAAAGACAAAAATTGGCTGATGACAGGCAATGCAGAAAAAGGAACTCCGGAAAGAAAAATTTTTCTTACAAATATAAATGAACAGTTGAAAACATCCAAATACGACACGTTGAGTTCTTTTCCGTCAATCAATTGCGAAGGAAATTCAATGAGTTTTAAGACGAACAATTATAAAGCAACTTTTGATTTAACGAATAAGAAAGTGAATTTTATCTCAAGAAATATTCCAAAGGAATCAGAAAACATTGATGAGCGACCTTCAGCAGAAGTTGATGCTGCTTACACGATTGAAAATAATCTTTATCTCTGGTCGGAAGGAAAACAAATTCAAATTACAAACGATGCAGAAAAAAATATTTTGAATGGAAAAACCGTTCACCGCGATGAATGGGGAATTACAAAAGGAACTTTTTGGTCGCCTAAAGGAAATTATTTGGCGTTTTACAGAATGGACCAAACGATGGTTACGGATTATCCGATAATTGATTTTACCAAGCAGCCGGCACAGGTAGAAAATATAAAATACCCGATGGCAGGCGGAAAAAGTCATCAGGTTACAGTTGGTGTGTTCGATATGAAATCACACAAAACAATTTTTCTAAAAACCGGAGAACCAAAAGAACAATTTCTCACCAACATTTCCTGGAGTCCGAATGAAACTCATATTTATATTGCCGTTCTTAACCGCGAGCAAAATCATCTCTGGCTCAATTGCTACAATGCGCTTACCGGAGATTTTGAAAAAACTTTATTTGAAGAAAAAGATGAAAAATATGTTCATCCGATGCATCCTATGCAATTTGTAAAAAAGCACGATGACCTTTTCATCTGGCAAAGTGAGCGGGATGGCTACAATAATGTCTATTTGTACAATACAAGCGGAAAGTTCATTCGTCAGCTCACTAATTTCTCTGCACCGAATAAGAAAAAATCTTATTCCGTTGAAGTATTAAGTGTGATTGGGTTCGATGAGAATGGAGAAAAACTTTTTTACATCGGGATAAATTCAAAAAATATTCTTGGAAGGGAAATTTGTTTTTGTAAAATTGACGGTACATCTGATGAAGCAATTTCTTCTGGCGAAGGAGCACATTCAGCAATTATCAGTTCGGATGGAAAATATTTGCTTGACACTTATTCTTCAGTGAATGTTCCAAGAACTGTGAACGTCATCTCAACTTCCGGAAAACAAATTCAGAATATTCTTACAGCAGAAAATCCTTTGAAAGATTATAAACTTGGCAAAATGCGTTTGTTCACGCTTACCGCTGCGGATAATGTAACAACGCTTTATTGCAGAATGATTCTTCCAATTGATTTTGATTCCACAAAAAAATATCCTGCAATAGTTTATTTGTATGGAGGTCCGAATGTGCAGCTCGTCACCAGTAGCTGGCTTGCAGGAAGCGATCTGTGGTTTCAATATATGGCTGAACACGGTTATGTTATTTTCACGGTTGACAGCCGCGGCTCAGGAAACAGAGGAATAAAATTTGAGCAGGCAACATTTCGCAATCTCGGAACGGAAGAAATGAACGACCAGTTAAAAGGCATTGAGTTTCTGAAATCAAAAAGTTACGTTGATGCAAGTCGGCTGGGAGTTTTTGGTTGGAGCTTTGGTGGCTTCATGACCACTTCGCTCATGACGCGTCATGCAGGAATTTTCAAAACCGCTGTTGCCGGAGGTCCGGTAATTGACTGGAGTTATTATGAAGTGATGTACACCGAGCGTTACATGGTTACTCCGCAGGAAAATCCTGAAGGTTATAAAAACAGTTGCTTGCTTAACTATGCGGAAAATCTGAAAGGAAAACTTTTGCTCATTCACGGAACTTCGGATGATATAGTAGTGTGGCAACAAAGTATTTTATTTCTGAAAAAATGTATTGAGAAAGGAACTCAACCGGATTATTTTGTTTATCCGGGACATGAACATAATGTTTTAGGCAAAGACCGAGTGCATTTGTATCAAAAGATTACGGACTATTTTATGAGCAATTTATAAACAGCTATGATAAAGAGAATTAAAGAACTCGAAAAAATTTCCCGCCTTCTTGAACCTACGGCTCATGAACGCAAGGAAGCGAGAAAAAAAGTTGTCACCTACAGCGAAGACTTTCTGAATGATATCGAGAAAATAAATGCTTATAATGTAACTCCGGACAAAGGAATTGCTTTGCATGAATCTCCGATCTCCGAAAGTCCAATCACCATCGATAAAGCAATAAAACTTATTGAAAAGAATGTTGACTATCCCGGATTGAATCCTGCTTCTGGAGGACACCTTGCTTACATTCCCGGAGGAGGAATTTATTATTCGGCACTAGGAGATTATCTCGCTGATATCTTCAACCGTTATGCAGGGGTTTTTTATGCAGGTCCCGGTGCGGTGCGAATGGAAAATATGCTCATCAAATGGATGGCAGGAATTGTGGGTTATCCTCAAAATGCAACCGGCAATCTTACTTCAGGCGGTTCACTTGCTAATTTGATGGGAGTAGTTACAGCGCGTGATGCAAAAAATATTTCATCTAAAAATATTTCAAAGAGTGTAATTTATCTCACGCAACAAGTTCATCATTCAGTAGATAAAGCGATTCGTATAGCGGGATTAAAAGAATGTATCATCCGGCATGTACCGATGGATGAACGGCACAAAATGAATTCAGAAGAGTTAGAGAAAATTATTGCGGACGACAAAAAGAAAAACCTGAATCCGTTTTTAGTAATTGCTTCGGCAGGAACTACCGATATTGGCGCTATTGACCCGCTGGAAGAAATCGGAAAGATTGCGAAGAAAAATAATATTTGGTATCACATTGACGCTGCCTACGGAGGATTCTTTGTTCTTACGGATGAAGGAAAAGAAAAACTTAAAGGCATTGAACTTTCAGATTCGCTTACAATTGACCCGCACAAAGGTTTATTTCTTCCTTACGGATTGGGTGTGGTTCTTGTAAAAGATGCGCAGAAACTTCGCCAGTCGCATTTTTATCAGGCACAATATTTGCAGGATGCGCTTTTTGAGAGTGAAGAAATGTCGCCTGCGGATTTATCTCCTGAACTTACCAAACATTTCCGCGGATTGCGCTTATGGCTGCCATTAAAATTGATGGGATTGAAACCATTCCGTGTCTGTCTGGAAGAAAAACTTTTACTTGCAAAATATTTCTATAGCGAAATTAAAAAACTTGGTTTTGAAGTCGGCACCGAACCAGAACTTTCTGTTTGCACCTACCGGTGGATTCCCAAAAAAGGTAATGCGGATGAATTCAACAAAAAACTTTTAGATGAAGTGGTAGCTGATGGAAGAATTTTCATCTCATCCACTCTACTTGATGGAAAATTCACTTTGCGATTTGCTTGTTTATCTTTCCGAACACATCTCAAGCAAGTAGATTTACTTTTGAAAATATTAAAGGATAAAGTGAAAATACTTGAGAAGAAATAATAAATTATTTTTTTCTATTGTACGCTTCGATATATTCCCTGTAATATCTATTTACCGCAGAATACAGTTCATAATCAGAAGCATTCAGAATAAATTGATCTGGCAAAAAACAGGTATTCAGAAATGCTTTTACATTCATCGTATCGTTCTTGGTAAGCTCACGTATTTTCTGATCGCTCAATCGATGTTCTTTCACTTCATCAACCAATAATTGCTGATACAACACCGAAAGTTTTTGCAACTCTTTTCCTTTCTTGCTCCAGGCATAATACATGGCTGTTATTGGGTCCGCCAGAGGAGATTCCATGCCCCTATGGTATTCATCTACTTTTTTTGCATAATATTCTTTTTGCTCTTTTGTAAACGAATGTGTAGCAATAGTTACTTGTTTCAATTCATTAATTTTCGGCTTTATAAATATTTTTATGTTTAACAAAGAGTTTTTTATCGAATCTTTCAGCGAGTTTGAAAATAGTTTTGTTACGCTGTAACCAAGATAAGAAAAGCTGAGCGTGTCGCCAAGTTTTATTCGGATCGAAAATTTTCCTGCTTCATCCGACAAAGTTCCGACCGATGAATTTTTATTCACTACATATGCATACGGCATGGTTGTAACGCTGTCTCGGTCAAAAACAATTCCCTTAACATTCACTTCTTGAGAAAACATTGAAGTAAAAAGTCCAAAAACTACGGCTATGGTAAATCTAAATTTCAAATAAAATATTTTCAGAAACAAAATGCGCCCCAAATCTGGAGCGCATTAATATTTCAAATTATTATTTTCGGTTATGCTTTCACATTTGATCGAATGATATTCAATGCACCACCTGCCTTGAACCATTCAATCTGCTGCTCGTTGTAAGAATGATTTACATTGATAGTTTCGCTGCCACCTGCTTTGTGATTCAAAACAAGCTGAAGTTGCTTTCCGGGAGCAAATTCTTTCAAACCAACAATATCAATTGTATCATCTTCAAGAATTTTATTGTAATCTTCTTTGTTGGCGAAAGTAAGCGCCAGCATTCCTTGCTTCTTCAAATTTGTTTCGTGAATGCGTGCAAACGATTTTACCAGCACCGCACGAACACCAAGATGACGCGGTTCCATTGCTGCGTGTTCACGTGAAGAACCTTCGCCATAATTTTCATCGCCCACTACGATTGAACCGATGTGCGCTGCTTTGTATGCACGCTGAACTTTCGGAACTTCATCAAACGTTCCGGTCAATCCGTTCTTCACTGAATTTGTTTTTTCATTGAAAGCGTTCACCGCACCAATCAACATGTTGTTTGAAATATTATCCAAATGTCCGCGGTATTTTAACCAAGGACCAGCCATTGAAATATGATCGGTGGTACATTTTCCTTTTGCTTTGATAAGAAGTTTTAATCCTTTCAAATCAGCACCTTCCCATGGAGTGAATGGGTCAAGCAATTGCAAACGATCGGAAGTTGGAGAAACCAAAATCGAAACAGAGCTTCCGTCTTTTGCCGGTTCCTGATATCCTGCATCTTTCACGGCAAAACCATTCTTTGGAAGTTCGTCACCGCTTGGAGCATCTAATTTTACTTGCTTTCCTTCTGAATTTGTAAGTGTATCTGTAAGCGGATTGAAAGTCAAGTCTCCAGCGATTGCCAAAGCCGTAACCATTTCGGGTGATGCAACAAAAGCCAGCGTGTTCGGATTTCCATCCGCGCGCTTTGCAAAATTCCGGTTGAAAGAATGAACGATGGTATTGCGTTCTTGTTTTTCTGCTCCAACTCTATCCCACATACCGATACAAGGTCCACATGCATTTGCAAAAACAGTTGCGCCCATACTATTGAATGTATTGATGAAACCATCTCGCTCAATGGTGAAACGAACTTGTTCCGAACCCGGAGTAATAGTGAATTGAGATTTCGCTTTCAGTTTTTTATCCACCGCTTGTTTGGCAATAGAAACTGCGCGTGAAATATCTTCATAGGAAGAATTGGTGCAGGAACCGATCAAACCGAATTCAATTTTTGTGGGCCAGTTATTTTTCTGCGCCATCTCTTTCATCTTAGAAATTGGTGTTGCAAGATCTGGAGTGAAAGGTCCGTTGAGATGCGGTTCGAGTTCCGATAAATTGATTTCGATTACTTCGTCAAAATATTTTTTCGGATCAGCATAAACTTCTGCATCGGCAGTGAGATGTTCTTTTATTTTGTTAGCAAGTTCCGCAACATCCGCACGATTAGTCGCTTTCAAATATCTTTCCATCGAAGTATCATAACCGAAAGTAGAAGTGGTTGCTCCAATTTCTGCGCCCATATTGCAAATCGTTCCTTTTCCTGTGCAGGAAAGTGATTGCGCACCTTCTCCAAAATATTCCACAATCTTATCTGTTCCGCCTTTCACGGTAAGAATTCCGGCAACTTTCAGGATGACATCTTTTGCGGATGTCCAGCCATTTAATTTTCCGGTAAGTTTTATTCCGATGAGTTTCGGCATTTTTAACTCCCAGGGAAGTCCTGCCATCACATCGCAAGCATCAGCTCCACCAACACCAATCGCAATCATTCCTAAACCTCCTGCATTCACGGTGTGAGAATCCGTTCCGATCATCATTCCACCCGGGAAAGCGTAATTTTCCAAAACAACTTGGTGAATAATTCCTGCTCCGGGTTTCCAAAATCCTATTCCGTATTTATTGGAGACAGAAGAAAGAAAATTATAAACTTCCTGATTTACTTTTATGGCGCGATCCAAATCCTTTTGAGAACTGTCTTTAGCAGTAATCAAATGGTCGCAATGAACGGTGGACGGCACTGCCACTTTTTTTCTTCCCGCCTGCATGAATTGGAGAAGTGCCATTTGCGCGGTGGCGTCCTGCATGGCAACTCGGTCAGGATTAAAATCAACATACGATTTTCCTTTTTCATATGCCTTTGCAGGAATCGCACCTGCAAGATGCGTATAAAGAATTTTTTCTGTTAAGGTGAGCGGTCTGCCAAGTAGTTTTCGCGCTGCAGAAATTTTATTTGGAAATTCTGCGTAAAGCTTTTTGATCATTTCGATGTCGTATGCCATAGGATATATTATTTATTAAATGTGAGACATGGTATTAATATTGCGGAGCAAATTTACTAAAATAAAAAACCCCAACCGTTTTAGAGTCAGGGTTTTTCTTTTAAACATTTTAAACTTATTTTGCAATCGTTATTTTTTTTGTCAATGTAGCTTCGCCGGCTTTCATCTGATAAAAATAATTTCCGCTGCTGAGTTTTGACACATCAACCGTAAGATTATTTCTTCCCACTGGAATATTATCAAGCGTCATCACCACTTCTCCAAGCGTATTCATAATTCTGATTGCTGCTTTGTTATATCCCACAACATTATAATTAATGTTGACTGAATTTGTTGCAGGATTCGGATAATTGAACATCCAGAAATTATTTGTTTCGAGATCATTCACACCCATAGCACAAGTATTGTCATATTTATTTTGCGCTGCACAAGCACTCACCTGAAGGTCGGACAAATTATCGCCTCCGATTAAAGCGAAAGCAACTTCTACACTGTCTCCGGCATTAATCATAAATGGACCACTGCTCAAGCAATCCATTACATCGCCTCCAGCTGTAGGGTATCCATCATTATTTCTTGGTGTGGAAAGCACCGTGTATTTCATTGCAGTAGTGAACCCGCTTGCAGTTGTTACGTCAACTCCTCCATTGCCGGTTGCCACATTATCAACAATATAACTATTGGCAGGAGCCGTACTGCTAAGAAGTTTTATTCCCGCATATAATGGACCATTAACATACCAGCAATATCCCATTTTGTTTAGGGCATCATAAGCTCCTTTGTCTTGTGATGCATTTGCATTCGGAACATCCCAATCAGCCATAATACCTGCATACAAATTATTGAGCGTGGAAGCTCCAGTGTTTTTGATATGATATTTTACTATTACAAATTTATTATAGGGTGCCGTGCTCCAAGCATATTCGTAATGACGAACCTCTACAGGGATTGGGCTGCTTGTATTAGAATGCGCATCATTAAATTTTCCGCCTGCATCAAAATCCGAAACTATGGCTGGATATTTTTGCACACGTTGCAAATCAACATTATCTGTATCTCCAACGCTTGCTCCGCGAAACATATCCGAAACTTGTGTAGAAGAAACACCAATCATCAAACTCATTTCGTATAATAAATCGGCAGCAGGATTTGGAACTTGATACTGGAAGCCGAGTCCTTGTGTTTGGGCATCGAGGTTGTAGCCGATTCTGCCCTTGCTGGTGATGGAGGTAAATACATCGTTGATGGCAATGTTAATATAATCCACATTCACCAGCACATCAAAATAAGTATCGCCTGTAAAAGTACCGTCCACAATATGAATTTTAAATTTAATATCGGCATTAACTGCCGCATTGGTATTAATTTTAGCAGTGAAAGGAGTGATGGTATTGCTATCTAATCCAAGTGTTGCCAGTGCACCAATATTGAAACTTCCGTTTATTACAGTTCCGGGTCCTGAAACAACAGAAAGTGTTGCAGTAGCAGCACTGCTGCATGGATCGAGATAATTGGTAAAAACTCCACTGATATCCAATGTATCTCCTGGCAGATATAGATTACTGTTTTTATCTGTAACAGTAACAGGATTTACAATGATTGATTTTGCCGCTTGAGTTAATGCTTTATACATATCAATTCTTCCTTTACCAAGCATTCCTGCATTATATTGTGCATCGCTTGTCATTGGTGTACATGTCTGTTTAATTTTTTCGCCCAATTGAAAACCACTCCCTGTACCTATATAATTAAGTTGTGATTCAACAATACCTGCTGTACCTGCTGATATTGGACAAGCCATGGAAGTTCCACTGTCATATCCCCAAGTAGCTCCGCTAACAGTGGAATAAATATTATTACCGGGTGCAGCCCAGTCCACATCAACTCCATAGGATGAAAAACCTGCCATCACATCAGTAGCAGTGGATGCAGACACGCGGTAAACATTATTGTAAGAAGAAGGATATACGATATCCTGAGCTCCGTTATTCCCTGCAGAAGCGCATATAAGAATGTTTTTGTTGATAGCAGCGTAATTAATGATGTCTTGTCCGAACGCTCCTCCACCTGAACCTCCCCATGAATTGCTGATGACTGTAATCTTACCATGACCGTGAGCTTCCGAATAATTTGCCAGCCATTGAATGCCTTGATAAGCAGCAACCAATGCACCGGTTGAATCGGCTATTTTGCACATCATATATTTGCAATTGAAACCGGGGCTTGCTACTCCCACTCCGTTATTCGTAACCGCATCTGCATCACCCGATGTAGCAACACCATGATTATTTCCTTGGTATGTTGCATCATTATCATTCATCCCTACATCCCATCCCCTATAGTCGTCAATATATCCATCACCATCATCATCAATTCCATTGTAGCGCTTGTCATTTCCCAACGCATCGAGACCAGTTTCACCAGGGTTTTGGTAAACATTTGCGGCAAGATCAGGGTGAGTAAATTCGGTTCCTGTATCGGTTAACCCAATTACAACATTTGGATTTCCGGTTTGAATGTTCCAAGCATTTTCTGCATTGATACTTCCGGTACCTAAAACACCAGTTCCTAGTAAATGATATTGATTAGGCAAATTAGGATCATTAGGAGTGAGGGTAACTTTCGGAACATACCATGGTTCTACATATTCAAAATAGCCGAGCGAAAGCATACCGTTAATTACTTTTTCAATACTTAAACTCGAATTAAATTTGAAAGAATAAATAAGTGTGATATCAACTAATTTTTGTCCAAGTTCATTTCTGTCCTTTGATGGAACTTGTTCATTAGGGAACATCTTTACGAGATTTTGAAATCCTACGTTCTGAAAAAAATCCTGTAATGGAAGAAGATTGTCCACTGAATTTCCTTTGCAGTTTTGACGATATTGAGATTTCACTTTAAAAATAATTGTATTAGGAAGATAATCTCCTTCCTTCACGTTCGGAGCCATCTTGAATGATTTTGGTGAATGGTTACCGGATAAAATAACCTCGCATTTATTTCCGGCAAACAGAATAGAAGTGTTAAAGGAAAAAAGCACGATACAAAACAACGTAGAAATTTTTTTCATGATATAGTTTTTAGAATTAGGGGTATTTACGAAGTGTAAAGGTATAAATATTCATATCAAAGTCAAATTATATGAAAGTTTTTTGCACTCAAGTGTAATGTTTTAGTGTTACAGGTTCAGATTAAAAGTATAATCCAATGAAAAATAGTAGCATTTTTTTACTGAATCTATATGTAAATTACATGATAGCCATCATATAATAAACCTTTGTGCTGTATTCCCAAACAAATACTTTTCAACGCCCTCTGGTTTTGAGAATAACTGTTTTACATTTGCAACATCAGAAAAAACCTAGATAAGGCACGGGAAAAAGTGTATTCCCTGTGAGTGACTTTTGCACGAACTGTGCCTTTACAATTTTGTCGCCAATTTTTTTTGGCGACTTTACTACCGCCAGCGTGTGCTTGACGGGTGTTTTAGGCTTTGTAGCCATGATACAAATTGCCTGCGGTTTTCTACTCTTTCGGAGCAATTTTACTCACAGGGCTTTTTGTGCCTCCGCCTTAACCGGTGCTCGCTCGTGTTAAGGTATTGGCGGTTAGTTTTATTTTTTAGCACCGAGTACAACTTGTATCATGAGTTTCTTTTTACAGTAAAACGATTTAGAAAATAAATATTATGCGTGGCAACTTTGAATAATGCTTCATTTTAGACGAGTGAAAAATATTTTTCGATGAAGTGTTTTAGAATTTCGGCAGATGAAGAAAATATTTTTTATCAATCATTATTTTACCCAACTATTATAATATCATTTACATCTGTATTATATATCACACAAAATCGTCAATAATTAATAAAAAAAACGGTGCATAAAAAAAATATTGCATTTCAATATGATTATAATCATATATTTTTACATTTACCACTCCATTTCAAAAGCGCACAATAAATTCTAAATACACATACTTTCTAAAAACTACTTCATGAAAAAAATTCTCCTCTCAGCTTTTATTTGCGCAGGTTTTATTTCCGGTGCATTTGCACAAGTTCCGGTTGCAAGTTTTTCTGCAACTCCAACAACCATTTGTGCAGGAAAATCTGTAACATGGTCCAACCTTACTACCGGTGCGGGTCCTATTACCTATGCATGGTCTTTTGTTGGAGCAACTAGTCCTACATCAGGATCTGCAGCGCCTGGACCAAGAACATATAACTTGCCTGGAGTTTATACTGTTTCTGTAATTGCTACAAATGGCAGCGGACCAGACACCCTGATAAAATTAAATTACATTACAGTATTAGCAACTCCTACAGTAACTGCTACAGCTTCGCCCGGTAGTATTTGTTCAGTTGGTTCATCTACACTCGCTGCGAGCGGAGCAAATACTTACTCTTGGTCGCCGGCAGCTTCGTTGAATACTACAACTGGAGCTACTGTGGTGGCAAGTCCTACAGTAACAACTGTATATACTGTTACAGGCACAAGTGTAGGTGGATGTACAAGCACAGCAAATGTTACGGTAACTATTAATACAGCAATACCTCCTACACCGGGTCCAATCACCGGAACGGGAGTTGGAACTGTTTGCAGCGGACAAGCAGGATTAACTTATTCTGTTCCTACTATTGCCGGTACTCCTGTTTATACATGGACTGTACCTACAGGTGCTACAATAACTGCTGGGCAGGGAACAAGAAATCTTACAGTAACTATGGGATCACTCTCTGGTAATGTTTGCTGTTCTGCAAGCAATGCCTGCGGAGCAAGTACTCAAACCTGTGTGGCAGTAACAGTAAATCCAACACCGCAAGTAGGAACAGTAGGAACAATTACGGGACAATCATCTGTATGTTTAAATCAAACAGGTATTACTTATTCAATAGCACCTGTTGCTAATGCTGCTACTTATACTTGGACAACAACAGGATCGGCAACTGTAACTGCAGGGCAAGGAACAACATCTGTTACAGTAAGTTTTGGAGCTACCAATGGTAATGTTTGCGTATCAGCAAGTAATAGTTGCAATAGCAGTGCGTCAGTTTGTAAAACAGTCACCGTATCCCCTTCGATCCCGGCGATAGCAGGAGCAATCACTGGAGCAACGACAGTGTGTACGGGAGCAACAGCAGCGTATTCAATTACAGCAGTAACAAATACGACCTATTATAACTGGACCGTTCCGGCAACAGCAACGATAACAGCGGGACAAGGAACACGATCGGTAACAATAACATTTGGAGCATCATCCGGAACAGTATGCGTAGCGGACAGTAATGCCTGCGGTTCAAGCGCAACAAATTGTTTGGCAGTAACAGTAGATCCAAGTGCGAATGTAGGAGCAGTAGGAACGATCACGGGACCGACAGCCATATGTTCAGGACAGAGTGTAAACTATACAATCGGAACTGTAACGAATGCGACAAGTTATAATTGGTCTGTACCTGGAACAGCGACTATCACGGCGGGCCAAGGCACCCAAACCGTTACAGTATCATATACTACATCGGGAACACTGAGTGTAACAGCAAGTAATAATTGCAGTACAAGTCCGCCAAAGACGTTAGTAATAAATGTAGCTCCTACTGCTCCCGGAATTCCCGGAGCAATAACGGGTCCAACAACGGTTTGTAGTGGACAAACAGGAGTTGTTTACTCTATAACAAGTGTTGCTAATGCGACTGTTTATACTTGGTCAGTTCCTGCAACGGCAACTATTACGGCAGGACAAGGAACATCAACTGCTACTGTAACATTTGGAGCAACATCAGGAACGGTTTGTGTAACAGCAGGAAATGCTTGCGGCACAAGTTTGGCAAGTTGCCAAACAATAACTGTAGATGCAGCAGCAGCAGTTGGAATTGTAGGTTCGATTACTGGACCAACATCGGCTTGTGCAAATCAAACAGGAGTTACTTATTCTATAGCTTCGGTTACAAATGCCACTTCTTATAACTGGACTGTTCCAACTACCGCAACAGTTACAGCAGGACAAGGCACTGCAACAATCACAATAGCATTTGGAAATGTTTCAGGAAATATTTGTGTAGATGCAAGTAACTCTTGCAGTACAAGTGCTCCAAACTGTTTAGCGGTAATGATTTCACCGATTGCACCTGCAATACCCGGTGGAATAACCGGAGCAACAACAGTATGTAATGCAGGTTCAGGAAACTATTCTATTGCTCCTGTTACCAATGCTACATCCTATACATGGACAGCACCTACCGGAGGAAATGTTGTTTCAGGGCAAGGAACGAATTCTGTTACAGTAAATTTTGGAAGCACTTCCGGTAATGTATGTGTAACTGCAAGTAATGCATGCGGAACAAGTTTGGCAAGTTGTCACGCTATAACAGTTAGTCCATTGCTTACTGTTTCTGTAACATCTACCAACGCTACTTGTTTTTCTTGTGCTGATGGAAGTGCAACTGCAACACCAACTGGTGGAAGTGCGCCATATACTTATCAATGGAGTCCTTTGGCAGCAACTACTCAAAGTGTTTCCGGTCTTCCAAGAGGTACTTATTCTGTGCAGGTAACGGATGCTATTGGTTGTATGACCATTGCTTCGGTTACTATTTCTTCCCCAACCGGTATTTCTACCTTAACGGATAACGGAACTATCAAGGTGTTCCCTAATCCTGCAAACGATTATATTTTCATAGAGGGAACACTTTCTGTAGCAGCAAATCTGCAAGTGAGCATTATCAATATGTTCGGTCAGAAAGTGATGGATAAGATTGTTTTTGCTAATGAGAATTTCTCGGAGCAACTAAGTATCAGTGGTTTGACCAACGGAGTTTACTTAATAGAAGTACGTTCTGGAGATATGGTGAGAAATGCTAAGATTGTAAAGATTCAATAGGTTGTTTGGTTAGTTGTTAATGGTTTACAAATTAATCCTATCGGAGAGAAATTTCCGATGGGATTTTTTGTTTTTGGGATTCAATAGTATGATTTTTTCTCCCAAGATCATTACCTCAAAGGAAAAATTATTTTCAGGAAATGAATGGTAGTTTTAATGAATAAGCCAGAAAACAAGTTCCTTCAATAATTCGCTTTGGTTAATGCTTTCACCGTCAAATCCTTTTGAGCGCAAATCGTAATGGCGAAGCAAAGAAATATTTCTAAATATTTTTGCCTGCGGATAATTATTTGCCTGCAATAAAATTTTATCGACAATATAAGGAGATACTTTTAATTCCGCAGCCAGTGTATTTTTAGGTTGGTTTTTAAATTCATGGCAAATAAGCAAACGAGTAAAATAACTTCCAAGCAATCCAACAGTCATTACCATCGGATTGTCCTTTGGATTGGAAGCAAAATAGTTGATGATCTGGTTCGCTTTTAGAACATCTCTTTTTCCGATGGCATCTTGCAATTCAAAATTATTATATTCTTTGCTGATTCCGATATACTGCTGAATATGATCGGGAGTAATCTTTGATTTTTCTGGAATGTTCAAAAAAAGTTTTTCAAGTTCATTTACAATTTTACTCAAATCATTTCCCAGAAATTCGGTAAGCATTTGACTCGCCTTTGGTTCGATGGAATAGCTTTTTGTTTTCAAAAAACTTTCGATCCATTGCGGAATGTTCCAGTCTTTTACCGGATCTGACTTAAGCACCACTGCACGCTTGGAAAGATTTTTTGCAAACGCAGTTCGCATGTCAACCGTTTTGTATTTGTGACAGAAAACAAGAATGGTAGTCTTTTGAGGATTGTCGAGGTAAAGTTCAAGAGGAAATTTTTTCTCCTCACTACTTTCACTTTTTGAAGATGGAGTAGGAGCGAGTTGTTTCAAATTCTGCGCTTCCTTTACAATCACCACCTGGTAATTGCTCATCATCGGGTAGCGCTTTGCAGCACCAATCACTGCCGAGATATTTGTTTCTCCTCCGTAAACAACCGTTTGGTTGAATTCTTTTTCGCCATCGTCCAGCACATTTTTTTCAATGTAATTTGCAACCGCATCAATAAAGTACGGCTCTTCCCCCATCAAAAAATAGACGGGATGGTAAACTTTGTTCTTGAGGTCGGATATGATTTTTTCAAACTCCATAGCTGTATGAATCTCGAATCTTTGCGAATATACGAATTGCGGGATTTTCAAATTCGTATATTCGTTCTCTTTCGCGATTCGAACAATGATTAAATTAAATCTTCCCGAATATAGTTTCAGAATTCAAAAGTCTGAAAAAGGAATCCGGATTTTTGATTCCATCCGAAAAAAATTTGT
This sequence comes from Bacteroidota bacterium, assembly GCA_003164895.1. GTDB lineage: Bacteria > Bacteroidota > Bacteroidia > Palsa-948 > Palsa-948 > Palsa-948. The sequence goes on along the minus strand of PLUL01000039.1, from coordinate 9,478 downwards.
GGCTCTCACACCCGAAGAATGGGTTCGGCAGAATTTTATAAAATACATTATCGAAGAAAAAAAATACCTTGCTTCTTTAATTGCTGTTGAAACCGGATTAAAATACAATCGCTTGAAGAAACGCAGCGACATTACTGTTTACGATAAAAACGGAAACCTGTGGATGATCATTGAATGCAAAGCGCCCGAAGTAAAGATTTCGCAGGACACATTTCAGCAGGTGGCGGTTTACAATATGTCGGGGAAAACAAAAACTAAATTTCTTGCTGTAACAAACGGATTAAAACATTATTGCTGCGAGATAAATTACGAAAAGAATAAGTATGATTTTTTAAAAGATTTCCCTGACTTTAACTGATGCGATTTAATGAAAGGAAAAAACTTTGAGATTAAGTAAGAAATAAACTCTCAGATAATTTGACTTTGATATGAATATTTATACCTTTACATTTCTTAAATGACCCACATTCTAAAAAAATAAATTATGAAAAAAATTTCTACGTTATTTTGTATCGCTCTTTTTTCCTGTAGCACTTCTTTTCTGTTTGCCGGAAATAAATGTGAAGTGATTATTGTTGGTGCTCAATCACCAAAATCATTCAAGATGTCTCCCAATGTTAAAGAAGGAGATTATCTTACGAATACAATTATTTTCAAAGTGAAATCTCAGTATCGTCAAAATTGCAAAGGAAATTCAGTAGACAATCTCCTTCCATTACAGGATTTTTTTCAGAACGTAGGATTTCAAAATCTCGTAAAGATGTTCCCTAATGAACAAGTTCCATCAAAGGACAGAAATGAACTTGGACAAAAATTAGTAGATATCACACTTATTTATTCTTTCAAATTTAATTCGAGTTTAAGTATTGAAAAAGTAATTAACGGTATGCTTTCGCTCGGCTATTTTGAATATGTAGAACCATGGTATGTTCCGAAAATTCATCTTACTCCTAATGATGTAAATACTAATCAATATCATTTGAAAGGAACAGGTGTATTAGGAACAGGAAGCATTAACGCGCCAAACGCATGGGGAGTTTCAACCGGAAATACCAGCGTAGTGATAGGGCTTACTGATACAGGAACCGAATTAACACACCCAGATCTTGCAGCAAATGCTTATAAGAATACTGCTGATCCTATTAATGGAATTGATGATGATGGTGACGGCTATATAGATGATTATCAAGGATGGGATGTTGGGCACACAAATTCAAGCAATCCTCTTGGAGATAATGATCCTACATGGCAGGGAAGCAACCATGGAGTTGCCACTTCAGGTGATGCAGATGCGGTTACCAACAATGGAGTTGGTGTAGCAAGTCCTGGTTTCAATTGCAAATTTATCGAGTGCAAAATTGCAGATTCAACCGGTGCATTAGTTGCGGCTTATCAGGGCATTCAATGGCTGGCGGCTTTTTCAGTATCACATGGCAATGTAATTAAAGTTATCAGCAATTCATGGGGCGGTTCAGTCGGCGGTTCGTTCGGTCAAAATATTATTGACTATGCTGCCATCAATTGCAATATTCTTATCTGCGCTTCGGCAGGAAATAATGGCACTGAAGATATCGTATATCCTTCTTCTTACAATAATGTTTATCGCGTGTCTGCATCCACTGCTACTGATGTGATGGCAGGTTTTTCATCTTATGGATTAGATGTTGACTATACATCGCCAGGTAATAATATCTATTCAACCATTGACGTGGCAAGTGGCAGTTATGGTCCAATGAGCGGAACTTCTATGGCTTGCCCAATATCGGCAGGTGCGGCGGCTATCATTCAGTCTCAACTTCATTATACGAATGCTTTCCAGATAGGAGAAAAACTTAAACAAACCTGTACACCTATGACAAGTGATGCTCAGTACAATGCAGGCAAACTTGGTAAAGGAAGAATTGATATGTACAAAGCATTAACACAAGCAGCAAAATCTATTTTGGTAAATCCTGTTACTGTTAAAGACAAAAACAGTTCTATTTTTCAGCCGGGAGATACATTGGATATCAGCGCTGTTTTTACCAACTATCTTGATCCAAGCAGCAGTGCTGCAACGGCAACACTTTCCGTTGTTTCAGGACCCGGAACAGTAGTTAACGGAAATTTCACTGTTGGCGTATTGGCAACTCTTGCAAGAGATAGTAATAACACCACCCCTTTTACCGCGAAGATAAATACCAATGCAACAGTGAATGCGGATATTAAATTTAAAATTCATGTTGTGGATGGAACTTTTACTGGCGATACTTATTTTGATGTGTTGGTGAATGTGGATTATGTAAACATTACCATCAACGATGTATTTACTTCTATCACCAGCAAAGGCAGAGTCGGTTATAATCTTGATGGTCAGCAGCAAGGTCTTGGTTTCCAATACCAACTGCCTTCTCCCACAGATATACTTTATGAAGGAAGTTTGATGATAGGAACATCTTCCACACAAGTTTCGGATATGTTTCGCGGTGTAACCATTGGTGACACCGATAATGTTTCTTTGCAGCGTGTGCGTGAGGTATCACCAGTAGTAGTTTCAAATTTTGATGTGGATGGAAAATTTAATGATGCACATTCCAATACGAGCAGCCCTATTCCGGTTCAAGTACATCACAGCGCTTACGCATGGAATACTGCTCCCTTTAGAAAATTTATAATCGTAAAATATAATATTAAAAATACAGGTAGTTCCACACTCAACAATTTGTATGCAGGTCTTATGTTTGACTGGGATATACCCAATGCAGATGCTTCACATAACAAAGGCGCTTATGACGCAACGAATAAAATGGGATATGCTTGGAATACAGTTACTAATGGACCTTATGCAGCCATAAAATTACTTACCAATACAGCTCCTGCCAATAGTTATATTGTTGATAATGTGGCATCCGGCAATGGAGGAATTGATGTAACAACTGCCAGCGGTTTCACTACGGCAATGAAATACACGGTCCTTTCCACTCCAAGAAATAATGATGGATACCCTGCAGCAGGAGGCGATGTGATGGATTGCTTGGGCAGTGGTCCGTTTACTATTACTGCTGGCGATAGCGTTACAGTTGCTTTTGCACTCATTGCTGGAGATAACCTTACAGACATTCAGGCGAGCGCATGCCAGGCGCAATATAAATGGGACAATACTGGCTCTTGTGCAACAGGTGTGAATAATATAGCTGCTGAAAATTTTTGGATGGAAGCCTATCCAAACCCTGCATCTCACATGGTTAATATCAGCTATGATCTTGAAAATATCACGGGATCTTCTCTTGCTATTATTAACGGAATAGGAGAAACAGTAATGGTAGTAAATAATCTTGTTCAGGGAAGAAATATATTGCCTCTTGACATTTCAAAGTGCAGCTCAGGAAATTATTTCATTCAGTTGAAAGCAGGAGATGCAATGTTAACCAAGAAAATGACGATTGCAAGATGATTCTAAAATGTTTATAAAGAAAAAACCTGACTGTCGCAGGTTCAAACCCTGATCGAGGATATATAAAACCCCAATGATTTTATAATTACTGGGGTTTTATCTTTTTAATATTCAATCATAAAAGGGTTTCTAAAGTAAAATTACCCGCTGACTCTATAACATCCTATCACTATTTTATTATCTTTGTTTCTCAGAAATAGTTGTTTTATTTTAGTATGGTAGAAATATTTTTGTTCCCAATGACATATCGTATCTAAAAGAAATTTTAAAACCCTCATTAAAAACTTTATAGCATGAAAAAATTATTACTTATTAGTTCAATATTGTGTAGTGCATTTTTTGCATATGCTCAAAATCAAAATCAACTACTCAATTCATCTTTAACTGACAAAGGCAATCCTCCTTCAAATTCTTGTTTTATTTTTGGCACTGTAATACTGCAACAAAATGTAAAATGTTATGGAGGTAATACGGGACTCACCACCCCTCTTCTGGTATTTGCTTTTGGTAGTACAGGTCCATATACTTTTACATGGTCACCTTCAGCTACTAATTTTGCTCAAGACTCAATTGATGCTGCTGTTAATTTAACTGCAGGTACTTATACCGTTTCCATAACCAATGCTCTTGGGTGTACTGGTACAGTAATCGTTAATGTTACCCAACCACCAAAACTCACGCTTACCACTTCTGCATCTACAAACGATATATGTAATGGTGGAAATAATGGAAGTGCAGCTGTACTGGCAGGAGGCGGAGTACCTTCATATACTTTTTCTTGGTCACCTGCTGTAAGCACAACTCACTCGGCAAGTAATCTCACAGCAGGTAACTATATTGTTACTGTTACTGATTCTAATAATTGCAAAACAAAAGATACAATCACCATTACACAACCTGTTGCTATTACTACAACAGCAACGGTGGCTCCTAGCGCTTGCACAGTTAGTAATGGTTCTGTAAGTATTCTTGCTTCAAATGGAGTAATTCCCTACACCTACTCTTGGTCGCCAAGTGGCAACACTACAACTTCTATCAGTGGGCTTGGTTTAGGAAATTATACCTGTACGGTTATTGATGCTCACGGTTGCCATTTAAACACAACAGCAATTGTTTCGGATAGCACCACACTTAATTCTTCGCTTACTACTTCATCTAACGTAAAATGTAATGGACAAAATAATGGTTTCGCAATATGCAGTGTGGTGGGAGGTTTAGGTCATCACGACACGTATTTATGGTCACCAAGCGGAAATACTACTACTTCTATTTCAGGATTAATTGCAGGAAATTATACTTTTACTGCAACCGATTCTGTAGGATGTAAAGCGCTTACCCTTGTTACCATTACTCAGCCCGGACAACTGCGCGACAGCATGATTCATATAAGAAATATTGCTTGCTATGGAACCAACACCGGAAGAGTAACTGTGGGTGTTGCAGGCGGAACTTCACCATTCACTTATGCTTGGTCATCAGGAGCAAGTACCGCAGCGTTAACAGGATTAACTGCTGGTTCTTATACCGTAAAAGTTACCGACAGCAATGGCTGTCTTGATTCAGCAAACATTACATTAACTCAACCTGCAACTGCTGTGGCAGATAGCAATAAAGTTACTAGCATTTCATGTTATGGCTACAAAGCGAACGCAACTGTTTATGCCTATGGAGGTGTGCATCCTTACACCTACGCATGGGCTCCAGGTGGAAACACCACAAACTCCATCACAGGATTGGCTGCCGGAACTTACATTGTTACCATCCGTGATTCTAATGCATGCAGATTGAGAGATACGATTGTAATTACTCAACCTCCATCTTTTATTGTTGCAAATGATACTTTGCTTTCATTTCCTTGCAGTAGCAAAGCTTGGGTACAATTAAGCGGTACATTATCTAACTATTCTTTTGCTTGGTCTCCATCCGGTGGATCAAAAGATACTGCTACAAGTCTTTGCGCAGGTGTTTATGAAGTTACTATTACAAATTCAACAACAGGTTGTGTGCAGATCGATACCATTAAGATTATTAACTCTGCGGGCATTCAGGAATATGCTTTCGATGAGAATATTATTATTTATCCTGTTCCAGCAAAGGATCAAATAAATATCAGCATCAGCAACGGCAATAATTTTGTTCCGCAAACTTTGATGGTGTTTGATATTACCGGAAGAGAATTAATGACCCAGAAGATAAACGGCAATACTAACTTTCTTACTCTTGATATATCTAAACTTCCTGAAGGCACTTACTTCATGAGGTTTACAAATAATAAATCGAAGGTTGTGAAGTTCTCCGTTGCCGGAAAATAAGAATACCGTTCAAAAATAATTAGTCCCGCAGTTTCGATAATAATCGGAATTCGGGACTTTTTTATTTTAGGTTATCGTCTTCTTGGCTAATCATTTTTCGATGACAAAGGAATGTTTTTTATGGAAGATAATTCCTCCGGAAAGATAATTCCTTTTGCTTCCGCTTCTTTTTTATTTTTTTGACTTTCATTTTCCAACTCGCTGAGCAGAATTTGTTTTGCGCGTTTTTCCATAGGAGGATTTAACTTTTCTGACTTTTCAAATTCAATAACGCTCTTTAGAATTTCGGATGGCAAATCCGATTTGCACTTATTTAAAATGGAAAAGAATTCTTGCGAAAAATAAAAATCTATCTGAACTCTGCGTTTTGACAAATGCGCAAACTTGCCAAGTATCCGGCAAATATTTTCACGCTCATCCGGACTTAATTGCTCAGCAAATTCATAGTCTTCTATTTTTTTAAGACACAGAATAATCGGCTCAAGCGTGTCAATCGTTACCACAAACACATCGTAATCGGCAAGATTATAGGTGAATTGTTTTATTACATGAACTGTGTTTGAAGGAACTACAAGAAAAATATTTTTCTTTACATTTTCTTCCTTGATATATTTTTTTACCGATTCACTTTGATCTTTTATATATTTTGGAAAGTTTTGCAGATCATCGCTTGCCGGACTTTTTGCATCGAAAATAATATATTCTCCTGCAATTTTTATGGTGTTATCAGGCTTACCTTTGAAAGGAACATTTTCTTTGTCAAGATATTCAATGGTATGTCTTCGGCAGATTTCACGGATTGAACTTTCCACCGTTTGTTCGTGCAGATTCCATGTTTGTTTCATTCTCTCAAAGCGATCGGTGATTTCTTTTTCCCGAACTTCTTTAAGTTTTTGCATTTCATTTTCAAGATGCTGCCTGATCGCGTTCACACCTTCAACATTTTTATCGTATTCTTTTTTTCTCGACTCCTCGGTTTGCTTGAATTGAATGTTTTCTTTATTTACACTGCTGAACTTAGTATTCAACTCGTCAAATTTTCTACTCAATTCTTTGTGTTCCTCAATTTTTTCTTTGAGTTGTTTTTCTAAGTTTTCGATCGAAGTATTATAAGATGAAATTCTTGAATTCAATTTGGAAACTTCATCGTTCTTTTTATTTAATAATTCTTCTGTTTCAGAAAATTTATTTTGGATTATAACTAATTGTTCTCTGTCTTTTTTTAGTAAGTCAATAGAGTGATTGGCATCAGAAATATTTTTTGAAACGATTAATAATTCATTTTGAAGCTGAACAAATTCCTGATAAGCATCGTAACTAAGCTGTTGAATTTTTTTCCATCCAAATATGCGCTGAAACAATCCAATGGATTTAATTTCATCGAAAAATTTATTTAAGTTTTGGAATTGGAGATTCATTTTTTATAAAAATTAAGCAAAATTCTAAATTATTAACAAAGATAAGATACAAATTGGATATGATATCTATGCTTTAAATCATATCTATTTGCTAATTTTGTCTAAATAGTGTAACCTTAATTGGTCTTTTGAAGTATAATTGTGCAACCATTATTCAATAATTGGCATCTTTTGGATATATTGGGTGTTTATATTCAATAATAATATTTATCCATGATAAAAAAAATTACTCTTTCAATCTTTATTCTTTTGTTTTTTTGCTTCAAAAATTTCTCTCAAACGGTTCTTTCAAACGATAAGGAGGAAATTCAAAGTTGGATTCCTGTCTCTATAACAAAGGAAGATGTTAAAACAGAGAGTTGGCAGAAGATACAAGATGGTGTAGAAATATTTTTCAAGCTTTCTACATGTAATGGAGAAGACGTGATTTTACTCAAATTTATTAATCATAACGCCAGTGCGGTATCTATTGAATGGAACGAAGCTGTTTTTACTAATTCATCAAAATGGATCCGCAGCAAAAATATTACAGATAAGCGATTATTGAAAATCAATGTCAGTACACCAGTTGAGGGAGCATGTTCAGGCGAAAATTATCCTCAACTTGTTACAAAAATAAATGACCTTGTTGACATTAAGAATGATTTTCAATCATATGGGGCTACTTTCTTTAAAGTTAGATTTATAAAGAAGTAAATTTGTAAATCTTTGCAAAAAACAAACAATGAAAAATTTTAAATTAATTCTGTTCTTTTACTTTTCGTTATTTGTACTTTGCTTTTTTTCTCTTGTTACTTTTGCGCAAGCACCAGCGTGTCCGCAAGTAACCGTTAGCACATCAACCGTTAGTTTGGTTTGTCCAACACCCACTACACTTACAGCAAATGTTCAAGGGACAGTGGCAACTAATAATTATAGCGTTGCATCCATTCCATATAGTCCTTTTTCATATACAAGCGGCACACAAGTGTTGGTCAATATTGATGATACATGGACAAATGCTATTTCCTTACCTTTCTGTTTTGATTTTTTTGGCAATACTTACTCTCAGGTGTCCATTGGATCTAATGGCATTGTTACTTTTGATGTTGCAGCAGCAGCAGCCTCAATTTCTCCTTATACCGCTACCCCTTATTGGTGTCCTTGGATGTTAGTTAATACACCATACACTATACCACAAGGAGCTGCTAGACCGGGCATACCTAATAGCTTTTTTCCAAAGTACAGCATTATGGCACCTTATCAAGATATTGATCCGACCTATTTCGGTCAAACTTATTGGGAAGTTATTGGCTCAGCTCCTTGCAGAACTCTTGTTGTTTCATTTTATCAAACTCCTTATTTTGGAGACCCCAACAGTTCAGCCTCTGGCGCTTGCGGTGCAAGTTTTGCAACCAGCCAAATTGCCTTTTATGAAACTACCAATATCATAGATATTTATATTAATAATAAAACGAGTTGCGGAGGATGGAATAGAGGATTAGCAATTGAGGGAATTCAAGGAGATGGAGTTACTCAAGGAGTGGCTGTTCCCGGAAGAAACAATACAGTATGGACTGCTTCAAATGACGCATATCGTTTCACGCCAAGTGGGTCTTCTCAATATACATTAAATTGGTATGCTCCAGGTCCTGTTAGTATTGGAACATCACCTACTGTAACCGTAAACCCTACCACCACTACAACTTATACGGCAACTGTTGTAAATGCTGCATGTGGCGGTCCTATCACCGTTTCAGATTTTGCTACGATAACCATTAACAATACATTGGTTAATACAGCTTCAGTTTCTACTAATGTTAATTGCTTTGGGAATAGTACAGGAAGTGCAACAGCATCTGCCAGCCTTGGAGCTGGTGGTCCGTATTCGTATTCATGGAGTAATGGGCAAACAACTTCGGCAGCAACTGGGCTTGCATCAGGCACTTACACAGTTACTGCTACAGATGCAGGAGGTTGTTCCAAAACTGCTACTGTTGCTATCACTCAACCTGCTGCTGCGTTGACAAATGCTGCTTCTGCATCTACGAATGTAAATTGTTTTGGAAACAGCACAGGCATAGCAACTTCAACCGTCACCAACGGAACTCCCGGATATACATATTCTTGGAGTAATGGACAAACAACTTCGGCAGCAACCGGACTTGCTTCAGGAAATTATACTGTTACCGCTACTGATAACCTTGGTTGTATTAAAACTGCCACCGTAGCCATTACTCAGCCAGCTGCTGCGTTGACCAATGCTGCTTCAGTTTCTACCAATGTGAATTGCTTTGGAAATAGTACGGGAATAGCAACTTCAACCGCATCGAATG
>PLUL01000077.1 GCA_003164895.1 Bacteroidota bacterium | reverse complement strand
ATGTAAAATTATAAGGTAACAATTCAATGGACACAGTTCGTGCTGTTGCTGATCCTCCGCAAGCACCACTTTTATTTAGATCAACCCACATAGTTGTACCGGTGGTAGCAGAGGGAAATAAAGTACCAGCACCATTTCCTAAAGTGCCTGTTCCATTACTTGTTCCCCACACCGAAATTTCGTCAGAACCAGATGAAGAATACACGAAATAACTCTGCCCGTTTAAAACTGTACATGCAAAATAATCGGTTGTGTTGGTAGTTACATTTAGCTTAGTGCCATCGGCAGGAATTACCTGCGTGGTAGCAGGATTTAGAATTGCATTTGTGCATGGTTGAGAGAATAATTTAAAAGGAGTTACAAACAGAAAAAGCAATGTTATACTAAACAATGTTTTTCTCAAAATGATATAAAAAATCACTACTCGCATAAAATTTATTGAGATAATTCAGTTGCCATCATTTGCTTCCTTAATATGACTTATATACCAATATCTTTTTCTTTTTTATATTGTAGTTTGTAAAAAAATACCCTATGTAAAAGTATTTTCAATTTTTCAAATAAAATATGATCCTCCTCATATTCTGTAATGTTTTAGACTATGAAAAAGATTTCTACGACTAACAGCAAATAAGTTTCGACGAGTTGCTAAAAAAAAACAAAATGCCATACGGAATTATTACGAAAAAACACAAACTATTAGGAATAATTTTTGATAAAAATTGCAATGCTTTATAACGATTCAAATATTAAATTTGCAATCCAATAAAAATACTTATGCGAAACCATACTTTTATATTATCTCTTTCGGTCATATTCTCAACTTTTAGTTTTTTTTCTACCGAAACCTTTTCTCAAGCTAATTCAAAAGATGCTTATATCATCAAAGGAAAAATTAAGGGATGGAAAGATACCGTTTGCTATTTTGGCAATAATTACGGAGACAAAAAATATGTAAAGGACACAACACGAATTGACAAAAACGGAAATTTTGTTTTCAAAGGAAAAGAAAAACTTCCGGGAGGAATGTACCTTATCATTTTTCCGAACAAAGTTTATTATGAAATCATCATAGACAAAGAGCAGGATTTTTATACAGAAACTGATACTGCCGACTTTGTAAAAAACATGAAAATAAAAGGTTCGGAAGACAATATTCAGTTTTACAAATACCTCAACTTCATTTCTGAAAAACAAAAAGAAGCTGAACCGATGCGAAAAAGAATAGCGAAACTCCGAGGGGATACTGTTACTGTCATTACAAAAAAAGATTCCATCAAAATTATTCAGGATAAATTAACCGCTATTGATAAGGATGTAATGAACTACCATGATGATTTTTCTAAAAAACATCCTGACTCTTTTCAATCTGTAATTTTCAAAGCAAATAAAGATCCTGTGGTGCCCGAAACTCCAACTCTTCCTAACGGAAGAAAAGATTCTCTTTTTCCTTACCTCTACTACAAAAAACATTATTGGGATAATATCAGTTTAACTGATGATCGTTTGCTGCGAACTCCTATTTTCCATGCAAAACTGAAAAATTATTTCGACAATGTTATTCTTCAGCATCCCGATTCCATTATCAAAGAATCGGATATTCTGATTGACAAAGCTTCCACCAATAAAGAATTGTTCAAATATATTATATGGTACGTTACCGGAACATACGAAACATCGCCCATCATGGGAATGGATGCGGTGTTCGTTCACGAAGTGGAACAATATTACATTACTAAAAAAGCATTTTGGGTGGATTCAATAAATATTCAGAAAATTGTTCATCGCGGAATGCTGCTAAAACCATTGCTTCTCGAAAAACCTTGTCCTCCGGTAATTATGCAGGACACATTGGATAAAAATATTTCTTTGTATGAAGTGAAATCAAAATATATCGTTCTTATTTTCTGGGATCCGGATTGCGGACATTGCCAGAAGATAGTTCCGAAGCTGAAAGAAATTTATGACAAAACCCTCAAAGCAAAAGGTGTAACTGTTTATGCAGTGGAAAGCGCCGATTTAGATGCAAAATGGAAAAAATTTATTTCCGATCATCAGCTTAACTGGATAAATGTGCATGACAAATACAAAACTTATTTCCTTCACGATATGTTTGATATTTACAGCACACCTGTTATTTATCTGTTGGACGAGAACAAACGCATCAAAGCAAAACGAATTGATGTTGAACAATTGGACGGATTTATTGATCATCTTGAAAAGATAAAAACATCGGAAAAGAAAAAGTAAACCACAATAATCTTTTGTGTAAATTCGCATTAAGAAAAAATCAGTAAATTATGAAATCAGATACTCGTCCTTCGTTTTTCACACCGCGCTTTCTGTTTATTACCTGCGCGATTTTAATAGCTGCACTTACCCGCGTTCTTCCACATCCTCCCAACTTTACTCCTATCGGAGCAATGGCGTTATTTGGCGGAGCCTGTTTTGCAAATAAAAAAATGGCTATCATCATTCCACTTCTTGCCATGTTTATCAGCGACTCTATTCTTCAACTTATTTCAGGAATTGGGTTTCACAACACGATGATCTATGTGTATGCAAGTTTTGTTTTAATTACGTTTATTGGAATTTACATCCGCAACAATTCAAAAGCCGGAAATATTATTTTGGCATCGCTCATTTCTTCTGTTCTTTTCTTTGTGATAACAAACTTTGGCGTGTGGGCTGCCGGAGGATTTGCAATGGGAATGCGCGGATTGCTTAACACCTATTTAATCGCCATTCCGTTTTACAGCAACAGCATCTTTGGAAATTTCTTTGCTAACACCATTATCGGAGATATGTTTTACTGCGGAATTCTTTTTGGCTCGCTTTACTTTGCAAAGAGCAAGTTCCTTGCGCTTAGGGCAGCTTAAAAGTATTTATTGGGGATAGTCAAAACAAGTTTTTGTCCAGCTCCGAAAACTTTTTCTTACCATTCACAAAATATTCCCACACAATGCTCTTGCGGTAAACGCAATTGGTGGCATAGCGTTTTATATTTTTCCGAATGGCTTTTCTTTTCTTCAGCGTTTTCCCGAGCATGGAGTAAAAGCTAAAGTGCGCGCGTATCACGGCAAAAAAGTGTGCAACATCGCCTGCAAATAAAAATTTTATTCCTGCAAAACCATCTAAAATTCCTCTCAGCAAAAGTTTAGTCCGCAATAAACCGGGCGCATGATTTTTACAAAGCATGAGCAAATTATTACGGAAGTTGTAAAAAGTTTTTTTGGGATTCATTTTCGCCAGCGTTCCTGCTCCCATGTGATACACAGAGGCATCGGGGCAGTACATTATTTTATATCCCAAATTACGAATTCTCCAGCAAAGATCAATTTCTTCCATGTGAGCAAAAAAATCTTCGTCCAATCCACCTGCTTGGTTATAAACCGATGCGCGGATGAACAAACATGCACCGCTCGCCCAAAAAACTTCGCGAATATCGTTGTATTGCCCATTATCTTTTTCAAACGAATTAAAAATTCTTCCTCTGCAAAACGGATAACCCCATTTATCAATGTATCCTCCTCCCCCACCCGCATATTCAAATTCATCGCGCACATTGTAATTTAAAAGTTTGGGCTGGCAAGCGGCTATTGTTTTATCCGATTCCATCAGCGCAATTATCGGTTCAATCCAATGAGACGTTACCTGCACATCTGAATTCAGCAGAACAAAATAATCGGCAGTTATTTTTTTTAATCCTTCGTTATATCCTTTTGCAAAGCCATAATTTTTTTCATTCTGAATTATTTTTACCGAAGGGAAACTGGCAGAAATAAATTTCACCGAATCATCCGAAGAAGCATTGTCAATCACAAACACTTCAGCATAAGCAGGAATATTTTTCAGCACATCAGGAAGGAATTTTTCCAACAACGGTTTCCCGTTCCAGTTGAGAATTGCAATAGCTACTTTCATGTACAAATAACGAATGTTTAGCGAATTTACGAATTAAGGCATTTGTCATTCGTTACTCGTTACTTGCCATTTTATTTGGGATTAGTGAACTCATCGTGCGCATCGCCTCCATAATGTTGAGGCGCGGTGGTATTGTCATAATTATTCGTCTGCGTGGTGCGTTTGTGAAGTTTCATTTCCCAATTGGCATCGGCAGTTTCGCTAATTGCATTTGAATTTAAAAGCTGGTAATCATTCATAGCCAAATTAACTTCATAGAAAATAAATTGTTTGTTTGTCTGCGCAGGATTAGATTTACTTTTATCGTTTAATCTGTAATAGACCCAAATCTCGTAAGGATAGGAAGCCGGCTCATTTGGAAATTCTTCTCTTTTTTCGGGCGGACCATATTGAAGATAAACTCTTCCTCTATCCGATTCATACCCTTTGCGAATATGATTACCAAATTTTTTATTTACAGTTTTCACATCCTGAAAATAATAATTCCAAGCTTCTTCGGGAGAAAATGCGCTTCGCGATTGCCAGAAGTTGTAAAAAAATTGCTGCATAAGTTTTTCGTCAGCAAGTTTGAGTTGATTATCTGCAAATTCTTTTTCTGCACCCGAAGAAATTGGGCGTAAGCAACGAATATATTCCTTGAGCGTATCTTTACCATGAATCTTCGATGCAAAAGTATTTTCAATCTCAAGGTTTGCCAAATCTTCGGGTGAAATTTTTGCAATAACACCTTTGCGCTGAAAGAAAATTTGTTTGTGAGCAACACTTTTATTGTCTTTGTTTTTGATATCAATCACTAAATCATAATTCCCGCTTGGAAGATCGGTGATATTAAATTTTGAAAGAATAACTGCTACCAAACCGGTGGTTTCGCGTTTAAAAGCAATGTATTTGGCAAGTGGTTTTCCACTTTCGTGAGATTGGATTTGATAATTGATAAGAAATTTTTCGTTCTCGCCAAGAACAGTTTTGGTGTTATAAACTTCGGCATAAAAAGAAAGTTCGCTCATCGTTTCAGGATAAAAATCGGATACGAATGGAACCAGATCAAAACCATTTTTTGTAATGATGCTTTGCTTTTCGGCTTTAGTAAATGAAGATAGCAATTGAATATCGGATATGCTGACAACCGATTCAGAATAATCAAGCTGAACATAATTTTTGCTTGAATATTTTTTGCCATTAATGTTTTTATCCGAAATACTCAATTCAATTTCATACTTTCCTGTATCAAGAGGAAAACGCTGCTGGTCAATAAAATTTGGACGATGAATTGTATCGCTGATTTCAGGGCTTAGCAAATTATATTTTCTTGATGCTTTTATCACTCCATTTTTTGAAAATAGAATTTCCACTTCTACCATTCCTTGGTATTGCCCTTTTGCATTTTTCTTAAATGAAACTGAATTTCCGAATACAGAAAGATACGTTTCCATGTATGGTATATTATCAGATGTATTAAAACTACAATGAGAAAAATAGGCGATAATTTGTGCCTGAACACTGTTAGATAAAATAAAAATAAATATGGCAACAGATATTTTCTTCATAGAAAATTATTTTACATGCTAAGATAAGAATAAATGCATTAATAGTTTTTCAAAGGCAAACATACATACAAATCACTTGAACATTCAGATAATTTAGTAAGTGGTCATATATTTTTAGTAAGTGGTAAGATTCCGATTATATAAAAACATGCTAAGAATAAAAAAACATTATTTTTGCCAACCTTATCGGAGAGATGGCAGAGCGGTTGATTGCACCTGTCTTGAAAACAGGCTTGGGTAAAACCAACGGGGGTTCGAATCCCTCTCTCTCCGCCAATCGGTAATTCTTTTTTTATCTACCGATTTTGTAAGTCCCGACCTGTCGGGACTTTTTGTTTTTTCTGTTTGTAACTCCCTGTCTTTCGCGACTATATCAAAAGGCGGCAACCAATC
>PLUL01000071.1 GCA_003164895.1 Bacteroidota bacterium | reverse complement strand
CAACCAAATAGGGGATGATGGTTTTTTAACCTCATCCCCTTTTTTATTTTTACCCTCCGCCTCCGCCAATTTCTTGTATTTAGCTATGAGAGAATAAGGCGCAACTAAATTCATCTGGATTTTTTTATCCCTTAAAATTAGGTTCAACAAAAACAAAAAAAGTTGCTTGCCTGTTGTTTAAATTTTTTGGAACATATTTTTGACGGCTGTCGGCATTTGCTCTTTGCTTTTTTTGCAGATACATTAAAATAAAAACCGACTATGCAAAAAAAGTTAAAGAGCAAATGACGGGATGTTTTCAAAAATTGTTACAAAAAAATGGCTGTGGCAAGCAGCGTTTTGTTTTTCAGTCCGATTTTTTCCAGCTTCCGTGCTTCACGGAAAAGAAAAAGCGAGTTATAGGAATGCCCCGCTTGATCTGTTTTTAAATTATTATTTGGCAACTTGCAACAGGGGCAAAACATCAAAATAAATTTACAAACATTCAAATAAATAATATACCGAATAAGTATATTTGACTACAACCAAAAAGAAGGAAACCATGAAACAAAAATATTTTCTTTATGTCCGCAAATCTTCCGAATCAGAAGAAAGACAGGCAAAGTCTATCGAGGCGCAGATACAGGAACTTACCGATCTGGCAAACAAAGAAAATTTATTTATAGCAGAAACTTTTATAGAAAGCAAAAGCGCAAAAATTCCGGGCCGTAAAGAATTTGCCCGCATGATAGAGAAGATATATGCAAGCAAAGAGCCTGTCAGTATATTAGCTTGGCATCCTGACAGGCTCGCGCGCAATTCCATAGACGGAGGGCAAATTATTTACCTCATTGACCTTAAAAAGATTTGCGGACTAAAGTTTTCTACTTTTTGGTTTGAACCAACACCGCAGGGGTTGTTCATGTTGCAAGTTGCCTTTGGACAAAGCAAATATTACTCGGACAATTTATCAGAGAATGTAAAGCGGGGCGTTCGTCAAAAACTCAGGCGTGGTGAGTGGATTGGAAAAGCGCCAGTCGGATATTTGAATAATCCTAAAACACGAAACATAGACCCCGATCCGGTTAAATCAAAAGTCATAAAAAAACTTTTCAAAGAATTTGCCGAAGGAAAACATTCTCTTGATAGTGCAAGACAACGCCTGAGTTTTTTTGGCATTGCAAGTAAGTCAGGTAATTTATTAAGTCTGTCACATATGCATTGGATATTTACTAATTGGCTATACACAGGAATAATAAAATACAAAGGTGAATCTTTCGAGGGAAAATATGAACCAATCGTGGACAGGGCAACCTTTGAAGCCGTCCAAAAATTATTTAAACTTCGTTCCAGACCAAGAGTAATAAAAAGTAAACATGATTTTGCATTAACAGGAATCTTCACGTGCGGTGAGTGCGGTTGTTCCATAACTGCTCAGTTTGCAAAAGGGCATGGAGGCACTTACCGCTACTACCGATGTACAAAGAAAAAGTGTAAGTGTTCACAAGGATATTTGCGTGAAGACCGAATGCAAAATCAATTAAGGGACGTGCTGAAAACGGTTGCCCTGCCGGATGGATGGGCACACGAGATGCTTGCCCACGTGGAAGAATTGGAAAGAGAAGAACAAAAAAACTTGATCTCTTTTGCCCAAAGCATTGAAAATAAAATTAAAGACACGGAAGAAAGATTAGACAAACTCGTGAATGCTTTCCTTGAAGAGACGATTGAAAAAGATATATATCTGAAAAAGAAAGAGGAACTTATTAAGCTGAAAACAAATCTTTCACAGCAAAAAGATGACTTTGGGCAAAAGAGCAATAGTCGGCTCGAACCTATGAAAAACTGGATAGAATCAGCACAGCTTGCAGGAACACTCGCTTTTTCAAAAGATTTTTGCTGTGAAAAATCTTTGCTCGAAAAAATCGGCTCGAACCTAATTTTAAGGGATAAAAAAATCCAGATGAATTTAGTTGCGCCTTATTCTCTCATAGCTAAATACAAGAAATTGGCGGAGGCGGAGGGTAAAAATAAAAAAGGGGATGAGGTTAAAAAACCATCATCCCCTATTTGGTTGACCCACTAGGGCTCGAACCTAGACTCTACTGAACCAAAATCAGTCGTGTTGCCAATTACACCATGGGTCAATCATACTTTTAAGAACGGGGAGCAAAATTAAAAATATTCCTGAACCAACGGATTTTTACCTTGCGGTAGAATAATTTCTCTTCTGTTAATTTTTGTTAACGCCATTCCTTCGAGAAAATATTTCATACATTCGCCAACGAAAACCCAAAAACTAAAATCTCTTTCCTGTGAATCAAAAGTATCAGAAGTACAATAACATCGTTGGCTGGGCAGTTTTTATCGCATCGGCAATCGTTTATCTCTTAACCATTGAATCCACTGCCAGCTATTGGGATTGCGGTGAATATATTGCATGTTCTTATAAATTAGAAGTTGGGCATCCGCCCGGAGCTCCGTTGTTTATTGTGATTGGAAGATTATTTTCTCTTTTGGCTATGGGCGATACAAGCAAAGTGGCGATCATGGTAAATACCATGTCTGGACTTTGCAGTGCCGCAACTATTCTATTCCTGTTCTGGTCAATCACACATTTCGCAAAAAAAATAGTTCTGAAAAGTGGTGCTGAATTCACCGATGGAAAAATGTATGCAGTTCTTGGAAGCGGAATAGTGGGAGCCATGGCTTATTGTTTTTCAGATTCATTTTGGTTTTCCGCAGTGGAAGGCGAGGTATATGCAATGTCATCTTTCTTCACCGCAGTAATATTTTGGGCGGTTTTGAAATGGGAAGAAAAAGCCGACCAACCGCATGCTGACAGATGGATTGTTCTTGCTTTCTTTTTGCTTGGTCTCGCCATCGGAGTTCACTTGCTGGGAATTTTAGTTGTTCCTGTTTTTGTTTTTATTTATTATTTCAAAAAATACAAGCCGACCAGAAATGGATTTATCATCACCGGAATAATTTCTGTTCTTATGCTTGGAATTGTTCAAAGCGTAATTATTCCTGGAGTGGTTTCTCTGTCGGCAAAGTTTGAATTGTTCTTTGTGAATTCAATGGGAATGCCTTTTAACTCAGGCACAATAATTTATTTCATGGTTCTTATCGGAGGACTTACATGGGGATTAATGTACACAATGAAAAAGAAAAAAGTGCTCTGGAACACTGCGCTGCTTTCTTTCACTGCTTTGCTCATCGGATATTCGTCTTTTTTTGTTCTTATTATTCGTTCACAGGCAAAAACTCCTATCAATGAAAATGCTCCTGAGAATGCAATCAACCTGCTTTCCTATTTGAATCGTGAACAATATGGCGATTGGCCAATTGGATACGGGCAATATTATAATGCTCCGCTTTATTACGGAAACGATGATGATCCGGCAGCGGCACCGCTTTACCATGTTGACAAAGACGATCCGACTCCGCATTATGTAGATGGAAATCCTGTTTATGCGCGTGATCTGAAAACAAAAAAATATGTAATTGTAGATGATAGAAAAGATCAGATACCGAATTACGATAAACGCTTTTGCACTTATTTTCCGCGCATGTGGAGCCAGCAGGGAAATCATGAACGTGCTTATAAAACATGGGCAGATATAAAAGGTACCCCTATAAAAGCCAGAAGTCCAAATACAGGAGAATACCAAACAATAATGAAACCCACGTTTGGAGAAAACCTAACGTATTTTTGGAATTACCAGATCGTGCATATGTATTTGCGGTATTTTATGTGGAACTATGCAGGAAGACAGAACGATGTTCAAGGTCACGGAATTGAACCTGCCAGCCGAATAGAAGGAAACTGGATAAGCGGAATTCCTCTTTTAGATGAACAGCGCCTTGGACCACAAGACCATCTTCCTGAAAGTGTAACGCAAAGCAAAGCGAATAATAAATTATATTGCCTTCCGCTTATTCTAGGATTGATTGGACTTATTTTTCAGTTTAAGCGCGATAAAGAAAATTGGTTTGTTGTATTTCTTACATTCATTCTTACCGGACTTGCCATTGTAATTTATCTGAATCAATATCCGTTTCAACCTCGTGAGCGTGATTACGCGTATGCGGGTTCAACGTATGCATTCGCTATGTGGATTGGTTTGGGAGTTGCTGCTATTTTTGAATTTCTCAGTACAAAAATGTCGAACGAAAAAATGCGGGCAGTTCTTACGACTACAGTTTGCTTTCTTGCCGTTCCTGCACTTATGGGAAAAGAAGAATGGAACGATCACACTCGTGCTAATCGTTACACGATGCGTGATTTCGCGGCAGCTTACCTCAACTCTTGTGCGAAGAATGCCATTCTGTTTACTAATGGAGATAACGACACATTCCCTTTATGGTATGTTCAGGAAGTGGAAGGAATCCGAACCGATGTTCGTGTAATTAATCTTTCGCTTGCAAACACAGATTGGTACATTGATCAGTTGAGAAGACAGCAATATGAATCAGCACCGATTCCACTTTTGCTCGGTCAAAACGAATATGCTGAAGGCAATCACGATTTTGTTCCTGTTCGTCCGCGCGATGAAGTGAAAGACCAGTTTGTTGACCTAAAAGAAATGGTTCAATTCATGGGAAGTGATGACCAGCGTGCAAAAATGTCTTGGGGAGAAAAACCAATAAATTATTTGCCAACCACAAAATTTCATTTGCCGGTTGACTCCGCAAATTTCTTGA
This sequence comes from Bacteroidota bacterium, assembly GCA_003164895.1. GTDB lineage: Bacteria > Bacteroidota > Bacteroidia > Palsa-948 > Palsa-948 > Palsa-948. The sequence goes on along the minus strand of PLUL01000071.1, from coordinate 66,653 downwards.
ATACAATTCAAAAAGTTGCTGATAATTCGGCTACAAAAGAAATTGCCAAGAAAGATTCTCTCACCAATCCGATAGGTGATATTCAGAATGCAAACTCTCATCCTAAAATTCTTCCCTCTATTGATTGGGATATGGGCAAGAAAAGCTATATCATGAAAAATGATATGCTTGTGCTTGACATTCTCGCTGCAAATAATTGGACCCGTCCGGTTTATTTTGCCGTGACGGTTGGACCGGAAGCATTTGTCGGACTTGAAAATCATTTTCAGATCGAAGGTCTTGCTTACCGATTGGTTCCTTACGAAACACAAAGCGGTCAGCCACGCGTTAACACCTCAATCATGTATGATAATCTGATGAACAAAGTTAAATGGGGCGGATTGGATAAAAACGAATTGTGGATGGACGAGAATAATATTCGCATGGCACTAACAATGCGCATGCAGATGCGGACACTTGCCATGTCGCTCATTCAGGAAGGAAAAAAAGAAGCCGCGATGAAAGTTTTGAAAAAAGAATTGGAAGGACTTCCTGAAAGAAACATTCCATATTATTATGATCCGATCACTTACACATATTATTTGATTCAGGCATTTTACATGGCAGATGGAAAAGACGATGCGATAAAACTTTCAAAAAGATTTTTCGACATTCTGGAGGAAGATACCGAGTATGCGCTTTCTGTTCGCAAAAAAGAATCGGGCGCTCTTCAATCTTATATGGATGAACGCATAGAATTGATGCAGCAGCTAATTTCGGATGCTCATCGTTTTAATGCAGATGCGCTTGCAAAAGATTTTGAAGGCAGATTTAAAAAGTATGAATCGCTTGCAGCTCCTCCGCAGCAGCAACAGCCAAGAATGAGAAGGAAATAATTTTTCGATGTATTCAGTCCGCCCGAATTTGCTGATGAGAAAATTATACTCATCGGCAATTTGGCGTGTCCCTACGAAAGAAAAATATATATTTCTCACTTTTGATGACGGACCAATTCCCGAAGTAACTCCATGGGTTTTTTCCACACTAAAAGAATACAATGCGAAAGCAACTTTTTTCTGCGTTGGAGCAAACATTGAAAAGCATCCTGAAATATTTCTGCAAATAATTTCTGAAGGACATTCTGTTGGCAATCATACTTGCAACCATTTGAACGGTTGGAAAACGAAGACGAAAGATTATCTTGAAAATATAAAGAGATGCAAAATAGTAATGGGTAATACCCATCAACAATTTTTTCGACCTCCGTATGGAAAAATGAAACGCTCTCAATTTTCCACCCTCAATTCTCAATTCTCAATTATAATGTGGGATGTTCTCAGCGGAGATTTCGATCAAACTATTTCTGAAGAAAAATGTCTGAAGAATGTTCTGAGTAAAACCCGCGAAGGTTCAATCGTAGTTTTTCACGACAGTTTGAAAGCGAAGAAGAATTTATTTTTTGTACTGCCAAAATTTCTGGAGCATTTTTCAAAGGAAGGATTTTATTTTGAACGACTGTAATCCTCACTTTTTTCCTACAACCAACTCAATCATCTCTTCTTTTTTCCAGTACTTGTTTGCGAGATTCATTAATTTTTCAGCGGTGATTGAACGGATGGTTTCCACATATCGCTCGTAATAATTATAATCAAGATTGTTGAAATGAATTCCTTTAAATCGATCAGCAAGAGCAAAAGGACCATCAATGCTTCTGAGGAAAGTGCCGAGCATATAGTTGCGCACCAAAGCCAGTTCGCTGTCAGAGATTTTTTCAGTTTGAATTTTGTTCAATTCAAAATAAATTTCTTTCACCGCATCTTTTGTAACATCGGCTCCAACTTCTGTGGAGATGGTGAAATAGCCGGCATTGCTGAAAGAAACCATCGCTGAACCGATTCCATAAGTGTAACCCTTATCCTCACGAATATTCGCCATCAAACGTGAACCGAAATATCCTCCAAAAATTGTGTTCAGCACCAGCATGACAGGATAATCCGGATGTTGTTTGGTGAAAAGTATTTTTCCAATTCGAATAGCAGACTGAAGAGCATCTTTCTTCTCTATGTAATGTTCGCCTTTAGCTGCTTTTATATCTGCAGGTTTTGCGTGCTGAATTTTATCTCCCGAATTCATTCCGCCAAAATGTTTCTCGATTAATTTCAGCGTTGCATCCGTCACATTTCCCGAAGCAACAATAATGGTATCCTTTGAAGTATATGTTTGTTTGTAAAAATTATACGCATCTGCTTTTTTTAGCTCATCAAAATCTTTTTCAGAAACATTGTGTCCGTAAGGATGTTCGTTTCCAAATAAAAGTTCAGCAAATTTTTTACGGGAAACAAAACTTACTTTTTTTTCATTGACAATGAACGATTGCTTTTTATTCCCCAGATACACATCCCATTCGTTTTGCCCAAAAACAGAATCAGAAATAATCTCTTCAACAATTGGAAGCACTTCATGAAGATGTTTATTGAGAGAATAAATTCCCACCGAAGCAAAATCGTGAGTGATATTTGTTTCCAGAAAAGCTCCGTAGTAATCCACCATCTCCGCAATTTCTTTTGAAGAACGCTTGGAAGTTCCTTCCTGAAGCATCGCACTTGCTGCCGAACCGACAAGAGGCGAAGGCTGCTGCCACATTCCCGCAGGGGAAAGCAGTTCTATCTTTACCAGATCCTGCGTGCCTGCATTAATATGGTAAACTGGAATATTATTTCTCAAACGAAATTCAGCAGCACGGATGATTTCCGCTTTTTTAATTTCGTTGATGGATGGACTTTTTTTTCTGTCGATTACTTCCATAATTTTTTAATTATTCTTCGCTAAATAATACAAAGTTGAACAATTTTCTTTTCTAAAAATCTGCTTTGCCTGTTGCTGAATTTGCTCGGTGGTAACAGCAAGATATTTTTCCGCTTCATGGTTCACATAATCAGCATCGCCCAGCAATTCTGCAATCGCAAAGTTCAGAGCCTTATTCATGATATTCATTTCCGAGAATTCAAGCGTAGCTTCAATTTTATTCTGAACTTTTTGCAATTCCTTTTCCTGAACTTTTTCCATTTTCAGTTTATCCAGTTCTTCTGCAATTGCTTTTTCTGCCTGCTCTAACGTAAATCCGTCCAACACTTTTCCGCTTATCACAAACATTCCTTTGTCCATGCTGTCATCGGCATACGCGCTGAGTTCGGAAAACATTTTTTTGTTCTTTACTAATTCGTTGTAGAGTCGGGAAGAATTTCCATCTGAGAGAATATCTGAAAGCAGATCCACCGCGTAAAATTCCTTGTCCTTACGAGAACACATACGGTACGTTTGATAAATGGCATTGAAAGGAACCTCACGCTCAACAGTGAGCGAACGAAATTCTTTTTGTTCCGGTTCCGCAGGAAGATTGCGCTTATTATCCGGTCCTTTTGGAATCGGTGCAAACCATTTTTCCGCAAGTCGTTTCACTTCTTCAAGCGTAGTATTTCCCGCCAGAACCATGATGGCATTATTCGGACAATAGAATTTTTTAAAGAACGCTTTTACATCTTCCATCTTGGCTTCAGCAATATGAGAAATATCTTTGCCAATCGTATCCCACAAATAAGGATGAACTTTATAAACCATCGGTCGCATCAAAAGCCAAATGTCTCCGTATGGTTGATTCAAATATCGCTGCTTGAATTCTTCAATCACCACATTGCGCTGCACTTCAAAACTTTTTTCAGAAAATGCGAGCGATAACATTCTATCGCTCTCCAACCAAAACGCAGTTTCAAGATTTGCAGTCGGAACGGTGAGGTAATAATTTGTAATATCGTTTGAAGTAAAAGCATTGTTCTCGCCACCAACTCGCTGCAACGGCTCATCGTAGCTTGGAATATTCACGCTTCCGCCAAACATCAGATGTTCGAACAAATGCGCGAAGCCGGTACGATTGGAATCTTCATCGCGTGCGCCAACATCATACAAAATATTCATGCACACCAGTGGAGTGGATTTGTCTTCGTGATAGATGACACGCAAACCATTATCGAGAGTGAATTTTTGAAATTGTAAACTCATAAAATTTTTCTCATTCGTAAATTGTAGATTTGACAAATGTCGCATAAAATCAATTAACTTTGAAGCGAAAAATTTATTATGTCAGTAACAGACGACCTGAAAAATGTTTTCTCCGGAAGCGGAAACGGATTGATGCGAATCATTCTCATCAATGTGATTGTGTTTTTTATCGTAAATGTTGTTGGTGAATTAATCCGATTTACCGGAAACGGTCATTCATTGGTTTACTGGCTTGCACTTCCCGGCGATACAATTCTTGCTCTTACACATGGCTGGACTTTTTTTACATACATGTTTTTGCACGAAGGATTGATGCACATCTTATTCAACATGCTTTGGCTTTATTGGCTCGGTAAAATTTTCGTGGAATATGTGGGCAGTAAAAGACTGGTAGCTGTTTATCTTCTTGGTGGAATCAGCGGGGGAATTCTTTTCACACTTACATCAATGATTTTTCCAATTTATTTTTCCAATACAATTTTACTTGGCGCTTCTGCCGGAGTGATGGCGGTGGTGGTTGCCATTGCAATTCTTCTTCCCGATTATATGATTCATCTTGTGTTCTTCGGCGGAGTTAAACTCAAATACCTTGCTCTTGCTTCATTCATTCTTACAAGTCTTCTCGATATTTCGCAAAACACAGGAGGGAAAATTTCACACATTGGCGGAGCGCTTTTCGGAATGATATTCATGCTGCAATACAAAAATGGGAACGATATTACAAAACCAGTAACCGCTTTTCTTGATTGGATTGTCGGTTTGTTTTCAAAACGACCGAAAATAAAAGTCAGTTACAGCCGAAAAGTGAACGATGACGAATACAATCTGAATCAGAAAGCAAAGCAACAACGAATTGATTCGATACTCGACAAAATCTCGAAATCGGGATACGATGCACTGACGAAAGATGAAAAAGATTTTTTGTTCAAAGCGAGCGGAAAGAAATAACCTATGGGAAAGTTAAAATCCATCGCATCGTTTTGCTTGCGCATAGTTTATTTTATTTTTCTTGCCGCACTTTTTTTCTCTTATTTTTCACCTTATGCAAATCCAAAACATTTTTGGCTGCTTGCATTCTTCGGACTGGCATTCCCCTGGCTGCTGATTGTAAATTTTTTATTCCTTATCTATTGGCTTATTCGCTGGAAAAAATTATACTGGGTGTCGCTTATTATCATTCTGATAGGATGGAATAATATGAAACATCTTTTCCACTTTGGTATTTTCAACAAAAACACAAATGAAAAAGGAATTCAAGTTCTATCCTACAACGTTCGAGATTTTGATTTATATAATTGGACGCACCATAAACAAACTAAGAGCAAAATCTTTTCATTCTTAAAAGAAGAATCAGCCGACATATTGTGTCTTCAGGAATTTTTTCAGGGTGACAGCGGATTTTATGAGACCATAAATCCGCTCGTTGATCTTACTCAAGCAACAAATCATCACATTGAATACACACTTACGAGAAGAAAAAAAGAACACTGGGGAATTGCAACGTTCAGCAAATTCCCGATTATAAAAAAAGGGAAAGTTCCATTCAAATACCGAAGCAACAACATTTGCATTTTTTCTGATCTGAAAATTAATAACGATACAATTCGCGTGTATAACATGCACTTACAATCCATCAGTTTCAATAATTCTGATTATAAATTTATTGAAGCGCTGAATGAAAATAACGATACGCTGGATGTGGAGGATATTGAGATCGAATCTAAAAATATTCTAAGGCGAGTAAAACGCGCATTTGTGAAACGCGCAAGTCAAACGGAAAAAATTATTGCTCACATCAATTCCTGCAAATATCCTGTGATCATTTGCGGAGACTTCAACGACACCCCTTTTTCATATTCCTATCATACATTCTCTGAAAAATATAAAGATGCGTTCATGGAAAGCGGAAGCGGTATCGGCAACACTTATATCGGGGATTTTCCATCCTACAGGATTGATTATATTTTTCATTCCGATGAATTCACTTCTTCAGATTTTCAAGTTCATCCGGAAGAATTATCGGATCATTATGCGATAAGTACTATCATTAAGAAGAATGAAATTGAAAAGTAAAATGAGCGAATGATTATTTTTTCTTCACCCTCTTCAAATTCAAAAGATTCATCGGGTTGAGAGTAAATCCTTCAATGTCATTGTTCACAAGGCGAAACACCTGGTCGTAGAAAAGCGGAACGATAGGCGCTTCTTCAATCAGAATTTTATCCAGCTGATTGTAAATGGCAAATCGTTTTGCATTATCCGATTCATTGAGCGCCTTTTCAAATAACTGATCGTACGCAATATTTTTAAAGTGCGTATAGTTCGGTCCTTTCGGAGAAAAATTCTTGCTATAGAAACAAGCAAAGAAATTTTCAGCATCGGCATAATCCGCCACCCACGATTTGCGAAAGAAATTCACTTTAGCATTCGCAATCAATTCGATCTGCACGATCGGGCGATTCAAATATATCTTCACAGGGATTCCAACTTCTTCCAGTTCATGTTCAATGAACTGACTCAGGTCAAGATATTGCTCGGTAATATTAAGAGTGATCTCGTCAATTCCTTTTCCTCCGGGGAATCCGGCTTTTTTCAAAAGCTCACGCGATTTTTCGGGATTGTAATTGAATCCTTGAAGTGTAGAATCAAACGAAGGCATTCCTTTCGGAAGAAATCCCTGTGCAGCAGACGTGCCGATGCTGTTTCGCAGATGCTTTACAATTTTTTCTCGATCGATGGCATATCCTATCGCCTCACGCACTTCTTTTATTCTCAGCGGACTTTTTTTCACAATTACAGAATCTGCATCAACTAAAAATCCGAGGTAATCTGTTTTCAAATAAGAACCGGTTTGCATTTTAAATTTCCCTGCGTATTCCGGTTTTAATTTTCCATCCTTATCAATGATCAGATCAATGTTCACCATATCTGCACCTGAAAGCATATCGGCATCTCCTTTTTCAAAATCGATGAACGCACTCTGTTTGTCTTTTACAAAATTCACGGTGATGCCATCCAAATATGGAAGAGCTGCATCTTTTTCTTTTTCAAAATAATGTTCGTTTTTCACCAAAACCAATTTCACCCCTTCTTCCCATGCTTTGAACATAAACGGTCCTGTGCCTACAGGATTTCTGCGGAAGTCAGCTCCGTAATGTTCTACCACTTCATTCGGAATGACCGAACAATATTGCATTGTGAGAATATTCAGGAAAGGAGGAAACGGATCGATAAGGAAAATTTTGAATGTAGAATCATCGGGCGCAATGAACCCCAGATTGTCACTTCGATCATCACGGGCAATATTGGAGAAAAGATATTTTGCACTTTGCTCCTCGTCCATATCCATCAGGCGGAAAAGCGAAAGCACAAAATCCTGCGCCACTACTTTCCTTCCTTTTCCATTCGGAAAAAATGGATGATCGTGAAAGAACACATCGTTACGCAAGTGAAAAGTGTAAGTTCTGCCGCTGTCTGAAATTGTCCAGCTTTTTGCTATACAGGGAACTATTTGAAGATTATCATCCAACTGAACCAATCCATTAAACATCTGATTCACTGCCCAGATATTCTCCACTCTTTTTGCCGATGCCGGATCCAACGAGGTAATTTCCCCTGACTCATTATAGCGAAAAAATTTCTTTCCCGATTCGCTTCCCGAAGGACCGCAAGAATAAAAAAGTGGAAACAGAAATAGCAGTAAAGATAATTTGAAAAATATTTTCATCATGATAGTTTGAAAAGCAAGTTTAGAAAAACATAACCGAGAAAATCTTACCATGCTGAAGTAATGATGAACAAGTTTATTAACACATTTAGCTTCTTTCCTTTATCTTTGCCCTCCTTATTATGAACGCTCAAAAATTAGTTGCTTTTCATACGCTCGGTTGCAAATTAAATTTTGCTGAAACTTCTACGCTTGCACGGCAGTTTGAGCAAAATGGTTTTGTGAAAACCGATTTTGAGAATGGTGCTGATATTTTTGTCATCAACACTTGTTCGGTTACCGAAGATGCCAACCGCGAGTGCAGACGTTTCGTCCGTATAGCGCTCAGAAATTCTCCCAATGCATTTGTGATCGTGACCGGATGCTACGCGCAATTAAAACCCGAAGAGATCGCGAATATTAAAGGCGTTGATCTGGTAATTGGCGCTTCAGAAAAATTTAATGTGGTTGGATTCATAAAAGACGGAAATAAAAAAGAGAAAGCCGAAATTCATTCCTGTGCAATAGAAGATGTTGATTTGTTTAACAGCGCATTCTCTTCCGGTGACCGCACGCGGGCGTTTTTAAAAATACAGGATGGTTGCGATTACAACTGTTCTTACTGCACCATTCCGATGGCTCGCGGTACCAGTCGAAGTGATTCTATAATAAATATTGTTCTCAATGCAGAAAAAATTGCCGAACAAGGTGTGAAAGAAATTATTTTATCGGGTGTGAATGTGGGAGACTTTGGGAATAAAGCAGGTAAAAATAATTCAGAATCTTTTTTTGATCTGGTGAAAGCGCTTGATAAAGTAAAAGGTATTTCACGATTCAGAATTTCATCCATCGAGCCAAATCTTCTCACAGATGAAATTATTGAATTTGTCTCTACTTCCGAACGATTTGTCCCGCATTTTCATATTCCATTGCAATCTGGTTCGGATAAAATCCTAAAACTGATGCGCAGACGTTACCAGCGTGAGTTATATGTGGAGCGCGTTCAGAAAATAAAATCCCTCATGCCTCACTGCTGCATTGGAGTGGATGTGATCGTAGGATTTCCGGGAGAAACAGAAGAAGATTTTTTAGACACTTACAATTTTATTGATTCGCTGGATATTTCTTACCTGCACGTTTTCACTTATTCCGAACGCGACAACACCGAAGCCATCGGATTCAAACCTATTGTTCCGATCGAAGAACGAAAAAAGAGAAATCGTGTGCTGAGAAATCTTTCTGAGGTAAAACAACAAAAATTTTATACTGAAAATATCGGCACCGAAAGAACAGTTTTATTTGAGAGAGAAGGAAAAGATGGGATCATGCATGGCTTTACAGAAAATTATGTGAAAGTGAAAACAAAATTCAATCCTGAACTCTGGAATGAACTTCAAATCGTAACTTTAAAAAAAATTGACACAGACGGAAGCGTATTAATTAAAGAACATGATTCATCCCTCGTTTTTCAACATTCATAATTTTTCTAAATGTATCCAAATCTCTATTATTTTTTTCAAGACCTTTTTGGCATAAAGCTTGGCTTCCTGCAGATATTCCAAAGCTTCGGAGTGCTGGTAGCAATTTCTTTTTTGTTTGCCGCCTACTTTTTCTCCAAAGAACTTCAGCGAAAAGAAAATGAAGGTCTTGTTTCCGCCGGAGAAAAAAAATATTTGAAAGGTGAAGCACCAAAAACTTCCGAGATAGTTCTTTCTTCTGTTTTCGGATTCATTTTATTTTACAAACTTGTTTACATCGCGTTTAATTTTTCTGCTTTCTCAGGCGACACGCAAGGATTCATTCTTTCTCTTCAGGGAAATCTCATAGGAGGAATTGCCGGAGCTGCATTACTTGGCTGGATGCGTTACAGCGAAATGAAAAAAGCACAGCTTCCAAAACCTGAGCTGGTCGTCGTAAAACTTCATCCTTACGAGCACGTTCCGAACATGACGCTCATCGCTGCCGTTGCTGGCATTCTCGGAGCAAAAATATTTCACAATCTTGAAAACCTGGATGAATTTATACGCGATCCAATGGGAAGTATTTTTTCTTTCAGCGGACTCACGATGTACGGAGGTTTGATCGTTGCGGCTTTTTCTGTTATCTATTACGCAAGAAAAAATGGAATCACCACCACGCATCTCATTGATGCATGCGCTCCTTCGCTCATGCTTGCTTACGGTGTCGGCAGGCTCGGCTGCCAGATGGCTGGCGATGGCGATTGGGGAATTGATAATCTATCAGCAAAACCATCTTGGTTTTTTCTTCCGGACTGGGCTTGGGCTTATAAATATCCTCACAATGTGAACAACGTTGGAATTCCGATTCCTGATTGCACCGGAAAATATTGTTCTGTACTTGAAAATCCTGTCTTCCCTACTCCGCTTTGGGAAGCGATAATTTGTATCTCGTTATTTTTTGTTCTATGGAGTCTGCGCAAAAAAATTACAACTCCCGGTGTTATGTTTTGCGTTTATCTTATTTTAAACGGAGTAGAACGATTTTTCATAGAGAAAATTCGCATCAATACAACGTACAACATCTTTGGAAATCATATTACACAGGCAGAAATTATTTCAACGCTGCTTTTCTTTTTGGGAATAGTCGGTATATTTTATTTTAGAAAGCTTGAAAAAAAGAAGTTAACTTAGTTCCGGATATAACAAATGAAAAATATTTTTTCTTTTCTCCTTACTTGCTACTTAATACTTGCTACCTGCTACTCTGTATTTGCTCAAGAAACATTCAGACCCAAAAACCTGAAACCGATTGTTTACGTTCTTCCCATCAAAGAAGAGATCGGTCCCGTTTCTTCGCGTCATTTGCTGGAAGGATTAAAACAAGCGTCTGATGCAAAAGCAGATTACATTATTCTTTATTTGAATACCTACGGAGGCGCGGTGGACGATGCAGATAAAATGCGCACCGCAATTCTAAATTGCAAGATTCCGGTATATGCTTATGTAGATAACAACGCAGCTTCTGCCGGAGCGCTTATTGCCATTTCATGCGACAGTATTTACATGGCACCGGGTGCAAATATTGGCGCAGCAACGGTGGTCGGACAGGACGGAAAACCTGCTCCTGAAAAATACCAGAGCTATATGCGTTCCATCCTGCGTTCTACTGCCGAACAAAATAAACGTGACCAAAAAATTGCTGAAGCAATGAACGATTCACGCGCATATATTCCAGGGGTGAATGATTCAGGAAAAGTATTGACGTTCACCACTAGCGAAGCAATTAAGAATCATTTCTGCGAAGGAGAAGCAAAATCGGTGGAAGAAGTTTTGAAACTCGCGCACGTTGAAAATTATGAAATTATCACATACGAAATTTCAGGTGTAGGAACTGCTATTGACTGGCTTATCAATCCTGCTATCAGCGGATTTCTGATCATGATCATCATTGCCGGGATCTATTATGAATTTCAGGCACCTGGAACAATTTTTCCAATCGCGGCATCCATGCTTGCAGCGCTGCTTTATTTTGCTCCGCATTATTTGCAAGGACTGGCGGAAAATTGGGAGATACTTATCTTTTTTGTTGGAGTAATTTTACTTGCTCTCGAAGTTTTTGTAATACCGGGATTTGGAGTGGCTGGCGCGCTGGGGGTTTTATTTATCGTACTTGGGCTCGCACTTTCGCTCGTAAAAAGCGTTCCGACAAATTTTCCTGTAAATCTTCCTGAAGGAAATGCTTTTATCAGCGCACTATTCATCGTGCTTGCATCCACGACCATTTCCATCGGCTTGTCGTTTTATTTATTCGGACGATTTATTAAATCATCTGCATTCAGCAGAGTTTCTGTGAAATCAGTAAACTCAAAAGCACATGGATTCGTGGGAGTTGACATGACCTCACTTAACTTAGTTGGCAAAGAAGGATCTGCTTTCACCGTTCTGCGCCCATCCGGAAAAGTAGAAATTGATGGAGATGTTTACGATGCCACAGCAGAATCAGGTTTCATTGATAAAGGTGAAAAAATCCTTGTCGTGAAATATGAAACGGCACAGTTGTTTGTGAGAAAGGGTTAGGGTGCACACAAACTTTCAATAATTATTTTCTGTTTCTCTTTTTGGTTTAATTTTGGCGCGTGATGAAAAGCAATATTCTTACCTTAACGATATTGTAATAACAGCAAGTAAATGATAGAAAATAGTTCTTCTAACACTAATGATTCCGACAATATAACCACAGATTCCTTTAGTTTAAGAGAATAACTATTTTTATTCACTCATGAGTAGAACTGAAATAATAGATACCAAATCGGCAACTATTTGGGTGGATGATGAAAAGATCGTTCACATGAGAATGAAAGAAGACGGAAAAGTTAATCTTGAAGAAATTAAAATACACTTTGATATTTATAAAAAGCTAGGTTGTAATTCTAAAGAGACCTTGCATCTTTTTGAAGGAGGCGTGTTTTTTAATTTCAACGAGGAAGCCATGCAATATGCAAGCAAATATTTAAAGGATTATTTTATCGCATCTGCCATTGTGAATAATTCGATAGCTGTTAAGTTGCTGGTAGATATATTTAATAAATTTTTTAATAATACTTTTAAATTCAGAGCGTTCAATAAAAAGAGTGAGGCATTGGATTGGCTCAAGACATTAAAAACGGAAAAGTGAATAGCTGATGAATTGCAACACTTTCTGAATTATATCACAGAAAGAAAGAAGTCGGATAAATTATTTTTCGCTCTTCTAATTTCATTCCTGTAAAGACCAGATTGCCATTACCAATCTGCCTCCCACAGGAAAGAAAAATGAAAACATTCTTTACAACTTTATCGCTGAAAAATAATTTTAATACTTTTACAACCGAACAGAAGTAAACATTCCATCCCCATTGCTTCTATAAATCAATACTAATATGAAAACAATAATTACATTTTCCTTATTTGCTTTAATATCTATTTCTGCAACTGCTCAAATAAGATGGGTTGATATTAGTAAAGACAGCATAGGCACCATTACGGCAAGCTATACCAAGGAGATTAATGCAGAAATAGAAGACAGTACTTATTTCATTCATTTGTCGTTTCAAAATATTGCTGCCGGGAAAAAACCCGACATTAAATCGGTGTACATAAAAAACAAAGATGAATTTGATGAATTGGTTAAAGATCTGAATTTGGCTATACAAGAGGCAGGAACAAATGCTCCTATAAATTGGAGCAGAGAGAATTACAGGTTATATAAAAATGATTTTAACAATGAGTTATGCTTTGCCGAAAAACAGGAAAAAGGAAACGGATATACTCATTTGAATAAAACCAATGCCCAAAAATTATTTGATTGGTTAGGAACAATTAAATTTGGTAAAGGTTGATTCAAATACAAATTCTCAATAGCTAATCTTTGTACACTATAAAAATGCTGCTACTGCAAGAATTACTGATACAAAGACAACAAAAAAGATAACAACCATTACTACAAAATACTTTTCCCAAAAAGTTAAAGCTTGGTTCGTAGAAGTTTTCATGGCATATATTTTTTAAAGAACTTTTTCTTGTTCGCCATAATTTTGAAGAAACAATAGTGCTTTATCTTAATAAAGTGAAAAATGAGTGTGCAAAAAAATAAAAATATTGTTGCTCATTTTGTTTCTCTAATCTTTTATGCAACGAACGGAATATCCAGAATTATACATGGGAGGTCCAATCCACACATCACCATAACACCAACGCAGCAATCTTGCCCACGCAAATGCTGTACCGTCCGAAGTAGAAGTCCAAAAGCCACAGTCGTGGTCATTGTTCGGTGCCATACTCCAAGCTCCTGATGTGTTGCGGAAGTTTGCACAAAGTGCTGTGAAGCCACTTATATTGTTTCCCCAAGTGGTATCCTGGTATGCCCAACGCGTGTTGCAATTTTCTTTCAGCTTGCGTCCTGCAATGTTGGCGCCTCCAAGAAAATTTGTAAATACCGTCCATTCTGAATCACTCGCTACGTGCCAGCCAACGGGCGCCATGTTACGAACATCTGCTACTGCACGAAAATTATAGATATGACCATAAGCAGCGCCTTCGGCAGGAAGGTTGTGATAATCGCAATATGCTCCGGAGGTTGTATTTCTCCATGTAGCGCTGTCTGGCACATTCGGAATGCTTGAGCCATCGCGATACTTGGTGGTTTTTAAATTTTCTTCCATCCACACCTGAGTGCCTATTTGCACCACAGCGTAATGGTTATTATCGGCATCGGTACAATTAACAAAAGTAAAAGTTACAGTTTGGCTTTGGGATGGCATTAACATAACAACAGTACGATAGTTACCAGATTTTCCAGTCAGCTTCAGGGTGTCGCCTGTGTTGTATTGCATTGAAATAAGAGAAAGGATATTGTTATTTTCCAATCCACTTATTTTTCCCCCAATCAAAGTATCTTGTTTATTTGTGATAGGATTTGTTCCAATATGTTTTATTTCGGCAGTACCTGATTCTGCATTTATACTTACAATTTTTGACGAATAAGAATATTTATCCGATTCTATTTTCAGAATATAAACTCCGGTGCTGATCCCGCTCAGGTAGTAAGTATGATTTCCTTGTGATAATAATTCATGTACTTGCACAATTTTTTTTCCGTTTATGTTATCAAGTTCAAGAGTTGTATTGCCTCCATCAATTGCATTAAATTCTACCGAACAAAAACCTGAAATTGGATTAGGATAAATGTGTATCACATTATCTGCCATCGTATTTTCGTTTATTCCCGTTACCATTGGAGTGAGATTTAAAATATTGCTTCCGCCAATGGAAGTATCGGTGCATTGAGATAGGTTTTCAATTTTTACAGAATCAACAGTTGCGCTTGCGCCTGTTCCTGCAAAACTGATTTGATAATTCTGAGCTTGAATTTTTACTATCGTAAAAATCAGCATAATTAGGAGTATGATTTTTTTCATGGTAGTTAGTTTTAATGTTGTTGTTTGAATGAATTTTTATTTCAGATATAATATTATTCTTTAGTCAATTTATGTTGCTCTGTCCAATTTACTCCTGTAAGTTTAATCACATAAATTCCTTTCGGCAAAAAACTAACATCAATTTGATTTGTATAATTATTCAATTCTTTTTGGATTACACATTCTCCAATTGCATTATAAACTTGCATTTTTATAATCTGCTTTTCAGTACAATTAATATTTATAATATCAGTTGCTGGATTAGGAAATATTTTTAATCTGTTTTCATAATTAATGTTATTTAATCCGGTAGATATAGAATCTTTTAAACAGCGTACCGACATGCCCTGAATTTTTTGATCAAGATATTCGAATATATTGGCGTTATTATTCGGCATCCATCTGTGCCATATTGTGGTGCCGGATGCGCCTACTGTTGAACTCCAAAAATATGCAACCGAAGTACGTCCTTCAAAATTTTTATCATAATAATTCCTGAAACCGCCAGGCATAGCAGTAAACCCGCTGCTATTAGTTGCAGTGTTTCCTGTACCCCAATGAGTTATTCCTGCCTCTTTCAATTTGTCTCCCGCTGTTGCACTTTCTGTGCAATAACAATCTGTTGCACTTGGGTCAAGAAATAAAATCAAGGTATGCCATTCTGCATTTGATGGCACATGCCAACCAGTAGGACACAGTTTGCCAGTATTTACCGTGTACCAATTATATAAAGCGCCATAAGGATTTTTGTAAGTAGCAGAATCGTTTCTATACCAGCAATATCCGGGAGTAGTCAAACCAATCCATTGCATACTATCTTTTACCAATGGAATTAAAGTACCATCATTGTATTTGGTGGTTGCTAAATTTTCTTTTAACCAAACTTGTGTGCCAATTTTTACGGTGTCGTAAACATTGCCGTCCAAGTCGGATACGGTTTGTGCCTGATTTTTAATAATTAAAGATGCAAAGCACACAAAGAGTAGAATTATTTTTTTCATAGGCATAAGTTTTTGGGGTTCGTTCATTGATTTTATACATTCAAATATAAGATAGCGGCTTAATATAAATATGCGGGATTACTCGTAAATCATCTACGAGAATACTCGTGTTTTTAGTAAATTGATTTGAAAGAAAGAAGAACCGATTAATCCATGTACCCGTTTTTCATGGCGTACCTGATTAGCATTGCTACGTTTTTTACTTGCAATTTTTCAAACAGATTAGTGCGGTGTGTTTCAACTGTGCGCGGACTGATAAAAAGTTTTTTTCCGATTTCTATGCTGGAAAAACCGAGTGCGACTAATTTCATAATTTCTATTTCCCGTTTTGTGAGCGTATCAATTTCTGTTTTATTTTTCTCGGAAATGATTTCGGTGGATTGTTTTCCCATTAGGGTAAGCGCCACATCGCTTGAAAAATATTTTTGTCCTGCTGCTATTTTTTTTATCGCTAAGATTAATTCGTCTTTATTTGCATTCTTCATAATGTATCCCAAAGCTCCTACGTTCAGCATACTTTCAATCATGGTTTTATCATCGTGCATGGAAAGCGCCAATACTTTTATCTGAGGGTGGAGTTGCCTTAATTGTTTCGTAGCATCAATGCCGTTTAAAACGGGCATGTTAATATCCATCAGCGCAACATCTATTTGCGAAAGAGAAGCAAGGTCGAAAATTTCTTTTCCGTTATTTGCTTCGGCAACCACTTCAATCTCCGGAATATTTTTTATAAGTGATTTTATCCCATCTATAACTAATTGATGGTCGTCAACAATTAAAGTTTTTATTCGCTTCATGTTAATGGAATTTTTATGGTAACTGTTGTTCCGCAATCCATTCCGGGTTGAAACTTCACGTCTCCGTTAATTGATTTAATTCTTGTCGAAATATTCATTAATCCTAAACCTTTATATCCTGATTCATCAGCATTAAAACCTTTTCCGTTGTCGGTCATTACCAATACCAATTGATTTTCATTTTTGAATAATTGAAGAATTATTTCGCTTGCTTGTGCGTGTTTCATGCAGTTATTTATCAACTCCTGAGTTACTCTGTATAAATTAATTTCTATGTTTTTTTCAAAACGACCTGAGACATTGAAATGTTCAAATTCAAATTTAATATTCGTATTACTCAAGCTCTTGTCAAGCATATCTTCAATGGCGGGGATAAGACCTAACATATTCAATGCATGCGGCATCATTTGGTGCGCGATGTAACGAACTTCGCTGACGGCATCATCTACTATTTTTATGGAGGAATGCAATTTTTTTTCTGAAAGAAAACTGTTATTATTTATTTCTTCCGATACACTTTGCAATGATAATTTTAAACCAGAAAGCATTTGTCCCACACCATCGTGCAAATCTTTTGCAATACGGTTTTGTTCTTTTTCCTGCGTTTCGATAATTGTTTTTAATTGCATATCTTGTTGTTTTACTATTTCGGCATTTATTCGCTGTCTGTGTTGTAATTGATTCCACTGATAAAGCAAAAAGCCCAAGAGAAATAAAACCGCAACGCCGGTTGCAAGTGCAAAAATTTGTATGCGATTTTTTTTGAGAAGGATTTCTTTTATCTCATTGTCTTTTGTTAATATAGAAATTTCTTTTTGCTTTTTTTCGTTTTGGTATTTTGCTTCCATTTCAGATGTTTTACTAATGGTTGATTCGTTTAGGAAAGAATCCATTTCTATGGAAAAAAATTTGTAGTTATCAAACGCATTTTTATAATCCATTTTTTTGTAATAGTGGTCCGAAATGCTCTGATAACTGGCAGCAATATTTTCCTTGTTGCCACTTTCCTTTGCAAACTTCATTTGTTTTCGAAAACAATTCAACGCTTTTTCGCTGTCATTCAGTTTTTCATAAATATTTCCCAAGCTATTGTATGTTTCCGCCATCCCTTTTTTATCTTCTAATTCACTTAAAATACGATTGGCGTTCAAAAAATATTCTATCGCTTTTTCATTGCTGTTTTTGTTTTCATAAATGTTACCAATACCGTTTAGCGAATTAGCAATTCCCAATTTATCTCCTATCTTTTCCTCAATAGTTAAACTTTTTAAATAATAGACGAGTGATTGAGAATATTCCTTCATCTGCAAATAGGTAATGCCGATATTGGTCAACACCATCGCATTGTTGTATTGGTCATCAATCCTCTCATATATTTTTTGAGATTGAAAATAATACTCCAAACTTCTTGAAAAGTTTTTCTCATGCAAATAAATATTTCCGATATTGGTCAATGATTTTGCAACACCTAACGTGTCGTGAATTTCTTCCCTCATTTTTAATCCTTCTAAATATTGCTCAAGCGCTTTTGCATAATCTCCCCAATTGCCATAAATATTTCCCATGTTGCTGATGGTGCCTGCTGCTCCTTGTTTATCGCCAATTTGTTTTCGGATTGCAAGGGCTTTTGAATAATATTCAAGTGCCTCAACACATTTGCTTCGACTCCAACAAATATTTCCAATCCTGTTCAGAGAAGAAGCAATACCTTTTTTATAATTTAATTTTTCTGCAAGCGAATTAGCCATCAATAAATAATACATGGATTTATCATAATCACCCAGTTTGTATTTTTCAAACCCAAAATCGCTTAAAATGATTACGCGATTTGTATCTTGTCCTGTCTTTTTAAGAATTGTTTGAAGCGAGTCCATGTTATACTGCTCTTGAGCAAAAGAAGTTATGCCGAACAGGATAACGCATATCATCAAAATATTCCGATACAAAATATGTTTTTGATAAATCATTTGAATAAAAGCAGTGCCCAAAAATTATTTGATTGGTGATGAACTATTAAATTTGGTAAAGGTTAACCTACCGAAAAGATCTTCGATGAGGAAAGACCAACTAAAAATTATTTTTTCTGTGCTTTCTTTTTGATTGCACTTATTGTAGCGCCCGGAGACATAAAAATTGGCATCTGAACCCAGTCTTTATATTTTGTAACAAGTTCATCCTTTTTTGAATCATCATTTGCTGCGGTATTCATATCAACAAAATATTGACGGAAGTTGGTTATGATTTCAATTCCTCCTACAGCCCCGTGACCCGGAACTATTTTCTGAATATCGAATTGTTTTGGCAACATATCCAATGCGTACAAATAACCATCGGGATCTGCAACTCCCATAAACACCGGGGCTTGTTTGTTGAGAATTACATCTCCGCCAAACAACATTTTTCTTTTATGTAAATAAACAACAACATCGCTTGCAGTGTGAGCATTTCGACCGATATTGATCAGGGTTATGGTATCGTCTCCCATTTTAATATCCATTCTGTCTTTTAACCATTGAGTTGGCAAACTTTCTTCATCGGCTTCTCCTATCCAGAATTCTTTCGTGTAATTACCTCCTGCAATAATGGTTTGACCTTTATAAAATTTATTTCCTCCGGTATGATCGGGATGAAAATGTGTATTAATAACAATAATTGGTTTATTACCAGCAAGCTCTTCTACTTTTTTAAAAAGCAGATCAGCAGCTTCATGCATTTTAGTATCAATCACAACAACCAAACTATCCGACACTAATATTCCGCTGTTGCCACCTCCGCCTAAAACAAGTGTAAGTTCTTTGTCGTATTGCACGACAGTTGTTTCTTCCATCTTTTTCATGAACGGACGGACGTAAGCAAAATATGCAGTTACACCTACTACAATTAAAGTCAGAATAATTATCCCTATCCATTTAAATATTTTCATAGTCTTATTTTAATTGCGACAAATATACTAATAGTTTAATTTTTTGTTTCTTGCATGACGACCTATGGCAACTCCAACAGACGGAATAGATACTTACTTAATATTTAAGAAGAAGCAAGGAAGTTTACTTATTTATCGCAATTTTTTTTGTTGCTATCACCTGCTCCGTTTTTAATTGTAGAAAGTAAATGCCATTGGGCGCATCAATATTTATAGAAGTAGATTGATTTGTTATTAAAGATGAATACACTTTTTCTCCCATTACATTATAAATTTCCAACTCTCCTTTTGAAACCGTGCAGTTAAAAATGAAGCTTCCGTTTGATGGGTTTGGAAAAATACTAATGTCATTTGTGAATTGTAAATTCTGAGTAGCAGTTACAAGCGGATCTACAACAATAACATATTGAATTATGCCGGCAGAAGAAATTCTATAAGTGGAATCATCTACGGAACTGATACATCCATTGGCATCAGTAACAGTTAACGATATAGCATAATGTCCGGACACAGAGTAGGTATGTGATGGATATTGGAGCGTAGAAGTATTGCCATCGCCAAAGTTCCATAGATATGTAAACGGAGCAGTGCCTCCGGTAATTGTATCGTACACATTCCACAATAATGGATTTGATATGTCTTGAACCAAAGTTAAATTTACATTTAGCCCGTTCATTACGGTTACACTTTTTGTACTGCTATCTTTACATACGTACTGATTTGTTACAATCTCAGCAACGGTATAAGTGGAAGCTGACGTATAAGTAAATGCAGGATTTTGTAATGTGGAATTGCCGCCCTCACCAAATGTCCAAGACCATGAAACGACTCCACCGGTTGAACCATCGGTAAATACAGTTGGAACACCCAGACAAACCGGAGTATTAGACATGAAACTTGAAGCAGGTTTTGGATTTACTGCTACAGTTTGTGTGAGTGAGTCCTTACATCCATATTGACTCGTTGCTGTCAGCGAGGCAGTATAAGTTCCTGCAACGGAATATGCGTGTGATGGGCTTTGTGAATTTGATATTTCTCCATCACCAAAATTCCAATACCAAGAACTGATACCTCCGGTAGATAAATCTGTAAATACTGCCGGATCACCAAGACAAAGTGGGGTGTTCGATGTAAAATTAGCAGTTGGATATGTACCAGTTACTGCAACAGAAGCTACACTTGAACAATTTCCATTTGAAACTGTAACCGAATACGAATTGGTTGTAAAAGCTGTTGACATAACAGTAATTGCAGATGTAGTTGGTCCTGTGTTCCAAAGATACGTTCCCCCTCCTGATGCACTTAGAGTTGTGTTTTGCCCAAGGCAAATAGTCGTGTTGCCCGATATGGAAACAGTTGGCAATTGATTTACGGTAACAGTTGTAGTTGCCTTTGCAACACAAGAGGCAGTAGCGGAGGTTAGGGTATAAGTGGTAAGTACGGTTGGATTTACAATGATGGAAGTTGTTGTTACTCCTGTATTCCAAGAATAAGTTGCTCCACCGGATGCAGAGAGAGTTGTATTTTGTCCCGAACAAATTGAAGTATTGCCTGTAATTGT
This sequence comes from Bacteroidota bacterium, assembly GCA_003164895.1. Classification (GTDB taxonomy): domain Bacteria; phylum Bacteroidota; class Bacteroidia; order Palsa-948; family Palsa-948; genus Palsa-948. The sequence goes on along the minus strand of PLUL01000071.1, from coordinate 45,714 downwards.
AGCAGAAACAGAATTTACTGTAACTACAGTTGTTGCTGTTGCAACAAGGCTGCCGGTTGTAACAGTTACGGTATACGTGGTGGTGGAAGTTGGACTCGTTAATATTAGTGCATCGGTTTGACCTGTGCTCCACGAATAATTATAAGGAGATGTGCCGCCACTCACTGATGCAAAAAGCGAATCTGAATTTCCATTACAAATACTGTTATTCCCGCCTATAATGGAAACGGATAATGAGGGTGATGCACTACATGCAGTTGCGGAATTGTTCGCTACCGTCATTAAGTAAGATGTAATTGCGCTTTGCACTCTTGTTCGTTGACCTGTAGTGAACATATTATAGCACATATCATCGGTATAATCCATAAAATCCTGATACATTCGACCCGGTGCAATATTTGAACCAGGGCTACCGTCAGAACCAGCACCACATGCATCGGTTACTACTCCACTTGGACAACCGTATGTAGCATCTGCCATATTTGGAGTATCACTTACATAATCAGTACCCGTGCACGCTCCGGCATCATCTCCCCAAGTATGATAAAGATTAAAACAGTGTCCAACGTTATGTGAAAGTGTTCGACCGTAACCGTAAGCACCCCCTGCAGAATTAGGTTGTGCTAAACTTCCAACTGTGGTATAATATATTACTGCACCCCATGTTGAAGTGACAGGCGGAAATGCACTGTAACCAAGTAATCCACCTCCCAAATTACAAATCCAAATATTCAAATACTTGGTATTATCCCAAGGGTCATCGCCACCTTGGGCAGAACTTTTTACATAATCATTCGATGAGAAGGAAGTAACCGTTGTTGACTTATGAATAATACCGGTGGTGGGAGCTCCACTGGGGTCTTGCGTTGCAAGACAAAACGTTACATTCATATTGGCAGCAATACTTTGCCATGCCGAAGGAGTGTTACTTGCATCGGTGTTTGTACGCGACCAATCCTGATTTAATTGATTAAGATTATATTGCACCTGTGCGTCAGAAATATTTTGCGCTGTTGTATTATACAACACATGAAACACAATTGGAATTATATATTGCGATTGTGGTTGTGGAATACCACTCTGCCTCGCATTATTCATTTCATTTATTTTCTTGGCAATAGTTTTTTCTGCCTCTTGCCTTTTGATGTCATACATAGGGTCTTTTTCACGCAAAAAATTCTCATACTCTACTTGCCCACAACGATTAAAATACATTGCGCTGTTATTTTCAGGAACAACGTTTTGCGCATGAATGCTCATACGTAAAAAAATAAGCATAACAACGAAAAGTAATTGGATTGTTTTCATCTTTAATAAATTAGTAAGTATGTTAGTTTTATAATGCGTGATGTTACTATCTGTAAACATTTAATATTTCTGAATTATTATTTGCATTGATTATTTATTCTTTGGCAGAATTTATAAAACAAAAAGCATGCATATATATGCAGCAAATATTTTAAAAATGAAACAATTGTGTCATTTAATAAAATGGAGGTAGACAAAAATAGAAAATATATTGTCATTGAAGAAATATTTTCGTTATTCTTTCACAATCTTCCCTGTTGCAATTATTTCGTTTTGAGATTGGAGCGTGTAAAAATAAATTCCACGAGGCGAATTGCATAAATCAATTTGAAGATTTAAAGATTGGCATATGTGCTGATAAATACATTCGCCCAAAATATCATATATTTTAATTAGCACATTTTCAAACTTATTCATCTGCAAATTGAAAACCCCATTGGATGGATTCGGAAAAACTTTCACTTCAGGATTGTTATATGACAATTCCTTAATTCCAACTCCATTTATGGTAACAATATGCGCTGTCGTATCGCTTCCGCAGGAATCGGCAACAATTAATTTTACAAGATAAGTTCCGTTTGCAATGTAATTGTGCGCTGTGTTGGTAGTAGCACTTGTAGTTCCATCTCCAAAATCCCAAGCACTTGTTCCGATATTTCCATTACTTGTATTGGTGAAAATAACCGTTGCTCCGTTAATCACATCGGTAAATGCCGCTTGAACAGGCAAAGAAAGTGAAACAGTTGCCGGTGCAGAAACAGCAGAAACACATATTCCGCTTTGCACCACTGCACGGAACATAGTTACTGTTTTAATTCCAGAATAAGAAATTGTATTTGATGCGCTAACAATAGGAGTCCATGTAATTCCGCTATCAAAAGATTTTTCCCAGCGAAGAATATTTCCTGTATGTCCAAATAAAGTTAATAATCCAGTTGAAGAACTGTCGCAGACAACTTTACTTCCGAGAACACTTCCGCCAATTGTTGCAGGATAAACTAAAATTGTTGCACTTGCCGAATTTGCTGTTGCACACGAACCGCTTTGAACAACGGCATGATACATTGTTGTAATTAAAAGGTTGGAATAATTCTGCATCGCAGTAGTATTTGAAATTGTTGTCCAGGTTAACCCTCCATCAATAGATTTTTCCCAGTAGAGAATACTTCCAGTGAATCCATTCAGCACAAGTGAACCATTATTTGTTCCGGTGCAAACGGTATCGTTTCCAGAAACAGTTCCGCCAACAGTTTGAGGAGATGCAGTGATTGTTGATACTGCCGAATAAGCAGGCGCGCATTGTCCGTTCTGAACAACAGCTCTGTAAATTGTAGTTGCAGTAAGGTTTTGAAAATCCTGAGCAATAGATGTATTTGCAATATCCATCCATGTTACTCCGCCATCAATCGATGATTGCCACTTGATAATATTTCCAGAATGTCCGCTTAAAATAATTGTTCCGTTATTGATTCCATTGCAAGCAGAAAATGCTGCGGGAGAAAGATTTCCTCCAGCCGAAACAGGAAACACGGTGATAATTGCATCGGCAGAATTCGCAGCAGGGCATCCTCCGTTCTGAATCACCGCTCTATAATTTGTAGTGGTAACAATATTTACATAATTATAAATTGCTGTGGTGTTGGAAATATTATTCCACGATACACCGCCATCTGTTGATGACTGCCATCTCACAATGCTGCCAAAATATCCACTTAAAATTAAATTACCACTATTAGAACCGCTGCAAATTGTATCAGCACCTGAAATAATTCCACCGACAGATAGAGAATTTATTGTGATAGTTGCTGGTGTGGAATAATTTGCAGTGCAAGTTCCGCTTTGAACAAGCGCTCGAAATAAAGTTTTTATTGTTAGGTTGGAATAACTGAGCGTATCGGTCCCGTTTGAAATTATATTCCAGTTAAAGCCATTGTCGGTGGATTTTTCCCATTGAGCAACAGTACCGGTGTAATTAATAAGTTGAAGCGTTCCGTTATTTGCACCTGAACATACCGTTGCGTTACTATTCACAGTTCCGCCATCAGAAATGGGAACGATGGTTATTCTTGCTATGGAAGAATTTGCAGCAGCACAAATTCCGTTTTGAACTACCGCTCTGAAATCAGTAGTCTGTGCCAAGTTTGAATAATTATTATAAGCGGATGTGTTTGTAATGTTTGCCCAAGTTATTCCTCCGTCAACCGATGATTGCCATCTGACAATATTTCCAGTGTATCCGCTTAAAGTCAATGTTCCGTTGTTTGAACCTGCACAAGTTGAAGTTGCTCCTAAAACAATACCACCAATTGATCCAGGAGAAACTGTAATTGTTGCTGAAGTTGAATTTGCAGAAGCACATGAACCGTTCTGCACCGTTGCCAAATACATTGTTGTCGCAATTAAGTTGGAATAATTTTGTGAAGATGTTGTGTTTGCAATCGGTGTCCAAGTATTTCCGCCATCAATTGAGGAACTCCAATTCAAAATAGTTCCTGTCTGTCCGCTTAAAGTTAATGTGCCATTATTTGCTCCACTGCAAACCGAAGCCGCTCCAGAAATTGTTCCTCCATCCGAAACAGGGGAAACAGAAATGGTTGCAGACGATGAATTTGCTGAAGCGCATGTTCCACTTTGAACCACCGCTCTGTAATCGGTTGTTTGCGTGATGTTGGAATAATTATTTGTATTTGTAATATTCGTAATATTTGTCCATGTAATATCTCCATCAGTTGATGATTGCCATTTGATAACACTTCCAGAATATCCACTCAATAGTAATGTTCCGCCATTTGAGCCGGAACAAACAGTTGCAGTTCCCGCAGCTGTTCCTCCGATAGAAGTTGGATTCACAGTGATTATGGCAGGTGTTGCCTTTGCTGACGGACAAATTCCGTTTGTCATATCGACTCTGTATTGAGTGTATGTTGTTAAGTTCAAATAATTTTGTGAAGTGGTTGTATTTGAAATTGGAGTCCAGGTATTTCCACCATCAATAGAATATTCCCAGAAATTAACAGAAGTAAAAGTTCCTGATAGTGTTAATGTTCCGCTGTTAATTCCTGAACATACGGTTGCATTTGATGAAACTGTTCCTGCTGATGGCTGATTAATAGTTAGAAGTGCGGAGTTGGTTGCAGCAAGACCTGTTGTAGCCACCGCTCTATAATAAAGAGAAGCTGATGCCGTAACTGTGATCGTAGGAGAATTAGAAGAAGCAATCGCAGTCCATGGCGGATTATTATTAGGTGATGTTTCCCATCGTGTAATGGTTGGCGCAACAAAACCGCTCGCTGTCATGGTTACAACTGTGCCGAGACAAACAGAATATGTTGGGGTAATGGTAACAGTTCCTGTCTGCGCTAATGAAATTTTAAAAATGATAAAAAGAAAAAAGAGAATAATTATTTTTTTCATGTTACTATTATATATTCTATATCAAAACCAAAATCACATGAATGACTTCAATTGTTTAACCAAAAAAGATGGGGGTATGTAAAAAAGAATTCTTCAAACAAGAATTCACATCATGCTAAATATCTTTGCAATAATAAATAAATATACTGCAACTTAAAGCAAATTGTAGAGAGAAAAAAAATAGAATGGATGTTATAACATTATTCGACAAAAAACTTTCCAATCGAAATAATATCTTTTAATGAGGAGAGTTTGTAAAACCATATTCCGAGAACAATATCAGAAAATACATAATTAATCTACCTCAACAGCGTAACAAAACCTTTTTTCGTTGTGGTTTTGTTAGGGTAACGGCACACAACTTCATGCAAGTTTCAAACAAGAAACAAGTTATAATGAAGGTAAATTCAATTATATTTCCTATCTTTGTTGCATGCTTGGCAAATTAAAATTATATTTTTCTCTTTTCTTTCTCACGGTTTTTCTATTTCCGGCAGTTGTTCAGGATGTTCATGCCATTAATCATGAAAAAGCATTTCACTGCGATGCCAATGGGGAGCAGCACCTCCATACCCAGCATCACGATTGTACGCTTTGCGATTTTGTTCTTCCGGTAGTTTCTTCTCCTTCCAATGCCGACAATAATTTTTCTCTGTTTTATTTTGCATCCACAATTTTTCCTAATCAAGCTGGAGTTTATTTTTCTTCTTCTCAATTTTCTTCTGCTTCGCTAAGAGCGCCTCCTGCAATTTCCTGAACCCCATTTAATTTAAGTCATTTGCCTTAGGCAAATTGGCAGGTTTCATACTCTAATTTATTATTCATGAAAACTATCTTTCACATATATATAGGAATTCTGATAAGTGTCTCACACATTGCCTTTGCCTCACCTGGCAAAACTTCTTTATCTGGGAAAATTACAGATAAAGACACAAAAGAAACTTTACCCGGCGTTCAAATTTATATTCCTGATTTGAAAACAGGAGCGATGTCCAAACCCGATGGAACTTATTTCATTGACAATCTTCCCACTTCAAAAGTGCTGGTGAAAGTGAGCATGGAAGGTTATGCCACCATCACCGAAACCATTGACCTCTCCGTCACGACAACAAAAGATTTTGTGATGCAAACTGCCGTTACAGAAATTACCGAAGTGGTGGTTACCGGCACATCCAAAGCAACAGAGATAAAAAAGAATCCTGTGCCGATGGTTGCCCTCAGCCAGCAATATCTCACTCAAAATGCCTCCACAAATATTATTGAAACCATGAATAAAATTCCGGGCGTGAGTACACTAACCACCGGACCAAATGTTTCAAAACCATTTATTGACGGACTTGGATACAACCGCGTGCTTACTTTATTTGACGGAGTTAGACAGGAAGGGCAGCAGTGGGGCGATGAACACGGAATTGAAGTTGACCAATTTCTGATTGACCATATTGAAGTAGTGAAAGGTCCAGCAAGTTTGATGTATGGAAGCGATGCGCTGGCAGGCGTTGTGAATTTGATTCCTGCAAATCCGGTTCCTGACGGAACAATAAAAGGAAATGTGTTAACTAATTATCAAACGAACAATAAACAAATTGCTGCATCAATTAATCTTGACGGAAACAGTAATGGTTTTGTGTGGGGATTCCGAGGTTCGCATAAACAAGCAAGCGATTATGAAAATAAATTTGACGGAAGAGTTTATGGAACAAAATACAATGAGAACGATTTGAATGCTTACTTGGGATTGCATCGCTCCTGGGGATATTCTCACCTGAATTTCAGCGTGTATGACAACTTGCAGGAAATTCCTGACGGAAGCCGAGATTCCGCAACCAGAAAATTTACCAAACAAATTTCTGAAGCAGATACCGTGCGGCAAATCGTAAGCAATCAGGAATTAAATTCATACAAGATTGGAATTTTGCATCAGCATGTTCAGCATTACCGAGCTTTTTCTACCAGCAATTTTATTTTCGGAAAGAGTAAGTTGGCGGTGAATGTGGGATTGCAACAAAGCATTCGTCAGGAATTTAGTCATCCTTTGTATCCTGATGTTGCAGGATTATATTTAATTCTCAATACATTTTCTTACGATATAAAATATTATTTGCCGGAAGTAAAAAAATGGGAAACAACCGTTGGCGTGAATGGAATGTATCAGGATAATAGCGCGAGCAAAGGAACTGAAATGGTAATTCCATCTTATCATTCTTTTGATGTTGGTCCTTTTGTGCAGGTGAAAAAAACTTTTGGCAAGCTGGATTTATCTGCCGGAGTAAGATACGATGTACGAATGTTTCAAAATGATTCCATGTTTACCAAGCCAAATCCAACAACAGGTTTTGATATGGCAACTCAAGCTAATCCTAAGGACACTTCAGTTAAAAAACAATTTGATTATTACAAACACACTTTTTCAGGAGCAAGCGGAAGTGTTGGTGCCACCTATAATTTCAACGATCATATCGGAATAAAAGGAAACATTGCCCGCGGTTATCGTGCGCCAAACATTGATGAGATTTCGGCAAAAGGTGTTCATCCCGGAACCGGCTTTGAACAATTAGGCGATGCGGATTTCAAACCCGAATTCAGTTTGCAGGAAGATGTCGGAATTTTTTTCAACAGCACACACGTTTCGGGAAGCGCTGGAGTTTTCAATAACAACATCAGCAATTATATTTACGATGCAAAACTTCAGAGTGTTCATGGCGGAGATTCTATCTTCACACAAGGCGGAGATAAATATCCTGTCTTCAAATTCTTTCAAACCACCGCGCAACTTTACGGAGGAGAATTAAATCTTGATATTCATCCGCATCCGTTCGACTGGCTGCATTTTGAAAATTCCATCTCTTATATTTACGCAGTGAACTTAGGCGGGAATGGCATAAAAATTACCGACAGTACAAAATTTCTTCCGCTCATTCCACCATTTCACACCAACACCGAATTACGTGCGGAGTTCAAGAAAAGAGTCGGTTCTTTTGCAAATATATTTGTAAAAGCAGGTGTACAATATTATGCTGAACAAAATCATTTTTATTCCGCGTATGGAACGGAAACAAAAACTCCGAGTTACACTTTGTTTGATGCCGGAATTGGCGGAAACGTGGTGGACAAAAAAGGGAATACTCTTTTTTCGCTGAATATTCTCGGGACAAATCTGGCGAATGTTGCTTATCAGTCCAACATGAATCGCCTAAAATATTTCGATAACTATCCGAATAACTGGACAGGGCGAAGCGGCATTTATAACATGGGAAGAAATATTAGTATTAAATTAGTTGTTCCATTAGATATAAAGAAGCCAAAAGAATAACCGAACTTTATTTTCTAAATAAAAAAAATGAGCGAGCACGAGCATAGCCACGACCACGATCATCATTCGCACGAAGATCACGATCATAGCGCGCATCACGAAAATAAAACGCGATGGGTTGTCATCCTGACGATTATTACAATGATTCTGGAAATTGGTTTTGGTTATTATTCCAATTCCATGGCATTGACTGCGGAGGGCTGGCACATGTCCACTCATGTTTTTGCAATCGGGCTTACTTGGCTTGCTTATTTTTTTTCAAGAAAATATTCCAATCATGAAAAGATTTCTTTTGATAAAAAAAAATTGCTTTCATTGTCCGGTTTCAGCAGCGCCATCGTGCTTCAGATCGTTGCGGTGATTATGATTTTAGAATCGGCAGATAGATTAATTCATCCGCTGCCGATCAAATTCAGTGAAGCAATTTTTATTGCCTTCATCGGGATGGTAGTAAATGGATTGAGCGCAGTTCTTCTTCATCACGATCACGAACACAGCGATCACAATATTCGTTCGGCATACATTCATGTTTTGGCAGACGGTTTGACGAGTGTTACAGCCATCATTGCGCTTTCAATTGGAATGTATTATAATATTTTTTGGCTTGATGCACTTAGCGGAATAATTGGCTCGATCGTAATCACAAGCTGGGCGGTGCAACTTATTAAAAGAGCCGGCGGCGAATTAATCGGATATAGAAATACAAATTCTAAATCGTAAAACTGTTCATTCATTTATTTTATTGTATATTTATCAATAATTTTTCGGATGAAAAAAATTCGCAGCATCGGTTTTCTTTTTTTCATCACTTTTTTTTCTCCTTTCACTCACTGTATTTCTCAGAATAAAAACCCAATCGGATTATCCAATATTCAACCTCCATCTTTAGAAGTAGAAAATAAAATCATTGAAGGGGAACAGCGCTCAGCTCAGGCAAGAATAAATTTTCACGAGAATCCGCTCACAACAAATTACAATATTGTTTACGATCAATGCTATTGGAACATTGACCCAGCAATAAAATTTATTTCAGGTCATATCAATACTTATTTTATTCCCGCAAACAATCTTTCTTCCATCACGCTTGACATGTCCGATTCGCTCGTGGCAGATTCCGTGCTTTATCAAAATCAGAAAACTACTTTTTCTCACAGCGGAAATATGCTCACTATTAATTTCCCGTCTTCACTTAATTCAGGAACTAAATACAATGCAGATATTTATTATCACGGTATTCCACCAACCGATACTTCCGGCTTTGGTTCTTTCGGGCAAAAAAAACATGGACCTGATTCCACCTACACCATCTGGACTTTATCAGAACCTTATGGTGCAAGAGAATGGTGGCCTTGCAAAAATTCACTCACCGATAAAATTGATTCGATTGATATTTTTGTTACCACTCCTTCTCAATACAAAGACGCAAGTAATGGGTTGCTTGTCTCTTCAAATATTTCCAGTGGATTTACAACCTATCACTGGAAACACCGATATCCAATTGCAACTTACCTTGTGGCAATTGATGTTGCAAAATTTTCTGTTTGTTCCGACAAAGCAATTTTTAAAACCGATACATTACAGATTCTGAATTATCTCTGGACCGAAGATTCCGCCGGTGATCATGGTGCCATTCAAAGCATGATTCCTGGATTACTTTTATTTGATTCTCTTTTTGAAATTTATCCATTTCAAAAAGAAAAATATGGTCATGCGAAATTCGGTTGGGGAGGCGGGATGGAACATCAAACTATGAGTTATGCCGGAAATTTTTATTTCGAACTGCTTGTGCACGAATGCGCACACCAATGGTTTGGCGATAAAGTTACCTGCGGAAGTTGGGAAGATATTTTTCTCAATGAAGGATTTGCTGTTTATCTCACCGATCTTTGCTATGAATACCTTGACAACGGTTATTGGTGGCACATCTGGAAAAATAATCTACTTGGCAGTATTACCAGCCAGCCGGATGGAGCAATTTGGGTGAGTGATACTTCATCGGTAAAAAGAATTTTTGATCAACGACTAACCTATCAAAAAGCCGGTTACTTTCTACATCAACTGCGTTATCAGGTTGGCGACTCCGGCTTTTTTGCAGGAGTTAAAAATTATTTGAACGATCCTTTGCTTTCATATAATTTTGCGCGAACATCCGATCTGAAAGCACATATTGAATCTGCATCTGGAAAAAATCTCACAACTTATTTTATTCAGTGGTATTATGGAGAAGGTTTTCCTAGTTATCAATTAATCTGGTCGCAGGATGTTTCCAATTTGGTTACACTTAATGTGATGCAGTCCGCTTCCAAACCATCTTCAGTTTCATTTTTTGGTCTTGACATTCCGGTTGAATTTAAAAATTCTACAAAGGATACAATCGTCCGTTTGACAAACACTTCTTCTGGACAAGTTTTTTCCATCCAGCTTTCTTTTCATGCTGATTCTGTAAAGTTTGATCCAAACCAGTGGCTCATTTCAGCAAATAATACAGTTACGGAAATATCTTCCATCTCAACTTTATCTCATAATGTATCTGTGTATCCAAATCCAGCTTCTTCCGAAATATTAATTAATACAGACGACCATCTTCCGCACATAGAATCCATTAAGTTGATAAATGTTCTCGGTGAAATTGTCTATGAAAAAATGTATTCTAACAAGTTAAGTAATATAACTTTTGATTGCTCAACATTACCTGCAAGTTCATACTTTATAAAAATTACTACTGATTACGGAGAGATAAATAAAAAAATATCCATCGCAAGATAATTTTTTCCTGAACTATTTTCTGAAACTTGGAGCATAATAATCATACTTGCTGTCGGCAAACGAAGAGACAGTAAAGTCATCAAGATAGAAAGAATTTTTGCCCGGATTCCATAAATAAATTTTCAGTTCATCATCAGGATACGCTGAAGACGGCAGTTCAAAAGTGGCAAATACTTCCTGCCATTTTCCAGTTTGCTTTATAAATTTCGGAAGAAGTTTTGCATGCCAGTCCCGTTTGCTGTTGGGATCGCCAATCTCCAATACAAGCTGCGCATTAAATTTATCGTTTGAATAAATCCAAGCGCTCACATTCACACAACCCGCATTGTCTATAAAAATTCTTTTAACAGAAGTGCGTAGTGTAATGCAGAATTTATTTTTTGATTCACTAGTCAAAGAATATTTTCCTGAATGCGAATGGGTGGAATCTATTTTGGTTGAATCAAATTCCATATGAGTTGGAATTCGAAAGTTACGATGATCTTTTTCAAAGCTGATATGAGAATAAAACAGTGTATCACGCTTACAAGTATCATTCTTGCCAAACAATGTGATTTGAGAATTAAAATGTTTTTCGTCATACACAATACAAGGGAATTTTCTTTTTATCAGTTCAGGAATTTCGTATGGACTCATAAAATTTGACCAACCATAAATAAAATATGGAGTTTTGCAAGAATCAATTTTTTTTAGCATGTCAGAAATAAACGAGGAACTATCCCCAGCATAAAAATCAAAAGGAACATTATCGCTCCATCGTTCGAAATAAAAATTCATGATGTTTCTGTCTGAAGTATTCAATGCTGTGGTTACATTTTCTTTTCCATATTTTTTTTGAATATCAACTACCGCTTGATTAATTTCCTTGAAGACTCCAAAATATTCACGATTATAAAATTTTGATTCAACCACAGTACTGAACAACAAAACAATTCCTAAAGAAATCAAAAAGATTCTATTGATTTTTATATTTCCTTCTTTAAAGAATGAAAATAAAAATATCAGAAAAAACGGAAAGGAAAAAAGAAGTGTGGAATATTGCAAAACAGGGTTTACGTTCAAGGAGTAATAATATCCTGCAATAAATGGGAGTAAAAACCACGCAATACAAATGAATTGAAATTTTGAAAACGAAATATCAAGATGATAAATGAGAAGCGATAAAATAAAAAGAATCATCACCACAATTAAAACAAAAGGCGAATCATTAAAACTGTATAAAATAAATTTCCACAAATAATCCTTTTCCGGTTTTGCAAGCCACTCACCTACTCCACCTAAACTAAGTTGATGAATAGAAATAGAAAGATGCGGAAGAAAAATTAAAACTGCAATTACTCCAGAAAATAAATAAGGTTTCAATGTTTCTTTTTTCAAAAATAAAAATCCCGTAATTGCGACAATCACCGCAAAGAAAAAAGCGAAATAATGTGTGAGCATGCAGAGTGCGGTTGCGATTCCATACAAAATCATTTTCAAATAAATTCTTTTTCCTGAACCGAACAGGAGATTTGTCCAGCACCAAACTGCAAGCAAAGAAAAAAATAAACCAAACGAATAAGGTCTCGCCAATTGACTATATAGAATCGGAAAATCAAGAATGGCAAGTGTGAGGGATGAAAAACAAGCGGTTGTAAACCCAAACCATTTTTTCGCAATAAAATACAGCAATGCAACACTTCCAATTCCTGCAACTACAAAAGGAAAACGAACGGCAGCTTCGGATAAACCAAAAAGTTTTGTCCAGATAAAAAGAAATAGCTGCACAAATGCCGGATGACCATCCGGGCGGATTCCATTTTCAAATAATTCAGCAAAAGAATTATAACGAAGCCGTACAAACGCACTCAATTCATCGTGGGAGAAAGACCAATTGTAATAATTGTAAATTCGGAGAACAGATGCAATGGAAATTATTAGCCAGAAAAAAATATTTTCCTTTTTTAAAATATCCCGCATTAATTAATTTTCTTGAAATGAAATTCTTCTTTGGAAGGTTTTCCTTTATCATTGCCTTCTATGATTGAATAAAGGGAGTCGGGCTGAACAAAGCGATAAATTATTGTTTGTGGAAAATCCTGCTCTTTGTTTTCAAAAGTCCATTGGGCATTTTGAGATGAATTCAGCTTGAAGGAAATGGGCTTAGTATGATTAGGAACGATGGCTGTATAAAAAATTTCATTATTGCGAATTTCCAATTTCAGCTTTTCATTAAACAAAGTATCCTTGCCGGAAAAAACAATTCCTTTTCCTAAAAACAAAGAATCGTTTTCCTTATTCCATAACTCATGTAATATCATTTCATCTCTTTTACCTTCCCATTTTCCAAGAAGAAACTTAAACTCATGAAGATTTTTTTCCTTTTTGCAAGAGGCAAGAGAAAGGAAAATTAAAAGAAACAACGTAAATGAGGTGTGATGTGTTTTCATGCGGCAAACTTAAACAATGATTTTGATTTACATGTAAAGTTTAGCAATTGAATCTGTATAGCTTATCTTTGAATATTGGTCGTTATAAATATTTTGTTCCGGCAGATAAAATATTTCGTAACCTTTTGAAATATATTTTTCGATTTCTGTTTTATCTATGTAAAACACAAGCAGCACATTTTGGTTTTGAACACAATTCCAATTTCTCACTTTCAATTCATTATACCACCAACCGCAAATTAAAACTATTTTCTTTTGTTCGATTTTTGTTTTTTGAAAAACATCTTCTGTAAATGCAATTTTATTTAATCGTTTTGTATAATCAGAAAAAACAGGTCCGGTGAGCGGGTCAATAAATATTTCTTGTCCTGAAATTTTAAATTTCATCGCAAGGGATGAATGTGCCGAACCTCGAAGTGAATCGGTAAGATTAATGCTAAAGAAAAATGAAGACATCGTAATCAAAACACAAAATATTTTGAACGCTCGGCTCGAAAGAAAATATCCATATAAAATGATGAGAAACGGAATTGCAGGAATGAAGTAAGCCGACTTCTGCGGCAAACGCAGATATGAAATAATGTATATCAAAATAACCGCCAAGCAGGAGAAAAATAATTTTCCAGACATTTCAGAAGAAAACATGTTCTCTTTCAAAGAAATTTTTTTATAAAGAATCTTTATCTTATAAAATATCATAGCTAAGAATCCGACTGTTCCAAAAACACCAATTGTGAGTTTGTAAAACACCTTCGGAAGATTTGGATATGGAAATTGGTCGGAGAAAGTAAAAAAAGAAAATCCGTAAGTTTTAATTACAGGAATATATGTAAGCAATCCGATTGCCACCGTTGTAAAACTGAAAATAAGAATTCCTTTAAATCCATTTTTCGAAATCGGAAGAAGTAAAATGCAAAATGGAATCAGTATTGCTCCCGAAGTAATTCTGAAACCGATGGCAAGACCAAGCACTATTCCTGAAAGAATCAATTGTCTCCAAGCGGAAGATTCGGAAGAAGAATTTTTAATCCAAGTCAACAAGAAGTAAAAACTTCCCATTACAAATGCCATTGCAAACATGTAATCAATCGCATACGTGGAAGAAATAAAAATAATTGGCGTGAATGCTAAAGCAAACGACGCAAATAAATAATATTTGAAGTCAAGTTGCCTGAGCGATAATGCAAAAAATAAAACTGCAATTACACTTGCAATCGCGGTGAGTAAATTATAGGCGAATGGCCCGGCATTCCACATCAACGAATAAATTATTTCCTGAAGCGGATGTCCGGGTGCGCGGGATAATTCATACTGTCCGGTGAGCGCAATGTGTTTTGCAGTGAGCGGAAGAAGCCACGCATCTTCTTCTGAGCCATAACCTGCAAATAAAAATGGAAGTCGCGATAAAAAAACTACAAGAGAAAGAAAAATGAGTTGGACAATTATGTTTTCGGAAAATAATTTTTTCATTTAGAAAAATTTCTCTGTCTCACCACTTCATAAAGCGTAATTCCGGCAGAGACAGACACATTCAAGGATTCAATTTGTCCGTAAAGTGGAATTTTCGCTTTCTCATCCGAAATTTTCAAATACTCTTCCGAAATTCCATCTTCTTCAGAACCAAAAATTAAAACTGATGGAATAGAAAAATCCATTTCATAAATTGTATTCTCAGATTTTTCTGTACAAGAAATAATTCTCAGTCCGCTGCTTTTCAAAAAATCAATTGTCTGTTTCAAATTTTCACTTCTACAAATCGGAATCTGATAAATCGCTCCGGCAGATGCTTTTATCGCATCGTTATTTATCTGGGCACTTCCTCGCGAAGGAACAATCATCGCGTGCACTCCGGCACATTCTGCGCTCCGGCTGATGGCTCCGATATTTCGCACATCTGTGATTCTATCAAGAATAATGACAAGCGGAATTTCTCCTTTTTCAAAAACTGTCGGAAGAATATCTTCAATATTTCTGTAGGTTACGGGCGAAAGTTGAGCGATTACTCCCTGATGATTGCGCGATTTGATAAGGTGATTTAATTTTTCGGCAGGAACAAACTGAAATGGAATTTTATATTTTTTTATTTCATCGTTCAGTTCGCTCATCAGCTTACTACCTGTTCCTTGCTGAAAAAGAATTTTTTCAATTTCTTTGCCAGAACGTATCGCTTCAATAATCGGACGAATTCCGAAAATTAATTTCATAGCGGTATTTTTATCTTCTCTGAAATATGAAGATTTTTTTCTTTCCGGTTCGCTGCTTTCCATATTAAAAACTATAAATTATTTTTCCGAATATATTTTCCCTTGTCTCCACGCCTCAACAGAATTATACCAGCTTGTCTTGAAGAGTTGCGAGCGGTCGAGGCGATAATCTTTATCTGTAAATGGATTTATTACTTTAATGAAAGGAAAAGTAAGCGAGTTGGGATTATTTTCCACACCGTAAACCCAATTTTCAGAATCTGTATTTTTATAGACAACATTTGGCGGACCGTAAATTAAATATATCAATCCGCGATCTGTTTTCCATCCTTCCAGATAAGAAGAAAAATATGTATTTGAATTCTGAACTCGGTTATAGAATTTTTTTACCAGCTCGCGTCCTCGATCTGTACTTCCTCCAATGCTCAACCAAAAACTATCTACTGCGGCTTTTAAATTTTTATTGGAACTCATTGCATCGTATTCCTGTTTCGTAGTGAGATAACGCAAGGGTTTTAGAAGTTGCTCCGGAGTTTTCACATTCGGAAATTCGTCGTAAAATCTGAAAAGTGTTAGTCCGTCTTTTGTATTTGTATCCGCCTGAATATGATAAAACCCTTGCTTTTTAAAAACAATTCCTGCGGTATCTTTTTCATCTAACTGAAGTGTGAATAAACTATCCGCCCGATAATCAAACGGAATCATGTTGCTGTAAGAAAACGGCAAAGATGGCAATGGGAAATCGCGATGATAGTAACGGACAAAAACTTTTGTATCGGATTTCCTGTAGCGAATAATAATTTTTTCATTCTTGCCAATAGTATTTTTGAAAATGGGAGATTTGTTTTCTGCGGAAAGAACCAAAAAATTCTGCCGTGTGTTATGATCCATTTTGTCAACGGTGATAAACGCTTTATCGGTAACATTTCGGTTCAGATCAGAAAAATCTATTTCAAGAACATAGCTGTTGGTAAAGTTTGCGCTGAAATCAATTTTCCCTATCAAATCTTTTGGAGTTTTTGAATACGGATCGGTGAGATCAACAGTGGAGCTGTCAATAATATCTTTTGTTTCGTAGGAAGAAATTAATTTATAGTGAATGCTTATGTGCGCCGTAAAATTTTCACTACCTGCCTGTTTGCTGTATAAAAGTTCTTTAGAGTTTACTTTGAAATGTAATTCAGAGGTTGTATTTGTGCGATGAAAAATTGCGAATTTAGGATGAAGAATATTTTGCTCCGTTTTATAAATATGCGAAAGATTTGAATTACTTGAAGAACGAGGTTTTGAATTTGAGCATGAGTCAACACGGGAAATCAGAAATATAAACGACAAATAAAAGAAGATGCTATTAAAAATATATTTCATTGTGATTTTATAAAGTGTACCCAAAAAATTATTTTCACCACAAATGTAATTTTTATCTGCCTTCCAAAATATTTTCAAGTCAGGAATTAATACAATACGCAGAGATTGATTTTTTAATAATTTTGAATATCCTCAGCTATTTGAAGGATATAAAATAAAACTATGAGTTTACTTGTTGTAGGAACCGTTGCATTTGATGCCATCGAAACTCCATTTGGAAAAACCGATAAAATTATTGGAGGCGCAGCTACTTATATTTCGCTTGCCGCATCTTATTTTACCAATAAAATTAATTTAGTGTCAGTGGTAGGTGATGATTTTCCAAAAGAATCTATCGAGATGATGCATCGCCATCACGTGAATACCGATGGATTACAGATCAAAAAAGGAGAAAAAAGTTTTTTTTGGTCTGGAAAATATCATACCGATATGAATACACGCGACACACTCGCGACAGAATTAAATGTGCTCGCAGATTTTAATCCCATCGTTCCAGATTCCTATAAAAACTGCGAGTTCCTTATGCTTGGAAACCTCACGCCTGCTGTTCAACAAAAAGTTATTGCTCAACTTCCAAATCGTCCAAAACTTATTGTGCTCGACACTATGAATTTCTGGATGAACGTAGCATTGGATGAATTAATAAAAACTTTGAAGATGGTGGATGTCCTAACTATCAATGACGAAGAAGCAAGGATTCTTTCAAAGGAATATTCTCTCGTGAAAGGAGCGCAGAAAATTTTAGCAATGGGACCAAAAATTCTTATCATAAAAAAAGGGGAACATGGTGCATTGCTCTTTAACAAAGAACAAGTATTTTTTGCTCCTGCCCTTCCGCTCGAAGATGTGTTTGATCCTACTGGCGCCGGAGATTCTTTTGCAGGCGGATTTATCGGTTATCTCGCCAAAACAAAAGATATTTCTTTTGATAACATGAAACGCGCAATAATTTTCGGATCGGCAATGGCAAGTTTTTGTGTAGAAAAATTCGGAACTGAAAAATTGATCGGGTTAACTAAAAAGGAAGTGGACGAGCGCGTTCAGGAATTTGTTGATTTGGTTCAGTTTGAAATTGAATTGGGTTAAATCACTCTACTTCACAATCCAGCTTTCAGGATTCAGCATGGCTTGTCCTTTCCATATTTCAAAATGAAGTTCGGTTGCTGATTTATCGTCAGTCAGCACTTTTCCGACAGATTGTTTTGTTTTTATTTTTTCACCCGATTTCACAAAAGCTTCTTCGATATTTGAATACACACTCAGGTATTCTCCGTGCTTGATGATGATAACTTTTCCTTCCAAACCACCGACAGATGCAACTGCCACTACTGTTCCGTTAAACACGGCTCTCACATTCGCGCCTTTGTTGGTACCGATGTTAATACCGTTGTTACTTACTTTTATTCCCGGCAAATCAGGATGGTCATGTGTGCCAAAAGATTCCGTGATGACACCTTCCGAAAGTGGCCACGGAAGTTTTCCTTTGTTGCTCTCAAAATTATCCGACAATTCTTTCTCTTCGGGCGTCAAAATAATTTTTTTCAATTCCTTCGTGTCTCCTTTGGAAGAAGGATTTGATTTTTTTATCTGGTCATCAATTACTTTTTCAATTGCTTTGCGAAGTTTTTCTGCCTGTTCTTTTTTCTTTTTTATATCGGCACGAATGTCTTTTTCTTTTGATTGCAAATCGGTCAGCACCACTTCCTTATCTTTTTTCTGAACAGATAATTTTCCTGTTTCTTTTTCTTTTTCTCCAAGCGATTTGCTTTGCTGTTCTTTTTTTGTTTCGAGCTCTTGTTTTTTTGTCTGGAGCTGGCGCTGATTATCTTCAATCAAACTGGCTTGCTTTTTTCTCGCTTCGGAATAATATTGAAGATATTTTATTCGCTGATATGCTTGCCCGAAATCGCTGGAGGCAAATAAAAACATTAGCCGCGAATAGGAATCACGATTTTTATAAGAAGCAAAAATAATCCGTGCGTAATCGTCTTTCAGAATTTTCAGTTCGGTTTCTTTTAGCCGGATATTATGTTGTGTTTCGGAAATATCTCCTTCAATCATTTCCAATTCTCTGCCGATGGTAGCGATGAGTTCCTGCTGACGGGCAATTTTATTATTCAGAATTGCCAGTTCAATCATCGAACGATTTTTATTCTTCTTCACTTCCGCCAAAAGTTTATTCTTGTATTCTATTTCCTTTTGGAGTTCCTGCTTTTTATTTTCGAGGTCTTTCTTTTTTTGTGTCTGAGAAAATGAAAGCTGAAAAAAGAAAATACTAATAACCAAACAAAAAATCCAGCGAAGAATAAATCTGTAATAGGTCATTCGGCTTTTCATTTTTTATTTTCCTTTTCTTAATTCAATTCGCTGGTACGATTCCGGAATCGAAAACGGAAATGTTTGAGGTTTATCGGCGCTCGCTTTGGTATATTTAAAATCCACACGAATAATATTATCTGTTTTAATGTAAAATGTGAGATTATTCGGCACAACAATTTGTTTAGATTCTCCTTCGGGAAGTTCCGCAGGTTGAAAATCAGAAAAGTGTGCGTCAAATTCTCTTCGTGAATCAAATTCCCGAAAAAGTATTCGCGATATTTTGAACGTGCTGTCGAGCATCCAAATATTTTGCGCCGGTTCTCGCAATTCTTTTCCCCGAATTACTTTTCTTAATTTTCTTTTGCGAATGGTTCCAAGAATATATTTGCAGGAATCAATTCCTCCGCGTAATTTTTCATCTTCTTCATAAAACTCAACGCTGTTTCCAACCAAAAGAGATTGCAGAATTTCCAAATCAATTTCCGTATTCAGCATTTTTGTAAGCGTATCGTAACCACCAATAAAATACCTGCTGTTCAGGCGGTCAATAAATTTAAGCGTGTCTTTCGTTGCAACAAAACGAATGCCTTCAATTCCATAGGAAGAAACCGATGCCCAGATAACGCTGTCTTTTTTCATGCGAAGTGAAATAGAAAACTCTGTTTCCTTTTCATCTATCGAAATATTCGCTTTAATTTTTCCGTTGAATGTTTTATAATCTGCCTGATTTTTCTTCAGAAGCGCAGTAAGAATTCTGGCACTTTTGTGTTCAAGTTTACAACGCGAAGTTTGAGCAGGAAGATGTTTTTTCGATTTGCAAGAAGAGAAGAGTAAAAAGTAGGAAGTAAGAAGCAGGCAGCAGTAGAAAAATTTTAAGTTGCCAATTTTCAATTTATAGTTTTCCATCATCCATTCAACAAAAACCATCAATCATTGTTACTATTCGTACATTTTTTTATCAGAAATCTTTTTTTCAAGTAGGTCAGAATATTTTCCGGCAGCTTTTGCTTTCTGCCAATACTCAAACGCTTTATCGGTTTGTCCCATCTGAAAAAGAACATCTCCAAAGTGTTCCAATACCACACCGTTTTTTTCTCCACCGTGTTGAATCGCTTTTTCAAGCCACTTTTTTGCTTCCTCATAATTTTTTTGTTTGTAAAGCACCCAAGCATAAGTATCTTCGTAGGAAGAATTATCTTTTATCAACTGATTTGCTTTTAATCCCATCTTTTCCGCTTTGTCAAGTTTCTCATTCCTCAGCGAAAAATAATATGCCCAGTTGTTCATCACGTTTGCATTTTCAGGGTCAAGATTCAATGTCTTTTCATAATTATCATCCGAGAGTTTATATTCTTTCATTGCATTGTAGCAATCGCCAAGTATGGAATAAAACTGCGCGAGCAATTTTTTATCTCCTGCCACATAATCTTTTCCCGAATTAACTATTTCTATTGCCTGCTTGTAATTTTTCTTCTGATAATTTGCACTTGCGTTAAAAATATACGGCAGAGGTTCGGAAGGAAATAATTCTATTGCCTGACGACTTTCAGATTCCATAGAACTGAAATCACCTAATGTTTCATCTAACGCAAGCACTTGCTGCCATATAGGATAACGACTTTTGTCAAACGCAATCGCTTTGCGAAACGCATCGCGGGCTTCTGAATTTTTTCCGTCACGAGTTAAAAAATCTCCTTGTATGCTGAATGATTTCGCATCGTGCGGATGAGTTCGAAGAAGAACATTAACCAGCGTATCGGATTCCGCTTTTTCAGATGCGGATTGTTTCGGAATATTAAAATACGAAATAAGAATTTTTATTTTATCATCAATATTCAAATCAGGATTTTGAAAAGCTATCTTTACATGAGAAAATGCTTTTTCATTTTCATTTTGACTTTCATAGTAATCCGCCATCATCAGATGTGTTTGCGGGTCGTTAGGTTCAATTTCAAAAATCTGTTTGCAAACTTCAATTGCTTTGTCCGTTTTTTTATTTTCAAAATATAATTCCGCGAGCATGCGGTGATAATTTATTTCTTTCGGAGATGAATTGATAAGTTTCTGGGCTTCGGCAACCGCTTTGTCAAATTGATTCAACGAAATATAAATCCGTTCTTTCTGAACGCAGATATCTTCCGTTACTCCGATTTTTTCTTCAATGCGGTCATACACTTCCAGCGCTTCCTTCACCTTATTCGCGTGAAGCAAAGCAGCAGACAACATAAAATAATAATCAATTTTTTCCGGATTGCTTTTAACTAAGTGTTGAAAAGCATCCGTAGCTTCATTGAACCTATTTTTATCCATTAAACTTTTTGCAAGAAGCAACCGATACCATTCATTTTCTCCATCCAACAAAACCGCTTTTTGCGCATAAGGAATCGCTTCTTCGCTTTTTCCAAGATTGTTATAAATGTAGGCAATCTCGTACATGGAAGCAGAATGATTCGGATAAACATCCAGACATTTTTTAAATTTATCAATTGCCTCAGGAAAATTTCCCTGCATCTTCTGAATCAATCCATCGGTAAAAGTGTGGTCAAGTTTTAACTGTTCGCCATAAGAAAGCGGAAGTTTATCTTTTTTATTTCCGCTTGAAGTTTGAGTAACAGTGTGCGAAGATTTGCATCCGAAAGCAAAAAGCAACGAAAACAAAAAGAAAGTATAAAGAATATTTTTTTTCATAATGAACCGATAACGAATGAAAGATACAAAAATTTCAATTCTTGATAATGGAATAATCGCCCACACTCGCATCGTTTGAATTTCCCGAGAACTCTACAAAATTGCCAAGCATGGAATTCGAAAGGTTTGCATTTTTTATTTTAGAGTTTGTTTGTACAATGCAATTTTCCACAGTAGAATTTTCAATCACCGTATTATCTCCAATCGAAGCAAAAGGACCAACCGTTGAATTTATTATCTGCACATTTTCGCCAATCACACACGGTGCAATTATTTTTGAAGTTGAATCCGTTTTCGGATTAGAACTTTTTCCATTACTGAAATATGTTTCCAAAATTCTTTTGTTAGTATAAACCGTTGCATCCTTATTTCCGCAATCGAGCCATTCTGCCACCTGCGATGTAACAAACTTCGTTCCCTTTTTCTTCATGTTCTCCATCGCATTGGTGAGTTGATATTCACCTTTCTCTTTGATGTTATTATCAATCAGAAATTGCATTTCTTTTTTCAAATAAGTTCCGTCTTTGAAATAATAAATTCCGATGATTGCTAAATCAGAGATGAAAGTTTGCGGCTTTTCCACAAAATCAGTGATGAATCCCTCTTTATCCAGTTTCACCACACCGAACTGTCGAGGATCGGCAATCTTTTGAACCCAGATAATTCCATCCTTATTTGTATCAACTTTTGCATTTTTATCAGGAATAAAAAGTGTATCAGCAAACGCGATAAGTGTCTTTTCATCCAAAGAATCTTTTGCACAAAGAATGGCATGTGCAGTTCCCAGAGGTTCATCCTGATAATATATTTTTCCTTTTGCTCCGAGTTTTTCTGCAACTGCAACAAGATTTTTTTCCGCTTCTTTTCCGAATGCACGTGAAATCACGTAAGCAATCTCCGTAATTTTTTCAGGGCAAATTTTTAAAAGGTCTTCCACAATTTGCTGAACCATCGGCTTGCCTGCAATTGGAATCAAAGGCTTGGGAATTGTAAGCGTGTGCGGACGCATCCGTTTTCCCATTCCTGCCATCGGTATTATTATTTTCATATCCAAAAATGTTTTTTATTTTTTTCCTGTGCTTCCAAATCCACCTGCACCTCTTTCGGTTTCTAATAATTCCTGAACTTCAATCCATTCCGCCTGTTCATGTTTTGCAATGACCATTTGAGCAATGCGCTCGCCATCGTTTATTGTAAAATCTTCTTTCGAAAGATTTACAAGAATCACTTTTACTTCACCTCGGTAATCTGCATCAATGGTGCCGGGAGAATTCAGAACTGTCAATCCGTTTTTAAATGCAAGTCCTGAGCGCGGACGAACCTGCGCTTCGCTTCCTACAGGCAATTCAATAAATAAACCCGTTGGCACCAGTGTGCGCTCTAATGATTTCAGTACAATGGGAGAATCTAAGTTTGCTCTCAAATCCATTCCCGCAGATGCACCTGTGGCATAAGTTGGCAGAGCATGTTTTGATTTATTAATTATTCTGACTTTCATTTCTATTGACAGATAAATTCTTTCGTTCAAAAATAAAAACAACAATTACAAAAACTAACAACAGTGAATTCTTCATCACCAATTCTACTTTATGAGATTCAAACACAAAGTATTCACTTAAAGCGTACAAAATTAACGATAATGTAACGTATCCTAAGAATCTTTTCAGGTCGTAATTCACAGGGTAATGTTTGTTTCCAAGAATGTAAGAGACAACCATCATTGCTGCATAACAAGCAAGCGTTGCCCAGGCGGATGCCATGTATCCATAAATTGGAATGAAAACAAAATTTCCAATCAATGTAATGGCTGCTCCAAACACAGTGAGGTATGCACCATATTTTGTTTTATCAGAAAGTTTGTACCAGATGGAAAGATTGAAAAATACACCGATGCAAAAATTGGCGAGCAAAAGTATCGGCACCACGTTCAGTCCAACCCGATAATCTTTTCCGACAAAATATTTTATCCAGCTTAGATTCGCCATCGTGCCAAGAAAAATAATCATGCAAACAATTACAAAATAATTCATCACATGCGCGTAAGTTTTTTTCGCATCTTTTTCTTTTGCCTGTGCGAAAAAAAATGGTTCGGCAGCGTAGCGGAATGTTTGCCAGAACATGGTCATGATGATAGAAATTTTATAACAAGCTCCGTAAATTCCTACTTGCGTGAGAGCAATGTTTGATGGAAGAAGATATTTGAGAAGAATTCTGTCAATCGTTTCGTTCGTCATTCCGGCAAGACCTGCAATGAGCAACGGAAGTGCGTAGGGAAGAATAAGTTTGAGCATTGAAAAATCAAAAATCTTTCTTTCGCCCTTTTGAAAAATTGATGAAGCAGTGATAATAGATGGTAATTGAACAAGAAGTGTTACCACACTTGCAATAAGATTTGAAATGAAAATATATCCGATGCCAATCTCTGGGGAATATATTTTTTGAATGAACGGATAGAATGTGCTGTTGGGATGATGCAAAACTTTCGGGCAGATGACGATGAAAAATAAATTGAAAAGAATATTTACTCCGATGTTCAGGGTTTTAATAACGGCGAATTTTTTTGCTTTGTTCTGCTCCCTTAATTTTGCAAAAGCAATAGCTGAAATTGCATCCAGTCCGAGAATGAGCGCAAACCATGTGATATATTCAGGATGTTCGGGATGACGAATTAAATCCGCAATAGGTTGGCTGAAAATTGTAAGTCCCGCAATAAAAACTCCTGATGTGATGGTGATGCACGCAAGAATAGTAGAATACACTTTTTGTTTGTCGTCGTGCAAACGCGAAAAATTAAACAACGCAGTTTCCATTCCATAAGTAAGTACAATCAGCAGAAAAGAAACGTAAGCATACATCTCGTTCACGGTTCCATATTCGGGCGGAGAAAAACAACGCGTGTAAATCGGAACGAGTAAATAATTCAGCAGCCTCCCAACAATAGTAGGCAAACCGTAGATGGCTGTTTGCGATGCGATGCGTTTAAATGGATTCAAGAAAAAAAATTAATCGTAAAAGTAGCCAAATCCTAAAATCAGGTGATTAAGAAGAAAAAAAATCTAACAAGAAACGACCCCAAGGCGAAAAAATTGGTGCAACCTTATAACTCTTTATTTCATCTTCGTAATATCTATCAGGAGATGAATAAATACAATGATGAAAATAAACTAACAATTGACAGCTAACAACTAACTTTTGTGGGGGTTTTAAATATTCAAAACATAACATTATCTTTGTAGCGTAGCCACTCTTGTTGAGTTACAATTAATTTTTTGTGCTTGAAACATTTTTACTCAAAACACACGTTGCGATTTATTAATTCAATCTACAAGTTGAAAGCTGTAATTTTTGCTATCAGCTTTTGGCTATTGAGTGGTAATTCTGTTTTCGCACAAGTTGTTGCCTCTTTCTCTGCAACACCCACTGCCGGATGCGCTCCACTTCATGTTACGTTTACTGATTTATCAACAGGAAATCCTACATCATGGAGCTGGAATTTGGGTAATGGACCCGTTCCTATTATACCAAATCCAGGAGATATTTATTCTTCAGGATTATGGACTGTAACACTCACTGTTTCCGATGGAGTTTCAACCAGCACAATTGTAAAAACAAATTACATTAATGTTTACAATCCGCCCACTGCCGGATTTACAATGAGTACCGATACTGCCTGTATAGGGCAAACTGTAACTTTTACCGATGCAACTGTAATTTCTACAGGAGGCGCTACCATTGCCACCTGGCATTGGGATTTTGGTGATGGCAATGCAACTACCGTAACAACAACTTCTACTTCTCATGCTTACACAACTCAAGGGCTTTATCCAATAAGTTTAATTGTTACCGATCTCAACGGATGCATAAGTACCATCACTCAGAATATTTTGATTGTTCCAATGCCAACAGTTGCATTTACTGCTACCCCTTTATTTGCCTGCACACCTCCGCTCAATGTAACTTTCACAAATACTTCAACGTCCATTGGCCATACCACTTACA
Source organism: Bacteroidota bacterium (assembly GCA_003164895.1). Lineage (GTDB taxonomy): Bacteria > Bacteroidota > Bacteroidia > Palsa-948 > Palsa-948 > Palsa-948. The sequence goes on along the minus strand of PLUL01000071.1, from coordinate 19,906 downwards.
CCTGGCATTTTGGTGACGGATCCAATTCTACATCCACTAATCCCACACATACTTATGCTGCAAACGGAACCTACACCGTAACGCTCGTTGTCAATCAGAACGGATGCATTGACTCGCTCGTAAAACCAAATTACATTCTGCTTCAGAATATGGTTGCAAGTTTTGCTGCAACTCCCACCGTTGTCTGCACTGGTCAGCCAATAATATTCAATAATACTTCTGTTCCTATTGCCACAACGGCAAGCTGGAATTTTGGCGATGCAGGAACTTCCACTGCAATCAGTCCAAGCCACACTTATACTGCCGCAAACACTTACACGGTTACACTTAACGCGAGTAATGGAAGTTGCAATGGCACCACTACCGGAATTGTTACCGTAAACCAAACTCCAGTTGCAAATTTTGTTGCCGATACAATGATTGCATGTTCTGTTCCGTTCAACGTTCATTTCACAAATAATTCTACAGGAGCAACAAATTATATTTGGAACTTTGGCGATGGAAGTCCGACTTCCAATATTCAGAATCCTGCACACACCTACACAGCCATCGGAACTTATTCCGTTTCTCTTATCGCAACGAATAGCAGCGGACCCTGTTCAGACACCATCAGGAAGAATAGTTTCATCATGATTTCTCCTCCAATTGCAGGATTTACTCATGCGCCTGACAGCGGATGCGCTCCACTCACCGTAAATTTTTTGAGTACTAGCACCAGTCCATTAAGCGCAATTGCAACATATCAATGGTATTATGGAGATGGTAACAATGCCACTTTTACTGTTCCCGGAACTTCTCACACTTATACAGCCACCGGAGTTTATACTGTGAAATTAATTATTCATACTGTAAGCGGATGTGTGGATTCTTTTATTTGTGCAAATTGCATCAAAGTGGGAAGTACTCCCGTTGCCAATTTCGGAATATTGAAGGATACAGTTTGTTACGGATTACCTGTAACTTTTTCTGATTCATCAACCGGAAATGTAACTGGATGGCATTGGAGTTTTGGTGATGGCGGTTCGAGCATCATGCAAAATCCTATTTATGTTTATGGCGACACCGGAACGTATAAAGTATATTTGATCGCCTACAATCACGGCTGTGCAGATACTTCCATAAAAAAGAAGGTGGTGATACTTCCGCCTAAAGCAGCATTTACATTCACGCTGAGTTGTACAACTTATTTTACCGTTCATTTCTCCAGCACATCGGAAGGTGCGGATTCTCTTGTCTGGAATTTTGGAGACGGGAAAGTGGATACATCGAACAATAAAACTCCTGTTCACACCTATCTGGTGAGAGGACCATATACAATTTCACTCACGGCATATAATTATTCTTCTAAATGTTCTAATACCATTTCCAGTCCATTAGTTATTGCAAAACCTATTGCAAATTTCACGGTAGCAAATACAAGCGGTTGTTATCCGTTCACCGAAAACTTTACAAGCACTTCACAGGATGCAGACTCTGTGTTCTGGAACTTTGGCGACCCATCCACACTGGCAGATACTTCCATCATCGTAAATCCTGCCTATACCTATAATGCTACGGGGCAATATCCGGTTAAACTTATCATCACCGATGTGAACGGGTGCAAGAACTCCGTGATTGATACGGTTAGAGCGCTGGGTCCTTATCCCTATTTTTATGCCAACAAACTTACAGGGTGCCGTCCGCTGATAGTAACTTTTCACGACACTTCTACTGATAAGTCGGTTCCGGATTCAGCGCTTGTACTTTGGACATGGAATTTTGGCGATGGTTCTCCCATCTTTACCACTCACAAAGATTCTATCACACACACCTATACATCTACCGGAATTTATTCCGTAACAATGACGGTGAAGGATACCAACCAATGCACCAAAACAATTGTTAAAACTAATTACATTCAAGCCACATTCCCCTACCCTGCTTTTACGGTAGATACTTTTTCATGCAAAGGAATTCAGCTCACATTTAATGCATCGGGCACCAATGTGGTGGGTGGAACTTATTTATGGAACTTTGGCGATGGCAGCATTGATTCCACACATAATCCCATCAGCAGCATTACTCACACCTACTCGCACGACAGTTTATATACTGTAATATTAACGGTGCGCGATACAAACGGATGCGACAGCACCATAAAAGAAAAAGTTCGCATTCTCAAACCCACTGCTCACTTTAGAGATACAATTTTAAGTGTAGGATGCGGAAATCTTGTAGTAACATTCAAAGATTCATCGCAGGGATTTGTTTCAGCTTGGAATTGGTTGTTTGGTGACGGTTCCAGTTCTGCTCTTCAGAACCCCACACACACTTACACTCTTCCGGGAGTTTATAATGTTACACTCACTGTAACAAATCCCGGAGGTTGTACAGATTCACTTATACTCGACAGCATTATTGTGGTGCCGGGTCCTGTTGGGTCGTTCAGCTTTGCTCCCACTGCCGGATGCAATCCGCTTAAAGTGTGCTTTCATGCCACCAGTATTAATGCGCAGTATTTTGAATGGAGTTTCGGAGACGGAATTGTTGTAAATACCCTTGGCGGAGATACCTGTCATATCTACACCAATCCTGGAAATTTCAATCCTGTTCTTTCTCTTGGAAATACCTTACCCGATGGTAGTCTCTGCCAGATTAAGGCAACCAATCTCACCGGCTCTGTTACGGTTACCAATGTGATAAATGTTTCAATAAATGGTCCGCACATAGTGCATGTGCCGTTGGATAGCATTATCAGCGTTACCACAAATTACAGCGGAGGTTTGCCACCTTATAATTTTCACTGGAGCCCCGATACCGGATTGAGCTGCAGCAATTGTCCTTCGGTGCTTATTATGGGACTGGGCGATACCATGGTTTATACCTTTGCCATTTACGATACGGCAGGATGCAAAGGCGTTGATTCCATTATAGTTTTATCCGAACCCTGCTTTCAGAAAAAATTAATCCCCAATGTTTTCTCGCCAAACGGAGATGGAATAAACGATATGTTTTACATACCCGGAGTTTGCCCGTACGAAAAATATTCCCTGCAAATATTTGACCGATGGGGAACACTCATGTTCACCTCCACCCAGCGCAACAACGGATGGGATGGCAAAACCACTGCCGGAGAAGAAGCGCCCGATGGCGTGTATTATTTTATTGTAAAAATAGCCGGACAAGTAGATAAAAAAGCACATGCCCTGCCCGACTCTACCTATAAAGGTTTTGTGCAGCTTGTGAGGTGATGCATTCATCTTTAAACAATTTTCACACATTTCCATACACTACCATTAATTGATCATGTGAGATGATGTATTGATCAAGTTATACGATCAATTGATTAAACCGGATGCAGGGTTAACTAAGTGATATGATGTATTAACGATATGATGGGATCAATTGATTATACCAGATGCAAGATTGATCATGCGTGATGATGTATTCATCATGTGAGATGGAAGATTGATCATTTTAGATGCAAGGTTGATCATGTGGAATGAAGTATTGATTATGACAGATGCAAGGTTGATCATGCGCGATGATGTATTCATCATGTTAGATGCAAGGTTGATTATGCAGAATGATGTATTGATTATGACACATTCAAGGTTGATCATATGAGATCATGTATTGATTAAGTTATACGATCAATTGATTAAACCGGATGTAGGGTTGACCATGCGTGATGATAAACTTACGATGTGATACGACCAATTGATTATGTGATTTCCATTATTAATTATCCATTATTCATGTATGAGTCTGTTCAATTAACTGTGTTAGAGTTAAAATAAGGTATTTTCATTCGGAGATTCAAGGATATTTGTTATCGTAAAAGACAGAGTAAAGTAAAATTGAAAAGATGCTTCCTCATTTAAATAGAGGCAACCTTTTCAAATATTTACGTCTTCTTTATTGAGTGAATAAATTTTTGTTACTTTGTAGCGAAATATTAACCTAACTTCTAAACAAAATAAGTTTGAGATATATAAAATATAATTTTAAAACCCCCGATTACACAATGCCAAAGCTTAATAATTATTCTTATTTTTTACTGTGTTATTTTTTGTTTGCAGCTTGTACAATGACTTTTGCCCAACCGGTAAAACAAGTATATAATTATACAGGTGTTCCTCAAACATATACTGTTCCCTGCACAGACACAATTACCATTAAAGCATGGGGTGGTGGAGGTAGTGGCGGAGGTGCTGATGATTTTGCTGGTGCGGTGGGTGGAGCCGGTGCATTTGTGCAAAGCAGTTTAACTGTTACGCCGGGGCAGGTTTTAACTATAATAATTGGAGGAGGAGCCGGACCGGGAGGTAATCATGTGGCTTGGACTGGTGGCGGAGCTGCAGGATTTGGCAGCGGAATTCTTGATGGTGGTGCCGGTGGTGCTGCGGGAGGCTCCGGAACTTCGGGCGGAGGTGGCGGAGGCGGTGGTGGCAGTGGTTTATACAATGGAGCTACACCTTTACTAGTAGCAGGCGGCGGAGGCGGAGGCAGTGGTGGCGGACAGTTTAGCAGTGGGGCAACCGGCGGCGGAGGCGGAGTAGATGGAAATCCAGCCGGTGCTTCTTGCACCACACCCGGATTAACCGGAGCAAGCCCCAATGCATTCGGCGTAGTGGGAGCAAATAAAGGTGGGCAAGATGGCGGCGGCGGCGGCGGCGGCGGCGGCGGATATAATGGTGGTACGGGCGGAGGAGTGGCATCAGGTTGCGATTGCGGTGCATGTGGTGGTGGTGGTGGTGGAAATTTTTCTGCGGGATTTAATACCACTATTTTAAATGGAAATGGACAAACTCCAGGTAATAATACCGATCCTGATCTGCCTACAGGGGCAGCGGTTGGAGGAGGAACTTCTACTGCAGGTGGAAATGGTTTTATAGAAATATATTATAATCCTCTTCCGGTACCTACGGCAATCTTCAGCGCAAATACTACTTGCTTTAATACAACACCCACACAATTTACAAATTCGTCAACCGGTGCAATTAGTCAGAATTGGGATTTTGGCGATCCAACTTCTACCAGTAATACTTCTACAGCTCCAAATCCAACTCACACTTATACTGCACCCGGAAGTTATACAGCAACTCTTACAGTTGCGAATACACCCGGTTGCACAAACACTACTACACAAACTGTAACAGTTAATCCTGCACCAGTGGTTAACTTTAGCTCAACAACTGTTTGCTTTAATAATCCAACAGCATTTACAGATAATTCCACCGGAGGCGCTACGCAATGGGCATGGAATTTTGGCGATGGAAATACTTCCACCGTTCAAAGCCCATCACACACTTACAATGCTTCCGGCACATACAATGTATCATTTATTGTTACCAATAATTTTGGTTGCATAGATTCTATCAAGGCAAATGCGTTAATAAATCCTTTACCTGTTGCAAATTTTTCTGCACCCACCGTTTGCATTGGCAACCAAACTTGCTTCCACGATTCTTCAACTATATCTTCAGGAAGCATTACGGGTTGGGGTTGGAATTTTGCAGACGCAGCTTCAGGTCCAAATAATATTTCCACTCTTCAGAACCCCTGCCATGTTTTTACTAATGCTGCAACATATTCTGTTTTGCTTACCGTAACTTCAAACAATGGCTGTCAGAACCTCACTAATTTAAATGTGTTGGTTAATCCTATTCCGACTGCGTCATTTACTGCGACAAATGTTTGTCAAAACATTCCAACTGTTTTCACTAATAACTCATCGGCTTTTGCAACGCAATGGAATTGGTCATTTGGAGATGGAAATGTTTCTACACTTAAAAACCCAACTCATACTTATCCTAGTTATGGGAATTATATTTCAGCTCTTATTGTTTCTTCCGGAGGATGTGTTGATACTACGGCGGTTACTCTTACTGTATATCCCCTTCCGGTTGTGAATTTCAGTTCGGTTGCAATTTGCAAAGGAGATACAACCATTTTTTCAGACCCATCGTTTATTCCATCAGGAAATATTACAACTTGGAACTGGAATTTTGGCGATGGGAATTCTTCGACACTGCAAAACCCTACTCATTTATATGCATCTGACGGAACATATCCTGTTACCCTGACTCTTACTTCAAATCAGGGTTGTACAAATTCTCTTCAACAAGCAGCCATTGTACGTCCTTTGCCTCAACCTAGTTTCTCTACTTCACCCGGATCGATAATTTCCATTACGGATAATGTAATATTTAATGATCTTTCTACCGGAGGAGTGCAATGGGTATGGCATTTTGGAGATACAGTTACTTCAACATTGCAGAATCCAATACATATATATGCAGACACAGGAACATATATTGTTACGCAAATCGTAACATCACAATATGGATGCGTGGATAGCATTAAGCATGTGATAGAAACAAAGGATTATATGTTTTATATTCCAAATTCATTTACACCAAATGGAGATGGGATAAATGATTCTTTCTATGGAAAAGGTTTAGGTATTACAGAATACGAAATGTGGATATTTGACAGATGGGGAAATATTTTATTTAATTGCAAAGTGAATGGTCCACCGCAATCGCTTCCATGTATGTGGAATGGTACCGTGGCGGGTGGAACCAACATAATTGTTCATGAAGATGTCTATGTTTGGAAAGTTCATTTTCTCAATGTGTTTGGTACAACGCATGATTACATAGGAACTGTGACCGTGGTGAAGTAATGAGTTAAATATTTTCTTGCAATGCATTAATGGCACTCTTTAGGGTGCCATTTTTTTTACCTATAACGAAATGTTTACATTTGCACCTAAAAAATTATCATCATTCATTCTAATTCTATCCTGTGAAAATCAATCATACTGTTACTGAAAGGTTTCTTCGCTATGTTCAGATTGATACGCAATCTGATCCTGAATCTACAAGTTGCCCATCTACAGAAAAACAAAAAAATCTCGGAAGAGTTCTTGTGGAAGAATTTCTGGAGATTGGAATTAAAGACGCTCATCTGGATGAACACGGATATATTTATGCAACGATTCTTTCCAACACCACCAAAAAAATTCCGACAATTTGTTTTTGTTCGCACATGGATACATCGCCGGATTGTTCAGGGAAAGATGTGAAACCGATCGTTCATAAAAATTATAACGGAAAAAATATTGTATTGCCGAAAACAACCGATAAACAAAAAGTAATTCTTTCTCCAAAAGATCATCCTGATTTGCTGAATCAAATCGGGAATGATATTATCACCGCTGACGGCACTACACTTTTGGGCGCAGATAACAAAGCAGGAGTTGCAGAAATTATGGATGCCGTTCATCATTTAGTTTCTCATCCTGAAATTAAACATGGTACAATAAAAATTCTTTTCACCCCCGATGAAGAAATTGGAAGAGGCGTTGACAAAGTGGATATGAAAAAATTGGGCGCAGATTTCGGCTATACGATTGACGGTGAAACGCTCGGGCACATTGAAGATGAAACTTTTTCTGCGGATGCAGTTACGATTACAATTAATGGCTTGAGTACTCATCCGGGTTTTGCAAAAGGAAAAATGCAAAGCGCGATAAAAATTGCTTCTGAATTAATTGATGCACTTCCGAAGAAAAAACTTTCGCCAGAAACAACAGAGAAGATGGAAGGATTTATTCATCCGACTTCAATAAGTGGTTCAATCGAGAAAATGGTTTTGAAATTTATCATCCGTGATTTTTCAGAGAGTGGATTAAAAAAGCACGAATCATTTTTGAAGAATCACACGAAAAACATTTTGAAAAAATATAAAAAGTGTTCGTTTGAATTTCAGGTGCAACAACAATACCGGAACATGAAAAATGTTTTGAAGAAACATCCGCAGGTTGTTGATTACGCGCTTGAAGCAATAAAACGAAGCGGCATTAAACCATTGCGCTCTAGCATTCGTGGCGGCACGGACGGCTCACGACTTTCCTATATGGGACTTCCATGTCCAAATATTTTTGCTGGCGAACATGCGTTTCATTCCAAACAGGAATGGGTTTCGGTTCAGGATATGCAAAAAGCAGTTGAGGCAATTGTAAATCTTTGCATGATTTGGGAGGAGAAATCATAATTTTACAGAATGCAATCTGAAAAATCCCGTCCGCTTTTACTTTTTTATATTCTTGTCTCCTATGTTCTCATCCAATTTGCATGGTGGGGATTTCTGATGATCGAGCAGAACAACGAAATCTATCATTTGAAAAGCGAAATCAATCTTCTTCACCATGAAGACCCGCAATTGGTTATAGAACAAGGAAACGATCTTGAAAAAAAACTTCATCAGCGTTGGATGATGATTGCAGGCGAAGGATTGGTATTTATTATTTTACTTTCGATCGCATTTTTGCGGGTAAGAAATACATTTCAAAAAGAAGCGCAGCTTGCCGCACAGCAGAAAAATTTTTTGCTTTCGGTCACTCATGAATTAAAATCTCCCATCGCTTCGGCTAAACTCCAGTTGGAAACTTTGCTGAAGCGCGATCTGGAAAAAGAAAAACAAAAAGAACTTATTTCGAATGCCATTAGCGACACCGAACGGCTGAACAAACTGGTGGAAAATATTTTACTTGCATCCAAGATAGAAAATGGCTCATACGAACTTCACAAAGAGAATGTCAACCTCTCGGAATACATAGAAGAAGGAATGAATCAAACGATTGAGGCGTTCAATCCGAAACATAAAGTGACGCTTGATATTCAACCCAATATTTTTTTTAGCATTGACAAAACAACTTTCCCATCCATTATTCTGAATCTTTTTGAAAACGCTTTGAAATATTCTCCCGTAAATTCAGTGATAAAGATCATTTTAAAAGAACAAGGAAATGGATTAATTTTGTCCGTCAGTGATGAAGGCATGGGAATTCCGGATGAAGAAAAACAAAATATATTTAAAAAATTTTACAGAGTGGGAAACGAAGAAACGCGCAGAGCAAAAGGAACAGGATTGGGATTGTATATTGTAAAATATCTGGCAGAAAAACATGGAGGATCTGTTTTTGTGAAGAATAATTCTCCGAGAGGAAGTATATTTGAAATTTCTTTTCATGGCTAAAAAACTGGTACTAATAATTCTTGATGGCTGGGGAATCGGAGATGGTTCCAAAGCAGATGCCATTGCAAATTCCAAAACTCCGTTTTATGACCATCTTCTGAAAACGTATCCTCATTCTCAACTTTTAACTGACGGAGAAAATGTGGGATTACCCGAAGGTCAAATGGGAAATTCCGAAGTTGGGCATTTGAACATTGGTGCCGGTAGAATTGTTTATCAGGATCTGGCAAAAATAAATAAAGCGGTTCGCGAAAAAACGATCGATAAAAATCCGGTATTGCTCGAAGCACTTGAGTATGCAAAGAAAAATAACAAGTCGCTTCATCTGATGGGATTGCTTTCTCCCGGAGGAATCCATTCGCACGAACAACATCTTTACAAACTTTGTGATCTTGCAAAAGAACATGGGCTAAAAAATGTTTTCATTCACGCATTTATGGACGGGCGTGATTGCGATCCGAAAAGCGGATTGAAACACATTATCAATCTTGAAAATCATTTAAAAACTTCTGTAGGAAAAATAGCAAGCGTTCTTGGAAGATATTATGCAATGGACAGAGACAAACGCTGGGAGCGGATCAAACTTGCTTATGATCTGCTAGTGAATGGAGTTGGTAAAAAATTCTCCAACGCTGTTGAGGCAGTAAAAAAATCTTACGAAGAAAATGTAACTGACGAATTTATCAAGCCGTGCATAATTTCGGAAGAAGGAAAAATTAAAGAAGGCGATGCAGTGATTTGTTTCAACTTCAGAACTGATCGTTGCAGGGAAATTACAACTGTGTTGACACAAAAAGATTTCCCTGATTTTGGAATGAAAACGATATCGCTTCATTATGTTACGATGGCGCGTTATGATGATACTTTCAAAAATGTGCATGTGATCTTTGAGAAAGAAAATTTAAGTATGACGCTCGGAGAAGTTCTGAGCAAAACTGGTAAAAAACAAATCCGTATTTCCGAAACAGAAAAATATCCGCATGTTACTTTTTTCTTTTCGGGTGGAAGAGAAAAAGAATTTGACGGGGAAAAACGAATCATGATTCCTTCTCAGAAAGTTGCCACATACGATTTGAAACCAGAGATGAGTGCAACGGAGGTTACAGATGCTATTGTTGCCGAACTAAAAAAAGCAGAAGCAGATTTTGTGTGTTTGAATTTTGCAAATCCTGATATGGTTGGACACACCGGAGTTTTTCAAGCTGTAACAAAAGCAGTTGAAACCGTTGACGCTTGCAACAAGCGTGTGGTGGAAACGGGAATTGAAAATGGATATTCATTCATCATCATTGCAGATCACGGCAACGCGGAGTTCATGATAAATTCGGATGGTTCGCCCAACACAGCACACACCACCAATCCGGTTCCGTGTATTTTGATTGATAAGGATTACAAAAATATTTCAAATGGAAAATTGGCAGACCTCGCACCCACGATCCTGAAAATTCTCGGATTGAAAATTCCTAAAGAAATGAATGGAAAAATATTAGTTTGATGTAACTTTATTTTTTCTGGATTGTAATTTTACTTCGGCTTAAATTATCTCCACAACTCTTTACATTGTGTTACCTTTGTTAAAATAATTGTATTTGAATAACATTGGAATATTTCAGAACTGAAAAATGTAATTAATCATCAGGCATCTATTAAACTTTCAATTTGATAGACGTCTAACATCAATGATGTTGGGAATGAAACTTACACTTTTCTTTTATTACTGGAATGTTTTAAAGCAATTTGAATTGTCAACGAATTGGATTCTGTATTTTTGAATTCGAGAAAATAACCCCCTATGTTGAAAATAGTTTTTTTTAATGTTTTTACTCTTATGATTTGTTTTGTTTTAACATCTGAAACAAATATTCTATTCGCGCAGGTTAATCTTGCAGATACTGCAAAAAATATAAGCGGACAAAAATCTCAGATGGATATTCTAGATTATTTGAAAATCATTACTCACAAAACTCATACTACCAAAGCGGATACGTCCCGTCAAAAATCTTTTGGTCCATTTATTGCTCCGTTCCTTTATCCGGGATATACTTTGGTTACACAATTTATTATTGGATTGGCAGCCAATGTTTCATTTTTCACTTACAGTGGCAATGATCGAAAAATTTCGTCCATCTTATTAGATAATTATTATTCTCAACAAAATCAGTATGTGAGCACAATCAGTTCAAATATTTGGACAAAAGATGCAAAATTTAATTTGCTGGGAGATTGGCGTTACCTGAATTTTCCTACTAATACTTTCGGATTAGGAAGTAAAAGCACTTTGAGTAATCAGGATCCGGTTAATTACATGTATGTGAGATTTTACGAAATAGTGATGCGAAAGATTGTGGGAAATTTATCAGGCGGAATGGGTGCCATTGCTGATTACCATTGGAATATTTCTGAAATAAATCCTACAGGAGTTATAGTAACAGACATTGAGAAATATGATAATAAGCCAATAATAAATAATTCATCCGTCTCGTCAGGAATCAGTTTTAATTTGCAATACGACAGTCGTTTAAATTGTAACAATCCCGATCAAGGCAGCTACGCCAATCTTCACATAAGGGATAATTTAACAGCTTTAGGAAGCGATGTTAACTGGCAATCTATTTTGTTGGATGCAAGACATTACATTAAAACTTCCAACAAATCTGATGATGTTTTAGCTTTTTGGAGTTATGATTATATTACATTGTCGGGCAAACCTCCTTATTTTGATTTGCCAAGTTTAGGGTGGGACAGCTATAATAATACAGGCAGAGGTTATGTGCAAGGCAGGTTCTCAGGATTGAATATGGTTTTTTTAGAATCTGAATATCGTTTTCGTATCATGAATAATGGATTTCTTGGAGGTGTGGTATTTGCTAATGCTTCAACATTTACTGAATGGCCGAGCAATAAATTTGAAAAAATAAATCCATGTTCCGGATTTGGGTTAAGAGTTAAAATCAACAGGATGTCAAAAACTAATTTTTGTGTTGATTATGGTTTTACAACAAGTGGTGCAGGAGGTTTACTTTTCAACTTGGCTGAGGTTTTTTAATTGGCAGTGAATTTTATGGGATTTAAAAAAATGATTTGGGTGGTAATTCTCATTTGCACTTTACAAATGATTATTACTACTTATGCCGTTGCGCAAGAAAATAATTCCAAAAAAGATACTGTACTTTCTTCATCTGAAAAACAACACGAACAAAAAGATATAAAAGATGTAATCAAAAAAATATTTCAAACACGACACCATGTAACGCAGCAAGCATCACCGGAGGACAGCGTGTTTGTAATTCACCCATTAACTCATCCGGTATTGAAGACTGATTCTGTAAAACCCGGAAAATTACTTTTTGCTCCTTTTCCTGCAATAGGATATGCTCTACAAACAGGAACAACAGCAATTTTAGCTATGAATTTATCTTTTTATACTGGTGCAATCTCAACTACTAATCTTTCATCATTTGCAATAAATCCTACCATGTCTCTTGACCATAATCAATTTTTATTGCCGGTAATTGCAAATATTTGGACAAAAGGAAACAAATTAAATTTCTTGGGTGATTGGAGATATTATAGGTATCCAACTTACACTTACGGTTTAGGTGGACATACTTCCTTGGACAATGCTGACTTGATTGATTATTCATATATCAGGGTATATCAGGAAGTATTAAAAGAAATTTCTTCATCCAAGTTTTATGCCGGATTTGGGTATGATCTCGATTACCATTTTGGTATTGAAGATGAAGGCGGCGGCGCAACAGATTTTAAAACTTATAATGGAACTGCTCAAAAAACGGTTTCATCGGGTTTGCTATTCCATCTACTTTATGATAATAGGAAAAATACAAACTATCCCGAAAATGCTTTTTACGGAAGTTTTTCTTATCGTTACAATTCCACTTTATTGGGAAGCGATCAAAACTGGCAATCTGCTCAATTGGAATTTAAAAAATATTTTAAGCTCTCACCAAATTCAGATAATGTTTTGGCTTTTTGGAATTTGAATTGGTTTACTTTCGGAGGATTGCCGCCTTATTTTGATCTGCCAAGCACCGGATGGGATTCTTACTCCAACACCGGAAGAGGATATATTCAGAGCAGATTAAGAGGTCCTGGTATGCTTTACCTCGAAGCAGAATATCGGTTCCGTCTTACCAAGAATGGATTATTGGGTGGAGTAATATTTGCAAATGCTGAAAGCGTTTCAGAATTAACCAGCAATCAGTTTGAAACTATTTTACCCGGCACTGGATTTGGATTTCGGTTAAAACTTAATAAAACTTCAGGTGCAAATTTGGCAATTGATTATGGTTTTGGAGCCGGAGGTTCTCATGGACTTTTTTTTAATGTGAGCGAAGTGTTTTAAAAAAATAAAAATAGTATCTTTATGAAAAATTTATCTATCCTTTCAGATCAAATGCGCAAGCAGCAACATTTATTTTTCAATCATGTTTTCCGCTTAGCGTGTATAACTGTTGTTCTGTTCTTTCTTTACACGCCAATTATTCGCGCCCAAGATACTATTGTAAAACGGAGTGCGGAAAAAGTGATTGCAAAAATTATTGAAGTAAATGAAAACGATATTAAATACAAGCGCTTTGATTATCAGGAAGGGCCTACATTCAGTATTGTAAAATGGGAATTAAAATACGTTGTCTATGGAAATGGCATAAAAGAATCTTTTGAAAATTATTCTGCACCTGTTAATAAAGTAAACGCGAGTTCTGTTGATATTTCCTTTCAGCCGGCAGGTAGATTTTATTATTATAAAACCGAAAAATTACCAGAGCAAAATATGCTGGATATAGCTTGGAAACTTCAGGATAAAAAAATAAATTTATTTATTAAAAAGACGGAAAACAATAAAGTTTTTAAAAATTGTTTTTTTGCCGGAGGACTTATCTTAGGTGTGGTAGGATTTCTAACTTATACTGGAGTAATTACCACTACCAGTGTCGCTTCTGTTGGACCCACTTCGGCAAAAGCAGCTCGAAGACAATATAGGAAACAACTCCGGCAAACTGGAGATAATATAGCTTTAGCTGGGGTAGGATGCGAATTAATCTCCTTGGTCTTTAAATTTAAAGAAATCCATCACGCACACAAAGTAGTTGATTTATACAATAAAGCCATCGCCACCCACCAATAGATAAAATTTATTGTTTTATAAACTTCTTCTGAATAGTTTGTGTTCCATTCACAAATTCAACAGCGTAAATTCCAGTAGGCAAAACGGAAATATCAATCCACTTATATAACGATCCGTTCGTTTCGATTGCTTCCTGATACACAGCCATTCCTAAAATATTTCTGACAGTAAAATTTACTTTTCCCTGCAAAGACGAATTAATCTGCAAGTAAAGTTCGTTGTGTGCCGGATTTGGATATAGTGTAATATTGTCGTCAACAGAAATATTAGCAACTCCTGTACCACACCAAACAGTACCAGTACCTCCTGTGCTATAAATACTTAGTGTAGCAGTTATGGAGTATGTTCCTGCGCATAATCCTGTGGCAGTAGGAGTAGTTTGTCCATCGTTCCACATATAAGTTGCGCCAGTAATTGTAGGGACTGACGCTGTACCATTACAAGGTGCTGAACAATTAGTAGAGTTGGTAACTGTCACTGTTAGCGATGGTAATTGAGCAGAAACTTTTCCGACAAAGAAAAGTGCCGAAAACAAAAAAAGTAACACTGTTTTTTTAGGAGTAGAATTTTTCATTGTGTGTTTTTTAGTAGTTTATATGCAAGTTTACAACAAATAAATAAAACTTTATCATTTAATTTTTCAACCGATAATTATTTTGATTCTTTATATTTAAAAATTAGACTATTATTAGTAAATTAGTTCATATTGGTACTTTCGTATGTATGGAAAATAATTTTCACGAATTGCTTTTAAAAGCCGAACGCTTCTGCGCGTATCAGGAACGGTGCAGTTATGAAGTAAAAAAAAAGTTAAAAGAGCTTGGCGCAAATGAAACTGAAACTGAAAAAATAATTTCATCTCTACAGGAAGATGATTTTCAAAACGATGAACGATTTGCGCTGCTTTTTACTTCCGGAAAATTCAGGATTAAGCGATGGGGGAAAAATAAAATCCGAGCCGAATTGAGAATGAAAAAAATTCCGGATGCATTGATCAAAAAAGGGTTGGATGCAATTAACGAACAAGATTATTTGAAAACGCTCAGTGAGTTAGCGAAGAAAAAAGAAAGAGAGGTTAAAAGCAAAAATCCAAAAGATAAAAATCAAAAGATCGGAATGTTTCTTTTGTCAAAGGGTTTTGAGTGGGAATTAATCTGGAAAATTCTTAAAAACAAAGTCGAATAAAATTATTTAGTGTTCCTGATCAACACATCAAATCGATAATGTGAATGCGGAAGATTTTTTTGCGAAAGAATTTCTGTTGACAATTTTTTTCTTTTGCACCAATCTGTAATTTCTTTCGGGTCAATCCACCAGCCCAAATCACATTCACCGCCTTTGAATTGAGCGAGGCGAGAAATATTTTCGCGGTAAAATTTTAGTTTAGTTGGATAAAAATTCCATATTCTTGTTTTATCAGGAATGTCTCCAAGAAAAATTACTCCATTGCGTTTGGTAACGCGAGAAAGTTTTTTTAGGAGCAATTCTCTTTTTTGTTTATCAAAATATTGAAAAGAAAAATAACAATATGATTTATCAAACTTATCTTCAGAAAATAATTCATCAATCAAGAGCGCATCTTCAAAATGTAAAGAAAGATTTTTGAGATTCTCTTTCTCTTTTAATTTCTTTGCCGATTCAATCAGATGTGCCGAATGATCCACTCCGTGTATTTCCTTACAGGACTTTGAAATAAACTTTGCAAGTGCCGCATTTCCGCAGCATAAATCTAAAACAACATCACCTGGTCCAAAATGAACTTTTTCAATAATGTCATCCGCGATTTTTTTGAAATCGTATTGCCCGCCACGCCTTGCGCTTTGTTCAAGCAGGGAATCATCAAGCGGAAAAGCCCACTTGCCTATGAATTTATCTTGAGGCATCGAAAACTAATTTTTACGAAAATACGAATAACAACTAATGGCTATTGGCTGACAGCTATTTTATCACCGCCATCTTTTTCCCTTACAACATAGCCCCGTACTTTCAGCCCTCGTTTTACAAGAATTACAATTCGTTCTTCGTCTTCTGCAACAAAGATGTTCATAGCTATTTTTATTTTACGATTGAATTATTTATGTTTTCCAAAATTTCTATTCAATACTGATTTGATATTTATCCAGCAATCCAGCAACTCCGAATTGCGAGAACTTAGCTTTCTTTATTCTGTTTAATTCAGGGTCAATGGAATAATTATATGCGGTTCTGAAATCAACTTTTTCTAAGACAGTTCTATTAAATATGCTTCGCGCTAAATCGCAATTCAGAAAACCTGAAGCAGTCAGGTCGGTTTCAGAAAAGTCAACTTCTTTAATGGAACAATCTTTAAATATAGTGTTCTTGATCTTTTTTCTATGAAACGTAGAGAAATTCAAATAGCATTTATCGAAACTGAATGACAGCAAAAAGTTATTGCATCTTGTAAAATCAATTCCCATCAATTTGCAATCAGTAAATTTTACATCTTTCAATCCCGTGTTATTGAAATTAGCCATACTAAAATTACAATTCATGAACTTGCAATTCAGAAAATCGCTGTTGGAAAGATTGCTTTTTGAAAAGTTGCAATTAATGAATTCGCAGGATTCAAATTCACGATCAGATAAAGTTTGACCCGAATAATCAACTCCTGTAAAAATTTCTTTTTCGGAGATTATTTCTTTCATCTTTCAATATCTTCCAAATACAGTAATCATGCACGATGGTAATCAGCTCTCCAATTTTTTATTGCTTTTTTAATATCGTCGTTGCTGAGGTTTTCTTTTACCGCTCTTTCAGCCAATCCGATAAATTCTTCATCCGGAGCAAATCGCAAAGCAACGATTTGTTTTATTTGAAGGTTCTTATCAAGAAGTTTTCCGGTAAGAATAAAATGCCGAAGATTTTCTTCTGCCCGGATTGCGCGGTCTTGTGCTTTTAATGAGAACGTGCGAAATAAACCATAAGCTGCCACAAATGATATTCCGGTTAAAACAAAAAGCAGGGCATTTATTCTGCCGCTTGCTGCCATTAACGCGCGACACAGATTTACAATTGCCAAAATATTTAAACCAACAACGGTTACATAGTACACATTTTGAGAGTGGGTTCGTGGTGCATGAATGGTGCTGTGGTTCTTATAATTTTGCGTTTCCATAATTTTATATTTTTTTGTTATTTAAAGACTCGCAAGTTTTGACAGATCCATCGTTTTGGCAACCGATTTAATAAAATCGTTGTTCTCCTGATGGTTTGCTTCAATCTGAAGCCAGAAACGATAACCGATTCCAAGCGTAAGCGAAGCATTTTTACTTTTCTTGTGGTAATCTTCCCATCCGCCAATTTCGCCATCAAATTTAACTCCGTTCGCTTTTTCTTCGGGCGAATCCATGGACACACCCATTGCCCACATTGCAGTTACCGATGAATACATTGCGTAAGCGGCATTATAATCTACCAGCGTAACTTTTATATTATCGCCTTTATCGTTTTTGAAATTCACATTGGCGGTTGAATAACTTGCCCCCGGCATATTGATAGAATTACCATCGGGCTCTCCCGCTTTATAACCATCAATGCTTGCAGGAAGATATTTCATTAAATCGGCATAAGGTATTGCAAGCGTATCGCCTTTTGCGCGGCGCTCTTTGAGTTTTGCCTGAGCAGCTTCGTTTCCTTTTTTCATTTCCTTGCCCATATTAGCCATTGCTCCAAGCGCTCCGAGCGGACCGGTTGTTTTAGTTACTTCTTCTTCGCCAATTTTTTCGTTACCTGCTTTTTTGCCTCCGCAGGAAATAAGTCCGAATACAAAAATGGAGGCAGAAATAATTACTGATACTTTTTTCATGATAGATGGTTTTTATTTTGGATTGTAAAAGTAAAATTAAATATGATAATGGATTTCTTCCCTATAAACATTTGAAAAAATAATTGTAGTATTGCATCACCTAAACATAAACCCATAAATTTTTTACACATGAAAAAAGTTATTATCCTAAGTGCGTTTCTGGTAACCACCTTTCTTGTTACTACGGCTTTTGTAATTGTTCAAAACAACAAGAAGACCGAAGCCAACGAGCATCCGCGAATTGAAAAAGCAATTGAAGAGTTGAACAGCGCCATTGAGTACATGGAAAAAGCTCCGCATGATTTTGGCGGACACAAAGCTGAAGCATTGGAAGATTCAAGAAAAGCGGTTAAGTCGTTGAAATTGGCATTGGCTTACCGTGCTAAGGAAGACAATAAGAAAGGGAAATAATCCTTTTTGAAGAATAATGAAACCCTGCCTGATTATTATGGCGGGGTTTTTTTATGGATTTTTTTTTAATGGGAGTACCCAATGAAGGTTAGGTTACGAAGAAAGCATAAGGGAAATACTATTTACACTCGTAACATTTAGCACATCCTTAATGCAAGGTTCTATTTGAAAATATATCCCAGCGTAACAGTTCCGGCAATGGCAATTGGCGGATTCACTGCGGTGAGATGAGTGTATAAGTTGTAAGCATATGAATTACCGGTTGCATCTCCGTTATTAAATAAAGAGTTGGTGTATTTGCTGGATACGAAAGCATATCCGCATCCCACGCTATATCCAAAAGTTAAAATATTGCCAAGAATTATCTGCCTGCCGTAGTTGATCATAAGTGTAACAGCATTTATTTTTAAATTGGAATAAATTGGAGTGTATGGATAATTATATCCGTAAGTGCTTTCCAATCCCTGAACCGTATAGGATGTAAATATTACCTCAGGTTTAAAATAATGACCCTTCAGCGGATGCGCATACTTCATTCCTTTCACATAAAAATCTTGTCCGAAAAGAAATTTTGGACCAAAGCGGAACTCTGCTCCTTGTATATGTGGAGTGCTGGAATATGAAGTGACATTGCGGGTATTAGTCAGATTAAAAGCATAGTTATCAATATATCCTACCGAAGCTTCAATATTTGTTCCCACTTTTATGCAACGCTCGTATCCAAATTCTAAATAGTGCCACATGGGAGAGAAGAAATGCAACTTCACTGCTGAACGTTTATCGAGGATAGCAATTTCTTTGTTCACATCCATTTCGTCGAATGCTATTTTTTCTATAGTGCCGTTTGCAAAACGCATCTCTCTAACTTTGTCTTTGCTTATCACATAAACAGGAGCATCGATTTCATCGCCTTTGCGGTATTCAATATCCGTATCAGTTACTTTGATGATCTTGCCAATTATTTTTTCGTTCTTCTTTGTTACAATGGTGTCCTTGCTTACCTGAGCAAAAGCATTCTGGAACACAAAAAGAAAAAAGGCAGCTGCGCAAACTGTTTTAATGTAATTATTCATGGTGCTGTGTTTTTTACGAGTCAGTTAAGACCAATAAGGTTTGAAATAACGATGTAAAATGTAATTTAATTGTTTAAATATTCTATGATTTAATCTCGTGAATTCGGTGTATTGGAATTACTACCCCTTTTTTAAGAAGAATCCACTTTTGGGTGAAGCCCCATATAGTTGTTTCAATTTCTTTTATACAATCATCGTCTTCAAAAACAATTTTTACTTTATGCTTGTGGTTATTTCCGAGCAGCACCGCTCTTTCCATCTCATTTTTTCTTCTGCTTATATCTTCCTCGGTAGCCAATACTTCCTTCTCCGGAAAATTCAGCATTTCAACTTTTTCTTTCTCAATGAGCTTTGGCTTAGCGTGGTTCGTAGTCATACTTAATTGTGTTTTTATGATTAGACCTCTTTCATAATTCATAG
>PLUL01000011.1 GCA_003164895.1 Bacteroidota bacterium | reverse complement strand
TCGCGCAAGATGAAGATAGCCGTACATAGTGAGAAGTTCTTTTTTCTCATCCCCTTTTTTATACTCCGCTTCTGCGGAGTTTTTTGTTTTCTGTGTTTGTATCTCCCTGTCTTTGGCGAGAATAGCAAAATGCGGCAACCAATCAAATACAATTTTTTTATCCTTCATTAGACAGAATGGACAAATAAAGCAAAGAAAAAAATCAGTTTCCTGAAATATTACGAAAGGGTCTTATTTTTAGGTGTGCGTTTTTGGTATTTGAAAACCATACCGAAAAATTAAACAAAGGAATAAGAAATTTCAGGAAGCGATTTTTTCTTTTCCGCTTTTTAAAACTGTATTTGAGATGAAAGCGTAAACAAAACAAATGTGCAAAAGCGTTACAAGAGATGTGCAAGGTTCTTACCAGAAAATAAACTACTCCTTGCTCTTCTCTTGTAATGCGTACTTAAAGCGTGATGCAGATTAAATTTTGGCGTATTGTTTTTGAAATTTAAAAACTATGCCAAAATTTAATCTGTGCAATAAAAGCGTAGAAAATTTCCAATTGTTTTGTTTACGCTCATCTCTTGTGTCATAGAAAGCACTTGCAGCGGAAATAATTTTTGAACAATTAAAATCTACACATTCCTATTCACTATGTTTGCACATTCAAAAAATTTCACAAACAAAAAAGTAGAAAACATGGCAACCAAATTTTTCCTGTATGCCCGCAAATCTTCCGAAGCAGAAGAAAGACAAGTGATGTCCATCGAGGCGCAATTAGTTGAACTCACCGAGTTTGCAAAGCGCGAAAATATTTTCATAGCAGAAACTTTTATAGAAAGCAAAAGCGCGAAGCAACCCGGACGAACAGAGTTCAACCGTATGCTTGAAAAAATAAATGCAAGCAAAGAGCCGGTCGGAATACTCGCATGGCATCCCGACAGGCTCGCGCGTAATTCCGTAGATGGAGGACAGATTATTTATCTCATAGATACTCAGAAGATTTGCGGTCTAAAGTTTTCTACTTTTTGGTTTGAACCAACTCCGCAGGGACTATTCATGCTGCAAGTGGCTTTCGGACAAAGCAAATATTATTCCGATAATCTTTCTGAAAATGTAAAGCGTGGCATTCGCCAAAAGCTAAGACGCGGAGAATATGGACATAAAGCTCCGGTAGGATATATCAATAACCCCAAGACAAGAAACATAGACCCCGATCCTGTAAAAGCAAAAATTATTCAACACTTTTACAAAGAATTTTCAGGAGGGACTTATAATTTGGAAAGCGGAAGGCATTACCTGAGTTCTTTAGGAGTGGAGTGTGCAAATGGAAAACCTTTTACTCCTTTCATGGTGTATCGTCTTTTAACCACCAAAACCTATATAGGTTTGTTAGAACACAAAGGAGAAGTGTATGAAGGAAAATTTCAGCCCCTGATAGATAAAGCAACTTTTGAAACTGTACAAAGAATATTAAAGGAACGAGCAAGAAAAAGAAAAAGCGATAAACAACATTACTTTCCTTTTCGGGGTATGTTTAAATGTGCCGAATGCGGAGGACAAATAACAGCTCAATATGCAAAAGGCAATGGAGGAACATATCGCTACTACCGTTGCACTAAAAAATTCGGCACATGCAAACAGGGCTATTTGCGCGAAGACTTGCTCGTTCAACAACTGAAAGACCAGTTTCAAAAGATTGCGATTACAAATTATTGGGCTGAAAATATGATGAAAGAAATTGATCGTTGGCAAAAAGACGAACAACTGAAATCAAAATCCCAGAATCAAAACATGGATGCACAGTTTAAAAACATAGAGGGCAAGATGGATAAATTAGTAAGCGGATATTTGGAAGGAGAAATCGAAAAGACAAACTATCTCAAAAAGAAAGACGAACTATTGAAACAAAAATCCGATTTGAAATTAAAGAGTTCGAGCTACGGACAGAAGAAAGGGCAAAGCTGGGTCGAACCATTACGCAACTGGGTGAAAACTGCAAATTACGCGGGGAAACTTGCAAACTCTGATATGGATTTATCAGAGTACAAAGAACTTTCCGATAAAACCGGGTCGAACCGTCTTTTGAAGGATAAAAAAATTGTATTTGATTGGTTGCCGCATTTTGCTATTCTCGCCAAAGACAGGGAGATACAAACACAGAAAACAAAAAACTCCGCAGAAGCGGAGTATAAAAAAGGGGATGAGAAAAAAGAACTTCTCACTATGTACCGAAGACGAGAGTCGAACTCGTACAGGTGTTAAGCCCACTGGTGTTTGAGACCAGCGCGTCTACCAATTCCGCCACTTCGGCAAATTATTCACTTCTTAAAAAAATCTGAACGTATATCGGGTGCGAATATACAATTTATTACAGGTAAAAATCTTATATATAGAACCATACAATGAAGAAAAAATTCTACAACTGGATGCAAATTGCTTACTAAATAGAATAAGTGAATTTACGCTTGAAAATTTCTTGGCACGGGAATTGTATTACCTATTTCAGAAACTTAAAACAAACAACAATCTAAAACTAAAACACTATGAAAAAGTTAATCATGTTATCAGTAGTATGCCTCTTTGCAATCGGAACGTTTGCAAGCACTGGCAACAAAACAAAACAAGATGCTGCTAAAAAGCCAGCAACTGAAAAAGCAGCTCCGGCAAAAACCGAAAGCAAACCTGCTCCTAAAAAAGAAGTCAAGCCGGTAAAGGAAACCAAAAAAGCAGAAGTTAAGCAAACGGCTCCAGAGAAAAAGTAAACTATTTTTTTCTTAAAATCAAAAGGTGATTCTTCTAAAAAGAGGATTACCTTTTGGTGTTTGAATTAGGCAAAAAAAGTTTAGAACATAATTAAATATGAAAACACTTTACATCGTTCGGCACGCAAAGGCATCACAAAATGTAACCGGAATAAAAGATTTGGAACGTCCTTTAATGGACATAGGAATAGAACGCGCAAATAAAATTTCCGGCATTCTGAAAAAGAAAAAAACTTATCCCGATAAAATTATTTCGAGCCATGCTTTTCGGGCGATCAACACAGCAATAATTTTTGCTAAAAATCTGGAATATCCTGTAAACAATATAGAAATCACAACTGGGTTTTATGGAAATAATTCAAGCGACATTATCGATATTATCAGCGAACAAAGCAATGAAATTTCTTCCTTGATGGTATTCGGTCACAATCCTGTTTGGACTGAATTATACAATATTCTTTCCGAGGAAAAACTTGCTCATTTATCTACTTCAGCAGTTTGCTGTATTCAATTTGAAATGGATGACTGGAATAAAATTCTCACCAAAAAAGGAAAAAGTGTCTTTGTGGAAACAGGAAAATAAGTCAAAATGTTAACTTATTATTAAATTCTCCTTTCCAATACCGCCAAGTCGAAATTTATTTCAAATTTACATTGCAATTTTAAATGAAACTCAAGTACATACCTCGGGAAATCAGTTGGCTTTCGTTTAATGGACGTGTGCTTCAGGAAGCTGAAGATAAAACGGTTCCTTTGATCGAGCGAATAAAATTTCTGGGAATTTTTTCCAATAATCTGGATGAATTTTTTCGTGTGCGAGTTGCAACGCTGAAACGAATGACTGAGTTTAAAAAGAAAGCGAAAGTTGTGATTGGAGAAAGTCCTTCAAAAATATTAAAACAAATTCACAAAATTATTGTCAGACAGCAAGCGAAATTTGAAGAAACATATAGAGAGATTATTAAAGAACTTGCGTCAAAAAATATTTTTATCGTAAACGAAAAACAATTAGATGGGGAGCAATCTGTTTTTGTAAAAAAATATTTTGAGGAAACCGTTCTACCTACGCTTGTTCCGATAATGATAGATACTGCGCCCAAATTTCCTTACCTGAGAGATAAATCCATTTATCTTGCTGTAAAACTTTCACGCAAAGAGGAAGGTGCAAGGGGAATAAAATATTCTCTCATTGAAATTCCCGCAAAAATATTATCCCGCTTTTTGGTATTACCAAAAAAAAATGATAAGCAGTATATTATTTTACTTGATGATGTGATCCGCTTTTGTCTGAAGGAAGTTTTTTCCATTTTTGATTTCGATAAAGCCGAAGCATATACCATTAAACTTACGCGCGATGCCGAACTGGATATTGACAACGATCTTTCAAAAAGTATTTCGGAAAAAATTGAAAAAAGTTTGAAGCAGCGTAAGAAAGGAAAATTAGTTCGGTTGGTTTACGATAGCGAAATTCCTTCGGACCTTTTGAATTTTATCACAAAGAAAATAAAGATGAAGAAGTCGTCCAATCTTCTTCCGGGAGGTCGCTACCATAATTTCCGCGACTTTATTAATTTTCCGAAAGTTGGAAGTCGTGAACTGCAATACACCCCAATTAAACCGCTTCATCATCCTGATTTGGAAAATACAAAAAGTTTGTTCAAGGCAATTCGGAAAAAAGATATTCTTCTCAGTTATCCTTATCAATCGTTTAATCACATCATTGATCTGCTTCGCGAAGCTTCCATTGATCCTAAAGTAGCTTCCATCAAGATCACTCTCTATCGTGCGGCAAAAAATTCAAATATTATTTCTTCGCTTACCAACGCAATCAAAAACGGAAAATCGGTTACTGTGGTTGTGGAATTGCAGGCGAGGTTTGATGAGGAAGCAAATATTTTTTGGGCGAATCAATTAAAAGAGGAAGGAGCGAATGTTATCTACGGAGTTCCTGGATTGAAAGTGCATTCAAAACTTTTTCTTATCACACGCAAAGAAGATAAAGGACCTGTTGATTACGCCCACATCGGCACAGGAAATTTTAATGAAGACACCGCAAACGTGTATTGCGATCACAGTTTACTGACAGCTGATGAACGCATCACTGAAGAAGTAGCAAAAGTTTTCATTTTTTACAGCAATAATTTCAAGACCGGTAGTTACAAGCATTTGGTGATTGCGCCATTCTACATGCGCAAACGATTTACAAAACTTGTTAACCGCGAAATTGAAAATGCTGAACTGGGAAAAGATGCTTACATCATTTTAAAACTGAATTCCCTTGCCGACAGAGACATGGTCAGAAAATTATATCAGGCAAGTAAATCGGGAGTAAAAATAAAACTCATTGTTAGAGGCAGCTGCTCCATTGTTCCGGGATTAAAAGATCAAAGCGAAAATATTGAAGTCATCAGCATTGTAGATAAATTATTAGAACATTCACGAATCTTTCTATTCTGTAACGATGGGGATGAAAAAATCTTTCTTTCATCTGCCGACTGGATGTTCAGAAATTTTGATCAACGCAGCGAAACTGCGGTTCCCATTTATGACAACAGAATAAAGAAAGAACTGAAAACACTTCTGAACCTTCAATTAACCGACAATACAAAAGCAAGAATTATTGATAAAGAACAAAACAATAATTATAAATTTGCCAGTGCGGGTACAAAAAAAGTGCGCGCACAAGACGAAATCTATAATTATTTCAAAAATCAATTAGCAGCCCGCTTAATAATAAATTAA
The DNA here is from genome assembly GCA_003164895.1 of Bacteroidota bacterium. GTDB lineage: Bacteria > Bacteroidota > Bacteroidia > Palsa-948 > Palsa-948 > Palsa-948. Next base: position 44,532 of record PLUL01000011.1, on the reverse strand, counting down.
TTTTTTGCATTTCGCTTCCATCGATATCGGTTCCAATGCAGTGCGTCTTTTGCTTTCGGATGTTTTTGAAAGTAAAGGCACCGTGGTTTTCAAAAAAGCAGAATTAGTTCGTGTGCCACTTCGGCTTGGAGAAGATGCATTCTTAACCGGAAAAATCAGCAATGCAAAGATTCGCAAATTGATTTCTTCGATGAAAGCATTTAGGAATTTAATTGATGCTTTTGATGTTGTTTCGTATCGCGCTTGCGCTACTTCTTCGATGCGCGATGCAAAAAATTCTTCTGAAATAATAAAGCAAATTTGGCGTGAAGCGAAAATTAAAGTAGAGCTGATTGACGGCAAATCGGAAGCCGGAATTATTTATTCCAATCACGTTGAAGAACATCTGAACAAGAAAAATTCATACCTATATATTGATGTGGGCGGTGGCAGTACGGAACTTACACTTTTTTCAAAAGGAAAATGTCTTACTTCTCAATCGTTCAACATTGGTACGATCCGTTTACTACACAAAAAAGTGAATAAAGAATATTGGGATTTTTTTCGTGCATGGATAAAACTTGAAACTAAAAATATCAAACCGCTTATTGCGATTGGCTCGGGTGGAAACATTAATAAATTGTATAAAATGTCCGACAAAAATGGCAACAAAGCCGTGTCGTACAAAAAATTAAAAACTCTTTCAGAAAAAATAGAATCGTATAGTTATGAAGACAGAATAAAATTTCTTGGCTTGCATGTGGATCGTGCCGATGTAATTGTGCCTGCTTCAAAAATTGTTCTTGCGGTGATGAAAACTGCTGAGATAGATGAAATGATCGTTCCTCAAATTGGTTTGGCGGATGGACTCATTCATGAACTGTATGAAGCGTACAGCAAAAAAAGAAAAAAATAGAAATTATTTTGGAGGCAATACTTTCCCTCTCACTTCTCCAAATCCAATTCTTACTCCGTCTTTCTCAGAAAATCCCCGCATGATAACCGTATCGTTGTCATTGATAAATTTTCTTTCCGAACCATCTTGCATTTTTATTGGTTTGGTTCCTTTCCATGCAAGTTCAAGCATGGAGCCGAAAGAATCAGGAGTTGGTCCGCTGATGGTGCCCGATGCCATCAGGTCGCCAATGCGGATGTTGCACCCGTTCACCGTGTGATGTGCCAACTGCTGGCACATATTCCAGTACATATATTTGAAATTTGATTTTGCAACGGTTGTGTCGTTTATCAAAACTTCAAGATTGATGTCGTAATTTTTTTGTCCGGAAAATTGTAGATACGGAAGAACTTCGGGTTCTTGTTTTGGTCCCGTAACGCGAAAAGGTTCAAGCGCTTCCATTGTTACTATCCAGGGAGAAACAGAAGAACAAAAGTTTTTTCCAAGAAAAGGACCAAGCGGAACATATTCCCACGACTGAATATCGCGCGCGCTCCAGTCGTTGAAAAGCATCATGCCGAAAATATATTCTTCCGCATTTTTTGTTGTTACACTTTCTCCAAGTTTTGTTTCTTTTCCTACGACAAAAGCCATTTCCAATTCAAAGTCCAATTGTTTGGATGGACCAAAAACAGGCTGATCGGAATCAGCAGGTTTCATTTGTCCTTTCGGACGGTGAAAATTTGTTCCTGATACAACGATGGAAGAACTTCTTCCGTGATAACCAACCGGTAAATGTTTCCAGTTCGGCAACAGCGCATTTGCAGGGTCGCGGAACATTGTGCCGACATTTCGTGCGTGTTCCATACTGGAATAAAAATCGGTGTAGTCTTTTATTTCAAGGGGTAAAAGCATTTCTACATCACTCATTTTGTGAAGCACTTTTGCTTTGGTCTTTTCATCGTCACGCAACTCTGGATTTCTTTCTTCAAGAAGTTTAGAAATCCTTTGGCGAACTGCATTAGTAGTTTTCTTCCCGAGAGAAATAAAATCATTCAAAGTTGATTTCGCAAAAACATTTGTATCGAAATTCAATGAATTAAATACGCCTGTTTTTTTTAGTTCAAGTAAATCAAGCACTTGGTCGCCAATTGCCACTCCAACACGGGGTAAAATATCTTTTGCCTTATCGTGTTTTGCTATTACTTCTTTTGGAGGAGAGAAAATTCCGAACGGAAGATTCTGAATAGGGAAATCGCTGTTCTTGTCAACAGGGATCCATGATTTTAATTTTTGGTTTGTCATAATTGTTTAGCAAAGATACGAAGTACGAATAAAAACTATCAGAAAGTTAAAATATTTTTTTACTTTTTAACCTTTTAACCTTAAGATTGAAATGTAAATCATAATAATAAGGATAAGAAGTATATTTGTGGTGGCAATCTCTATTATATGTTAATAGATAGACGCAATTTGGTTAGGCAAAATAGGAAGGTTGAGTATAATTGGGGAGATTGTATATAAATATTTTTAAAATGAACGAAACAAAAGTACTGATTGATAATTGGCCAAATAATCCTTGGTTTAAGGACTGGATGCCTATAATAATAGCTCTTATAGCTTTAGTAACTTCAATAGTTTCACTTTACTTAACAAGACAAGCATATGTTAAAAGTAGTAGACCTTTTGTATGGGCTTCAAATTATGGAGTAATAGATGTGGAGAAAAAAAATATTATACCTATTCCTTTTCGCATTGGATTTAGAGTTAAAAATACGCCAGCTCAAATAGTTTGTGTAAAAGTGGAGATTAAATATAGGACTGAAATATTATTTTCTAATGTGATTGAGAATATTGTGAGATTTCCAGATGAGAAATCTGAGTGGTCATATAGTATTGGAAAAATTGATTTTGAAAAAATAATGAATCGTCCTGATTCTGATAAAATAAATTTGACTAGGTTAATATTCATAAAATATACTGCTTTAGGTGGTGGTAAAGAATATCAGTACCAATTAAATCAGCTTTTTGAACCGACAGAGAATCAATGGAAAGACATTTATGAAAATGCGGAATAAAAATATCAATTAATCCAAACCTGGATTCAACTCCAACTGGAAGGAGTTTCAAAAATTAATTGTTAACGAGAATAGTTCGGAGCTTCGCTCGTAATGGTAATATCATGCGGATGATTTTCACGAATACCGGAAGAAGTGATGCGCACAAATTTTGCTTTTTGAAGCTCGCCCATATTTTTCGATCCGCAGTATCCCATCCCTGCCCTGAGACCGCCAATGATCTGATACATTACTTCCGCAAGCGAACCTTTGTATGGAACTCGCCCGGAAATTCCTTCGGGTACAAGTTTTGCAATCTCATCTTCTTCATCCTGAAAATATCTGTCCTTACTTCCTTTTTGCATAGCTTCTAAAGAGCCCATTCCCCGATATGTTTTGAATTTTCTTCCTTCAAAAATAATTGTTTCACCCGGAGATTCTTCCACACCTGCAAACATGGAACCCATCATTACGCAAGATGCACCGGCCGCCAGCGCTTTCACTACATCACCTGAATAACGAATTCCACCATCGGCAATGACGCCAACTTTTCCTTTTACAGCGTTTGCAATATCATTCACAGCGGTTAACTGCGGAACACCAACCCCTGCAATTACACGCGTGGTGCAAATTGCTCCCGGACCAATTCCGACCTTTACCGCATCTGCTCCTGCTTTCATGAGCGCAATTGCGGCATCAGCAGTTGCTATATTTCCTGCCACCACTTGCATTTCTGGAAATTGTAATTTTATTTTTTTTACAGTTTCAATTACACCAATTGAATGCCCGTGCGCAGTATCAACCACTACAGCATCAACTCCGGCTTTTGCCAACGCTTCCACTCGTTCGAGCGATTCGTGATTGGCACCAACGGCAGCGGCAACGCGCAATCTTCCGAATGCATCCTTCGTTGAGTTTGGACGCGACTTCACTTTCATAATATCTTTGAATGTGATGAGCCCGACAAGTTTATTGTGCGTATCTGTGATAGGAAGTTTTTCAATTTTATTTTCACGGAGGATAATTTCCGCCTTTGTAAGATTTGTTCCTTGCCTTGCTGTGATAAGATTGCTTTTCGTCATTATATCCACAATGGGGCGAGTCATTTCTTTTTCAAAACGCAGATCGCGATTGGTAACAATGCCTACAAGTTCTTTATTTTTTTTGACGATGGGAATTCCGCCAATCTTATTCTCTTTCATTAGCGTCAACGCATCCTGAACAGTTGCAGTTTCACTCAGCGTAACAGGATCCATGATCATTCCGCTTTCAGATCGCTTCACTTTACGTACTTGTTCTGCCTGTTCGGCAATCGTCATATTTTTGTGAATTACCCCTATACCGCCTTCCTGCGCAATGGTGATGGCAAGTTGATATTCTGTAACTGTATCCATTGCTGCAGATACAACAGGAACTTTCAGTTTTATTTCGCGGGTAAAGTAAGAAGAAGTGTCGGTTTCTTTTGGAAGTACTTCAGAATATGCAGGTACAAGAAGAACATCATCATATGTTAAACCTTCTTTGCTGAATCTATCTTGTATTTCTGCTGACATATATTAATGGAATATATGCGTGCAAAGATAGAAAAATTGCCTCACCCCAACCCTCTCCTTCAGAGAGGGAGAAAAACGAAACGCAGAGAAATTTTCCTGCGTTTTGCTTTAAAGTCCTCCCTGAAGGGGAGGATTTAGGTGGGGCTCCTTACACTTTATACATCCAATTATGTTTGTCGGCAATTTTTCCGGAACGAATACCGTCTAATTCTTTTTTGATTCTATTGCCAATTGATTTTTCATTAGTAGATGGCAAAGTATAATCTTTACCATTATACCCAAACAGAGAAATTGGAGCAATGGTGGCAGCAGTTCCTGCACCAAACATTTCCTGCAACTTCCCTTTATCGTGTGCATCTACCAATTCATCCACGGTGATTTTGCGTTCTTCAACTTTTATTCCCAAGTCTTCTCTGGCAAGAGTAATAACACTTTTGCGTGTAATGCCGTTCAAAATTGTATCATGAAGTTCAGGAGTAATAAGAGTATCATTAATCACACACATCAGATTCATTGTTCCTGATTCTTCCAGATATTTATGAGAATATCCATCTGTCCATATAATTTGATCATATCCTTTTTCCTTTGCAAGTTTTGTTGGAAGGTGCGATCGACCGTAATTGCCAGAAGTTTTTGCAAACCCGACTCCGCCTGGAACTGCACGGGTAAAATGTGTTTCCACCAAAACTTTTACAGGCTGAGAATAATATAATCCCACAGGAGAAGTAATAATCATAAAATCATACGTGTCCGAAATTTTTACACCGATATGAGCTTCGGTTGCAAAAGCAACTGGTCGGATATAAAGCGAACATCCTTTTCCGGATGGCACCCAGTTTTTATCGGTTCGAATAAGCTGAACCAATCCTTCCATAAAAACATCTTCAGGAATAGTAGGCATTGCCATTCTCTCTGCAGATTGATTGAAGCGTTTAAAATTTTCAAGCGGACGGAACATATAAATATCGCCATTGTCGTAGCGATATGCTTTCATTCCTTCAAAAATAGATTGCCCGTAATGCAAGGCAGACATGCAAGGACTAACTTCAAAATTTGCGAACGGAATAATTCTCGGATTTTTCCATTGCCCTTTTGCATAATTTGAAACAAAAATGTGATCAGAAAAATAAGTTCCGAATCCGAGTTTTGTTTGGTCAATTTCCGACAAGTGCGAGTGCTTTGTTTTTGTTACTTCAATGTGCATTGTGTCTGTTGTCATATAGTTGGTTTTAGGGTTCACAAAGGTGGAATTAATATTTATAAAATCAAAGGGTTTTCAAGAAATTATTTTTCGTTGTTTAAACTTGTTCTACATAGGGCAATTTTTTAAAAAAATATAATTTTGGTTTATTCCGTCATTATTCTATCCTTGCCGTCAAATTGGGGAGATTGAACGGAAAGAACTTTCATAGGAGTTTGCGAAGTAACTTTTAGCGAGTGAAAAGTATTTTTTGGAATTAAAACAATATCGCCTTTTTTGACTTTCATTTTTTTGTCGCCTACCATCATTTCACCTTCGCCATCCAGAATATAAACTTGCTCGGTGTGAGTAACATGCTTGTGTTTCTTTACTTCTTTTTTAATGAAGATGACAAAACTGCTGGTGAGCGAATCAGAAAAAATCGGACGGTTGTAAATATTTTCGTAGGATGCCGGAGGTTTGATGGTATCGAGCGATTGGAAAGATTGCGCTTTGCAAAGCGTAATTCCTATGCTGAAAAGAAGAATGAGAAAGTTTTTCATGACAATAAAAAATTTATTCAAGGCAAAACTATTCAAATAATTCAGTTTTATATCCGTTGAAACTCATATTCTCAATTAAGAATAATAGTTAAATTTGTTGTTTAATATTTATAACGTACGAATGCCTTATAAAGCAGGACCACTTCTTGAAAAAGTAAATTTCCCTTCTGACCTTAGAAAGTTGAAGGAAGAAGAGCTTCCGCAGTTGTGCAAAGAGTTACGCCAATATATTATTGATGTCGTTTCAGAAAAAGGCGGACACTTTGGTGCTTCGCTTGGAGTGGTGGAACTTACGGTGGCTGTTCATTATGTTTTCAATACTCCCGATGATCAACTTGTTTGGGATGTCGGTCATCAGGCATACGGACATAAAATTCTTACCGGTCGCAGAGAAAATTTTCACACCAATCGGATTTACAAAGGCATCAGCGGGTTTCCAAAACGAAGCGAAAGTGAATACGATACATTTGGTGTTGGACATTCTTCTACTTCCGTTTCTGCAGGATTGGGAATGGCAGTTGCGAATCGTCACAAAAAAGAAAACAAAAAAGTTATTGCCGTGATTGGCGATGGAGCGATTACCGCTGGACTTGCCTACGAAGGATTGAATAATGCCGGTTCAGAAAATGCAGATTTGCTTGTCATTCTCAACGACAACTGCATGAGCATTGACCCGAATGTTGGTGCGATGAAAGAATATTTAACCGACATCACTACTTCGCACACATACAATAAATTTAAGGATGATATTTGGTCCATGCTTGGCAAACTGAGCAACTTCGGGCAAAGTGTGCAGGACATAGTTTCAAAAATTGACAATGCAACAAAAACTTTTCTTCTCAAGCAAAGTAATTTATTTGAATCATTAAAGTTTCGCTACTTTGGTCCCATTGACGGGCACGATGTGATACGCCTTGTGAGAATTCTAAAAGACCTGAAAGATATTCCCGGTCCAAAAATTCTTCATGCGCTCACCACAAAAGGAAAAGGTTATAAATTTTCGGAAGAAGGAAACCCAACTGTTTGGCATTCTCCCGGAATTTTCAACAAAGAAACAGGAGAGATAATTAAATCTGTTCCAAAAACTCCACAGCCGCCACGATATCAGGATGTGTTCGGGCATACAATGGTAGAGCTTGCGGAAAAAAATCCAAAAATTGTCGGAATCACTCCTGCAATGGCATCAGGTTCTTCGCTGAATATTATGATGAAAGCAATGCCTGGCCGCGCGTTTGATGTGGGAATTGCAGAACAACACGCAGTAACTTTTTCTGCCGGACTTGCAACACAAGGACTGGTGCCATTCTGCAACATTTATTCTTCATTTATGCAGCGTGCTTATGACCAAGTAATTCACGATGTGGCAATTCAAAAATTAAAAGTTATTTTTTGTCTCGATAGAGGAGGATTTGCGGGTGCTGACGGACCAACTCATCATGGCGCGTATGATTTTGCTTATTTCCGATGCATTCCGAATATGATTGTGAGCGCACCGATGAACGAAGAAGAGCTTCGCAATCTGATGTACACCGCTCAATTAGATGAAGTGAAACTTCCTTTTTCAATTCGTTACCCGAGAGGAAATGGTGTTATGGCTGAATGGAGAAAACCATTTTCAAAAATAGAGATCGGTACAGGAAGAAAAATTAAAAGCGGAGAAGATATTGCAATTCTCACCATCGGGACGATTGGAAATCTGGCTGTCAATGCCTGTGCTGAATTAGTAAAACAAGGAATTGATGCAGCGCATTATGATATGCGATTTGTAAAACCGTTAGATGAAGATCTTTTGCACGAAGTGTTTTCAAAATTCGATAAAGTAATTACGGTAGAAGACGGCTGCATCATGGGGGGAATGGGAAGCGCAGTTCTTGAATTCATGTCAGAAAATAATTATAGCGCACAGGTTAAACGCCTTGGTATTCCCGACAGCGTGATTGAACACGGTGAACAAAAGGAACTTTATGCCGAATGTGAGTACGATGTAAACGCCATTATCAAAACTGCTATTGAATTAGTAGGTATAAAGAAAGCAATGGCAAGTTAATTTGAATTCTTCTAAATCCCAAAAGTATTTTTTCATTTTTAATTCCAAAATTATGAGATGCCCTTGGCCATCCAACGACCCGCTGATGATAGAATACCATGACAAAGAGTGGGGAAAACCTTTGCATGATGACAAAAAACTTTTTGAGTTCCTTGTGCTCGAATCTTTTCAGGCGGGCTTGAGCTGGAGAACCGTTTTGCACAAACGCGAAAACTTTCGCAAAGCATTTGCAGACTTTGATGCTAAAAAAATTTCCAGCTTCGATAAAAAGAAATTCAACTCATTGATGATGGATGCAGGCATCATCCGTAATCGTTTGAAGATTGAAGCTGCCATCAATAACGCAAAATGTTTTTTGCAGTTGCAAAAAGAGTTCGGTTCGTTTGATAAATATGTATGGAGTTTTGTGAATCATAAGACCATCGTGAATAAACCCAAATCGCTCAAAGACCTTCCCGCTAAAACAAAGATAAGCGATGCCATGAGCGAGGACATGGGCAAACGCGGTTTCAAATTTCGCGGCTCTACTATTTGTTATGCATTCATGCAAGCAGCTGGCATGGTGGACGACCATTTGGTAGGATGTGAATGCAAAGGGAAATAGTTTCAGTTTTCACGTTTTTAATTTCCATTTTTCGTAAATTCGTACAAATAAAATTTTATGATCATTCAAGAAAAAGTTTTAGAAGCCCTCCGCAATGTGGACGATCCCGATCTCCACAAGGACATCGTTACACTCGGCATGGTGCAGGATATTATTATTGACGGAAAAAATGTTTCCTTCAAAGTGGTGCTTACCACGCCCGCTTGCCCGATGAAAGAAATGATTCAGCGTGCCTGCGTCAATGCAATTATTCATTTCGTTGATAAGGAAGCAAAAGTGAATGTGATAATGACTTCCAATACTTCTACTCACAGAACGGATGGACATGTGCTTCTTCCGAATGTAAAAAATGTAATTGCGGTTGCATCGGGAAAAGGCGGAGTTGGAAAATCTACCATCGCTGCCAATCTTGCTGCCGGACTTGCCAAACTCGGAGCAAAAGTTGGTTTGATCGATGCGGATATTTATGGTCCATCGCAAACCATCATGTTCGATGTGCAGAATGAAAAACCAAAAATGTCGCAATCGGGTGAAGTAAATAAGATGCTTCCCGTGGAAAGTTACGGAGTGAAACTTCTTTCCATTGGTTTTTTTGCAGCCACCGGACAGGCAATTCCCTGGCGCGGACCCATGGCATCGCGCGCGCTCATTCAATTATTTTCAGATGCCGATTGGGGTGAACTGGATTATATGATCGTGGATCTCCCTCCCGGCACAGGCGATATTCATCTTTCGTTCGTGCAGCAGATCCCGGTAACGGGCGCGGTGATCGTGAGTACGCCTCAGCTGGTGGCTCTTGCCGATGCGCGCAAAGCGGTGGGTATGTTCCGCATGGATAAAATAAATGTTCCGGTGCTTGGCATCGTGGAGAACATGGCATACTTCACACCCGCAGAACTTCCGAACAATAAATATTTCATCTTTGGAAAAGAAGGCGCGAAAGATCTTGCCGAAGAAATCGGAGTGCCGCTTCTCGGGCAGATTCCAATCGTGCAAAGCATCCGCGAATCGGGCGATGCGGGAAGACCAGCAATCCTTCAAGACAATACTCCGCAAGCAATTGCGCTGATGGAAATGGTAAATAAAATTGTTCAGCAGGTTGCCATTACGAATTCAAAGAAAAATGTTGAAGCCAAGGTTGAAGTTTAGACATGGTACCGTTATACTTTGACGGTGAGAAAAATCTAAACGAATAAACAACTTTAAACATGACAAAAGAAAATTTTAATTTACCACCAGAAGGAAAACAATATGGAAATGAATTTCTATCAAATCATAAAAACATACTTATATCCAATAGAATATCTACGTTGTCACCATTTATAATATTTCCCGTGATATCTTTTTGTTTTCATGATTGGTGGCTGCTTTTGGGAATATTATTTTCAAATATTGGCGGAATGCTTTCAATCGCAAATATATGGATAGTAATTGCTTTAATTATAACGATAGCATATTCGCTAATATTTGGTTTCGTATGGAATAGTTACGCCAATATATTTTTCTTGTGTTATACATACGGACACATCACCTTTTCTATTAGTAGATACTTTATCAATAAATTAGAAGAAACAAAATCTAAAATAACCAAACAAGTGGACCGTCAAATGGAAGAATTGCGTAGCAAAGGAAGCACGAACGCATAACTTCATTAATCCCCGATGCGTTTGTATTTATTCGTAAATTCGTAATCATTCGTGATTCGCACCATGCAAGATAGAATTTCCAAAATAGAAAAAGCACTTGAGCAGGTTCGCCCTTTTTTAAAAGCGGATGGAGGCGATGTGTCGTTTGTCGATATTACAGATGACAACACCGTGAGGATTCAACTGCATGGCGCCTGCAAAGGATGTTCCATCAGCCACATCACCATGAAAGCCGGAATTGAAGAAGCCATTCGCAACGCGGTTCCCGAAATAAAAACTGTTGAAGCAATAAATTTATAATTCATAATTAATTTTTAATCTCTAATTTACAATGACACCACAAATTCAAAAACTCGTAATCTGGGGCGGATTCTTTTTCGTAATTCTTCTTATCTGTTTTTCCGGATGCGGCTCTTACAATAATATGGTAACCAAGGATGAAAATGTTTCTGCGCAATGGCACAATGTGGAAGTGGCGTATCAGCGCAGGATGGATTTGATTCCGAATTTAGTGAACACCGTTCAGGGTTATGCAAATTTTGAAAAGTCAACCATCGTAGCGGTAACCGAAGCGCGCGCAAGTGTCGGACAAGTGAAAATTGATCCGAGCCATCTGGACGAAGCTAGTTTGAAAAACTTTCAGCAGGCTCAAGGAAATCTGGGTTCTGCGCTTTCGCGATTACTTGTTGTTGCCGAAAAATATCCTGAATTAAAAGCAAATACAAATTTTCTTGATCTTCAAACTCAATTGGAAGGAACCGAAAACAGAATTGCCGAGCAGCGTAGAGAATTTAATCTTGCCGCTCAGGATCTGAACACTTACATCCGCACGTTCCCGAGAAATATATGGGCTGGATTGTTCGGCATACAAAAGCGCGCGTACTTTGAATCGGACGAAGCAGCTGCGAAAGCTCCAACGGTAAAATTCGATACGAAGTAAAATGCATTCTGCAAAAACATTTTTCTCGGCTGAACAAATAAAGCAAATTGAATCCGCCATTGAATCGGCTGAAAATAATTCTTCAGGAGAAATTTGCGTTCACATCGAAAACAAATGCAAAGGAAATCCGGTGGAACATGCCACCAACTATTTTCACAAACTGAAAATGCACAAAACAGAACTCCGCAACGGGGTTTTGTTCTTTCTGGCAGTGCAGGACAAAAAATTTGCTGTGATAGGCGATGAAGGAATTCACAAAAATGTTCCCGAAGGATTTTGGGATCTTGTGCGAGATAAAATGCTGGAACAATTCAAACAGGGAAAATTCACAGAAGGACTTTGTGCAGGCATTGAAATGACAGGAATAGAACTGAAAAAATATTTTCCGCATCTGGCAACGGATAAGAACGAACTTTCCAACGAAGTAACATTTGGCAAAAAATGAAAAAATTATTTCTTGTCGCTTGTTATTGGATATTGGCTTTTTTTCTAAGCGGAGTTGAAGCGTCTTTCGCTTCTGAAGATTGTATTCCAAAACAACCGTCACCACCGCATCTTGTAAATAATCTTTCGAAAGAATTTCCAAATTTTATTTCTGCAAACGAAGAGCAGATACTCGAGGACAAACTGGATAAGTTTAACGCTGAAACTTCTAACCAAATTGTAGTTGTAATTGTAGATGATTTGTGCGGCTACGATGCAAATGAATTTTCCACATTGCTTGGTAAAGCATGGGGAGTGGGACAGGGGAAATTTAAAAATGGAATTGTTGTAATGATTAAACCGACAGGCGGCTCAGGGCGGAGGAATGCATACATTGCGGTTGGCTATGGTCTTGAAGGAATTATTCCTGACATCACCGCAAAGCAAATTCTGAACAATGAAATAATTCCACGATTTAAAAATCAGGATAATTACGGAGCGTTGGATGCGAGTACAACTGTGTTGATGAGTCTGGCAAAAAAAGAATTCAGCAGCGATGAGTACGGAAAGAAAAATAGCTCCGGAAATTTTCCCTGGTTAATTGTTGGTTTCTTTTTTGTTTTTATTTTGATCCGTATTTTAAGTTCAAGAAAATCCGGACATACAGTTGGCGGAAGAACTTACTATGGCGGCATGTGGGGAGGGTTTGGCGGTTTTGGTGGCGGAAGTTCAGGAGGTGACGGTGGCGGATTCGGGGGATTTGGTGGCGGAAGTTTTGGCGGTGGCGGCGCCGGAGGCAATTGGTAAAAAAGATTTATTATAAATTCGCAACCAAAAAATAATATCAATGAAAACGTTTTTAATTATCCTTCCGGCAATAATCTTCATTTTCTCCTGTGGAAATAAAAATACCGAAAACAAAAAAGAAGAAAACAATTCCGCTTCTGAAAATAAATCGACACAACCGATGAATATGGAAGAAAAAGAAATGAAAGAAATGGCTGCGAAACAGAAAAATGAAAAACCCAAGGAAAGTCCGTATAAGAATGCCAAGATTGATATTCAGATTTTCAAAAACGATACGGTAAAACAAGAAACGAAACTTACAGGATTCGGCTATAACATTTTAATTTACGATGCGCTGTATGTTCACCAGCCGCACATTCCAGCCATCAACGGCAACCGTGGCTTCAAAACAAAAGAGCAGGCGACAAAAGCTGCTGAGTTTGTGATTTACAAGATTCGCAATAATATCATGCCTCCCAGTTTAAGCGTGGAAGAACTGGATAGTTTGGGAACGCTGAAATAGTTTCAGGTTTAAGCTTGAACAGCAGAAATCATTCTTGTTAATTCTACAAAATCATTTACCGAAAGCTGTTCTGCACGTTTAGTCAAAAGTTCCGACTTTAAACTTTGAACCTTAAACATTGTACCCAATGAATTTCTGAGTGTTTTTCTTCTCTGGTTAAATCCCGCTTTCACCACCTTAAAAAATAATTCTTCATCGCAATCTAATTTCATCACATCGTTTCTTGTTAACCGTATAACTGCTGATTTAACATGAGGCGGAGGATTGAATACCTGCGGATTTACAGTAAACAAATATTCGATTTTATAATATGCCTGCATTAACACGCTGAGGATGCCGTATGTTTTATTTCCGGGAGGAGAAGCAATCCGTTCAGCCACTTCTTTTTGGAACATGCCGACCACTTCCGGAATTTGATTTCTGAATTCCAAAACTTTGAAAAGTATTTGTGTGGAAATATTATAAGGGAAATTTCCTATGATGGCAAACGGCAAACGACAAATGACAGATGGCAATAAGTCGGTTGTAAAACCTAAAAAATCTTTTTCAATAATCCTTCCTTCCAGATGAGAAAAGTTTTTTTTCAGAAAGGCGATGGATTCCCTGTCAATCTCTACAACAAAAGTTTCAAAATCATTTTCCTGCAAAAGATATTTTGTGAGAACACCTGTGCCGGCACCCACTTCAACTGTTGTTTTGTATTTTTCTTTTAAGGCAAGGGAACGGACAATTTTCTTTGCAATATTTTCATCCTTCAGAAAATGCTGGCCGAGGTGTTTTTTGGGAGAGACAAAATTTGACATCAGATGATTTCAAGTACGGTTCGGAAAGCAGCAAATTTATTTTTGAATTTTTCTCTGTGATCCTGTTGTAGCCTGGGTGCAAATTCCTTGTTGTATTTATTCAGATCATCCATCTCACGGAAAGTATATTGGATTGCATACGTAGTTTCCGTTTCTTCCGTAATAAGTTTGCAGATCTTGTTTTCAATAAACAAACCTGTACGCATCACATCCGGTACATGAATTTCTTTCATCCACTTCAGCCAATCTGCGTGAATTTCTTTTTCCAGAGTAACTGTTACATTGTAGATGAACATCAATTCAGTAGTTAAACATTGAAATTAATTTCCTTGGAGCAGGCAAATCGCGTACGCAGCAATACCTTCTTCCCTTCCGACAAAACCAAGATGTTCGGTCGTTGTGGCTTTGATAGAAATATTTTTCGGAGAAATGCTGAGCGTTTCAGCAAGAATTTTTTTCATTTCAGGAATGTAAGGAACGATTTTTGGCAATTCAAGTGTAACTGTGCAATCTAAATTTCCGATTTCATATTTTTCTTTCTTAATCAATTCTGCAACTCTCTTCAACAATTTTTTGCTGTCAATTCCTTTAAACTCTGCAGAAGTATTTGGAAAATGTATGCCGATATCGCCCAAATTTGCAGCGCCAAGAAGCGCATCGCAAATTGCATGTATCAGAGTATCGGCATCGGAATGTCCTTCAGCGCCTTTGGTGTGAGAAATTTTTATTCCTCCCAGCCAAAAATCTTTTCCTTCTTTGAGCGGATGAACATCGTACCCAAAACCAACTCGTATATTCATACAGAATGTGAAATTATTTTTTGGGATCCGACCCTACAGTATTCGCAGTGTTCTTTGGCGCATCAAAATTGAAAAGTAGCGTGAAGCGAAGAGTATTCTGTAATGGATTTCGCACATGATCGGGAACCAGATAAGAAAAGTCAAGCGTAAAAACAGTCCATCGTACTCCAAGACCAAATGTGAAATATTTTCTTCCACCTTTTGTATTTGCTTCATTGAAATAACCTGCACGCAATGCAAATTGTTTTGCATACCAGTATTCCATCCCTCCTCCGAGAGTTATTTCATTTAGTTCTTCTCGATAACCTCCGGGAGCATCATAAAACGATTGAAGCATTCCGCTTACTATACCAACATTTGGATCCATTCCTTTCCAAATGATATAATTTCCTTGAGAATCTTTTAAAGGAATTCCTGCAGAATCCTTATAAATAGGAGGTGTTGGAACCAAAAGTTTGTTAGCATCCACAGTAAAATTCAGTTCATTGAATTCATCCAATTGCATGTGAAGAGAAGGACCTAATTTTAAATTAATAGGAATAAAATCTTTTTGTCCGGTAGAACTGTAAGAAATTTTTGCACCCATATTCGAAATAAGAACTCCAAAACGGATGATAGATTTTTTCCCGCCAATTTCTTTTTCACTGCTTTGATAATATCCTGAAATATCTCCGGCTACTGAATTTCCCGCATGCGTTTGTGCATTTTCAACTGTAATGTTTCCAGTCAGATTTGAGTGAATGAATCGTAACGCTCCACCTCCTGAAAAATGATCTCCAAGCTTTTTTGCAAAACCAACATCGAACGAAAATTCATTCGGACGGAATTGACCGATAGTATTTCCAACCATATCTGTAAAAGTTATATCGCCAAGTGAAAAATAATTAAGCGATGCAGCAACGGTTCCCACGTTCTTGGGCAATTTATAAAATCCGGTTAAATTATATAAATTGATATCGGGAACTAATTCTCGCAACCAAGGAGTGACAGACATGGAAACTCCCATTTGCTTATCAATGAATCCGTATTTGGAAGGATTCCAATGCATGGAATTTACATCGGGTGAAGTGGCAACACCGGCATCGCCCATTGCACCCGCCCGTGCATCGGGAGTAATCAGAAGAAAAGGAACCGCAGTAGTAACTGTATTAAGCTGACCGAGCAATTGTTTGGTAGTTAATTGCTGTGCGTTTACAGAAAAACTAAAAAAAGTTTCTGAAACAATCAGAACAAGAATAAGTGCGCTTTTTATTTTACTAATGGTCATTATCAGGTACTATTTTGGGATTATTGCAAAAGAACGTCAAAGATAAAAATTTATTTTAGTATGACTAACTTTTCGTATTGTTCTGCCGTTTCGTTGGAGGAGGTTTTTACCCTCAGTCGGTAAATATACACTCCTCTGCCTATTTTTTCACCATAATCGTCCTTGCCATCCCAGTCAATCGGTTCGGAACGGAAACCTTCCATGTTAACAAACTGATGAATTGATTTTACTAATTTACCTGAAACTGTAAATATTTGAATCTGCACATCCATGTTAATGCAGCATTCGTTGTGTTCAAAATAGAAGGAAGTTTTTGTAGTGAATGGGTTTGGATAATTCAGCACATGCGATAAGGCAAGTTTTGCAGATGCAGCAACAACAAATTCAGTAGTTGCTGAAGATGAATTATTGTAAACATCCCATACACGCATGGTAAGCGTATGAGTTCCTTGAGATAAATTTGTCAAAGGGTATAAAATACTTCCACTTTTATAACTATTCATATCCGATTCGTAATAGTCGTTGAGAATTAATGGATTTGTGATATTGTTATCAAGAACAGCAGTGAGACTATGACCGATTCCAGTACCGGCAGTATTTATACCGCTTGAATCGCTCATGACAGCATAAATTTTGGGATTTCCATTTGTAGCACCTCCATAAACAAAATTGTTATCATTCATATAAAGCTTGAGGTTTGGTCCAATGGTATCTTTTTTAGCTGAATTATTTGTTCCGCCAATAATGAAAGATTCAAAATATCCGTTTGCATCTAAATAACCATTGTGTGCGTAGTAGCTTATTCTCCCGTTACCATAATTGTAATTTATATCTTTAGGAACGATGAATGTAAATGAAAATTTTCCATTTGTAACGCTTGCCTTTCCTTTGAAAAGAACATTTTGTTGCTGAGAAAATGTACCAGGAGAATCACCATTATTACCAAGTGTGGTAATTTGTGTTGCTTTATCATAAACTGTAGGATATATAATTCCATTAAAGTTTGTAAGAAGCGTTCCGTTTTGGTCTCGGATCTCTCCATTAACTGTCATTTTACTCAGTGCTTTTACTGTATCAAGTTTAGATAAATTTATAGGCATTCCATTTATCCCAGTCGTAATAACATCATATTTTGGGTAATGAAGCATAAGAGCTGGGTCGGCAAGCAAAGAAAAATTGCGATGGTTGACGTCGCTCGGAGACATACTGTTTTTTGTGAGAAAGTCTAAATCTCCGAGTCGTGGCATTTTTCCATTCGGCATTGGTTTAAATGCATAGTTGTAAAAGCTATCGTTAAGTGCAAAATTTGGTCCCGAGTAAACAACGCGTGTAGTTGACATCAAACCAATGGTGCCTCCTCCCGGATTCAAGAAAGTTAATTCGCCCGCTGAAATTAATGCCGGATTATCCCAAGTGCTGAATTCACAAGTTGCAGTAAAGAACAAAGGAAGTCGGCATAAGTTTGACCATGAATTTATGTCAGAAACTCCCATAAATCGTGAATTTCCAAAACCTAATTGCCCGCCATGTCCTGTATAATTTACAATTAAACATCCTCGTTCCATTTGCTGGTTAAATGCGGCAGATGCATCCGGCACACGATCTCCTCCAGGAGTTGAAACTATCTGATAAGCATCTAAATATATTTTGTCAATATTGTAATTTCTATAAGTGGTATCAACTTTTGTTGCCTCTTGGTCTGCCTGACCTTCAAATCCGCCTGCAAACCCTCCGTCACTATATGCATCTGCAATAAACGTAACTGTATTCACCCAGTCTCCCAATCCGTAACACATTCCGCTTGAACAAGAATTTCCTGTTGCAATTGTTCCCGGCACACTTGTATAAGTTGTAATTTTATTTACTGCAACATTTGCTTCACTTACATTTGTGATCGGCAAACGACCTACACCAATATCAAGCATACCAGGTGTAACATCCCAGTTTCCTTCATTATCATCTAACATTCCATAAAAATCATCCGACACATAGGATGCGGTTACATCTGAGGAATTTAATGATTCATAAGCAGGAACATAATTTGTATTATTTACTGTTGATTTCAGATTATAGGAACCCCTTCCAAAGAGGAGCAAGTATTTGGGAAGTTGAGTGGAATCAGTAGCGCGATCGTAAAACATTTTTACAAAATCACGAATGGCTGAAACATCTTGTGAACCAGAACCAAACTCGTTGAAGATTTGATCTGTGGTTGCAACTTCTACATTTAAATTATCCTGCGTGCGATGTAAATTAGCAAGAGTATTTGCTTGATGCAGAAAAAGCGGATTGGTAACAATAATCAAATCTGCCTGCGTCATGCTGTGTAAATTCTGATTCTGAACTTTGCCAAAAGCTGTTGGAGATAAATAATTTAATCCGTCGAAAGCAAGAAATTCTCTCAGCGAATCTGTTGGTAAAATAAATTGAAGATTGTTTCCTATAAGTGTGTCTTTCTGAAGTTTTACATTGATGCGATCAGTAACATCCCAAACTTGTAATGCAGAGGAAGCATTTGAAATAGTAAATTGAGAAATTTTTCCGGCACCAACCGAATTCATATCTCTAAAAATCATTTGGTTTCCTGTCATTGAAAGATTTCTTCTCGCATTTAATTCTATGAAATTCAACCATCCGATGGAAGGAGAAGGAGTTGTTTTAGAAATTGTTAAAGGAATTGATCCGGAAGAAGATAAAAAGGATAAGGTATCTGAATTTTCCGCATAATATACACCGTCAATATTTGTTGTGGTAACCCCAGCAACAGTAAAAGTTGAGGCGGAACTTCCAATAGTCCAATTAAAATATGTTGTGTTATCACACCTTGCTGCAAGATCAATTTTTGCATAAACAATGGAAGGAGTTACAATGTTTGAAAAACTAAAATTAAAATTGTAAGAAGTAATAATATCGAATATTTCACCAAACCAAATTCTACCTGAAGTTATTAAGTTTTCACCTTCAATTTCGTGAAACTGGTAATCATCAAAAGAATTAACAGTATTCGTTGGAGGAATAATGGAAGAATTCTGAGATGTAATTCTTTTTCCGGCACCTGCTAAATCTACTGTAATAAAATAATAGGTGGAATCAGAATAAACATTGAGGTTGTGATGAAATTTTTTATCGGTGCTATTGTATTGCCACCTATGTTGTGTTTGCCCATAAAACAAAACATAATCGGTTGAATCAAAAATATTCGGTTTTCCGCCATCATGAACATAGATGGCATTTTCCTGCAAATCATCATATCTGAATGCTGAATTTGCATAAGGAAGTTGCCCACCGCCATTTCCAAAAAGCCGAATACTCTTTGGATTCAAAGATGAATCTAATTTCAATCCAAGTTTTTTCAGAAAAGAATAATTCATTTTATAAACTCCATCTGCGGAAACGGCTATTTTAAACCAATCTCCCGTTGCAAGTATTGAGTTTTGAGCATAAGTTCTTTGAGTTAACTTGGATACCTTTTTATTTTCATCAATAACTGGAGATGCCTTAATCGAAAATGAAACTAATTTTTCGTAACCTCCTGTCATTTTATTTATTCGTATCGGAATAAATTGAAAATACGCATAAGGTCTTTTCTTCTGCATTACAACTGTAATTTCAACTTTAATATCATTCTCCACAGTTTTTTTTGTTTTCGTGTTATAACTATTCATTGCCGATTTTTCCGCATCAGTTAGAGGAATATATTTTTCATCCAATAATTCTACATTTGCCGCAGTTGCTCCGAATGGAAGCGCAACTCTATCGGAGTAAATAGGCAATAGATGTTTACTCAAATTATATCCGGCTTTGTTGAAACTTAAAAACAGACGCTTGCCTATCCCTGGAGCTTCACTCTGTTTGAGAGTTTTCCATGAAATTACTATTGATCTAGGAGGAAGTGAGTGAACAGTAGAAGCTGTAGGCACAATAGGAACTGCTGGAGTTTGATGCACAGATGTCTTTTTATTTACCTGCGCAAATGAATTTCCTGACAACAGAATAAAAAATAATATATTTGCCTGCCAATTCTTCATAAAATGAATGAATTTCAAATTTATACTATTTTTTGAAGGAAATGACATTTCTTGAATTAATTCTTAAAATAAGGATTTGCGTTATAAAATAATATTAATACCTTTGTAGTTCAGTGTAGCTTGTTGATATTGCAAGCATTCGCATGTAACGTAGGTTTTTTTGAAATATTTTATTTTGCTGGTACTATTTAACATTTAACATCGTTAGAGAAAAAGTATGATGAAAGAAATTACTATTAGAAAATGTTTGCTTTTTTTGATTGTTTTATCTAGCTTTTTGGTTGTCAATGATGTTAAAGCGCAAGATCCTCAATTCACACAATTTTATGCTAACCCTCTTTATTTGAATCCCGCATTTGCAGGCAGCCACCGATGCCCTCGTGTTTGTTTGAATTATAGAAATCAATGGCCTAATATTGCCGGAACATTTGTTACTACAAGTGCTTCGTTTGATACACGTATTGACGCAATTTCCGGAGGAATAGGAATCCATTTTTTAAATGATCAAGCCGGACAAGGCACAATGACCACTACCCGATTCAGTGCCATGTACGCTTATCAATTAACAATCACTCGTGAATTTTCAATGGCGTTTGGTTTAGAAGCAACTTATGCACAGAAAAAACTTGATTGGTCAAAACTTACATTTGGAGATATGATTGATCCCAAGTATGGATTTATTAACATGACTTCTGAGAAACCAAATCATGCAGTAGTTTCCTATCCTGATTTTTCAGCAGGTGTTCTTGGTTTTAGCAAAAGATTTTATGCAGGTTTTGCAGTTTTCCATCTTACACAACCGGATGAAGCATTTATTGCGGCAGTTCCAAGCCCATTACCGATGAAATATACAGGACATTTAGGTGCGGTAATTCCATTGGATGGCAGATATGGGCAGTCAAATATTTCTCCCAACATTATTTATCAGCAGCAAGGAGATTTCAGGGAATTAAATCTTGGATTGTATGTTACCAAAGGTCCTATTGTTGGCGGATTATGGTACAGAAATGCAGATGCAGTTGTGTTGATGGTTGGATTTCAACAAAACCCCGTTAGATTTGGATACAGCTATGATTTAACTGTTTCAAAACTTGGAATTGTAACATCCGGATCACACGAAATTTCTTTTCAGTTGTTATTTAAATGCAAACCGAGACATAAAAGGTTCAGAACGGTTAGCTGTCCTTCTTTCTAAACAATAAAATATTTTTAAAGTAGATTCGTTTATTGGATAAAATTCGATTTCATAAAAAAAACACTATGAAAACAATCATCAAAATCACTCAGGCAGCTCTTCTTTCAGGAAGTATTCTTATTCTTGCTTCATGCGGGAAAGATACTTCGCCAGTTACCGGATGGAACTATAACGATGCCACCAATGGCGGTTTCGAAGTTCTTCCTTATGCCGAACAAGAAACAGGTCCCGGTTTGGTGTTAATTGAAGGCGGCACATTTACCATGGGACGTGTAGAACAAGATGTGAATTACGATTGGAATACAATTCCAAGAAGAGTAACCGTTTCATCATTTTATATGGATGAAACAGAAATAAGAAATCTGGATTATCTCGAATATCTTCACTGGCTGAATAGAATTTATGGTGCAGATGAAACTTTCTATCAAATCTACAAAAGAGCATTGCCCGATACACTTGTATGGCGTTCCAGATTAGCATATAACGATCCTTATGTGGATTATTATTTGCGTCATCCTGCATATCGCGATTATCCTGTAGTTGGCGTAAACTGGCTTCAGGCGAGTGATTTCTGCGTGTGGAGAACAGATCGTGTGAATGAATATATTTTGATTCGCGAAGGTATTCTTGATTGGGATCTTGGACAAAGTTTGGCAAACAACTTTAACACTGAAGCATATTTAGCAGGAAAATATGAAGGAGTAGTGAAACAATTGATTCCTAAACCAGATGGAACAGAAAGAAAAGTTCGTATGGAAGACGGAATTCTTTTACCAAAATATCATCTTCCCACCGAAGCCGAATGGGAATTTGCTGCTTATGGTTTAATTGGAAATATGTCTGAAGGACGTATTTTGGAAAGACGTCTTTATCCTTGGAATGGTCACGCAGTTAGAAATCCAAACGATAAATTCATTGGTGATTTTATGGGCAACTTTCAAATCAATGGAGGTGACATGATGGGAATTGCAGGTCACTTAAATGATGCTGCAGATATCACCGCACCTGTATTCTCTTATTGGCCCAATGATTACGGATTATATAACATGGCAGGTAATGTAAGCGAATGGGTAATGGATGTTTATCGTCCGCTTTCATACATGGATATGGATGATTTCCGCCCTTTCCGAGGTAATGTTTTCAAAACTGCGATGAAGGATGACGATGGAATCATGGTTGATCAAGGCGATTCGCTTCTTTATGATGCAGACAGCAACGTGGTAAGCCGTCCGGGTCTTGTAAAAATGCGCAATGTGGATGTTAAAGAAAAAGCAGATAAACTTGATGAACGCAGAAATTATAAATATGCCGATAATATTAATTACCGCGATGGTGACCACAAATCAAGTCTGAATTATGAAGGCGAACCTCCTACCACTGATGAAGAAAAGAATTATGAAATGTATCAATTTCCTTCATCAAAACCGTTGGCTGAAAGAACTGGACGAGAAGCTAGTCAAATGTCTCTTATAAACGATAAAGCACACGTTTATAAAGGTGGATCATGGAGAGACAGGGCGTATTGGATGGTTCCAGGCACACGTAGGTTTCTTGACCAACGACAAGATTTTGCTTGGCTTGGTTTCAGATGTGCAATGGCTCGTGTTGGCAGCCCGCAAGGATTAGGTAGTGGAAAAAAGAAATAAACTAATATAAAGTAATTGAAAAAATCCCGTTACAATTTGTAACGGGATTTTTTGTTTCTGTACTTTCGCAGTTATGAAGTTTCCTGAAATCTCCCAAACATATTCTATCTTTCTAAAATTTCAGAATGTTATTATAGACAGTCGAAATGCAACTGCAAATTCAATTTTCTTTGCACTTAAAGGAGATAATTTTGATGGCAATAAATTTGCTGCTTCTGCTTTGGAACAAGGATGTAATTACGCGGTTATTGATGACGAACAATATTATAATGGAGAAAAATATATTCTCGTCAAGGATTGCCTGTCAACTTTGCAAGCTTTAGCGAAACATCATCGCGAAAAATTCAACATCCCTTTTATCGCTATTACCGGAAGTAACGGCAAAACCACTACGAAAGAATTAATTAAAAATATTCTTTCAAAAAAATACAAAGTTCTCGCCACTATCGGAAATCTAAATAATCACATTGGGGTTCCGCTGACAATTCTTTCCATCACTTCCGATATTGAAATTGCTGTGATTGAAATGGGTGCAAATCACACGGGAGAAATTGCTGCGCTGTGCGAAATTGCTCAACCTGACTTTGGATTGATAACCAATATCGGGCGAGCACATCTTGGCGAGTTCGGTAGTTTTGAAAATGTGATAAAAGCAAAAACAGAATTATTTCAGTATATAAGAAAGAATCAAGGAAAAATATTTATTAATTCCGAAAATGATTTGCTGATTTCACATTCAAACGGTATGGATAAAATTACCTATGGAATTTCTAAACAAGCAAATTGTTCATGCCGGTTTGTTGACTCGAACCCGTTTTTAAAAATGAAATATGAAGGTGAAATAATTTCATCACAGCTAATTGGTAAATATAATTTTGAAAATATTTCTGCTGCGATATGCATTGGAAAATATTTTGGAGTTCCAACAGAAAAAATTAAAAGTGCTATTGAGGAATATGTCCCATCAAATAATCGTTCGCAGGTTGAAAAGACAAAAACCAACATGCTTATTCTGGATGCATACAATGCCAATCCCAGCAGCATGCGGGTTGCGATTGAGAATTTTGATGACATGAGTGGAGAAAATAAATGGCTGATACTTGGTGATATGCTTGAGCTTGGAGAATATGAAATTCAGGAGCATAAAAATATTCTTCAGTTGATTCAAGAGAAGAAATTTCAAAATGTAATTTTGGTTGGGGAAAGATTTTCAAAGGCACTAACCGAAATGAAGATAAAATTTCCTCATCAATTTTTATTCAGAAATGCTGATGAGATGGTAAAAAGATTTCAGGAAAACTCCCCAATAAACAAATCTTCCTTAATACTGATAAAAGGTTCGCGCGGAATCAAACTTGAAAAAGTTGTCGAATTTCTTTAAGACAATAAAGCCCGCGAGATCACAATCTTCTGCACTTCAGTGGTTCCTTCATAAATCTGAGTAATCTTTGCATCGCGCATCAAACGTTCCACATGATATTCTTTCACATAGCCGTAGCCACCGTGAATTTGAACAGCTTCCACCGTAGTTTCCATTGCAACGCGTGAAGAAAAAACTTTTGCCATCGCACTGGCTGTTCCATAGTCCAAGTGTTGGTCTTTCATCCATGCAGCTTTGAGGCAAAGTAATCGAGCCGCTTCAATTTCAGTTGCCATGTCTGCAAGTTTAAATTGTATCGCTTGATGCTGAGAAATTTCCTTACCGAATGCTTTTCTTTCCTTTGAATAAGCAAGTGCAAGTTCATAAGCTCCTGATGCAATGCCAAGCGCTTGCGATGCAATTCCAATTCTTCCTCCTGCCAATGTTTTCATTGCGAACTTAAACCCAAACCCATCTTCTCCAATCCTGTTTTTCTTTGGCACTTTCACATCTGTGAACATAAGCGAGTGAGTATCGCTGCCGCGGATTCCCATCTTATCTTCTTTTTTTCCAACCACAAAACCCGGCATTCCTTTTTCAACGATCAGGCAATTAATCCCTTTATGTCCTTTTTCAGGATGAGTTTGCGCCATCACAAGATATACCGAAGCTGAACCGCCATTTGTAATCCAGTTTTTTGTTCCGTTCAAAAGATAATAATCGCCTTTGTCAATTGCTGTAGTTCTTTGTGAAGTTGCATCGCTTCCCGCTTCCGGTTCACTCAGACAAAATGCTCCAATGATTTCTCCTTTAGCAAGAGGAATAAGATATTTTTTCTTTTGTTCTTCAGTTCCAAATGATTCAAGTCCCCAGCACACCAGAGAATTATTTACACTCATCACTACCGAACAAGACGCATCCACTTTAGAAATTTCTTCCATCGCCAAAACGTAGGAAATAGTATCCATTCCACCACCGCCGTATTTTGGGTCAACCATCATGCCCAAAAATCCAAGCTGTCCGAGCTGCTTGATTTCTTCTGCCGGAAATTTTTGGTGATTATCGCGTTCAATTACACCCGGCTTCAAAATATCCTGAGCAAAGTCGCGCGCTGCTTTTTGAACAGAAAGATGTTCTTCTGATAATTCAAATTTCATATACGATAAGTTGTTAATTTCTAATTTCGCACTAAGATATAAAAATATGATTAAGTATAAGGTGATAGGAATTATGTCCGGCACTTCGCTTGATGGTCTAGACATTGCTTATTGCGAGTTTGTGAAAAACAGGAAGTGGAAATTTAAAATTGTTCATGCAGAAACAATAAAATATTCTAAAGATTGGAAAACGAAACTCGGTGAAGCAATTAAGCTGAAGAAAAATAATATTGATTCGCTGAATATCGAATATGGAAATTATATCGGTAAAGAAGTTTTAAAATTTATGAACCGAAAAAAAAAATATCCCGATTTTATTTCATCTCACGGACATACAGTTTTTCATCAGCCGGAGAAAGGTATTACGCTTCAAATAGGAGATGGAAAAATTATTTCTTCTATTTGTAAATTACAAGTAGTGAATGATTTTCGTTCAGGTGATGTGGCACTTGGCGGACAAGGTGCACCGCTTGTTCCAATAGTTGACAAAATACTTTTTTCGGAATATGAATTCTGTCTTAATCTTGGAGGAATTGCAAATATTTCTTTTGATAATCCAAAAGAAGAACGAATTGCTTATGATATTTGTCCCGTGAATCTTGTTCTGAATGATTTAGCAACTCTGTTGGGAAAAGAACTTGATTCAGAAGGAAGATTCGCTTCGAAAGGAAAATTAAACGAATCGCTCCTTGAAAAATTAAATGCATTACCTTTTTACAAAACAAAATCTCCAAAATCATTGGGACGAGAATGGGTGGAGAATAAATTTATTCCTGTCCTTTTTACTTTCAACATTCCAGTTCAAGATAAATTAAGAACAGCTGTTGAACATATCGCGATTCAAATTACAAATGCTGTTAATTCGCCATTCACAATTCGTAATTCGTCATTGTTGGTTACTGGCGGAGGCACTTACAATAAATTTCTAGTGGAAAGAATCGCATTTCATTCTAAATGCAAAATAATTATTCCTGATGACAAAACTATTCAATTCAAAGAAGCGATGGCATTTGCATTTCTTGGCACTTTGAAAATGCGTGGAGAAATAAATATTCTTAAAAGCGTAACCGGAGCAAAAAGGAATAGTTCAGGAGGAAGAATTTACTTTCCGATTTAGAAAGCCGTATCTTCGTTGTAAAATTCATCCTCATCGTCATCGTCATCATCCGCCAAAGCGTCATCTAAGTTTTCCAATTTTGGCTCCTCTTCGTCAGCAAAGAATTCTGCGTCTTCGCTTTTTTCTTCCTCTTCCTCAAGCAAAGAATCTTCTTGCCAGTCGCTTTTAACTTTCGATTTTCCTGCGGATGGAGCAGGATGTTTTTTCTTCAACTCCTTTTCTTTTTTCTTTGCAGGAGCGGAAACAGCTTTTTTCTTTGCTGCTTTCTTAGCAGGTTTAGTTTCTTTTTTTGATTTAGGTTTCTTCATAAATGAAGTTTTTCAAAATATTATCTTCCGATACATCTCGGATTGTATTACAAAATTATAAATTTTTGAAATAAGAACATAAACTGTTAATTTATTTTTTCCATTAAATTTAGTTGGCGGTAACCATAGAATTATATAGCGTAGTAAGTTTTTGCTTCTGGCTTTGTATCTGAGCTAACTCCAGTTCAAGGTTTTTCAGTTCAGGAGAATTGCTTTGTTTTTCTTTCAATCCGGTAATTTGGTCAGTTACTTTTTTCTCTTTGTCGGTGTACATTTGTGCAAGGTCCTTAATTCCTTTCTGTCCGAAATAGCGAATCCATTTATTATTTTCAGTTTTTGCTATATCTTGAAGAACGAGGATGCCATAATTGATAGTAGAATCATTGCAATGTTTTAAAAAATCGGTGTAAGTCATCGCAAAAGAAACTTTATCCCATCCGCTCATTTTGGGAGAGAGATTTACGAAGAAAGAATTATTTTCATCGCTTCCATACTGCGAATAAATCTGCGCAACTGCCAACAGCATATCCATACTTTTTTCAGATTCAAACTGTTTGGCAATGCGCATGGATTCTTTTTTATCGCTTTTGGCAAGCGAAGCAAGCGAAGCTCCGGCAACAGCGTAAGATTTGTCATTCACAGATTGACGGTAAAGCGCAATTAGGTCAGCATCATCCTTATAATTATTTCCAAGTTGTTCAATTGCAGCAGAGCGCACAGAAGATTTTCCATCACTCTTTGCAAGCGCAATAAGTTTTTCTTTCACAGTTTTTTTATAGTCAGAAGGAAGTTTTTCAATATAGCTGATTGCTGTTTCACGGATTTCCCAGAATTTATCACTCAGCGCAGCAACAATTACATCCGCAGCTTCGGGAACAGTTCCGAAAGCAGAAAGATTTTTAAGCGCTTCGTGTCTGTCAACATATAACGGACAATTTTTATATTGAAACGCCCATTCGGTAACAGATTTTTTTTCATCCTTCGTGCAAATCAAAGATTTTTCGGCATCCACATTCACCAAATCAGGTTTTTTAGAAACATCGAAAGAAAAATCTTCGGTTTCATTTTTTATCCAAAAACGTTTGCGTTCTTTTTTTCCATCCGCATAAATATCAATATCAATAGGAAGTTTGAAAACCGGTAACGTATTCAAATCCTGAGTCTGGCGAATGTGAACCGTGTATTTTTTCAGCGAGTCATTATAATTGTGCTGAATTAAAAATTTTGGATAACCTTCTCCGAAAAACCACTCGTCAAAAAACCAATGCAAATCTTCTCCGGTAACCTGTTCAAAAGCAAGGCGGAGATTGTCGGCTTCCACCGATGAGAATTTATTTTTATCAAGATAAAGTTTCAGCGCAGAAAAAAATGCATCATCGCCAACATATTTTCGAAGCATGTGAAGAATCGCTCCTCCTTTATTATAAGAATTTTGGTCAAACATATCATCCGGCTGATTGTAATAATAGCGAATGAGATGTTTTGGATTTTTTGCGGCAGAAGAAATATATCCGTACATGGATTCAAATTCATGTTGGTCAGCAGCATCGCGACCGTATTTATATTCCTGCCAGATATATTCGCCATAGGTAGCAAAGCCTTCGTTGAGCGTGGTATTAGACCAAGATTCGCAGGTTACATAATCTCCAAACCAATGATGAAAAAGTTCGTGAGAAATTACGTCTTCAAAATTTTTGTCGAGCAATTCTCTGTCAGTTTCATTCAGAAATTCTCCGTGCAGGACTGCCGTAGTATTTTCCATTGCACCAGAAACATAATCGCGCACAACAATCTGCGAAAATTTTTCCCATGGATATGGCGTTTGTAGTTTCGTGGAGAAAAATTCAATCATTTCCGGAGTATGGCCAAAAATTGCTTTTGTGTAAGGTTCAAATTCATGCTCCACATAATAATTTACGTCCATATTTTTCCATTTATCTTTTACAATGGCAAAATCTCCCATCGCCATCATGGTTAAATAAGGCGCAGATGGAAGCGATTGTTTCCAGTAATCGATGCGAGAGCCATCCGGATTTTTTTTGGAAGAAAGCAGAAGTCCGTTTGAAAGCGTAACAAAATTTTTGTGTGCAGAATCAACCGTGATATAAATTTCCTGCGTCATCCGTTGGTTCGGTTTATCCACCGTTGGAAACCAGCAGGAACTGGATTCGGTTTCACCTTGCGTCCACATTTCTGTCGGCTTATTTTTTTCTTTTCCCTGCGGATTGATGAAATACAATCCTTTATCGGAAGTGATTGCGTTTCCTGTTTTTACTTCGCGCTCATTTGGTTTTGCAACATAATCAATAAAAATTTTCAAGGTATCATTTCGGGTGTATTCTTTATCAAGAGAAATTGTGAGTTGAGTTTTGTTATAAGTATATTGAAGAGTTTTTTTTGTCTTGGCGAGAAGAGAAACTTCTTTTATGTCGAAACTTTTTGCATCCAGCGTAATTTCTTTTGCAGGATAAAAATGCGGCTTTAAAGTAATGGTTGCTTTTCCATTCATGTATTGTTTTTCCCAATCAAAATTCACTTCAAGTTTTGTGTGAAGGATGTCAATGCTTTTTGTGGCAGTTGCTTGGTATTCTTCAGCAGGTTTTTTTGATGCCAGCGAATCCGATTTTTTAAGCACTATTTTATCGGATGAAGATATTTGTGTTTTATGCGAAGCGGTACAGCTTGCGATAAAAATTGCGGCAAGAATAATGATGGAAAGTTTTTTCATCTGGTTGGTAAATGAGTGCAAAGATGAATAAAAGTTCAGATATGGTAATCTATTTTCAAAGAATTATCAATTAACAAGAAGAATTTTTGTTACAAATTTTTTTGATCCATCTGAGCTTGCACAAAAAACCATATAAACTCCGGAATGAGCTCTTTCGCCTTTAAAATTTTTTCCATACCAGATTGCCTGTCCGCCAAGTGAAGTGGTTTCATAAACAAGTGTTCCGCTAATATCCGTAATTTTCACATTGGCATTTGCTACAAGTCCTGTAATTGCAATAGGACCTTCGTATCCCGGATTAACCGGATTTGGAAATACATATACATCCGTAAAATCCTGCAATCCTTCCGTTGCATCATTTCTATAAGAAATAATTCCGGCAGCAGTTCCAAAAAACACTTCACCTGTTTTTGGATTTATTACTATCGAACTAATTGTATTTGATAGAAGCGGGCTATTTTCCGTTGTAAAATGTTGAATTTGTTGTGTGCCATCTGCCGACATAAGAAACACACCTGAATTCAGCGTTCCAATCCATTTTCGGTTTGCGCCGTCTACTGCAATAGCAGTTACATTTTCTGTAACAAGAAGAAGTTGAGTGTGTCCATCCTGCTGAACATAAATTTGCTGTGCCTGACAACCGGAAGATGAAAAAATCTGATCCGGACAGAAAAAGACAACAATGCCAACATCGGTACCAACCCAGATTGCTCCATTCTTATCCTCAGCCATGCATAGTACATCGGTGGGAACGCTGCCACTTGAAACAACATTTAAACAAGTTGGAAAAGTGAGATGTATTTTATTGTCATCGTTTGTTGCCCATGTGCTGTTGTCGGCATAAACAAAAATTCCTTGCTGACGGGGAAGTACCATCCACTTTTGATTATATCGATTTACGATAATCTGCCCGATGGTGGGGTTTGCAGACATTAATCCTGAAAAACTAAATGATTGCCATGTGCCATCTGTTTTTAAAACGGATAAGGAATTAGGTGCATAGCAATTGGTTATCCACAAATTTCCCAATGTATCATAAGCCATTCCAAAACTTCCTATCCAACGAGAATTAGGAGCATCACCTCGTGGTTGCAAACTGCTGTTAGTTGTATTCCAAATATTTACCAACGCGCCATTATTTATTTCAACGATGCCTGTGCCAAGCGTACCAAGATAGACATGATTACTATTTGAAGGATCAATTGCAACAGAGCAAAAATCATACATAGTATCAAGAGCAGGAATATTATTTTGTGTAAAACTTGACCAACTTTCGTTGCTGAACCTGTATGCTTCAGCAGGATTGTATACATTAGTCCATGTATCTGAATGATTGCCACGTGCCACCAATAAATCTTCATTTGAAATACTCATGGCATAAACTTCAGAAGTATTGGGACCGTTAGGAGAAAATGCAGTGCCAGAACCAAGTTTGTAACTTTTAATAAACCCATGATCATTATCTGCTATCCAGTATGTATTCGAATCATTTTTGTCTATGATGGATTGATAAGCATTCAAATATATTACTCCTGCAAGTGTATCGTTATTATTGTAAATATAAGTTCCATATACGTTTGAGATAAGAAGTTTATTGTAGCCCACATCTAATTTGCGCACTGGAACAAAAGCAAAAGTGTCGTTAATAAAATGACTCCACGTTGTTCCATTATACTCAAAAATTGTATCTGAAGGCCATTTTTTTTTGGTTGATAGGTTAGTATAAATTTTGCCGGCAAAAGATATAATGGTATTATAAATCCCTTTTTGTAAAGATGAAAATTTATTCCATGAATTATAATCTAAAAGATTGGAACTCCACGGCGCATAGTAAACCCCGGAATCGGTGGCTGCATACAAATAATTATTGTCTGAAGCGATGTCATGAATATTGATATATCCCCCATTCTTCCCAATATAGTAGGTATCCTTAATTTCTTGTTTATTCATATCAACTACAACAATTCCAAACCCACAGGCAAGGTAGGCAAATCCATTGATAAAGTAAATATTATTAATGGTTTTAGTGCCAGTCATAATATATTGCTTGATGTCAGAAATATTATAAACGTTTTTGTTGACGACCAAATCAATATTTGCATTTTGATATGCAATGAGCAACGTTTGATTATAATCGTTGAAGCGAAGTGTTTTTACACCTACATCGGAGAGCCCGTTTATTTTTGATAATCTTTCAAGAGAATTATGCGCTTTGTTCAATGTGAAAATACCACTTTGTGTTGCGCAATAAACTGTGTTGTCACTTTGTGTAACGGATATTCCCTTTTTATATGAAAGATGATCGCGCCACTGACCGATGGCGAGTTGAGCAATACCATCTCCGCCCATTATAAAGGATAAAATTAAAATTGTGGAAGTGCAAATTTGTTTCAAACGCGTCATCACTTTCGCTAAGTTACTAAAGAAATCGTAACGATAAATCCAATTAGATATTGTATTTACTCTATTATCAGGAATGTAAATTCTTATTTTTGCCATTCAATTTAATTGCACCCGTAGTTCAATGGATAGAATATCTGGCTTCGGACCAGAGGGTTGGGAGTTCGAATCTCTCCGGGTGCACCACAACTTCTTTTTAAATCCATTATGAGAAGTTGGATTATTGAAGTCAAAGAATACCCATACACAACTAATTAAAAAGGAATCAAAACGACTCGGCTTTGACTTCTGCGGAATTTCAAAAGCAGAATTTTTAGAAGATGAAGCTCCTCGTTTAGAAAAATGGCTAAAGAATGAAATGCACGGTAAGATGCAATACATGGAAAATTATTTTGACCTACGTCTTGACCCGACTAAATTAATGTCCGGTGCAAAGTCGGTTATTTCTCTTCTGTTGAATTATTTCCCTTCAGAAAAGCAAAACGAGCACTCACCAAAAATTTCCAAATATGCTTACGGAAAAGATTATCATTTCGTCATAAAAGAAAAATTAAAAGAACTTATCGCATTCATAAAACAAAATATAGGAGATGTAAATGCAAGAGCTTTTGTAGATTCCGCTCCGGTAATGGATAAAGTATGGGCAAAAAAATCAGGATTGGGTTGGATTGGAAAACACACAAACCTCATCAGCAAAAACAATGGCTCATTTTTTTTTATCGCTGAACTTATCGTTGATCTGGATTTAGAGTACGACAGCGAAATTGCCGACTACTGCGGCTCTTGCACCAAATGTATTGATACGTGTCCGACTGATGCAATCTCTCAACCTTATGTTGTGGATGGAAGCAAATGTATTTCCTACTTCACCATTGAATTGAAAGAAAATATTCCTGCTGAAATGAAGGGTAGGTTTGATGACTGGATGTTCGGCTGCGATATTTGTCAGGATGTCTGCCCTTGGAATAGTTTTTCCAAACCGCATAGTGAACCGCAATTCAATCCGAAACCAGAGATATTAAATTTTACAAAAAAAGAATGGGAAGAAATTTCGGAAGAAACATTTAACAAAACATTTCACGATTCCCCTTTGGAGCGACCAAAATATAAAGGGATAAAACGAAATCTGGAATTCTTAAACCTTGGTAACGGTGTGTCGGAAAACTTCTAAGATTACATCTTTGTACATTCCAAAATTTCCCAGACACCAAACGTAAAGCAAAGTTTTTTCTTTTGGCTTTAGCCACTTGAGCGCTTTGAGCAATTCTTTTCTGAAAAGTTTTTTGTCAAAACTTACGCGCTGAAGAATTAATTTGGACATTTCAAACATGGCAATTACTTTTTATATTCAACGAAGATACATAAGAGTTTTCAAAAGTCATTACATAATAAATGTTAAAAACTTAAATGATTGAAAAATACAATATTAAAAGGCAAATAGTTGATAACTGATGTTCCTTTTAGTGGTTTATTGATGAATGCTTGCCGATAATTCTATGAGTATAATCATAGTTGAAATGATGCAATCATTTACAAATATTATGTATGTTTGTCAGCAATCAGAATTCATATTTATGCAAAACACAGCACTTGATTATCTGCCCATTGTTCTAACTTTCATCGTTGCAGCCGGATTTGTTGTTCTGGTAATGTTTGTCACTCACTGGCTTGGACCCAAGAGGCGTTCCAAAATTAAAGACGATGTTTTTGAATGTGGAATCGAAGCGCAAGGAAATGCTCGCATTCCTTTCTCGATAAAATATTTTTTAGTGGCGATACTTTTTGTTTTGTTCGATGTGGAAGTTATTTTCATGTATCCATGGGCGGTAAATTTTAAGGACTTGGGAGTTCGCGGATTTATTGAAATGGGATTGTTCATTGCATTTTTCTTAGTTGGATTTTATTACATCATGAAGAAAGGTGCTTTAAAGTGGGAATAATATGTCAGAAATAATTACACCAAAAGTAAATGTTGTTGCTGCTCCGGATGGACATCAGCAGCCGGGTTTTTTTGCAACCTCACTTGAAAAAGCGGTAGGACTCGCAAGGAAAAATTCAATCTGGCCCCTTCCTTTTGCAACTTCTTGCTGCGGAATTGAATTCATGGCGATGATGGCTCCACATTACGACTTAGGACGGTTTGGTTCTGAGCGACTTTCATTTTCTCCGCGTCAGGCAGATTTATTAATGGTGATGGGAACCATCTCAAAAAAAATGGGACCAATCGTAAGACAGGTTTACGAGCAAATGGCAGAACCGAAATGGGTTTTGGCTATGGGTGCTTGTGCATCGAGCGGAGGAATATTTGATACTTACAGCGTATTACAAGGCATTGATAAAGTGGTTCCGGTGGATGTGTATGTGCCCGGTTGTCCTCCGCGCCCCGAACAAATTCTTGATGGAATTATGTTGATTCAAGAAATGGTTGGAAAAGAAACTTTCAGAAAAAGACAGTCGCCAGAGTACAGAGATTTGATGACTAAATACGGAATGGAGAACCAGTAGGTTTTTCATATTCCCTTTTGAAATAACGTATATGGAAAATATTTTACAGCATATTCACGAGAAATTACAAGCGAAATTCGGTGATGCAATTATTTCTGCCGAACAGAGTTATGATTTTCCTGTTTACGTTATCAAACGGGAAAAACTTTTTGAAATTGTTCAGTATCTGAAAGAAGATTCCGAAATGGGATTTGAATTTCTTACCACGCTTTGCGGTTTGCATTATCCCGAAAACAAAGGGCAGGAACTCGGAATGATGTATCAGCTTCACAACATGCCGAAGAACTGGCGCATCCGATTAAAAACATTTTTTCCGATTGCTGACCCGCAAGTTCCAACATTGACTCCGCTTTTTTCTTCTGCCAATTGGCAGGAAAGACAGGAGTTTGATTTCTTCGGGATTAAATTTACCGGTCATCCAAATCTCAAGCGTATTTTAAATATGGATGAAATGAATTATCATCCCATGAGAAAAGAATATCCGCTTGAAGATGGAACGAGAACGGATAAAAACGATTCGATGTTTGGACGATAAAACCCACTCAATGAAAAAAATATTTTTGTCTTTCATCTTTTTTCCTTCTTCAATTTTATTTGCCAACACGCCCGAAAGCACGCAGGAAGTTTCCTCTCCGGTAAAATCCGTAATTCTTTATCTCGATGGAGCAGAGGTTACGCACAATGCGCAAGTGAATCTGAGCGCAGGCAGAAATAAAATTGTTTTTGTCGGGCTTTCAACAAAATTGGTTTCCAAAAGTGTGCAGGTAAATGTTTCGAACGATGTTTCTATTCTTTCGGTTTCCGACAAAGTAAATTATCTTTCCAAACAGCAACAGAATTTGCGGATAAAGCAATTGAAGGACTCGGTTGAATTTTTGAATAACAATTCCAAGCTTCTTCAAAACGAAAAAGATGCTTACGAAACAGAAAAAAAAATGCTTATCGCCAACCAATATATTGGCGGACAGAATACCGGAGTTGCTCTTGCAGCGTTAAAATCCTCTGCTGATTTTTTTCTTGAACGTATAAAAGAAATTAATGGAGAAGTTTATAAGATTGACAGGAAGCAGGAAAAAATCACTGAAGCAGTTATTAAAATAGATAATGAACTTTTAGAGCTCAACGCAAAGTTCAATCAGCCAACAGCCGAAATAACAGTTTTACTTTCTGCAAATGCAAAAGTTTCTGCCACCATTGAATTAAAATATTTAGTTGTAAGTTCCGGTTGGGCTCCTATTTATGATTTGCGCGCGGAGGATGTGGACAAACCCATTTCTCTGAAATATAAAGCCAATGTGTATAATAATTCAGGCGTTGATTGGAACGATGTGAAATTAAAACTTTCCACTGCCGACCCGATGCAAAGTGCTTCGCAGCCACAGTTTAACACATGGTGGCTCGATTATCAGAATAATTATGACCATGACCTGAATCCTAATTACCTCTATAACAATACTCAAAATGATAATGAATCAATCATTGATGCTGATAAAAAATCACAACAGGAATTTCAGCAAATGCCTTCACAAAATATAAATTCGGTTTTGAGTACTGCGCCTGGTGTAAGTATTAGAGGAGGAAGGCAAAATTTCAATGGTAGTGGCGCAATTCAACAAAATCCTTCCTATAAAAAAGATAATATTACCTACGAAGAAATTCAAGTTCCGGAACTTAGCGCTGAGTTTGATATAAAAATTCCTTACACAATTCCTTCGGATGCAAAACCCTATCTTGTAGAAGTAACTGATTACAAACTCCCAGCAACTTATCAGCATTTCTGTGCGCCAAAATTAGATAAGGATGTTTTTTTGCTTGCACGCATCACCGGATGGGAAGATTTGAATCTGGTGGAAGGTCCGGCTAATGTTTATTATGCCGGAACGTATGTCGGACGTTCTTACATTTATATCCGAAGCACCGATGACACACTCAATCTTTCGCTTGGTAGAGACAGAAAAGTTATTGTTACGCGTACAAAACAACAGGATTTGACCAGCACAAAATATATCGGCACAAATAAAAAAGAATCTTACGCATATGAATTTGTTGTAAAAAATAACCGCAAAAATCCAATTAACATAGAAATTCAAGACCAGCTTCCTGTTTCCAAGCAAGGCGATATTTCTGTGGATATTCTCGAAATTTCAAAAGCGCAGCAAGATGTTATTACAGGAAAACTTTCTTGGAATCTTTCTCTTGCATCCGACGAAACAAAAAAATTCAATCTCGCTTTCACGATAAAATATCCGAAGAACAAATCAATTACAAAATCGCAAGCGAAAGCAAGGTACAGAGCAAAATTCTAATTTGTTTTTATGAAAACTGCCACAGAACCAATCATCAAAGAAGCCGGAAAAGAATATTCCACGCTTAACCTCGGTCCAACTCATCCTGCCACCCATGGAATTTTTCAGAATATTCTGAAGATGGACGGAGAAATAATTATGGAAGCTGAGCCGATGGCTGGATACATTCACCGTGCGTTTGAAAAAATTGCTGAACACAAACCGTATTATCAGATTACGACTCTCACCGACCGCTTGAATTATTGTTCGTCACCTATCAACAATATGGGCTGGCACATGACGATGGAAAAACTTATCGGTTGCGAAGTTCCAAAGCGTGCACAATATCTTCGAGTAATAATTATGGAACTTTCTCGCATTGCCGACCATCTTGTTTGCAATAGCGTAATTGGTGTTGATAGCGGAGCAATGACTGTCTTTCTTTATGTATTTCAAACCCGCGAACATATTTACGAAATCTTTGAAGAGATCTGCGGAGCGCGATTGACAACCAACATCGGACGCATTGGCGGAATGGAACGCGACTTCAATGCTACAACCTGGAAGAAATTAAAAGAAGTTGTTGAAGAGATTCCTAAAATTCTTGAAGAGTTTGAAAAACTTTTGGTGCGCAATAGAATTTTTATGGACAGAGCAATCGGCTGCGGACCTATTTCTGCAGAACGTGCTCTAAATTATGGTTTCACCGGACCTAATCTTCGCGCCACCGGAGTGGATTACGATGTGCGTGTGATGAATCCATATTCATCGTATCAGGATTTTAAATTCATTGTGCCGGTAGGACAAAACGGTGATGTGTACGACCGCTTCATGGTGCGCGAACAAGAGATGTGGGAATCGCTCAGCATCATCAAGCAGGCTATGGCAACTATTCCTGACGGACCGTTTCATGCCAACGTTCCTGAGTTTTATCTTCCTCCAAAAGAAGAAGTTTATAATAACATGGAAGCGCTCATCTATCATTTCAAAATTGTGATGGGAGAAAATGAAGTTCCAAAAGGTGAAGTATATCACAGCGTGGAAGGCGGAAACGGTGAACTTGGTTTTTATCTTGTAAGCGATGGAGGCAGATGCGCTTATCGTTTGCATTTCCGCAGACCGTGTTTTATTTACTATCAGGCATATCCCGAAATTATCAAAGGCGGTTTTCTTTCTGATGCAATTCTCACCATGAGCGCGATGAATGTGATCGCAGGAGAACTCGATGCATAATTGCAATTGCCAGAAAAATAATTTTCCAAAACATTTATTTCCACTTTGGAAAACTGAACGTATATTTGTTTGATGAAATTGAAAGTTTTCAAATTCGGTGGCGCTTCGGTGAAAGATGCCGGTTCGGTAAAGAATGTTGTTTCTGTTTTGAAACAATTTCCCAACCAGAAAATTGTCGTGGTAGTTTCCGCTATGGGAAAAACCACTAACGCACTTGAAAAACTCACAGATGATTTTGTTTTGAAAAATGGAAATGCAAAAACTATTCTTGAAGAAATAAAAAAATATCATTTTGACATTATTGGAAATTTATTTTCAAATTCTACTCATCCAATTTACAGCGAGGTAAAAAATATTTTTTCCGATTTGGAAATAAAAACAAACAAGCTATCATCAGATTCTTATAATAAGGAATACGACCAGATAGTTTCTCAAGGAGAAATTGTCGCAACGAAAATCGTGAGAGCGTATTTAAACGAAGTTGGAATAAAAAATAATTGGTTAGACATTCGTGAAGTGATAAAAACTGATAGTACGTTTCGCGAAGGAAAAGTGAATTGGGAATTAACAGAAAAGTTGGTTGGTATTTTAAATCCCAACCAGCAAATTACAATCACACAGGGCTTTCTCGGTTGCACGCCCGATAATTTTACCACCACTCTCGGGCGCGAAGGTTCGGATTATACAGCATCTATTCTTGCATATTGCACCAATGCCGAGAGTGTTACCATTTGGAAAGATGTGCCGGGTGTGATGAATGCCGACCCGAAATGGTTTGACGAAACAAAACTTATTGACCAGATGTCGTATCAGGATGCGATCGAACTGGCATATTATGGCGCAACGGTAATTCATCCTAAGACCATTAAGCCGCTGCAGAATAAAAGAATTCCGCTCTATGTAAAATCGTTTCTTCAGCCGGAAAAAAAAGGAACGGTGATAAACGATCAGCATTCGCAATTACCGATACCGTGTTTTATTTTTAAGGTAAATCAGATTTTGCTTTCCATTTCGCCAAAAGATTTTTCATTTATTGTGGAAGAAAATTTCAGTGATATATTTAAAACTTTTGCCGAACATCAGGTGAAAATTAATGTAATGCAGAATTCCGCCATCAGCTTTTCGGTTTGTACGGATAATGACGAACATAAAATCCCCGAACTAATAAAAACCTTGCAGAAAAACTTTCGTGTCTTGTACAACGAAAACCTGGAACTGATAACCATCCGTTATTACAACCAGCCCACTATTGACCGCGTTTGCATCGGAAAGAAAATATTTTTGGAACACAAGAGCCGATACACTGTACAGTTGGTGGTGAAAAATGTTTGAATTAATTTGCCGTTTTAAGATGGTAGCATCCGATGTTACGCTATGAATATAATATAACAGCAAAGATATTTTTTAGAATTGTGGCTGTTGCACTCTTAGGCTTAAAGGTTGTGATGCAAGCAAGCATCTGTAAGAAAACTTCTTTCTTAACCCCGGTTAATCGTTTGAATAACGCGGGTTTTAAACTTTCGACTTCTTTGTAAAACATTCTTAAACCAACTCATTTCGCCCTTGTATTATTCCTTGAAATGGCAAATCTTATGAAACGACAACTGTTGATTGTACTATTTTCCGAAGAAGCCTATTAATTGAATTATTTTTTCAAAACCACTCTATTTATCTATAAAATAATCTACACCTGCATGAATAGCGGTTTTGCTTGCAAGTGAATTAGAATTATTTGTAAAAAAAATTATGTTAATTAATGGGTAGTTTTTTTTGATCCATTTAACCATTTTCAATTTCTTTTCATTTGGAAGTAAAGTATCGAGAATCACAAAATTATTTTTTTGATTTTTCAATAATATCTTTGCCTTTTCAACTGTATTTGCTTTCTGTATTTTTAAAAATTCCGGGAACTGTCAGAGCAATAATTTTCGCATACAATGCGATAGATATAGAATCGTATATGAAAAGTATATTTATTTTTTTTGCCTTGAGAATAAATGATATGTTAAAGGAGGGCATATAAGGATTAATAATAAATAGTTGAAACTATTATTTTCGTGTAGTTGTAAGTGCTACACGATGCGGTAAAAATCAAACTAAGTTGTTGCGGAGAGCGTAACTCATTAATTCAGCATTGTTCGTCATACCCATCTTTTCGAGAATGCGGGCGCGGTATGTGCTGATGGTAGGAGTTCCCAGTGAAAGTTCTTCGGCAATCTGAGAAACACTTTTCCCTTTAGCAAAAAGCAAAAGAGTTTCATATTCACGATCTGATAATAATTCGTGAGGAGCTTTGTTTGATGGAGTTTCCATATAGGAAACCATTTGTTCGGCAAGTGAGGATGTGATGTATTTTCTTCCACTTAATATCTGGTTAATTGCATTTGCTAATTCTTCAAATGCAGCATCTTTGGAAAGATAACCCCACGCGCCGGCTTTCAACACCCTGATTGCAATTTGTTTTTCCGGATGGAAACTGAAAACAAGAACAGGTAGTTTTATATTTCGCTCTCTCAAATCTTTGAGTACTTCAAGTCCGTTTCTGCCTGGCATGTCTATATCCAGAATGAGAATATCCCATTTCTTATTATTTATTTGCTTGAAAACTTCAACGCCCGATGATGCTTCGCCAATTTCTAATTCGCTGAATGCATTTTCAAGAATTAGTTTTACTCCCTTGCGAATTGTGGGATGGTCATCGGCAATAAGAAATCTTTTCATATTAATTTAGTTGTGTTTGTAATTGCACAGTGGTTCCTAAATCTTTTTGGCTGCTGATATGCAGGTTAGCTCCAATGATATTTGCGCGTTCTCGCATTCCAAGTAATCCCATGGAAAATGGGTTTGCTAATTTTTCGTTGGTTATTCCTTTTCCGTTATCAGAAATTTTAAGTGCTAATTCGTTTTGGTTTTGATTGATCTGGATAATTACTTCGCTTGCTTGTGCATGTTTTGAAATATTTGTCAATGCTTCCTGGCAAATTCGAAAAAAGCAAGTGGAAATATCTTTTTCAAACATATCTCGGTTTGAATTCATTTCTACCTGACATTTAATCTTTGAATGTTTTTCAAATTCTTCGGCAAGCCATCGAATCGAAGGAATTAAACCGAGCGTATCTAAAATTCCAGGGCGAAGCTGCGTGGAAATTTTACGCAACGATTGCATCGTGTTGTCAATATCGGTTATCAAGTCGCTCACTATTTTTTCATTTACAGGGTCGGCACGGTAGAG
This sequence comes from Bacteroidota bacterium, assembly GCA_003164895.1. GTDB lineage: Bacteria > Bacteroidota > Bacteroidia > Palsa-948 > Palsa-948 > Palsa-948. The sequence goes on along the minus strand of PLUL01000011.1, from coordinate 3,272 downwards.
TTTTTTATATAGGGCAAGATTTATTTTAATTCCTGATAGTTGCTGTCCAAGTTCATCGTGTATCTCTCTGGCAATATTGGCTCTTTCATCTTCCATCACTTTATTAAGATGCTTGGCAAAATTGCGAATCTGATTTTCGGCTTCCACAATTTTATCGAACGCTTTTTTACTTTCGGTAACATCTCTTGCAAGCGCCTGCACAATAGGTTTTCCTTGAAAAGTGCGCAGTGTATTGCTGTATTCCCAAAAACGCATAACGCCGGCAGAGGTTTGCACTTTCATTAGTCCTTTTGAATAGCCATTTTTTGTGATTGTTGAAATGAAACCGGAATAAAGATGTTTTACGCCGGGAGCAAGTATATCCTGAATGGTCAGCTTTAAAAGAACCGGCGATTCGTAGCCCAGCAATTTCACGGCAGCCGAGTTTACAGAAAGAATTCGTCCTTCAAGATCATGCGTGCAGATGATGTCCGAAATATTTTCAACAATGTCTCTGTGTTTTTCCTCGCTTTTCCTTAATTCTTCTTCTGCGTTTTTGCGTTCTGTTATATTTGTATGTATGCCAATGCTGCCAATTTTTTTCCCTCTGCTATCAGTGTAAGGAGAATTGTTTACGATCATCCAAATTATTTTTCCGGATTTTGTTTTTATTTGAATTTCGTATTGACTTGATTGATTACCCGTTTTTGTTTTTCTCTGATGTTTCAATGGTTTTATTTGATCGGGAGCATTTAAAAATATTTCACCAGTTGACTTACCTTTCATTTCCTCGAATTCATATTCCAATAATTTGCAAAGTATTTTATTGGCATACATTATTTGCCCTTTGTTGTTCACAATCAATATTCCTTCGTTCATTGATTCTACAATGGTATCCCACTGGTATTTTGGCGAGAAGCTAAGAAACTTATATTTTATAATCGCCACCAGCGCAGCAATAGAAAATACAGTAACAAGGGGAGCGGTTAATGGAATATCATTGTACCCTAAAGCAATTGGAAAAATAATTTCCACTATAACTCCTGCAATGGCAGGAACTGAAAATCCAAATGCAAGTAACAAAGCAGATATTCGTGTTCCTTTATCTTTTCGGGTAAGTGCATAAAATAACCATAGCAAAATCAACATGCCTGATGAACCGATGGCATACCAACCGTAAACTAATAAGGAGATAACGGTAGGTTTTGGATTTGATACCCAATGCCAATTTTCGGTTTTTACAATGGCAAGATCATTCAATCTGGCAATAATAAAGAACAATGAAATGATGGTAGGTAAAAAGAGTAGTGGAAACGTAAGGTTGTTTGGAATCTTTTTATACCATTCAGAAAAATAAAGTACAAAGAGAATTCCCAATGGAATTAACAAAGCCAATAGAACCTCTTCAATTTTTATCCATTCATATGCTGCTTCTGCCGAAATGCTCAACCGCATAAAGCCGTTTGCTAATTGCCACATTCCAAGCAAAAAAACAAAAACAGAAAAAGAGCTGTTGGTTCTTCTTCGCGGTAAGAAAAAAGAAATGTAAAGGAATATTCCAAAATTTATTATTGCAGGTACAAAAGTGATGGAGGTGCTTCCCCACCTGCTGAAATCCAGATCAAACAAATTTTTCATCTTGCTTTCTTAGGTGCTAAAATTAACAACGAAGTTGTTTGTAGTTCAATTTTTGATTGATTTTTAAACAAGTAATACCAAGAAGTATCATAGAGGATAATAGTTTTATTGATAATTTAGTAAAGATGGTTTTAAACAATTTCGATGATACTCTAATACAAATTTACGAGAATGTAAAAAAAAATAAAACCATTTTATCGAAAAAGCTTACATAAGTAATTTTATTGGTTTTTGCTTCACTTGTTGAAATAAACAACTTCAATGTCATTAGTTTGATATTTAAATTATTTATTGCAAATGCTTCAATAGTTTGCCAATGGTTAATGGTTTTATAATGTATGCAAAACAATTTTTGTGGTTAGTTGCTTTTTCAATATCTGCCGGATTATCTGACGAGGAGAGCATTACAATATCAATGGGCTGTTGTTTAAAATAATGCAACTTGTCAAAGGCATCTAAAAACTCAAAACCATCCATATGCGGCATAGCAAGATCGAGCAGGATGAGCTGCGGCATATACTGATTGCAGTATTCCTCATTTTTATGGTTCAATTTATAATGGTCAAGCGCATGCATGGCGCTGGTAAACGATTCTATGCGCTCGGTAATGTTTATGCTTTCAATCACTTTTTGGTTAATGAAGTTGATGATGTGTTCATCATCAATCAGCATTACAGATTTGAATTTTGGCATAATACATCATGAAATTATCGGCGTAATCTTATCATACCTTCAACTATTGTCCGTTTATTATAATATGCCACAATGGTTTCAAAACATACTCGCACATTGCGCCTGAGGCAATAACAGATGCGGCAGCCATAGCTGCCATTTTAATTATTTCATCAATAAAACCTACGGGAGATTTTCTCCCTTCTGCATTTGTTTGGTTTGACATGGGGGTATGATTTTATAATTGCTGTTTGATTTTTGTTTGCGCGTTGATTATTTTTGTGCAATCTTTGTTTGTTCATTGGCTACGATTACCTTTTCACTTACTAAATATTCCGAAGAACTATTGATATAAACAAGTCGGTAAAATTTTGTTTTGCTGCCGCAAGAAGTGTCTTTGAAATAATTTATAATTGGATTTTTTAAGCGAGTGCCAAATACTTCTTTTGTACCAATCATAATGAAATTTTTTCCATCACTTGAACGGTAAAGTATGAACACGCCATTATTGCGCATGTTCTGAACAGTCCAACTTAAATAAGCCGTATCCTGAACCTGTTTTACCGGAAAAAAATTTACGATCGTTACCGTATCGCGCTTCATCAAAATTTCCTGCCCGTCATTTGCCATCGTGTTTACCACAATTTGCTGGGCGCTTGCACTATTAAAGAAAATCGCAAGAAAGAAAGAAATCATTTCAACACTTTGAAATAGTTTAGTTTTATTTTTTTTCATTGTATTGGGTTATATATAAAAATCCATCTAAATAGAGCAGCATTGAGGAACAACCAGTTACACATTAACTCTAAACCATCACCATGTCCTACTTACAATACAGATCAAGCCATTTACTATTCAAAAACGGTTCAGCACGTAGTATCTTTCTTTTGTGGAGGTCAAAACAAACTTCAACATAAAAATCGTATAGTAAAAACAACCTTATTTCATGCACATTGGTTATTTTTTTCTTCATCAAAATCTTT
>PLUL01000024.1 GCA_003164895.1 Bacteroidota bacterium | reverse complement strand
ATTAACTATAGCAACCTACGATAAATGTTTTTACACCATAGAAACAAAATTGTTTAATGTGCTGGGTGATATATCTTATGGAATTTATATGTATCATCCAATAGTTTGTTTTATGGTGCTGAAATTGATTGGTAAGGAATTGAATTATTTGAGTTCATTTTGCTTAATTTTTATATTTACATTATTACTGGCTTATGTTTCGTATATGTTATTTGAAAAAAGATTGATAAATATAAAATCCCAAAAATTTGCAATTGTAAAAAATACCTGATATTATTTTTGTTTTAAATTAGACAAGAATACTTGAAGGTTATTATCTATAAAATCCAATGACTCTAACAAACCAATACCCTGAAATCAGTATTGTAGTTCCGGTTTTTAATGAGGAAAAAAATATTCCGGAGTTATATGACCGTTTAACCAAATCCGCGCAATCTATTTCATCAGAATATGAACTGCTTTTTGTAAACGATGGAAGTAAAGATAATACATTGTCTGTTTTAAAAAAATATTCTGAAGATGTGCATGTGCGATATATTAGTTTTAGCAGAAATTTTGGGCATCAGATTGCAGTATCCGCAGGGTTAAATTATTGTATAGGAAAGACCGTGGTTATAATAGATGCTGACCTTCAAGACCCTCCGGAATTAATAAAAGACCTTTATGTGAAATTGAAAGAAGGATACGATGTGGTATATGCCAAAAGAAAAACGAGGCAAGGAGAAAGCTATATGAAAAAAACTACAGCCAAATTATTTTACAGAATACTATCCAAGATAACTTCAATTAATATTCCTCTTGATACCGGGGATTTTAGAATCATTAGCAGAAAAGTAGTAGAAATATTAAATAAAATGCCAGAACAACATAAATTTTTAAGAGGGCAGATCTCATGGGTAGGATTTAAACAAACTTTTATTGAATATGATAGGGCGGAAAGAATAGCAGGTGAAACGGGTTACACGTATCGCAAAATGATACGGTTTGCTTTGGATGGGATAACTTCATTCTCCAATTTCCCATTGAAATTTGCCACAGCAACAGGATTTCTATTTTCTATCGTTTCGTTTTTTATAATGCTCTACACACTTTATTCAAGATTTATTACAAGGGATTATCAACCGGGATGGGCTTCGTTAATGATCACTATTCTTTTCATTGGAGGTATTCAATTAATCGGAATAGGAATTATAGGCGAATACATCAGTCGGCTTAGTGATAATGTTAGAAACCGCCCTCTTTATATTATAGACGAAAGTAATTGTAAGAATAAGGATTAAAGACGCTTTCATGCTCAACTAAATGAAAATGAGTATTAGATTCAATAAATATTTATTTTGATAATGAGCAATATGTTAAAATTAGTTTGCATAGATTCCAGCTTCCCGAAAGCATCTTTTGTGTGGAATGAAATGAAATATCTTTGCAATGAATTTGATTTTGTATATTTTATAAATGTTAATTCAAAAAGAGAAACTCATAATTTTACCCTTCCTGCAAATTCAAATGTGTATTATTTAGCTGATGAAGAAGAGTTTACAAACACTTTTTTGGAAAAGATAAATCTGCTATTGAAGATAGCAAAAGTACTTGGCGTGGAATACATATATAGCAAGACAAAAATAAAACTTCTACAACATATTAAATATCATTACAGCGAACTCAAACAAGATTGGTTTAGATCAAAAAAACTACTAAGAATTGTACCGCCAGTCAAAGATGTAATATACTATACATACTGGAAGGATAACGGTGCAAATATGCTAAGCTGGATAAAAAAAGATTTCCCTTTTGTAAAAACATGCAGCAGGCTACATGGATTTGATTTATATGCTGAAAGGCAACCGTTTGGATACATGCCTTATTCTTATTTTAATTTCAATGCTATCGATCAATTTTTTGCGATATCGGAACAGGGGAAAGTATATGCAGAGAAAAACTATCCAATCGTTAATCCTGTTATAGTGTCCTATTTAGGTACTGAAAGTTTTGGAATGAATCCTACTCCTGAAAATGACGGGGCATATTCTGTTTGTACATGCTCAAATATTATAAAAATTAAAAGAATAGGACTGTTAATGGATTCGTTAAAGTACTCCAATTTAAAAATAAAATGGTTTATTATTGGCGAAGGCGAAGAATTACAAAATATAATAAATCAGTCGCAAGAATTACCTGAAAATATTACTGTTGAGTTTCTAAAACGATTAACTCAGAAACAGATACATGATTTTTATTTGGAAACACCTGTTAATTTTTTTATTAATGTTAGCGAATCGGAAGGATTGCCAGTAAGTATTATGGAGGCAATAGGTTATGGTATTCCCGTGATTGCTACAAATGTTGGAGGTACAAAAGAGATAGTTAATGAACAAACGGGAATTTTAATGAATCCAGACATAAAAGCAATAGAATTAAAAGAAACAATAGATAGTGCGTTGCTGAACCCAGCGTATTCTTCCATTTTATTTAGGCAAAGTGTAAAAAAAAATTGGAGTGGGAAGTTTTGCTCGGAAATTAATTTTAAAGATTTTTGTGATAACCTAAAGGCAATTGAAGTTACGGATAAAAGAATGCGACAGTAAGTACAATTGTTAGTTTTATTTCTTTGAAAATATAAATGGAAGAAAATAAAAAAATATTGTTAATTAATTATTCTTTTCCTCCTTATCCTGGAATTGGAGGAAGGAGGTGGGCTAAGTTTGCCAAATATTTAGCAAAATTGGGGTATCAGTTACATGTGATTTCTGCTGAAAATCCATTTGATTACGAATCGAAATACACCAATGATATTAAGTCGGATAGTATTAATGTATATAACCTACCTGAAAAATATCCGTATATACTATCCTCCATTCCAAAAGGAATTGTTCAAAAAATTTGGTATAGAATCTCCCTAGTGTTTATGAAAATAGCTGTAAAAGGCAATTATTATGACAAGGCTGCATTGTGGAAAGATCAATTAAATAAAAAATCTTTAGAACTTATAAAGACACATCACATTCATCAAGTAATTATTTCGGGAGCGCCTTTTTCATTATTATATTTTTGTTTAAACCTGAGAAAGGATATGCCGCAAATAAAGCTATATGGAGATTTAAGAGATCCATGGACATGGGGAAATGGCTACGGATTTAAAATAATCTCGAATAGAAGGAAAAGAATCGAGATTTTAAGAGAAAAAAAAGTCATGCAACATTTCAATAAAATATTTCTACCTATAGAGTCAATGGTTGAATACATGAAAAGTAATTATCCTGAAAATGCAAATAAAATTTTTCTACTCCCTCATGCGTATGACGCAGATGATGTAAATTCTATCGCTGAGTTTACCAGAAAATCAATAGATGGAAAAATTAATTTAATTTTTTATGGCGCGCTCTATGATTTTTTGAAAAAAGAAATGTTGTTTGTTGCTGAAATGCTTGCTAAGCAAAACAATATAAGCCTTCAAATATATTCTGATACAGTATCTTACGCTGAAATATTTGCAAAACATGATATCTTGAAAAAAAAAGTTTTTTATAATAAAACAGTTTCTGTAAAAAAAATATTTGAAAAGATTAGATCGAGTGATTTTGTATTAATGATTCATCCGAAAGACATTTATACTAATGGTATTACTACCAAGTTTTATGAAATAGTTAGTTTAAGAATACCTATATTATTTATTGGATATGATCCTTTTGTAAAGAATTTTTTGGAAAAAAATAAATTAGGTATATATATTAATCCTCAAGAAACAGTAGATTTACTGCCCTTATTATCAGAATTTAAATATAACGATAGATTTGATGTAGAAAAACATTCTTTTGAAAGTGTAACAAAGGAATTAATTAATTTTATCAGTTAAAAAAACAACATGAACATAAAACAAAACAGTAAAATTTTGATTCTTGCTCCTCATACCGATGACGGAGAATTAGGATGTGGCGGTTCTATTTCAAAGTTTATTACAGAAGGACATGAAATTTTTTATGTCGCTTTTTCTATTTGTACCAGATCTCTTCCTCCTGAGATGGACCCACAAACATTAGCCATTGAAGTGTCTAAAGCCACCAGCATTTTAGGGATTAAAAAAGAAAACCTGATTCTTTTTGATTTCGATGTTCGAAAATTTAAGGAGTTCAGGCAGGATATTTTAGAGGAAATGATAAAACTTAAAAACAGTATTAATCCGGATATTGTTTTTGTTCCCAGTCCAACAGATATTCATCAGGACCACCAAGTTATTTCGGAAGAGGGGTTGAGGGCATTTAAAACCAGTTCTGTTTTAGGATATGAGATGCCATGGAATAATGTTACTTTCAATACAAGATCTTTTGTACGGTTAGATAAGAATCAGTTAGAGAAAAAAATCCAATCTTTAAACGAATATAAATCACAAAGCAACAGAACATATCTGAGTAGTGAATTTATTCTTTCTTTAGCATTGGTTAGAGGAGTTCAAATAGGGCATAAATATGCTGAAGCTTTTGAAGTAATTAGATGGATAATATAGAATCCCCTCATAAAAAAATAGTAGCTATACACCAGCCGAATTTTATGCCGTGGCTTGGTTATTTTTATAAAATAGCAAACTGTGATAAATTTGTTATTCTTGATACAGTCGATTTTCAAAGAGGAAATGCAAGTTCTCTAACTAACCGAACTAAGATAAAGTGCGGTGATGAGACACGATATTTTACTGTCTCTATAAAAGGCAACAATGAAAGCAAGTTAATTAAAGATATGTTGATTGATAAAGTATCTACAAACATTCAAAAGCAAATAAAAACTTTACAATATAATTATGTTAAGGCTGCGTATTTCGATGAGATTTTTCCCTCATTAAAAGACGCTATAATTGAGAGTATGAATTTGAATTTGATGAGGGACTTAAATGAATTTTTGATCAGGTTTATTTGTGAAATACTTGAAATCAAAACACCCATTATCAGAGCATCTGAATTACAAGTTAATACCATAGATAGAAATGAAAGAATTATTGAAATTTGTAAGGCATTAAATAGTGTTATTTATTTTTCTGGAAATGGGGGTAAAAAATATCATGATGAAGGATTATTTAATACTCATGGAATTTTAATTAAATACACTGATTTTAAACAAAATGAATATAATCAAATAGGAACTCATTTTATTTCCGGATTAAGTATTATGGATGTTCTTTTAAATTGCGGAATTAAAAACACCAAACAACTATTGTATGGAAAAGTATAAAAAGTATAAAGAAAAGAATAACCTGTTTTTTGATAATTTATTAGCTCAAACTCATGATGATCATACCGTAACTGGTTGGTCCAAATCATCTCACGAGAAGAGAATGAAAAAGATTATGGAAATCGGTGATTTAGAAAATAAAAAACTGCTAGATGTGGGCTGTGGAGTAGGATCTTTTCTTTCATTTTGTGATTTTCATAATATAAGTTTAGATTATCATGGCTTTGACATTAATCAAAAGATGTTAAATGTAGCTAAATCAAAATTTTCGTCAATTGCAGAAAAATTCAGGAAAGTTGATATTATAGAAGATGAGATAGATGAACTTTTTGATTATTGCGTAAGCATTGGGACTTTAAACCTCAATTTAGATGAAGGAACCAACTATTCAATGACATTTAAAATGTTGGATGGTATGTTTAAACATTCAAAGTTGGGTATAGCATTTTCGATGACTTCCTCCTTTTCAAAAAGAAAAAATAGTAGTACATTTTATTATGATCCGAATAAAATCATTAAACACATCTCTAAATACTGTAATAATTTTAAGTTGGACCACTCGTATTTGCCTCATGATTTTGTAATTTTCTGTTATAAGAATGACTTTTATTCAAGTTAAGACTATTTGATATTATAGCTTGTGAATAGAAGAATCAAAGTTATTTTAATTGATAGTAAATTTTCTACTAAATAGTAAATGAAAATCCTGTATTATTCACCACATCCCAATCTTAATTTACAGGACCCAACTGGATATGGTACTCATATGCGTGAAATGATTAATGCATTTCGATTACTTGGGCATGAAGTGATTCCCCTTATTGCTGGTGGAACTGAGAAGAAAGGAAAAAAAAGTAAGTCCAACCTTTTTTCTTTACTTAAAAATAATTTTAAAAGGTCTATACCATCAATTATTTGGGAATCTTTCAGAGACTATTCTTTACTACTATTCGATAGGGGGTTGAGGGATGTGTTGAGAAAGGTAATACGTGAAATTAAGCCGGATTTGATTTATGAACGAGGGAATTATCTGCAGATATCAGGAGTTGAAATGGCAAAAGAATTGGGAGTAAAGCACTACTTGGAAATTAATGCTCCATATGTTGAAGAGAGAATTTCTTTTTCAGGAAAGAGTTTATTGAAAAGACGAGCTGAAATAATTGAAAGAAAACAGTTTCTTCTTTCAGATAAAGCATTTGTTGTTTCCTCTATCTTAAAAGTATATTTTGTGCAGAAATGTAAAATTGACCCCCAAAAGATATATGTTATTCCAAATGCAATTGACAATCATACAATCAAAATAAATTCAGTTTTTGAAGGAGTAATAAGAAAAAAATATGGACTTTCTAAACAGATTGTTATTGGTTTTGTTGGATCGTTTTTCCCGTATCATGGAGTAGATGTATTAATTAATGCTTTTTCTAAAATTGTAAGCCGATACAATGATATTCATCTATTGATTATTGGCGATGGAGAAATACTTGATTTATTAAAAAAAAATGCTCAAGACCTGGGTGTTGAAAATAAAATAACTTTTACAGGAAATGTAGATCATGCAGATATTTATAATTATATTAATATCATGGACATTGCAGTAATGGCTAAATCTAATTGGTATGGTTCGCCTGTAAAAATATTTGAATATGGAGCACTTGGAAAAGCGATAATTGCACCTAATGTGGTTCCACTTAGAGATGTGATGGTTAATAAGGTTGATGGAATATTGGTTAATTCTACAGTTTATGAACTTGAACGTGCAATTAAAACCTTAATTTACGATGTTGAATTAAGAGAGAAAATAGGCCGCACATTTCAAAAAAAGGTATTACATGAACATAACTGGGAATATATGGCTAAAAAAATATTGACTCAATAAATTATACCTATTATGAAGCGTTTAAGTATAATTTTTTATTTTATATCATATTATACTGGAGTTGTATATTTATTTTATTTTTTCAATAGACGAAATCAAAGAATATTTAATTATCATCATATTCTGCCAGAAAAATTTATAGAAAATAACTTGGTATATAATTATTCCCACAGCATTTCATCTTTCAAGTCACAATTAGAGTTAATAAAAAAAAGATTGGAGCCATCTTTTCAATTTCATAAGGAGAAAAGCGCAATAATTACTTTTGATGATGGTGCTTTAAATAATTATACATATGCATTTCCAATTTTACAGGAATATGATTTTAAGTCATATTTTTTTGTGATAGAGGAGAGGTTATCGACTACGGAGATGCTATGGGTGGACAAATGGTTTTTGTGGTTTAGTAAAATTCCTTATGGCTCATATAATATACTTGGAGTTGAGTTTGTTCTTTTGAATGAAAATGACCGAACGATTGCTCATAATCAGTTATGGAGTTTGTTGAGAAGTTATTATCATATAAATGACATATTAGAGGTGATGAACCAAGTCTATTCGTTTGATAATTTTAAAAATTATATCGAAAACAATATTCAGAGATTTGCGCCTTTGGGTGTACCTGAAATTGCATTAATGAAACAACACGGACACTTTATAGGGAGTCATGGTTGGAAACACGATGTTTTTTCTCTGCAAGATAAAGATGAAATAGAAAAGGAATTGTATAAGATAAAAGCATCTTCCATATATAATACAAAACTATTTGCGGTACCTTTTGGTACAGATAACGAGATAAATGATGATGTAATTGAAATTATTCTACGATGTGGTTTTGACTCTGTTTTGTTAAATCAAATGGATGTAAATAGGGGTGGATGTTATGGCAGAATTAATCTGCCAAATACTTCTAACAAATATGTGATTGAAGCATACTTGTCGGGTCTGCATTATTTTATTAAGACCAAAAAGCTTTTATCCTGATTTATTTAATATGCTAAAAATTGCATTGCTTACAGACGGAATTTTTCCTTATGTTATAGGAGGAATGCAAAAGCATTCATATTATTTGACGAAGTACTTAGCACGCAACAAAGTGCACGTAACCCTTTATCATTTTTCTCAAAGCAAAGAACATGACATTCAGCAATTACATCTTTTTACTCTTGAAGAAAAGCAATATATTAAATCCGTTGTAATTGATTTCCCGAAACAAGATATTTTCCCCGGCCATTATGTTCGGACATCTTTTTTGTATTCGGTTAAAATTTTTGAGCATCTAAAAAATAATATGAATGTTGATTTTATTTATGCAAAAGGATTTACCGGATGGAAATTAATGGATGAAAAAAAAAACGGATTCAAATGTCCGCCGGTCGGAATAAAGCTGCATGGAATGAATATGTTTAGCAAACCGTATTCTCTCAAATCAAGATTGGAGCAATTTCTTTTACAGCCACCTGCGAAATTCAATTTAGAAAATACTGATTATGTGTTTTCTTATGGTGGAAAAATAACAGATGTTATTAAAAATAAAGCGAATATTCCTGCTGAAAAAATTATTGAAATTCCTACAGGTATTGAAGAATCATGGATAAATCCTGATGTTAAAAATTCCAACGATGTTGTGAGATTTATTTTTATCGGCAGGTATGAACGGCTAAAGGGAATTGAAGAATTAATGGAGGTAATTAAAGAATTGAATGAGAAATATAATTTCCAATTTGATTTTATAGGACATATTCCTGAACATCTTAGAATTAAATCTTCCAAAATAAATTATTGGGGAATTTTGACGAAGCAAGAACAGATTAAAGAAATTCTTCAGCAATCCGATGTGTTGGTTTGCCCCAGTTATTCAGAAGGAATGCCAAATGTAATCTTGGAAGCAATGGCAAGCGGAATGGCTGTTATTGCAACGGATGTAGGTGCGGTTAACTTAATGGTTTCAAAAGAAAACGGTTGGCTGATTAATTCACCTGAACCGAAAGAAATTTTGGAAGCAATTATTTCTGCAATAAACCTTCCCAAATATAATTTGCTGGAGATGCAACAAAAATCCATTGCGAAGATTAAAGAAAAATATTTATGGGATAAAATAATTGCAAAAACTATTGATGAAATTACAAAACGAATTTAAATGTTACATTAGTAATCCATAATTTTATTTAGTGAAAGAATACATCCACTCAAATTATCAGTTTTTAATTCTTTGCCTTTTATGGATTACGGTAGGCATAACAGCGGGATCGATTCCGGCTATTGTTTTTATTCTTCTATCTGTTTTGGGATTGAAATATAAAGTTTTGTATGAAGAATTGTTTTTAGGATTTGCGTTGATATTAGTTCTGTCTGATAGCAGATATCATGGATTGGCATTTGCTGCAAACGTTAAGACGATATACATTGCGCTACTTTCCCTATTCATTTTTTTTGACAGAAAAAATTTCGGAGCAGTTAATAAACTTATCTATTTATTTGTCCCATTTTTAATTCTCGCATTGTTTCTGATTGTAAAAAGTGAAGACTGGCAAACATGCTTTCAAAAAACCTTATCATATATTCTATTGTTTTTTATTGTCCCTTCTTATGTTGTTAAAGTTTACCAACTAAGAGGAACAAGGTTTTTTAGGGATATTGTTTTTCTTTTTTCATTGATATTGCTTGCCGGAATTATTTTTAAATTGATTGGATCAAATATTGCCTATCTGGCAGATCGTTACAGAGGTATATTAGGTAATCCAAATGGACTTGGTTTGTTTTGTACCTTATATTTTCTTTTATTATTTGTAATTCAGGAATATTATCCTGTTTTGTTTTCAAAGTGGGAGAAAATTTATTTATATGGGTTGATTATCTTTTCTGTTATTCTCAGCGGATCACGAAATACCATCATGAGTATAATAGCTTTTCTCATCTTTATGCGATTGTATAAGTATTCTCCATTTGTAGGATTTTTTGTTTTGATAATTCTGTCATTAGTATATCAGGTGTTATTTGAAAATTTTGGGTTAATAGCTGCCTCTTTGGGATTAGGAGAATACTTTAGAGTTGATACGCTTAAAAATGGTTCCGGAAGAGATGTTGCATGGAATTTTGCATGGACACATATTCAGGATAATTTTTATTTGGGCAAGGGATTTGCCTATGATGAATTTCTGATGCACAATGTACAAACGCAGCAAAAACTGAACGATCTCGGGCATCAGGGAAATGTGCATAATTCCTATTTGACACTTTGGCTAAACACTGGCATAATTGGTTTGTTCTTATTTGCGCGAGGATTTCTTCTGTCATTTATTAAAGCATCTAAAAATTCTCGCATCGCTTTTCCGGTAATGTTTACTGTTTTATTTTCAGCCAATTTTGAATCTTGGATGACAGCTTCCCTTAACCCTATTACAATTCAACTTTTAATAATTCTTACTATTCTTACCAGTCCTGAATTTAATGAACAAAAGAATGAAAGTACTCTTCCTGTACACTGAACTTGCAGAATATTTTTTTTCATGCGTAAATGCTTGCTTGAAAAAAAGTAATGCAGAAGTCCATATAGTTTGTTATCCGGTGAACAAAGAAGCTCCTTTTTCTTTTTCCTTTTTGGATAATTTGAAAACGTATGAAAGAAATCAATACACAGCGAAATCGTTATTGGATTTAGCTGAAAAAATTTCTCCAGATATTATTTATTGCAGCGGATGGGTGGATAAAGAATATTTGTCAGTATGTGAAAAGTTTAGAAAAAAAACACCAATCATTGTAGGTTTTGACGGAAAATGGAATGGAAGCTTAAAGCAACGGCTTGGAGCATTTTTTAAGGAGTTTACTATTAATCAATATTTTTCTCATTGCTGGATTCCCGGAAATCCGCAAATGGAATTTGCAAAACGTTTAGGTTTTAACGAGAAAAATATTTTGCGAGGATTTTATTCCTGTGATTATAATTATTTTCATAATAGTTATTTGTCTTCAATGGAGGTAAAGAAAAATAATTTTCCTCATCGTTTTATTTTTGTCGGGCGTTATTATGAATTTAAAGGCATTAGAGATTTATGGCAGGCGTTTTCAGAAGTGTCAGAGGAATTACCAAATGACTGGGAACTTTGGTGTTTGGGTACAGGAGATATTCTTCCGGTCGAACATTCCAAGATAAAACATTTTGGTTTTGTTCAGCCAAAAGACATGGCAAAATATATTTCTGAGACTGGTGTTTTTATTTTGCCAAGTCATTTCGAACCATGGGGAGTTGTGGTCCATGAATTTGCTTCGGCAGGGTTTCCATTGATTTGCAGCAATGAAGTAGGAGCGGCAAGTACTTTTTTGAAAGAGAATGAAAACGGATTCCCATTCCAATCAAAAAATATTAACGAACTGAAATCAGTCATCAAGAAAATTATTTCTATGCCTGATGAGAAACTTTTTCAAATGGGAGAGAGAAGTGCTGAGTTTGCAAGTCAAATTACACCTGAGAAATGGGCGGATACATTACTTACCTTAATTAAGCAATAGCACAAAAGTGAAAAAAAAGAAAATACTTGTTTTTATTGACTGGTTTCTTCCGGGTTATCGGGCAGGCGGACCGATTCAATCATGTGCGAATCTTATTGAACATCTGAAAGACGAATTTGATTTTTCAGTAGTAACGCGCGATACTGATTATATGAATGA
The DNA here is from genome assembly GCA_003164895.1 of Bacteroidota bacterium. Classification (GTDB taxonomy): domain Bacteria; phylum Bacteroidota; class Bacteroidia; order Palsa-948; family Palsa-948; genus Palsa-948. The sequence continues at coordinate 9,114 of PLUL01000024.1, read as the reverse complement.
TGAACCGTATTCTACAATAAAAAGTAATGCGTGGAATATTTTACCAAATGGAATTCGTGTTTTTTATTTTTCTAAAGAAATACTTTCCGCAAAAAATATTTACAATATTTTAGCCGAAGATGAATTTGATATAGTTTATCTGAATGGAATTTATTCGCTTTACTTTACATTATTTCCTCTCTATTATTTACGAAAAAAGAAAAATGTTAAAGTTGTTATTGCGGTCAGAGGAATGTTTGCGCAAAGCGCACTCGGAGTGAAACAAACAAAAAAGAAAATATTTCTATTGGTTGTGAAGATGGTGAAATTATTTCAGAATGTTGTCTTTCATGCGACAAACAAACATGAAGATGTGGATATTCGGAAAAATGTTGGACGAAATATTCAAGTTAAGATTGCTCCCAATCTTTGGCGGAAAGATAATTTATTAGAATGGCAACAAATAAAAAAAAACAATGATAGTTTACGGTTGGTGAGCATCGCACGCATTTCGCCTGAAAAAAACATAAAGTATGCAATAGATATTTTGACAAAAATAAATGGACGAGTTGAATTTGATTTATATGGACCTATTTACGATAAAACGTATTGGGAAGAATGTAAAAATATTATAGAAACATTACCTTCAAATGTAATGGTCAACTACAAAGGAAGTTTGCAAAGTGAAAATGTTTTGAAAACACTTTCTGAATACCATTTTCATTTTTCTCCAACGCGAGGTGAAAATTTTGGACATGCAATTTTACAAGCAATGAGCGCAGGAGTTCCGGTGATAATAAGTGATCAAACTATTTGGCAAGATTTAAATATGCTTAATGCAGGATGGGACATTTCCTTGTCTTCAGAGAAAGATTTTGTTTCTGTGATTGAAAAATGTATAAATATGAGTCAAGCGGAATATGATATCCTTTCAAAAGGCGCATTTAATTTTGCAAAATCTTTTACTGAAAACAAAAACATAATCGAACAAAACAGGCAGTTGTTTTTAAAGTCATAAATTTGTGCAATGCAGAAAACAGATTTGTCAAAATTCAATAACGATTGGTACAATTCCGGAGCTTCTTGGCTGACAAGAATTATTTGGTATTGCACCAACGCTTGTTTTTTTAATTCTTATTTCCCTTTTTACTCCACGAAAATATTTCTACTTCGTTTATTCGGTGCGAAAGTTGGTAGAAATGTTGTGATTAAACCGAAAGTAAATATCAAATATCCTTGGAAACTGAAAATTGGAAATTATTGCTGGATTGGGGAAGGAGTTTGGATTGATAATTTAGATGAAGTGATAATTGGCGACAATAGTTGCATTTCTCAAGGCGCGCTTCTTCTCTGCGGAAATCATAATTATAAAAAATCATCATTTGATTTGATGACCGGAAAAATTATTTTGGAAGAAGGAGTTTGGCTCGGAGCAAAATCAATTGTTTGCGGAGGAGTTATCTGCAAATCACATTCTGTTTTGTCGGTTGCATCGGTTGCCGTTTCAGATTTGGAAGCTTATTCTGTTTATCAGGGAAATCCTGCTGTTAAAATAAAAGAAAGAATTATTTCCGAATAATGAGTCTGATTCAAAATATAAAAGATGCTTTCGGAAATTATTTTCTTTCTATGGAACGGAAGTCCGTTCATAGGAATAAAAAATTTATGAATATGGAAGAAGCGAAAACAATCGGGATAGTTTTTGACGCGACTGATAAGGAAGATTTTGAACTGGTGAAAAAATATGTTTTGTATCTTAAAGAGATGAAAAAGAAAGTTAAGGCAATAGGTTTTTTTAACCAGAAAGAATCGCCGCCTATGGCATTTTCAAAACTGGAATACGATTTTTTTTCTTTAAAAGATTTGTCGTGGAATAATATTCCGAATAGTGTTTATGTGAAAAATTTTATTGCAGATGAATATGATATTCTGCTTGATCTTAATCTTAATGATTTATTTCCACTTCGATATATTTCATCTTTATCAAAGGCAAGATTCAAGGCGGGAAAAAAGAGCGAAAAAAATAATTCTATCTTTGATATGATGATAGAAATGGAGAAAGGAAAAGATTTAAAATTCTACCTAAAAAATATTGACACATATCTTTTTGTCATAAATAAAAAAAACGATAAACAATTTTCTGCCAATGAACAAGCATAAAAAATTTATTGGAACAGGCGTAGCGCTCGTTACACCTTTTTTGAAAGACGGACGAATTGATTTTATTGGGTTGAAGAATGTAATTAACCATGTGATAAAAGGCGGAGTAGAGTATGTCGTTTCCCTTGGAACCACCGGTGAAACGCCTGTGTTGAATAAAGACGAGAAAGAGAAAATTGTTCGATACACGATTGAAACCGTGAATAAGCGTGTTCCCGTAGTAGTTGGTATTGGCGGAAATTCTACTCAAGAAGTTATTTCTACACTCAAAAAATTTGATTTGCGTGGTGTGGATGCTGTACTCTCAGTTTCTCCGTATTACAACAAGCCCAATCAGCGCGGACTTGTTCAACATTATAAAGCAATTGCCGATGCCTGCGCTTTGCCTATGATTATTTATAATGTTCCGGGACGAACTGGCTCAAATATTTTAGCTGAAACCACTTTGCAATTAGCCGAAGAAGTGAAAAATATTATTGGCGTGAAAGAAGCATCGGGCAATCTTGACCAGATAATGAAAATCATCAAATACAAACCGAAAGATTTTCTTGTGATTTCAGGAGATGATTTACTTACGTTTCCTATCCTTGCTTCGGGTGGGAACGGAGTTATTTCAGTAATTGCGAATGCTTTTCCAAAAGAGTTTTCTGAAATGACACGACAATCTCTTGCTGGAAATTATTCCAAAGCAAAAAATCTTCACTACACATTAGATGAATTCACTCGTTTGATTTTTGCCGATGGAAATCCTGCCGGAGTAAAATGTTTGTTGGAGAAAATGAAAATATGTTCTGCCTATGTTAGGCTTCCATTGGTAAATGTGAACTCGCAAATTGAGAAATTTCTTGCTGAAGAATTAAAAAGAATTTAATTTGGGCTTCACGTATACTCAAGTAGTACGCCAATCATCAACAATTACCTCAACCCCTTTTTTTCTTCCGCCAATTTTAAAAAATATCATCACATCGTTCTTTATCGTATCTTTCAAAAAAAGGAACTTCATCGGAAGTCATACGTTTTTAAAAGTTACTTGATTAACTCCTTCCTTCTTTAAGATTCTCGATCACAAAATGTCGTATCATATTTTTAAAGGTGTGAATTATGTAACTTATTTAAAAAGTTATATAACATTTTTCATAGCAAAGGGATGCATCTTTGCCTATATCTGTTTTTAAAATAGAGTTTGTTTGAAATTATACATTAAATACATGGTGAGTAACCGCTGCAAAATGGTGGTGAAGGAAGAGTTGAAAAAACTTGGACTTCATTTTATTGTTGTGGATTTGGGTGAAGTGGAGATTATGGAAAACATTACAGCGGAACAGCGTGAGCAGGTGAAAATTGCGCTACATGAATCGGGACTTGAGTTAATGGACGACAAGCGCGCTGTGTTGATAGAGAAAATAAAAAATACAATTATTGAAATGGTGCATCACACCGAAGAGACGATCAAAGTAAATTTTTCCGATTATTTAAGCGAGAAATTAAATCACGATTATACGTACATGGCAAATTTATTTTCGGAAGTTCAGGGAACTACGATCGAACAATTCATCATCTCTCATAAAATAGAACGGATTAAGGAACTAATGATCTATGGCGAACTGAACATAACGGAAATTGCATGGAAGATGAATTACAGCAGTGTGGCGCATTTATCCAATCAATTTAAAAAAGCTACCGGACTTTCGCCTTCTCATTTTAAACAATTGAAAGATAAAAGAAGAAGTCCGCTTGAAGAAGTTGGAATTCCTATGTCTAATGGTAATGGAATAAATTAATTTATAAAGGACAGTATGAAATTCGTGTTAGAAAAAAATATTAAACTTTTTTATTTCTTATCAGCGGTTATACTTATATCGGTATTGGTGATTTTCTATAATAATACTCAGAAAGTAAAATCAGCGAGTGAATCGGTGGAACATACGCAGGAAGTTCTTAGTAAAAGTGATAAAGTTCTTTTGGACGTCGTTAATACCCAAGTTGGTTTTCGTGGCTACTTACTAACGGGGAATGAAATATTTTTAGAACCTTATAATAATGCTTTGAATACGACAAACAGCACCCTGGCTGAATTGAAAGAACTTACCAAAGATAATTCGCATCAACAATTGCGCTTAGATACATTGAAAAAAGTAATCGACCAACGATTTGCTATTACAATGAACACAATTGAAGACAGAAAACAGAATGCGTTGAGTGAAAAAGAAGAAATAAGCGTGCTTGAGAAGGGAAAAATCCTTACGGATAAAATCAAGAGTATAATTGCTGACATAGATTCAGAGGAATTTGTTTTGCTAAAACAAAGAAAATTGGAAAATGAAAAGAGCAATAATAATTTCATTGTAATATTTTTAACTCTTGTAGGATTCATTGTTGTTATTTTTGCTCTTGTAATTTCCATTATCAGAAGTCAAAAAATCGGCAATAATAAATTAGAGGAATTAACTGCTGCACAAAAAGTACTTTCAAATTATTCTCTAAGCCTGATCGAAGCAAGCCGCGATCCATTATTTACGATCAGTGCTGAAGGAAAAGTTACCGATATCAATGAGGCAACTGTAAGAGTAACCGGTGAATCGCGTGAGAAAATTATCGGTTCAGATTTCTACAATTATTTTACTGAGATTGAGAAGGCGCGCGATTGCTATCGTCAGATCTTTGAAAAAGGTTTTGTAGTAGATTTCCCTTTAACTATTCATGATGGTAAACCGATGGATGTATTGTGTAATGGTTCAGTTTATAAAGATGATGCCGGCAATGTAATAGGTGTGGTAATTGTTGCAAGAGATGTTACGGATCAAAAAATAATTGAAAAGGAACTGACAGAAGCGAAGGTGTTTGCCGAACTGGCAACTGGCATAGCAGAACAAGCACAAAGTAGAGCAGAAAGTGCTACACAAATTGCAGAAGATGCAGTGAAAGCGAAACAGCAATTTCTGTCCAACATGAGTCATGAGATTCGTACACCGATGAATGCGATCATCGGATTTACAAAAGTTGTTTTAAAAACAGATCTTACTGCCAAGCAAAAAGAATATTTGCACGCCATAAAAATGAGTGGCGATGCGCTGATCGTACTTATAAACGATATCCTTGATCTGGCAAAAGTAGATTCAGGAAAAATGATATTTGAAGAAACACCTTTTAAATTATCAGCATCCATATCCGCCATGCTTCATTTGTTCGAACCAAAGATTCAGGAAAAGAATTTAATGTTGGTAAAAGAATACGACAATAAAATTCCGGAAATATTGCTTGGTGATCCTGTGCGTTTGCATCAGATTATTTTAAATCTGGTGAGCAATGCTGTAAAATTTACAACAGAAGGACAAATTACAGTAAGTGTTAGATTGATAAATGAAGATAAGGAGAAAGCAATGGTTGAATTTGCAGTAACTGATACTGGTATCGGAATCGCTGAAAATAAGTTGGGAAAGATATTTGAAAATTTTCAGCAGGCATCCAGCGGCACTTCCAGATTATATGGAGGCACAGGATTAGGGCTTGCCATTGTTAAACAGTTAGTAGAACCTCAGGGCGGAACTATTCGTGTCGAAAGCAAAGTGGGTGAAGGCACTACATTCAGCTTTATTTTAAGTTTCAAGAAAACAACTATTGAAACCATAGATGAAACTATTTTAGTGGAATTGGATACAGAAATTAAAAACATAAAAGTATTGGTGGTTGAAGATATTGCACTCAACCAATTGCTGATGAAAACTCTGCTCGATGATTTTGGATTTGAACGCGAGGTGGCAGCCAACGGAAGAATAGCAATTGAAAAGCTACAAGCAAAATCGTATGATATTATTTTAATGGATCTGCAGATGCCGGAAATGAATGGCTTTGAAGCAACGGATTATATACGCAACGTAATGAATTCCAAAATTCCAATCATCGCTTTAACTGCCGACGTAACCACCGTTGACTTGGCAAAATGCAAAGCGGTTGGAATGAATGACTATATAGCAAAACCTGTTGACGAGAAATTATTGTATAGTAAAATAATGGGACTTGTAAAGAAACCATCATTTGCTAAACTTGATAAATTCCAAAAAGAGGATGCTTCTAAATTGAAATGTATTGATCTGGATTATTTGATTCGCCGAACGAAATCAAATCCAAAGTTGATGATAGAAATGATCTCGCTTTATTTGGAACAAACTCCGCCATTGATCAAAGCGATGAAACAAAGTTTGCAGAATAAGGATTGGTCGTCATTGCATGCGGCAGTTCATAAAATGATTCCTTCCTTTTCAATAATGGGTATCAGCACGGATTTTGAAAACATGGCAAAAAAAATTCAGGAGTATGCAAGCACACAGCAGCAGACAGATGGAATTCCTGATTTAGTATTACAGCTTGAAACTATTTGCGCGCAGGCGTGTATAGAATTAACACATGCTTGCAGAGAATTGCAAGAAGAGTTTAACGCAACTACTGAAAATTAATTTATGAAAAACGAAAAAATAAAACTTTTCCTGGTAGATGATGATGCATTGTTTTTAAAATCATTGGAAATTGAATTTCTACAACATGCGGATTTCGCCATAGAAACATTTGCAACAGGAGAACTTTGCATGAAAAGTTTATCGCATAATCCCGATGTGATAATTTTAGATTATTTTCTTGACGGCATTGATAAAAATGCGATGAACGGAATTCAAACATTAGATAAAATTAAAGCATATAATCAGGATATTCCGGTTGTGATGTTGTCATCTCAGGATAAGATTGATGTAGCGGTAAGCTGCATTCATCACCGCGCGTTTGATTATGTAGTGAAAAGCGAAACCGCATTCACGCGTTTGCAAAAGATCATCACTACCATTTTCCGTTACCAAAAAATGGAAAAAGAATTAAAATGGTATATGGAACGGATGTAAAATGGATTTTTTTTAGAGAGCAGATAAAAAATTTATACTGAACGATTGGCTAATATTTATGAAACAAGAACAACAAAACAAACCTCTTAACATTCTGCTTGCAGATGACGATACGGATGACTGTCTTTTTTTTGAGAAAGCATTAAAAGAAACAAACATTGAATCTCATCTCACAACAGTTCGTGACGGAGAAGAACTCATGGATTATCTTTCTAAGAATTCAGATCATCTTCCCGATATGCTTTTTCTTGATCTTAGTATGCCTCGTAAAACCGGGTTCGAATGTCTAAGTGAGATAAAAGAAAATGAAAAATTAAATAATCTTCCGGTGATTGTGTTTACAACATCTTTTGCTAGAGGAATTGATTTCGAACGGAGTTTGATAAATACTCTTTCCAAGATTGGTGCGCAAGAGTACATACGCAAGCCAAACGATTTTGAACAACTAAAACAAATTATTCATAAAGCGCTAAGTCTTTTATTAGAAAAAAAGGCGGCTTAGAAGCAGAAAAAATATTTAATCACTATTATAAAAATAATTTATTCTAATTTTTAAAATATGAAATCAAAACAATTAAATGTGTTGCTTGCTGATGACGATGCGGATGATCGCTTTTTTTTTAAACGTGCGCTTGGAGATTTGTCGCTGGATACTCAACTGACAACCGTGAATGACGGAGAGCAACTGATGGAACACCTCTCTGAAAATTCAAATCATCTTCCAAACGTAATTTTTCTTGACATAAATATGCCGCGAAAGAACGGGCATGAATGTTTGGCTGAAATAAAACATAATGCAAAATTGAAAGATATTCCCGTGGTGATGTTTTCAACCTCTAATTCGTGGGATTCAATAAACATGCTTTTCAAGAGCGGATCGGATGTTTACATTCACAAGCCCAGTGATTATGCACAACTCAAACAGGTTATTCATCATGCACTTCCTTTAGCTGCAGAAAAAAATTTTTCTGATAGTCCATTGAAATATGTTCTTAACGCATCAAATACAAACAGACCGAAGCATGGATACATTGGGGAATAAAAATACGCGACAACTTAGAGAGAAATATTGAAAATAAATACCAAATGAATTTAAAACAACTGAACATACTTCTTGCTGATGACGATGCTGACGATTGTTTCTTTTTCAGGAAAGCATTAGAAGTATTTCCATTATCCACTCCTTTAGTAGTTGTGCATGACGGAGAGCAACTTATGCAGCTACTCTCAAATGAAGCAAATGAACTTCCGGATGTGCTTTTTCTTGACCTCAACATGCCTCGAAAAAATGGATTTGAATGTTTGTCAGAAATGAGACTCAGCGAAAAACTGAAACATTTGCCTGTGATCGTTTTTTCCACTTCATTTGAACAAGAAGTGATAAATCAGCTTTACCTGAATGGCGCTCTGTATTTTATTCGAAAACCTTCGGAATTCTCGCAATACAAAAAAATAATTATACATGCGCTTACTCTTATAGCAGAGGGACTACCTGTAGATGCGAATGGAAATATTTTGCAACCCGTGAAAGAAAAATTTGTGCTTACAGTGCAAAACAGCGAAGATCAATCGACTCCTTCCGGAACAACGATTAAGGAAAAATAATTTTAACGAAATAGTATATGTCTAAAATAAAAGAGCTTGATAAAGAAAGTTTGATCATTGCTCAAAGGGAACTTGTCTTTCAAAAAGAAGAGATAATTAAATTGGCTGCTGAGTTAGCTCTTGCCAATAAAGAACTTGCTTTTCAAAAAGAAGAGAAAGGAAAACGTGCGGCTGAATTAGGTATAGCTGACAAAGAACTTGTCTTTCAGGATGGAGAAAAAGAAAAACGAGCGGCAGAGTTAGGCATCGCTAATATTGAATTGGCATTTCAGGATGGAGAGAAGGAGAAGCGAGCGGCAGAACTAGGCATTGCTAATAAAGAACTTGCATTTNNTTCAAAACGATGAGAAAGAAAAACGGGCTTCAGAGTTGACCATCGCCAATAAGGAACTTGCATTTCAAAACGATGAGAAAGAAAAACGAGCTTCAGAGTTAACCATTGCCAATAAAGAACTTGCATTTCAAAATGATGAAAAGGAAA
>PLUL01000054.1 GCA_003164895.1 Bacteroidota bacterium | reverse complement strand
TTTAAGTCCTGCGTGTATACCAGTTCCACCACCCGAGCGGAAAGAACTTTCTTAATTAGAACGGCAAAAATAATCTAAAAAAGTTTCGTTGAAGGATTATTTTGAGATGATAAATTTTTGGGAATAGGTAGCGCCTTGCTCGCTGGTCATTCTAAGGAAATAAATTCCATCAGACACATTACTTAGATCAATTTGCTCGTTTGCTGATTTGAAGATTTGTTTATCAATACATTCACCAAATACATTATAGATTTCCATTTTTATATTTTCAAACTTACTCATTTGTACATTAAATTTTCCATTGTTTGGATTAGGGAAAATTTTGATTTGATTTGAAGGATTTTCAGTGTTAGTTACAGATGTAAGTGCCGCGGTATTTCGGAACACCGGACGTATCATTAAAGAACCCGGCATTACAGATTGATTCCAACTTCCCCAGCTTCCATCATCGTTCCAATATAATTTACTGGTATTGGAATTGATATTCATATCCACTCCTATATTCAGCAAATCAAAATGATCTATAGGTGTATATAATTGCACTAATCCAACATAAAATGTTCCAGTGAGATATTTTGATGAGGTAAGATTGTAAGTATAAAAATCATTGGTGAGATTTCCCCACCCGGTAGGATGATATATATATTGATATTGAGGAGATACCAAACTGTCTTTTAAAATTATTGTTCCTGGCGTTCCATTAGGTCCATCATTTCTCCAAAGTATGATTCTGAAATTGTGATATCGTTGATTATCCACGATCCAATTGAACAGCATTTGCACCGCAACAATTGTATCAGGATTATTAAGTGTAAACTTATAAGCAATTTCTCCGCCCGGTAAACCAGGAGAAACCCACAAACCATATCCTCCTTCCACTGTGCCATCATCGTAAGAATAATAGTCATACAATTTCTGGCGGTACCGAAGCGTATCGTTCCATTTGTCCATGTCATTTGCATTTGTTTGCATCACACATTCAAGTTGAAAAGATGTCGGAGCAGTTAATAAAGGAAAAGTATATCCCGATGGAGTAGTGGAAATTGGCGGGTTAGAAAATGGAGGGTAGTTACAATACCCATTAGTTGCGTATGGTTGAACGTTACCTGCATTTAATGTGTAAGAAGAAACCGGAGTTAGCGTTGCATTATAAATAGTGTCAGTAAAAGAAGTGTTTTTAGGAACGATATCATTATTGCGAATAAAAAAATTAAGATTTGTTTTCATTTCCGATGGCTGATATTGCTCCCAAGGCATTGCGGTATAATTTTTCAGAAGGGAAGAAGAATTATAAACAAATGCCACATCACTGAAAATAGTATCTCCAATACCTAACGGTCGTTTGTTGAGATAAACATAATCAATATGCCAGTGGTCAACATTTCCAGAAAGGCAGGCATAATTTCTAAAACGAAACTGAAAACCTTCTTTCAAAAAAGAGGTGTCCACCCGGATCATCACAAGATGAAAAGTAGTATCGGTCAGAGTTGCATTGAATCCAGCATGGACCCATTGAGTTCGCCAGGCCGAATCACCATGCATGGATGCATTTTTAAATTGAACAAGAAGCGAGTCATGTATCTTCGGATAAATTCCTCTTCCACCTGCCTGCCAGAAAAAACTAAAATAAACTGAATCTGCCTGAAGATATTTTAAATGCAGGGGCTTTGAAGTAAGTGTGTCGGCAGGAGCAAAAGAACCTCCACCAGCCAATGTATCATAGGGTAATCCAGATGGACCAACACCGTCTAACGTAGCAACGCCAAGAGTGGGAGGTGCAATGGGATAATCGCGATTGATAAATGCTTCTTTGTCAAGCCAAAGAGTTGTGTCGGGATAAATACTTTCTTTCGAAAAATCATCGAGGAATGGAAGCGAAAGTGTATCCGAAGTTATTGAATAAAGCTGAAACTTTTTTGCATTAACGAGTTCGGTATATTTTCGCATCAGCACAGGGTTACAGCCAAGTCCGGTAATAATTTCCTGTGCGAAACAAAAGGTAAAAGGTAAAAGGCAAAAGAAAAAAGTAAAAACACTTCTTGATACCTGATACTTCATACTTGATACTTTTTTATTCATTTCCGATTGTATCAGTTGGTGAAATTACTTTTGCTTTAACGCTTATGAATAAATCAATTGCATTTCCAAAGTTTATCATTGCATTTGAAGAGCAAGAGGGAGTTTGCTTATACACTTTTGCATTTTCCTTATCAGCAGAAGTTTTGCAGTCAATACATTTGATGGTTCCTTCGCTTAACCCGTTTTCAGTAATTTTATTAAGTGCATCTTTTTGAGAAAGTCCAATCAGACAAGGAATATTTATTTTTTCATCTTTCTCTCCTTTTCCAAGAATCAAATCAATCACGCTTCCTTTTGGAATCATTGTTCCAGCGTCTATTTTTTTTCCTTTCATCATTTGTGCGAGCACACAATTAACGCATGGATCGGAACGATATTCTCTTGTTCCTACTTTCAATCCATCCGATTCAATCATCGCTTGTGCCTGACGCATCGAGGCATCCACCAGATTAGGCATTTTTATAAGTGGTGGCAACTTTGCACTAACGGTTAGATAAATGATTCTATTTTGTTTGACAGCAATATTTTTTTCCGGGTCTTGTTTGATTACAACTCCCGCTGCCACTTTTGAATCGAAAATCGAATCAATTACTTCATACCTTAATTGCTTATCGGAAATAAATTTATTGAGGTCTTCTGTTTTTATATTGGAGAAATCAGACACTGCAATTGTTATTCCATGATGCGTGTACGACCCCAGCGATTTGAAAGAAGCCCAGAAAATAATACCGGCAACCACCACTGAAATAACAAAATGAATCCTGAATTGTTTGCTCTTTAGAAATAAAAAAATGTTCTTCATAGCTGTTTATCCTGACAGAAATTAACAATGATGTATTAACAAAAGTATGAATTATCTTTCTTGAACCGATTTTAATCTCTCTACATTTACTACGTTAACTCATTTCTTAACAAAATATTTTATGAAGAAAAACATTGCAGTTGTTACCGGTGGTTATTCAGGAGAAGCGGTTATTTCGCTTAAGAGCGCAGATGTTGTAATGAAGCATCTTGATGCGGAAAAATATAACTGTTATAAAATTATTTTAACGAAGGAAAAATGGGTTCTTGAAAAAGAAGGAAAAGAGATTGCGGTTGACAAAAATGATTTCTCCGTTACCGTAGCGGGAAAGAAAGTAAAGTTTGATTGTGTTTTTATGGCGTTACACGGAACTCCGGGCGAAGATGGAAAACTTCAAGGTTATTTTGATATGTTAGAAATTCCTTACACATCATGTGGTGTGGTTCAGTCGGCGCTTACATTTAATAAAGGTTTGACAGTTGCGGTGCTTAGTAAATATGGAGTGAACACATCTCAATCAATGGTGATTCATAAAAAGGATAAGATTTCTGTAGATGAAATTCTGACAAAAGTTTCTCTGCCTTGTTTTGTGAAACCAAATGAAGGCGGATCGAGTTTAGGAGCATCCAAAGTGAAACATAAAGAAGAGTTAATTCCTGCGATAGAAAAAGCATTGAAGGTTGGTGAAGAAGCCATCGTGGAAGAGTTCATCGAAGGAATAGAACTTACCTGCGGCGTTATCCGATACAAAGGAAAAGTGAAAGCACTCGCCATTTCAGAAGTGGTTTGCTCGAAAGAAGTTTTTGATTTTGACGCGAAGTACATTGATAAATCAACCGAAGAAATTACTCCTGCAAGAATTTCAATTGCAACTGAAGCGGAATGCAAAAACCTGAGCGAATACATTTACAACATTCTCGGCTGCAGAGGAATGATACGCATAGATTATATTTTGAAGAAGAACAAATTGTATGTTCTTGAAGTGAACAGCATTCCCGGTCTCACCGAAAGAAGTTTTGTTCCGCAACAGGCAGAATATGCCGGTATATCCAAGAAAGAACTTTTCGGAAATGCGATTGAAGAAGTTTTTGCCGGAAATTAATTTTTCAAACTATTCAGGAATTCAGCAAGTTTTTTTATTGCGAAAGCACGGTGGCTGATTTTATTTTTTTCTTCCATCGTCATTTCTGCAAATGATTTATTAAATCCATCTGGAATGAAAATCGGGTCGTAACCAAATCCTTTTTCTCCATGTTTCTTATCCGCTATTTTTCCATTTATTATTCCTTCGAATAAATATTCTTTACCGTTAATGAATAAAGAAATAATGGTTTTAAATCTTGCTTTTCGGTTTTTACTGGCTTGCAATTCATTAAGAACTTTCTCGATATTTTTTTCTGAATCTTTTTCTTCACCTGCATAACGTGCCGATAAAACTCCTGGCTTTCCATTTAATGCTTCAATTTCCAAACCTGTGTCATCGGCAAAACAGTTTGCATTAAATTTTTTATAAATGTAATTTGCTTTCTGGCTTGCGTTTTCCTCAAGTGTATTGCCTGTTTCAGCAAGTTCTTCATGGCAATTAATATCCTGCAAACTCAATAAACGAAATTTATCTTTAAGAAGTTGCTGAACTTCCTCAATCTTATGCTTGTTATTGGTTGCAAAGACTAATTCCATAAATTCAAGTTGTCTATTTTGGCGAATATACAAATGAGGATGAGAAGCAAAATTCATAAATTTGCAAATTATGTCAGAAATGGAAAATGAAGAATGGACAGATGTTATTCAGTCTCAAACAAAATGGTTTGATTTTCATTTAGACCAAATATGGCAATTTAGGGATCTGCTTTTTCTTTTTGTTAAGAGAGATTTTGTTGCCGTTTATAAGCAAACCATTCTTGGTCCATTATGGTTCTTTATTCAGCCCATTTTTTCTACAATTATTTTCACGGTGATTTTTGGAACAGTAGCTAAAATTCCGACAGATGGGATGCCTCCGACATTATTTTATATGGCTGGAATCACAGCATGGAACTATTTTGCTGATTGTTTGAATAGAACATCCACCACATTTACTGCCAATGCAGGAATTTTTGGCAAAGTTTATTTTCCCCGTATGATCGTTCCTTTATCAAATGTTATTTCAAGCTTGATAAAATTTGGAATTCAGTTTTTATTATTCTTGGTGTTTGTTGCATTTTATTATTTCAAAGGCGCAAGCTTTCATCCAAACAGATGGATATTTTTCACTCCTGTGTTATTACTTATTATGGCCGGCATAGGTCTTGGATTCGGAATAATTATTTCATCTCTTACTACCAAATACAGAGACTTGCAGTATTTAATGGGCTTTGGCGTTCAGTTGCTCATGTATGCAACACCTATTGTGTATCCGCTTTCTATTCTGCATGGGAAACTTCGGATAATTGCATTGCTTAATCCGATGACACCAATTGTTGAGACATTCAAATACGCTTTTTTGGGCGGAGGGGGTGTGAATCTTATGCACTTGGGATACAGCGTATTTATAATGTTCGTTTTACTTTTTTTAGGATTATTGCTGTTTAATAAGATTGAAAAATCTTTTATGGATACTGTTTGATGCAATTGTCTCGGAATTTATTGTTTCCTTAAACCTCTCCATCCTGAATTTGCTGAATAATATCTTCAATTAATTTGTCTTCTCCCTCCGTTGGGTCGTATTTCCATTTAAGATTATTACCCCACAAGATTGCAAACGATTGCCATATAAATGCCGAAAATGTACCGCGATAATCTTTTATAACTTTATAAGTAGTCATTCCCGTTTCACGATTAATGAGGCGAATCAATATTCTGCCTTGATTCATCGTGAGATTTTTCAAATCACTCTCAAATTGTGTTTTCAATTCTTTTTCTGTTTGTTTCAAGTAAGGAGTACGTTCTTTTTCAGGAACATTGGCAAGTATGGCATCATATTCTTTCAACTTTATTGAAGCAAGCACAGCATAAGGATATGCCTGATGCACATCGCGCCATAACCGATAATATTCTTGTTGTGCTTTTGCATTTTTAAAAACCCTTTGAGCACCAATTTGGATTTCATTTAATGTTATTAGCGGAAGAGTTTCTCCATCGTATTGAATAGTTTTAAGTAAAATATTATCCTCCGGCATAGATTCTGCATGTTTTGAATATATCGGATTGTTTTTATCTGTTTGAGAAAATCCATTCGAAGGGAAAAGCGAGTTAAAAAGAATAACAACAACTACGCTTAATTTATGGATGACTCGTTTCATTTAACATTGATTTTATTTCTATTTCTTGATTATTTAACGACATAGAAAATAAAATGTTACTGTAAAGATACAGAAATTACAAACAAATGCAAAATTTCTAAGTAAAAAGTTAATCCCTATCCGAAATTCTATTCTTTTTCCACTTGGAAACAGTTGTTCGAGAAATGTGATTATCGGTTAAATTTTTCTTTAAAGAATTAAACAATCGAGCAGAAACAATTGAAGCAATTTGCGCTTCATCTTCAGATTGAATATATAATTTTTCAGGAGAGAAATGTTTTTGTACAAACTGTGTGTCGAAATTTCCTGATATAAATGCTTCGTGCTGAAGAACAAATTTGCAAAAAGGCAGAGTGGTTTCAACACCAATTATTTTATATTCATCAATTGCACGAATCATTCTTTCAATTGCTTCTTCTCTGTTCTTTCCATACGAAATCAACTTTGCGATCATTGGGTCATAATAAATCGGAATGTCCATTCCTTCTTCAAAACCATCATCCACACGAACTCCGGCTCCTTGCGGAACTTTGTAAGAAATAAGTTTTCCAATATCAGGCAGAAAATTATTTGCAGGGTCTTCAGCATATACACGAATTTCTATTGAATGTCCGTTGATTTTCAAATCATCCTGCTTGAAAGAAAGTTTTTCTCCCTGCGCAACTTTAATTTGTTCTTTCACCAAATCAATTCCTGTTATCATTTCCGTAACAGGATGTTCAACTTGCAAACGCGTATTCACTTCAAGGAAATAAAAATTCTTTTTTGCATCCACAAGAAACTCAACTGTTCCTGCACCAACATACCCGCATGCTTTTGAAAGATTCACAGCGCATTCTCCCATTTTTTTTCTAATTTCAGGAGTGAGAACGGTTGATGGAGCTTCTTCCACCACTTTCTGATGTCTGCGCTGAACCGAACATTCACGTTCAAAAAGATAAACCACATTGCCATGTTTATCGGCAAGAATTTGGATTTCCACGTGGCGAGGTTTCTCCACATACTTTTCTATAAAAACAGCGCCATCTCCAAAAGCAGATTTTGCTTCACTGGAGGCGCGGCTAACTTCTTCTTCCAAAACATTTTCATTTTCAACAATGCGCATTCCTTTTCCGCCGCCGCCTGCACTTGCTTTAATCAAAATGGGGAAACCAATTTCTTTTGCAACTTTTTTTGCCTGCTTGATATCATCTATCGCGCCTTCTGTTCCGGGAACCATCGGCACATTATGTTTTTTTGCAGTGGCTTTTGCAGAAAGTTTATCACCCATCATTTCCATTGCTTCGGCAGGCGGACCGATAAAAATAATTCCACTCTTTTCAACTTCTCTTGCAAATTCAGCGTTCTCTGAAAGAAATCCGTAGCCGGGATGAATGGCATCCGCTTTAAGTTTTTTGCAAACTTCAATTATCTTTTTTCCGTTGAGGTAAGATTCGGATGATGCGGGCGGACCAATGCAAACTGCTTCATCGGCATATCGAACAAAAAGTGCATTTCTGTCTGCCTCAGAAAAAACAGCGACAGTTAAAATTCCCATCTCGCGACAAGAGCGCATGATGCGAAGTGCAATTTCTCCTCGGTTTGCAACTAATACTTTTTTAATTTTCTTCATAATGATTGTAAAAATCCTAAAATAGAATTATAAATATAATCTAAATCTTTATCTGAAATGCAGTAAGGCGGAAGAAGATAAATCGCATTTCCAAGCGGACGAATTAAAATTCCTTTATTCAAAAAAAACTTAACTGATTTATCGCGGATGGAATTGAAGTACGATGTTTCATCCTGAGTTTTAAGTTCAAACACAAGGATAGTTCCTTTCATTCTAATTTCACTAATCCGATTCTGAATTCCAATTTTTGAATTCTGAATTTTCAAAACGAATTTCTTGTGTTGTTTTTCAATTCTCTTAATATTTTCCCAAGTTGATTTCTTTTCCATCAAATCCAAACTTGCCAGCGATGCAGAACAAGAGATAGGATTCGCAGTGAAAGAATGTCCATGAAATAAAGTTTTCATTTTATCCTGAGAAAGAAAAGCATTGAATATTTCTTCCGTGCAAGATGTAACTCCCATCGCCATAGTTCCACCGGTTAATCCTTTCGACAAACAAATTATATCCGGTTTTTCAGAAAGATAGTCGGATGCAAAAAATTTTCCCGTTCTTCCAAAACCTGTGAACACTTCATCAGCAATGGTTAAAATATTATTCTCTCTGCATATTCGAATCATTTTACTCAACGTATCAGCTTCGTGCAAAACCATTCCGGCAACACCCTGAACAATCGGTTCAAAAATAAATGCAGAGATTTCATTTTTAAATCTCGATACTTGATGCTTAATACTTGATACTGCTTCTTTTTCTTTTCTTTTCACAGGTGCATCAATAAAGATTACTTCAAATAAATTATGCTCAAACGGTTTTGAAAATGCACCTCGTTCACTGGCGGACATTGCTCCGAACGTATCTCCGTGATAACTGTTTCTAAATGCAATGACTTTTGTTTTTGGCATCCCTTTATTATACCAATATTGAAAAGACATTTTCATTGCAACTTCAACAGCGGTGGAACCATTGTCAGAATAGAAAATTCTTTTCTGATTCTTTGGAAGTTTTTTCAACAAGCGTTCAGCAAGTTCAACAGCTGGTTCGTGAGTAAAGCCGGCAAAAATCACATGCTCAAGTTTTTTTAGCTGAGCTGAAACTTTTTTTGCGATGTAAGGATGAGCGTGTCCGTGAATACAAGTCCACCAGGAAGAAATCGCGTCAATATATTTTTTTCCGTTTTCATCGTAGAGATAAGTTCCTTTTCCTTTTACAATTCCAATTGATTCGGGAAATAATCCATGCTGCGTGTAAGGATGCCAGATTACTTTTTTATCGCGGGAAGTTAACGTCATAGATTCAAACAGATTTTTTTAGATGCAAACGGATAGTTCTGTCTGAATCCGTTTTGTATCCGTTTGAATCATTGTTTAAATATTTTCAAACTCTTTCGCATACTTCAGAATAACATTTTTATCAATCTCCTGCTCTTTTGAAATCCACGAAATGAAAGGAAGTTTGCTGTAATTGAGAATAATCTCTTTTGATGGGTCGTGAGGTGGACCGTTAAAAACAAGACCGAGAATTTTTATACCTCTTTGTTTCAACGCATCAATAGTAAGAAGAGAATGATTAATGCTGCCGAGATAATTCTGAATGACAATGATTGTTTCGGCATCAAACTTTTTTATCAAATCAATAACAAAATCTTTTTTATTCAGAGGAACCATCACACCGCCGGCTCCTTCAATCACCAGCGTATTTTCTATTTGCGGAAGATTTATTTTATCCAAATCAATATTTATTCCTTCTGTTTCTGCCGCTTCGTGAGGAGATTTATGTTCTTTCAAACTGTAAGCTTCGGGATGAATAACCGATTTTGAGTTACTTAACCACAATTTTACTTTTTCAGAATCGGTGGTGTAATAAGTTCCCGACTGAACAGGTTTCCAATAATCCGCTTTCAGCGCTTCTACAATAATTGCAGAAACCACTGTTTTACCAATGTCAGTTCCGATGCCGGTTACAAAAATCTTTCTCATATCAATTATTGGTGTGCAAATGTAAACTATTTCAAATAATTAAACTGCAAGGTATTTTTTCGAAACCAACTCACTATTTTTCTTCAACGACAAAAGCAATCCGTTTATTTCTTCTTCTGTATTAAATGAATGAAGACAAATTCTCAACCTTTCTTTTCCTTTCGGAACTGTTGGCGAAAGAATTGGACGAACATCAAATCCATCTTTCTGAATTAAACCAGAAATGTTTTTTACGTTCTCATTTCCTTCTAAAATTACAGATTGAATCGGGCTAAAACTATTCAGAAAATTATTTAAACCCGAATTATGAATTTTCTCTCTAAAGAATTTTATTAAACCATTGATTTTAGATATTCCTTCATTTGAAATAGACAGTAATTTATAAGCCGATTTAATCGAAACCAAAGTATGAATCGGCAAAGCTGTTGTATAAATAAACGGTCGCGAAAAATTAATGAGATAATTTCTCAACGATTCGCTTCCAAGAACAATTGAGCCATGACAACCAAGTGCTTTTCCAAATGTATGAACTCGTGCAAAAACTTTTTGTTCCAAACCCAATTCAACAACTTTTCCTTCGCCATTTTTTCCAAAGATTCCGGTAGCGTGCGCTTCATCAACAATCAGTTTTACATTATAATCTTCACAAATAGAAACAAATTCCATCAGCGGAGCAAAATCTCCATCCATCGAATAAACACTTTCTACAATTATATAGTAGTTTGAATTTTCTTTCCGTTCGCTTTGAAAAAATTTCAGTCGCTCTTCAAGATGGTTTAAATCGTTATGTCGGAATGGAAATGATTCTGCTTTAGACAATCGAATTCCATCATAAATGGACGCATGAGAAAGTTCATCGTAGAAAATAACATCTTCCTTGTGAGCAACGGAAGAAATCAATCCCACATTCGCGGTATAGCCGGAATTAAAAATCAATCCTGCTTCGGCTTTGTGATACTTAGCTATGAAAGTTTCGAGTTCTTCGGCATACTGAGAATTGCCGGTGAGAAGTCGGGAACCTGTAGAACCAAAACCAGTTGAAAGTTGAAAGTTGAAAGTTGAAAGTTCTTCAGACACTAACTTCTGCAAATCTACAGAACGGGCAAAACCCAAATAATCATTGGAAGAAAAATCAATAAGATTATTCGGAAGAGAAAGTTTGCGAAGTAATCCTTGTTCTTCTCTAACCTTCAATCGCTTTTTTAGAAAATTATTTTTCAAGAAGACATTCTTTCTGAAACATATTCTTTTGCACTCTTAAATGCTTCTTTCGATTTCAATCCGAAAAGTTTGAACATTTTCATGTCCTCATTAAAATCAGGATTTGGAGTTGTAAGTAACTTATCTCCTGCGAAAATCGAATTTGCTCCGGCAAGAAAACAAAGAGCTTGTCCTTCGAGCGACATTTGTGTTCTTCCCGCAGATAAACGTACAACGGATTTAGACATTACAATTCTCGTTACAGCAATCATTCTTACCATTTCCCAAATGGAAACAAGTTTGTTTTTCTCAAGCGGAGTCCCTTCAACAGGCACAAGCGCATTGATGGGAACAGATTCCGGTTGAGGATTCAGGTTGGAAAGATTATACAGCATTTTAATTCTGTCATCCACCGATTCTCCCATACCAATAATTCCACCACAGCAAACTGTCACTTTCGCTTTGCGGACATTTTCAATCGTGTTCAATCGGTCATCGTAACTGCGCGTCGTAATAATTTTTTTGTAAAAATCTTCCGATGAATCCAGATTATGATTGTACGCATAAAGTCCGGCATCAGCCAGTTTTTTCGCTTGCGATTCGGTAAGCATTCCGAGTGTGCAGCAAACTTCCATTCCCATATCGTTGATGGAACGAACCATTTCCAGCACCGTATCAAAATCAGAATTATCGCGCACTTCTCTCCACGCAGCGCCAAGGCACATGCGCGTTGCTCCGCCTGCTTTTGCATTTGTAGCAGCTTCCATCACATCTTTTACCGCAAGCATTTTATGAACGTCCACATCGGTGTTATACTTTGCCGACTGAGGACAATAACCGCAATCCTCCGAACATCCTCCGGTTTTAATAGAGAGAAGCGAACTCACCTGAACTTCTGTCGGGTCAAAGAACATTCTGTGAACCGCTGCTGCCCGAAAAACCAAGTCAAGCAAAGGTGTGTTATAGATTTCTTTTATTTCTTCTTGGGAGTATTTTTTCATACGATTTTTATAAAGAACAAAAATACAGTTTTGTTTGGCGGGAAGAAATTTAATTATTAATAGCGTTTTCCATGTTGTTGATTACATTTGCCGCTCTTATTATTATGGCAAAAAAGAAACAAATACCACTTCACATTGACATCATCACGGTTCTGCCGAAACTGATTGAAAGTCCGTTTGAGTATTCCATTGTAAAACGTGCGATTGATAAAAAACTTGTCAAGGTGAATATCATCAACCTCAGAGATTATGCTTCGGACAAATACAAACACGTGGATGATTATATGTATGGCGGTGGCGCAGGAATGGTGATGATGATTGAGCCAATTGCAAAATGTATCGAGGCACTGAAGAAAAAAAGAACTTACGATGAGATAATTTACATGACACCCGATGGAGAATTATTCGACCAGAAAATGGCGAACAATATTTCGATGCTGAAAAACATTATTATTCTTTGCGGACATTACAAAGGTGTGGACGAGCGTGTGCGTGAACATTTCATCACCAAAGAAATTTCCATTGGAGATTATGTTCTAAGCGGAGGTGAACTTCCTGCTGCGGTTGTGTGCGATGCCGTTATCCGGTTAATTCCGGGAGTTATTTCTGATGAGACCTCTGCACTTACTGATTCGTTTCAGGATGGATTAATTTCTCCGCCTGCATACACCCGTCCTGCTGACTTTAAAGGAATGAAAGTGCCGGATATTCTGCTTTCAGGAAACACGAAGAATGTAGAAGAATGGAGACATGAGAAATCTTTGGAACGAACGGAAAAGAGAAGACCAAATTTGAAGTAAAAAATCACAAACTACAAATCCGAAATCTCAAACAATATCAAATTTATAAATTCAAAATATTTTCCCATTCCTATCAATGATTAGTTAGCTTGTGAACAACTCTGTTCAAATAACTTTAGCCATTAGCCATTAGTCATTAGCCATTAGTTCTTTCTTTGTAACATGAGTCCAATTTTGATTCTTGTTTGCGTTGCAATTTATACGCTGATATTATTTGCCATCACTTTCATCACTGCAAAAAATGCCGACAATAAAAGTTTTTTCATCGGCAACCGGAGTTCGCGATGGTATGTGGTAGCTTATGGAATGATTGGTGCTTCGCTGAGCGGAGTAACTTTTATGAGTGCACCGGGAGATGTTGGCAAAGGCGCGTTTTCCTATTTTCAAATGGTTCTCGGGTATTTACTCGGTTATTTTGTGATTGCATTTGTGCTGTTACCGCTTTACTATCGGCTGAATCTTACTTCCATTTATTCTTATCTCAAGAACCGACTTGGAATTTATTCTTACAAAACGGGCGCATTCTTTTTTATTCTTTCAAGAGTGATTGGCGCATCGTTCCGATTATTTATTGTGGTAAATGTGTTGCAGATATTTGTGTTCGATGCGTGGGGAATTCCTTTTGCGGTAACCACAAGCATTTTTATTATTCTCATCATTGCCTATACATTAAAAGGAGGAGTCAAAACAATTGTATGGACAGATTCTTTGCAAACCACGTTCATGCTTCTTTCGCTTGTGCTTTCCGTTGTGCTGATTTGCAAACAAATGAATTTCGGATTTGGAGATATGATTACTGCGGTGAAAGATTCCACTTACTCCAAAATAATTGTCAGCGATTGGCAAATGAAAACTTTTCTGCCGAAACATTTTTTTGGCGGAATGTTCATAGCCATTGCCATGACAGGACTTGACCAGGAAATGATGCAAAAAAATATTTCCTGCAAAAACATTGGTGAAGCAAAGAAGAACGTAATCACTTTTAGTCTTGTACTTGTTCTGGTGAATTTTATTTTTCTGTGCCTTGGCGCGTTGCTTTACATTTATATAACGGCAAAGAATATTCCTTTGCCCGTTCGCACAACGGATGATCTCTTTCCTACCATTGCGCTTCAGCATCTCGGAACTTTATCTGCATTATTTTTTATCATCGGGCTAATTTCTGCCGCCTATCCAAGTGCCGATGGCGCACTCACGGCACTTACGGCATCTTTCTGTATAGATTTTCTTCGTTTTGATGAACGAACCGAAATTAGCGAAGCGCAAAAAACACGATGGAGAAAAATCACTCATATCGGTTTTGCCGTTGTTTTACTTTTAGTGATTGTTATTTTCAGAATGGTAAATGACGAAGCCGTAATACGCCAGTTATTCAAAGTAGCCAACTACACCTACGGACCTTTGCTTGGATTATTTTTCTTCGGGATACTTACAAAACGAAATGTGCGAGATAAATTTGTTCCGGTGGTTTGTCTGCTTGCTCCGGTCATTTGTTATTTGCTGGATGTTAATTCAAAAGAATTATTTAACGGCTATCTCTTCGGAAATGAACTACTCATCGTGAACGGAATACTCACTTTTTTCGGTTTATCTGTAATAGGCAAACGATAAAAAATATTTACTGATTATTTTTTGTCAATTAGTTGCTATTTTTTTCCTTCCATTTTCCCTATGAAAAATACCTATCGCATTACATCCTTATTAACAGAAGTGTGTTTGTAAGTTGAAAACCAATCATTTTTTATCTACTTCTATTTGAGATAGTTTTGTTTGCAACATTAAGAATGTCGGATGTTTCATGTTAGACATTTTGCAATTCAAAAAAATATCTAATGTCAAGCTTCTAACAAAAAATATTACCTATGATTAAATACATTATTATTCTAATGAACATGCTTGCGCTTATTTTAGTGCATCTATTCTTTGATGGAGATGTTAGCGTAAAAATAAATGCGCCTGAAAAAGTAAAGCCCGGTGAAGAAATCACGGTAAACATCATCGTCACAAAAGGATCTATCGCAGGTGTAGGTCACTTTAAAGAAGAACTTCCTTCTGGTTTCGCAGAAGCAAATATTATTGATGCCAAGGGAGGAGAGTTCAAATACCTACCACAGGATAATGTAGTAAAATGTACATGGATATCTCTTCCTGCTGAAGGGGAGTTCACAATTTCGTATAAATTAAAAGTAAGTGATGCGGCTCCTAATGGAAAAGTAGCTCTTGGTGGAAAATTCTCTTATGTGTTAGATAATCAGAAACAAACTTTTGATCTTCCACCTTTTACCATTCAAGTGGGAGCAGATGAAGCGCTTGCAACAACTTCAACACAACCCGAAACTCCTGCAACTTCACAACCCGAAACATCTGTTATCAACACGCAACCCGAAACCACTACAACTACTCAACCAGAGACTCCAGTAACTACATCTCAAGTGCCGGAAACTCCTGCAACAAGTACAACGCAACCCGAAACTTCTGCAACTACAAATCCTGCTCAGACGACTTCAGGCTCATCTTCTAATGTAAGTGCATCAAGAACCATTGTTGGAAGTCCGGAAGCTGGCGCTGAATTTACTGTTGAAATCACTGTGAAAAAAGATGGCACCAAAGGATTTGCTCGTGTACAGGAAACTCTTCCTGCGGGATTAACAGCCATGTCGCTCGACAATAAAGGAGGGACTTTTTCTTTCCTTGATCAGAAAGTAAAAATCATATGGGATAATCTTCCGGCAGATGAAGATATAAAAGTTTCTTACCGCGTTTCTGTTGCCGATAATGTTTCAGGCGATCTTTCCATCATTGGTTCTTTTTCTTATGTGGATAATAATGATCCGAAGAAAGAAGTAATTCCTGCATCACAATTTTCTGTTAAACCAAAAAGCACATTGGCTTCAAGCACTAACACAACAACAGATACAAAATCACAAAATACTTCATCTGACTTTAATAACACAACCACTGCAAGCAGCAAGACTAATACTGTTCCGACTCCAGAAAAAAATGTTTCTTACAAGGTTCAGATATGTGCACTTTCAAAAATGCAAAGAGGAACTTCTTATTTTGAAAGCAAATACAATATTAGCAACAAAGTGAGCATGGAATTAAACGAGGGATGGAGAAAATATATTGTCGGGAAATATTCAAAGTATCAGGAGGCACGTGATTATCGCGAAAATATAAGATCAAAAGGTGTTGAGAATCCTTTTGTTACTGCATATAATAATGGAAAACGCGTAACGGTTCAGGAAGCATTGATGGTTTCCAGCCAGCAATGGGTACGATAAGTTATTCGTTAGTAGTTTATAGCAAAGCAAACATTTTACTATTGACTATTAACAATTAAGATTTGTTATCTTTGGAATTATGAAGCATAATCGGTTTTATATTTTTTTTACTTTTTCTTTGCTTGTCGTGCTTAGTATTTCATCCCGCGCACAAGACACAACAAAGATTCCTAAACCGTATTATCCTTACCCGCTTCCATTTCCTAATACAGGTTACCCAGTATCAACTGATTCATCCATTTTTTTTCATCCAAGAATGTTGCAACCGATTATAAGTATTGGTCCAGGAATTTTAACGTATTACGGAAATGTTACAGAAAAATTCACACCTTCTATATCTCGACTTGGATATCGTCTTTCAATTTCTGAATATCTGAAACCTTATATATTATTCAGTGCAAGTGCTATGTTCGGAACACTCGGAGCAAATGAGAGCGGACCGCGCTACGCAAATTTTCAATCAACCGTTAAAATGGGCGGAATAAATTTATCTTACAACTTCGATAATTTTCTTCCTAAAAAAAGGATGATTGATCCATTTATTCTATCAGGAATTGAATATTTCAGTTTTGTATCTAAAACAGATTTATATGATGCGGAAGGAAGAAAATATTATTACTGGAACGATGGTTCAATTATGAATGTGCCACAAAATGCTTGGAACGCTTCGAGCGCAATTCATCTTACAAGGGATTATACTTATGAAACAGATATCCGAAAGTTAAATAAAGAACTTTTAGGAAATTATCCCGAGCGTTCATTTTCTATTCCTATTGGCGTTGGATTTACTATGCACCTTCACCCACGATGGGATTTCAAATTAGGTACAACCTTGCACTACACTTTTACCGATTACATTGACGGAGTCACTTCTGCCAATAACGGAGTTGGCAAAGGCGATGTTAAGCATGATAAATTTTTAGAAACATATTTTTCTATCAGCTTTCATCTTTTTAATCCGAAAGCAAAAGCTGAACCCGATTCTTCATTAAGCGAGGCGGAATTAATGGCTCTCGCAAATGAAGATACTGATGGCGATGGTGTTATTGATTTCAAAGATGACTGCCCTGGCACTCCTCCAGGTGTTGCTGTAAATGCTAACGGATGCCCACCTGACGATGATGGAGATGGCGTGCCTAATTATCTTGATAAGGAAATTAATTCTCCTGCTGGTGCGCTTGTGGATGCAAACGGAGTTGCGATGGATGATTCCACCATTGCGCGTAATTGGCGTGAATGGAGCGATTCAACAAATCAATATGTGCAATATGTTACTCAAACAAATCCTCCTGCTGTTGCTTCCGAGGGTTGGACAAAGAAACGTGATGCTACTATTGTTTATAACGATGGCGGAAATAATCGCGGATTAGTTGTGTTACTCGGCAAATATAAGGAAGGTGTTCCTGCTGCGGAAATGGGAAAACTTCTCAGCGTGCCTGATGTAAAAAGTAATCTTCAACCTGATTCTACCACTGCATACACAGCGGGTTCTTTCAACAAATCTGCTGATGCCGAAAAAAGAAAACAGGAATTAATTGCTTCAGGATTCCCTAATGCAAAAGTGATGTTAAAAAATAAAGATGGTTCTCTTTCAGAAGCAACTCCTGATGTGTTAGCCGGATTTAATGGGCAAGGAACCAAAACAACTCCATCTGTTAATAGCAAAGATATTCTGTACCGTGTTCAATTAGGAGCTTATTCTAAAAAACTTTCTTCTTCCGTATTTAAAAATGCAGGACAGATAATCGAGCTTAAAACAGAAGATGGTTTGTATAAATATATGAGTGGCTCATTTGCTTCTATTCAAGATGCTCTTAAATATCGAGACGAACTTGTTAAAAAAGGATATCAAGGTGCGTTTGTAGTTGCCTACAAAGACAGCAAACGCATTCCGCTTTCATCCGCTACCGGTGGATTAGTTCAGCCAAAGAATGAAAGTATGGAAGAATCTAAATTGCCAAAAAGTGCAGTAGATAAAAAATTGGTTTCGTTCCGTGTTCAGGTGGGTGCATTTGTAAACGAACCTCCGGCAGATATTATGCAAAAGATAAATAAGATCCCCGGATTAGATAAGAAAAAGAAATCTACCGGAGTTACACAATATATTGCAGGTAAGTTTAATGATTTGAAATCTGCACAAAAATTTAAAGAAGAAATTTCTACCAAATACGGAATAAAAGATGCTTTCCTCGTTGCATTTTTTAAAGACGAAATGATTTCTATGCAGGAAGCAATGGAACTGCTGAAATAATCGCTATCTTATTTTCTTAAAAGAATATTTTCATATCTGAATAAATGGCGTTACATTTGCATTCTGAATTATTGTATACACAAAATTTAAACTCTATATAAAATGAAAAAGCCAATCCTATTATCATCAATTGCATTTTCAGCAATAATTTTTTTTATCACATATTTTTTCGATAAAACAATTGCGCAAACAGGTTCAGAACAATCTGCGGTATTAACCAAACCTGTACCAATGGCTGCTCCTGCAATTAAACAACAAAATACTCAACAGAATAAATCAAGTAATGCTGAAAGCGCACCAAAATCTAATACCAAGAAAACGAATGCTCCGGTTGATAACAAAATAGCTATAAGCGATCCGGGAGCTCCATCAGAAAAATCAGCTACAAAATCTACGGCTCCTGCTACCAAGAAGAATTCAAAAAATACTACGGCAGTTTCTCCAAAATAAATAAAGAAAATTTATTCTTTATACTTTAAAATTTACTTTTAAAGTCTTTGAATTTTTGTGCGTTTTTGTCTTTTTCTGAAAGGATTGGGTTCTTAATTCCCCATTCAATATTCAAATCGACATCGTTCCATAAAATCCCTTCTTCCGATTTTTTATTATATGTGCGGGAACATTTATAGGAAAACACAGTATTATCCTCCAAAACTACAAAGCCATGAGCAAATCCTTCAGGAATATAAAACATGGTTTTATTTTCGGATGAAAGAACAACAGAAAAATATTTTCCATATGTAGGAGATTTTATTCGGATGTCCACTGCCACATCAAGCACCGCACCTCGAATTACTCGCACTAATTTTGCCTGAGCATGAGGCGGATTTTGAAAATGCAAACCTCTTAAAACACCTTTCTGAGAAAGTGATTCATTATCCTGCACAAACTCATCAAAAATATTATTTTCAAAAAAAAGTTTTTTACTATATGATTCGAAAAAATACCCTCTTGCATCTTCAAATATTTTCGGTTGAATAACAACTGCACCAATAAGATTTGTTTGAATAATTTTCATAGTAAAATCAGGAGAATAGTTTTTTGAAAAATGATTTCTTCTTTTGTTTACTGATTCGATCATCATAATATCCATAACCGTGTCCATAACCGTATCCGTAACCATAGCCATAGCCATAATTATATCCGTATGATTTTCTGTCAATATCCACACCATTAAGCACCAATGCAATCTTCTTTATGTTATTTTCATTATACAATCTATCCACATTCTGAATAAATGTTCGTTTGGAATATTCAGCACGGAAAATATAGAGCGGATAATCCACTTTATGAATCACAGCTATACCATCCGTAACAAGTCCTACAGGAGGAGTATCCAACATAATGAAATCGTATTTTGTTTTCAGAAATTCAATCATATCCGCCATCTTTTTGCTAATAATTAATTCCGATGGGTTTGGAGGGATAGGTCCGGCAGTAATAAAATCCAAATTCTCAAAAGTGCTGTGCTGAATACACTCATCGAGAGAATCTTTTCCGATAAGCAAAGTGCTCACGCCTTTAATATTTTCAACTCCAAAGCCAAGATGGATTTTTGGTTTGCGCATATCCAAATCAATTACAATTACTTTTTTTCCTGAATAAGCAATAATGCCGGCTAAATTAATTGCAACAAAAGTTTTTCCTTCACCCGAAATGGTTGAAGTTACTGCAGCAATTTTAGGTCCCGGTTCATTTGAAATGAATTGCAGATTGGTACGAATAGAACGAAATGCCTCAGCAATGAGCGACTTTGGGTTTTTATCTACCAGAAGTTGAGAAACGGGAATATCTTTTTTATATTTAGGAACAATTCCAAGAACAGAGATAGAAGCATTAGTAAGTTTGTTTAGTTCATTAACAGAATTAATTTCGTTATATGTTATGTATCGTAAAAAAGTCAATAAAATAGATAAAAGCAGTGCAATAAGAAAACCAGTAATAACTACAATTGTTTTTTGAGGAGACACAGGAACGTTGGGAATCATCGCTTTATCCAGCACCTCGTGTTGAGATACATTACCTGCTTGTGAAATGGAATACTCGGTTCTCTTATCGAGTAAAAGATTATAAAATTTTTCATTAATGGCAAACAAACGCTGAAGACGGGAATATTCTATTTCTTCCGATGGTAGACTGTAAAACTGCCCTTCGAGTTCTTTGATTTTCTTTTCAAGATTTTCTTTTCTAACTATCAGTTGATCTTTGATGGAATGAATGCTCTCCATCAATAATTTTTTTTGTACACCAATCTGAAACTCTATTGATTTTATTTTTTCACTTGTTGGAGTAACTTCGTATAATAAATTTTCTTTGTTCTTAAGTAAATTCTGTAATGAACCGATTTGACTGCTTAGCACTGTTTGAAATTCACCTCCTGTCAAAAGAGAAATAAGCTGATAGGTATCTATATCCTTTTTTTCATTCACACTTTTTTCTACTTCGTTCAAAACATTTTCTTTCAGCTCAAGAGCTATTAATTCATCTTCCAAAGAATTTAATCGCAAAGAACCTGCATCTCCCATTCCTTTTGAGTCGGAAATCTTATTATCCTTTTTAAAACTATAAATGGATGTTTCTGCATTTCGTAAACGTTCAGCAACAATTCCTAATTGCTCATCAAGAAAAGACAAAATCTTCTCCGCTCTTTCACCTTTTTTCTTAACATCATAATCCTTAAACTGATTTGCCATGGCAGAAACTACATCAGCAGTTTTTGTCGCGTTATTATCCTGGAAAGAAATTTCAATTGTCTTTGCAGCGTCATTAAGCAGGTGAACATTCAGACGTGAAAAATATTCATTTGCAAGAATATCAAAATCATTGACAATAAAATAAAACGTGTTTTCTTTAACCGAACTTTGTTGATTTTGCAGTTCAGGAAAATTTGAAATCGTTATTTTAAAATTTGCCTCCGGAGTCTTTAGCCATTCTCCTGATCTGAATTTATACGAACGGTTTCTTCCTGAAAGGGAATAATTTATTTCTCCTTCCGACTCGTTTTTAAAATAAATATTCATTCTGATGCCATAAACGGCTGGCGACATTACATCTGCATCTACCGCATATGCACTGACTTTGTAATGTTCGTTATTACGGAAAGTTCCTTCAACAAAATAAGTTACTCTTAAAGGGAGTGATGAGAGGGTTTTTGTAAAAAAAACTTTTGAACGAAGTAATTCTATTGATTTGGCGATGTCATCCTGATTCTCATACACATTTTGAACATTCAAAACTTTGCTTGCTTCATTTTCTGAATTTACCTGCAAAACTGTTTTGGATTGAAAAACCTGAGGCGTATATCTTAAATAAAAATAAGCACAGGAAAATGCAATAAGAAAAAAAAGAATAATCCAAATTAAACTTTTGCGTAGTAAAAAGAAAAAAAGACCAAGTTCAAAATTGCTGCTTAATGTAGCAACACGATCTTTGTACTGGGAAAATGTATCGGTAGAATTTCCTAACTGATCTGTCAGCATTTAATTGGCTTTTCTTAATTAAAATTAAGGATGAAGAGTTTTAAAAAACTCATAGGAAACAATTAATGTTGTGATAAAAGATAAATAAGGCAATACCTGTGTCATCACATCGTTGCCAAGTCTCAATTTCGGCTGAACATAAATAATATCATTTGCCTGAAGAATAAGATCTGCTTTTTTCACTCCTTCAATGGTGGATAGATCAATTAAATATACTTGTGGATTTTTCAGATCACCACGAATTAACTTTACTCTGTATGCCATTCCACTTTGCGCAATTCCACCGGCTTCTGCTAATCCTTCAAGCAACGTAGTGTTTTCATTTGCAAGCGGAACAACTCTTGCAGCTCCAGCAGCTCCAGGAAATACTATCACTCTACGATTAGTAACTTCAACCAAAACGTATGGCTTATTATAAAATGCAGAATATTTTTCTTCAAGTAATACTTCGGCTTCCCGAATTGTCATTCCTTTCAATGAAACGTGACCGAGAAGCGGAAGTTTTACTGTTCCGTCAAATTCAACTTTATATTGCAGGTTTCCTCTTGTGGATGCAACACCCACACCACCTACTGCACCTCCAGTCACAACTGCTTCGCCAGATAATGTAGTAACATCAACCAATTTAAATCCATCGTTTGAAAAAATACTAAAACTTACCATATCATTAATAGCAATTTTATATACTGGAGAAGGTTCTTTTGGGAATTCATCATATTTAAAATCCTTGCCAGTTTTTAACATCACACTTGGATTCAATGAACGGCATCCTTGTAGGGCAAGTGTGACAAAAACAATCGAAATAAATATATAATTCAGTCTTTTCATTATAAGATTTTTACAAGGATGCAAAGTTATGAAATTCCGCGAAATAGATTATTTCAGAAGTGAGCGATACAAGGCACTCATATTCTTAACTAAAGATGAATAACTAAATTTTTCTCTAACAAAATTCCACCCATCAATTGACATTTCTGTTCTGAGTAAATCATCGGATACAAGTCTGAGAAGATTTTGATAAAATTTCTCCCTATCTGTTACTTCCGAGAGCAAAGCGGTCTTGTTTGGAATAACCACATTTTCAATTCCACCAACGTTGGTAGAAACGATTGGCTTGTTTGCGGCTTGGGCTTCAATTAAACTTACGGGTGTTCCTTCATTGAAAGATGTTAGACAAACAATATCAAGCCCAGGATAAACTTTATCTACTTCCTTTTCCCAGGATGTAAATACAACTAAATCACTTAATCCAAATTGTTTTGTTTTTGCTTCAAGCATTGCCCGTTCTTCTCCATCACCAACAATAAATGCACGAATCTTTCTTTGTGAATTTTCTTTCACAAATTTAATTGCTTCAAGAAAAAGTAAATGATTCTTTACCGGAGCTAATCTTCCAACAATTCCAATAACTATTTCATCTTCTTGTAAATTATATTTTGCGCGAAAGACTTTTCTTTTCTCATCCAAGTTTTCATGAAAGCGATTCAAATCAAAACCAAGAGGAATCACATGCACTTTTTCAGCAGGAGCAATTTTATGTTCTTCTACTAATTCCTGCTTTTGCTTTTCACTGATTGCAACTATTGCAGAAGTTTGTTTAGCCAGATTTCTTTCTATCATTTTGAAAACAGATGTCTTCAGACTTCCGAAATAAGAATGAAAAACATGTCCGTGGTAAGTATGCAATGTGACAGGAACATTACAAGCAAACGCAGCTTTTCTTCCCAATGCACCGGCTTTTGCAGCATGTGTGTGAACAATATCCGGTTTAAATTCCTTGATGATTCTTTTTATTTCATTGTAAGCCGACAAATCATTAAACGGATTTATCGAACGCTTCATTTGAGGAAGAATTCTGTAATCCACTCCCAAATTTTTCAGAATAAATTCCGAACTTCCCTCCGAATCATCTTTCATTCCGCCAATAAGAAGCGTTTCAAATTCGGGAGAAAGGTATTTTGTAAGATATGCCGCATTATAGGTGGGACCTCCTAAGTTGAATCGGTTTATGATGCGTAATACTTTGGGCATACTTGAAGAAAACCAAAGTTAAGTTTTAATTGTTAAGGCAAAATCGTTCAAAGGAATTATTCTTTATATACTTGCACCGATGAAACTTCACAATAATATCACCGATGCCATCTTTCGTTCGCTTCATGAAATATTTGAAGAGAACAAATATGCCGATAAAGTAATTGAACGAGTGCTAAAAAGCAATCCGAAATGGGGTGCGCGCGACAGACGTTTCATTGCCGAAACAACTTATGAAATAGTTCGCTGGTATCGCCTCTTGCGCGAAATAACTCCACACAAAGAAAGAGAGATTGAAAGTATTTTCGGAACGTATTCTGAATGGAAAAAACTTTCTCCATCCGATACCATTGAAGAACGTGTTGAATCCGTTCAGTTCATTCGCAAGATAAGGGAAAGTATTCCCGATTGGATGGACGAATTAGGAGTTAAAGAGTTAGGAGAAGAAACATGGGAAAAGGAATTATCTTTTCTTAATCAGGAAGCAAAAGTTGTTTTGCGAACGAACACCTTGAAAACAACCCGAGCAGAACTTCAAAAGAAATTACACGAAGCAGAAATTGATACTTACATTCCTGCTAACTATAATGATGCTCTTGTTCTTTCAAAACGCAAAAACGTTTTCACCACTCCCGTTTTCAAAGAAGGATGGTTTGAAGTTCAGGATGCATCTTCGCAACTGGTTGCTCCGTTCATGCAATTAAAAAACGGAATGCGTGTGATAGATGCCTGCGCAGGTGCAGGCGGAAAGACGCTTCAGATAGCTGCGCTGATGAACAACCGCGGAAAAGTGATTGCGCTTGATACCGAGCAGTGGAAACTGGACGAACTTAAAAAACGAGCACGCAGAGCGGGTGCTTCTAATGTTGAAACCCGCCTCATTGATTCTTCAAAAGCAATAAAGCGCATGGAAAATTCGGCAGATAGATTATTGCTCGATGTGCCCTGTTCGGGACTTGGAGTATTGCGCAGAAACCCCGATGCAAAATGGAAACTCAGTTTAGAATTTATTGAACGCATGAAAATACTTCAGCAAAAGATACTCACCGAATATTCCGTAATGCTGAAAAAAGGCGGCATCATGGTTTATTCCACATGCAGCATTTTGCCTTCGGAAAACGAGAAGCAGGTAGAGAAGTTCATTTTGGCACAAAACGGAGCTTTTGAACTGGTAGACCAAAAGAAGATTATGCCAAGCGAGGGTTTTGATGGTTTCTTTATGGCTGCAATTTTGAAGAAATAGCGCACTTTTTGAGCAAAGCGTACACGATTTGGCTTAAAGTGTGTACGAAATAGAGCAAAGTGTACACGATTTGAAGTAAAGTGTATACGAAATAGAGCAAAGCGTACACGATTTGGCGTAAAGTGTGTACGCAATGAAGAAAAGCTTACACGATTTAGCATAAAGTGTATACGATTTGGAGCAAAGTGTACACGAAATGGAGCATTGTGTTCTTGTTTTACCAAAAAAGTAACTCCTTTTGGCTTAAAAGGAACTAAAAAAACAATAGGTTTGCAGAACAAAAAACGCATTAAGATGACTAAATACTTATTTGCATTCATCTTTTCCATTTCAACGCTTCTTTCCTTTTCACAAAAAAAACCAACCAGTATTGATTTATATAACTTAGGTGTAAATTATTTGGGCAAGAATGAATATAAGGCAGCTGATTCTCTATTTACACTTGCTTTGGAAGCAGGAGATAGAAACAAGGACACTTACTTTAACAGAGCTTTGGCAAGAAAGAAACTACACAACACTTGTGGCTTTTGTGTTGATATGATAAGTGCCGCAGAACGTGGAGATAAAGATGCCAATATTGCTTTTTGGAGATATTGTCCCAGACAGGACAGCGTTTATACTTGCGAAAAAAACAAAAACATTGCAATTAAGGATACTATAGTGAAAGTAATCAGTTTTGATACTACTTGCAAAACAAAACGAGTTAGTGAATTATCAAGAAACAGAGGATTAACGAATAGCATTTTCTATTATCCAGACGGCAAAGTAGATACTTTTAATATTAACGACCAAGTTTTCGACCTAGTTACAATACAAGAGCAACCAAAGTTTCCAGGTGGAGAAGGAGAATTATTTGCATTCCTACGAAACAATATAAACTATCCGCATCATGAAAGAGATAACGGCATACAAGGTAAAGTTTTCGTAACATTTATTATTGATAAAGACGGAAGCGTAAAAAACATTGAACTTTATAAAGGTGTACAAGGTGGTGCTGGTTTAAATCAAGAAGCCATTCGCGTTGTTAAGCTTTTTCCTAAATGGCAACCAGGAAAACAAAATGGGAAACCTGTAAATGTGAGATATATTCTACCTATTTTTTTTAAATTACAATATCCTAATCGTTAGGTTTTATACTCAAAATGTTTTTATCATGAACACAAAATAAAAAATTGCTTTGCTAATCATCAATAATATATGCAAATCAAAATCTAATTATTTCTTAAATGAGCATTCCATTCTTCTGCTGTTATAACTTCTGCTTGTCTGATAAATATTTTTGTTGTAAGTACACGATGAACTTCATCATCCATATCGTTACAGCAATCTGAAAGTACAGTTAATAAATAATCTTTATCGGCAGCTTCGCGCAAAGTTGAAAGAACAACACCGCTGGTTGCAATACCGGTAAGTACAAGGTGGTTTATTCCCAACGATCTTAATACAACTTCCAAATCGCTGCCGGTAAAAGCGCTTACTCGTTTTTTAGTTATAATAATATCGTCAGGATGCGGAGCAACTGATGAATGTACACGAGTTGCATCTTCCGTATCCAATGACATTGCAGGATTTTTCTTTAAAGCAGAAAAAGATTTATTATTCGGACTCGCTTCTGGGAATCCTTTTCTGAATCCAACTACAACATAGATTATAGGAATTTTATTTTCCCTCGCGGTTTGGATAGCTTGTTTGACAGAATGAAGGAATGGAGAATTATCTCCAAGTCTTTTTACGATGGCTTCCTGAACATCCATCACCAATAATGCTGTGTTTTGAGTAGAGTTGTTTTGTTCCATGATTTAATACTGTTTTTTAGTTCATTCAGTTTTATGTAGCCAAACGAAAGCGAATAGTTCTACCTAAAATAAAAGAAACAATTTTGTTAAAACGGTAACGAAGGTAAAAGATT
>PLUL01000017.1 GCA_003164895.1 Bacteroidota bacterium | reverse complement strand
ATGAATTATGAAAGAGGTCTATTACCTCAACGTAATTCGTAAATTCGCTTTTTATTCTATCCGTACTATGAATAATTTCTGGACAAGAGCTTTAACAGGTGCTGCATTTGTTGTGTTAATGGTGAGCGGTATTTTATGGAACTTTTGGTCATTTATTGGACTCTTTTCCCTTATTGCGCTTTTAGGTTTATGGGAATTTTATTCACTTATCGAGCAAAAAGAGAAAGACATTCGAAAAATACCCGGAATGATTCTTGGAGCAATATTGATTGCAGCAACCTGTGGAAAATATTTCTTTCAAACGAATAGTATTATTAACATCCACGGAATACAATTAATGATTCTTATTTTTCCTGTTTTTTTAATATTAAAACTATTCGGGAAAAACATTCCTCTTAAAATTTTCTCCCCTACTCTTTTCGGAATATTATTTTCAATTCTTCCTTTCTGCTACTTGTTATTTTATTATTCTTCTGCAAGCTATTATATCAGCGAAAACAACTCGCGAATAATACTTGGCTTATTTTTCCTCATCTGGTCAAACGACACGTTTGCTTATTTAGTTGGAATCTCCATCGGCAAACACAAATTATTTGAACGCATCTCTCCAAAAAAAAGTTGGGAAGGATTTATTGGCGGAATAATCTGCACACAGGGAATTGCGTACATCATTTCTATTTACTTTACTGAATTGGCGCCAATCCATTGGCACGTTGTCGCTCTCATAGTTTCCGTTTTCGGAACGCTTGGCGATTTGGTTGAATCCATGTTCAAGCGAAATTTGGGAGTAAAAGATTCAGGAAATATTTTGCCGGGGCATGGTGGTATTCTCGACCGCTTTGACGGAGTTCTTCTTTCTGCGCCATTTGTGGTAACTTACCTGATGCTGATTCGCTAAAATTTCCTCACAAGTTTCACGAAAATCCCCATTCCATTTGCCGATTGAGGAGTAACACTTGAAAAAAGATAATTGTCGGCAATATGAATCGAATAATGTTTTGCAAAATCCACTCTTGTTTCCACACCTGCGTTAAATCCTCCGTAACCGCCATAACCAATGATATATGAAAACTCAGCTTTTTGTTTTCTAGTGCTGAAATGAAATTTTAGAAAATAATATGGCTTGGCAGATGAATTGAATAAAAATGAAATTCCCTTTTCAATCGAAAATTGTTTTCCATACCAAGTGCGTGTGCGAATATTAAAATAGAAAGGCAAATAGGTAGTGTATTGTTTTCTTTCAAAGACCGAATTCTTATTAATCATGCTGTCGGTATTCAGTTTCGGAATTGTTCCGCCATAGGTGTTCAGAATATTATTCACATTTACACCATCATAATGAAAAGTTGAATCCACAGAATGTGTCATGGAATTGCTGTTCCATCGGATGAAACCTAAATCATTCACTTCAAAATATATTTTTCCTGATTTATTCCAGACAATGTATGGCATTTCGTAAAATAAATCGGTGGATAATCCCATTCCATTCTCTGCAAAATAATTTCGGTGCACTGTATCTGTTTGATGCATTTGCATCGCAAGCGCCAAATCAATATATTGTCCATCGGGCGAAGTATATAAATCTGCTTTATCTGCTTTAATAAAAGTATTTTGCTCTCCGCTCAAGAGGGAAACAGAAAAACCAAACGAGCCGTGCGTTGCATCTCCTTTCCATTTCCATCCGAAACGAAATTGCTGATAGCGTAAAAAATTCATTTGAAAATTGCCAAGATGTGCCGTTTCTCCTGCGAAATCTTTGTTGCCGTAAAAAATAGTATGAAATAAATCATCCGAAAATTTTACATCCAGATTCGTTCTGTCATAAAAAGAAAAAGAAAAAACAGGTTTGTTCTTGCCTTCGAGTGAATGATAAGAATACGTGAAGCCAGCTTTTGCTGCGCCTCCCATTCTGTTGCTTTGAAGTAAACGCGTAGA
Organism: Bacteroidota bacterium; assembly: GCA_003164895.1. GTDB lineage: Bacteria > Bacteroidota > Bacteroidia > Palsa-948 > Palsa-948 > Palsa-948. The sequence continues at coordinate 9,234 of PLUL01000017.1, read as the reverse complement.
AGTATTATATTTTAAAGCATCATCCAAAAATTCTCCTTTATAAAATGCCACGATGAAATCATTTGTAATAGCATTCGAAGCAAAGAATGCATCACCTGAAAATTCTATAGTTTGTTCGTTTTTCTTCGCCATACTAACGCTACCCTCTTGAGAAAATGAAAATAGAGAAGAAAAAATAAAGGAGATAAAAATTATTTTTTGGAAAGACATATTTTCCTTTTAATTCTTTTTTCCAACGGTGTAATTAAAATCTCCAACCACTCTTAAATTCAGTTGATAAAAACTATAAATCTTAATATAATTTGGTTGATTCGCAGTATTAAATTTTATTTTGACATACATTTTTTTCGCTGCGCGAAGCTCACTTAATTTTCCCGCATCCAAAGGAATTGTAAGTTTTGTTGCACTTTGTCCTATACAAATTGAATTGATGTCAAGTGGCGGCGGTGTAATAACATTTGGAGAACTGATAAGAGAATCAGTAATTATAGAACTTCCATTCATCAAAAACAATTGCGCCTGCGCTGTAAATGGAAAACCATTTTCGAAATACAAATAAAGGTTTCCTGAGTTTACATTTGCCAAATTCGCGTTCATTGTAAAATTCATTGTATCAGCCATGGTGAGATTATTCGCAATTAAAGAAAGCGGAATGGTCATGTTCAGATTAGTATTTATGAGCTTATCATAATAAATAAAATCATTATTGCCGGAAACATTTCCAAGCGGATTTATTTCGAAATTCATTTTATAAACCAACTTATCGGGAAGATTATCAACGAATGCTAAAATATTTGAATTAGCAGGAGTGAATGAAACGCTGTAAGTTGAAGCAGCAACATTTCCATTGTTATCCACCGCGCGATTAATATTTATTGGCGAACCGATAACTGAATTTGTTGATGTCAATGATCGAGCAATTCCGGTTCTTGAGTTAACGGACAAAAGATTATTAATTGTTATGCGAGCATCTGCGCCAACGCTGTTCTCAATACTCAAACCGATATTTACATTCTGAAGATTTAAATTGCCACTGATAATATGACGGAACAAAGAAAAGTTTGTGCTATCATTTACATTTGTAATTGTACTTCCAAAATATCCTTTTGCATATTGAGGAACAATGCTAATAAATGAATTAGAAATTTTAACATTATCACCTGCATTAATTGTCGTTGTATAACCGCCATGAATAACTGGAGAAACAATTGCACCATAACTTGTTGTCATAGTATTTACGTTTGTTCCGTTAGAGCCGGTTAAATTCACAGTATATCCGGAAAGGTCAAATGAACTGGAATAAACTCCATTTGCGGTAGAAGTGGCGGCAGGAATTGTAACTGTAACATTAAAAGTATCTAAAGGATTAGCCGTCTTAGTCATTGATGGTATTTTATAATTAAAATCAACACGACCTTTTATAGTGCTACTGATTGAAAGAAGCATTGTTCCACTTCTAATTATAGTTTTTGTTAGCTCTGCACTTCCAAGTGAATACTGAATATCATTTAAAACCACAGGAATAATTGTTCCGCCTGGATTAATGCTTGTGGATGAACCAGGATAAGGATAAAAATTTGTTAATGTTGTATCGGGGATTTTAAAAAGTTTATCGGCAGAAAAAGAATAAAGAGAATTATTGTAAACAATTTCGAGCGAGTTATCTGAATTTTGATGAATATTGGAATCAGGAATGATATTATTAATCGTTAGCGTGGATTTCACAAGCGGAGCAAGCACATTCACATCCCAAGAAGGATTTTGCCTTCGACAGGAGAAAAGGTAAATAATAAAGCAAAATGAAAATAAAAAAATCGTTCGGGGAATAAATTTATTTTGCATTTAAAAATATTACTTGCACTGTGCAGCATAATCTATCGCTTCGGTATTTCCAAGCGAGGCAGCTTTATTAAAATCGGCGCACGCACCTTTTTTATCACCCATTTCATTTTTCAGAATACCGCTTTTTAGAAACGCAATCGGATCGCGTGGCTTTAAACGCATCACTTGTTTGTAATCATACAAAGCAGATTCATTTTTCGACATTCCTTCACAAGAATATGCTCTATACAAATACGCATCCGGAAAACTTTCATTCATCTGAATTGATTTTGACAGATCATCAAATGCTTCCTGAAATTTTCCAAGTGTATAAAATGCTTCGCCTCTGCCGAAATAAGCCATATAATTATTTTTAGAAATAGAAACTGACTTATCAAAATCAGCCATAGCAAGATCTTTTTTTCCAAGCCCAAGATAACATCTTCCGCGAGTGGCAAGATAACTTGCGCTATCCGGACAAAGTTTTAACGATTTTTGAATTTCATCAAGAGCAGATTGAAATTCATTGAATTTCAACTTTGAAATCGCTTCTTTATTTGCTATCACCGCTTCATTCCAGCAAAAATTCAAATCAAACATTTCTTTCGCTAATGAATCTCCGAGACTGGATGCCATTCCTAAATCAATACAACCTTCATCCTTTTTTCCGGTTGAATATTTTAATTTTCCGCGTTCATAAAAAGCGGCTCCGAGTTTAGAATATATTTTGATAGCCGTATTCAAATCATCCATCGCATCACTGTTTTTTCCTGTTACGGAATAAGAAACACCTCGTAAATAATATGGAATTGCATAAGAGGAATCAATGGTTGGAGCTTTTAATTCCTTTTCTGCTTTTTCAAAATCAGTCAGTTTGCTGAAGTCGTCAAACTTTTTCAAGTATTGTTGAACTTCGGCATCGTTCTTTTTTATAGCGTTTGTAAAATCGACAATTGCTTCGTTATGATTACCTTTTTTTTGCTTTTCTTTTCCGCTTATTACCAAAGGGTTAGTTTGCGAAAAAGAAAATTCTGTTATGCTCAACATAACAGAAACTACAGTAAAAAAATACAAAGAAAAAAAAGAAGTAAATGATCTTTTCATATAAAATAGAAGTTTAAAAGTTTTACAAAGCTAAGAAAAGGGTTCTAAAGCGCAAGAGGGAATATTTATTTTGGCGAATTAGTCAAAAACGGAGGTAATAATCTTTCGTTAACCGTTTGTATTCTTCTGTATAATTATTATCGCTCTGAATGACGAGAACCTCATCTTCGGAAAAAGATTTTCTTGAAAACTCAAACTGCATTAATATTCTTTTTGGAATTCTTTTACGAGTAGTAGTTTTAACCCAAACATAATTCGTGAGAAATAAATTACGTTTTTCCGCCTCGTTTGTAAAACATGAACCTTCGTGAATAGGAAGAATGACAAAAAATTTTCCTTTTGAAGACAACAACCGGATTACACCTTCCGCCAAATCGCTAAAAGAAAGTTTGTGTGTATATTTTGCCTGTGCTCCTTCTGTTTCTTTATGGGTTGGCGGCTGGAGAAAATAAGGAGGGTTGCTAACAATAACATCATATTTTTTCTTTGAAGAAAAATCCTGTAAAGAGGAGTGATGACACTTCAATCGTTTACTCCACTTTGATTCAGAAAAATTATCTCTGGCTTGAGCGCAAGCATCCTTGCAGATATCAATAGCATCTATTTTGGCGGGAGAACGTTGCGCAAGCATCATTGCAATAACACCTGTGCCTGTACCAATATCTAAAATGGATTTTGCCTTTTCAGAATTTACCCATGCGCCGATCAAAACTGAATCAGTGCTTATCTTCATCAGGCACTTGTCTTGCTTGATGTTGAATTCTTTGAAAGCAAAGGTGGTTTCCAACATACATCTTTTGGGACAAAAAATGATTAAACCATTAGTTGGTGATACGAATGTAATATAAAATAGTTACGGCAATTCGTAAATTATTTTTAAAAAGAAGAAAAAGAATGAAATCCTTATGCCTGCGGCTCAACAGTAGGCGTAGAATCGGATGCTGCCGATGCCTCCTCAGCAGGAATTGCTGCTTCTTCTTTTGCTTTACGCTTTGCGTTGCGGTTTTCTCTTGCTACCGTTTCAACTGCAAAACGTTTTTTATAGGCATCTTTTTTAGATGCTTCAGAAGAAGATTTTTTGCTTACCACTTTTGTTTCTTTTTCAGAAACCCATTTAGTAAACTTAGCATCCGCCAATTCCTGAGTAAGAACACCTTTGGTAACTCCTTTTTGTAAATGCGCTCTGAACATTATTCCTTGTTCAGAAAGAATAGAACGCATGGTATCAGAGGGTTTTGCACCTTTTTGAATCCACTGTAAAGTACGATCGAATTTAAGACTAACCGTTACAGGATTAGTGCGCGGATTGTATGTTCCAAGTTTTTCAATGAAACGAGCATCGCGTGCATAACGACTGTCGGCTACTACGATATGATAGAACGCCTGACCTTTTTTTCCGTGGCGAGATAATCTGATAATTGCTGGCATTTTCTTTTTTTAAGTTGATTATGTTTATTTAGTTAAATGGGTAAATGAGTGTGTTGTTTTCTTAATTAACCAATTAACATATTTTCTTATTTAACTTCCTTCATTAAAAGGGACGCGAATATCGGAAAAATATCCGAATGACAAAACCATATTATCCTTAATTATTTTTGTTCAAAATAATGTCCTTTGACAAGGTCTGCCCTGAGGGAATCGCTATTTCTTCAGAAAACTTTTTAAATCCATCCGCATTAATTTCAAGGATATATTGTTTATTGGCAGGAAGTTCGATCAAATAAGTTCCATCAGCTCCCGATTTTGTCAAAGCAATTTGAGCAGATGTTGCTTTATCCAGAATCCGAATCTCCGCCGAAATTGCTGTTGCTGTGCTATCAGATCCTTTAATTTTTCCTTTTAAAGTTGATTTCGGCACAACTGTACTTGCCCCTTTCATAATATCGTAATTTGAAAGATCAACCATAAAAATGTCTCGTTCGCCTTGTCCGTTTTCGCGCACCGTGGAAATGTATGCTGTTTGATGATCGGCGGTCATTACAAATTTTGATTCCATTGCAACGCTGTTTATCGGATAACCGAGATTGACAGGAGTACTCCATTTGCCATTATCTCCTAACGTAGTCTTAAAAATGTCGTACGATCCCATGGAGGTTGGATTATCAGAGCAGAAAAAAAGTGTTTTTCCATCGGGGCAGAGATACAAACCGTTTTCATCATAAGGAGTATTTACGGGCGCGCCAAGATTTACCGGCTCAGCCCAACCATCACCTGTTTTTTTAGAAGTATAAATATCGGCTCTTCCCAATCCACCCGGACGTTCGCTCACAAAATACAATGTATTTCCATCGGGAGAGAGGCAAGCAGCATCTTCATAATAACTTGTGTTGACAGGTTTCAAAAGCACTTCGGGAGATTTCCATTTTCCGGAAGTGGTTTTTTTAGAAATAAATATATCTCCTCCCCTGCCCTCGTTCTGACCATTTCTATAAATAAACATTGTGCTTCCATCCGAAGATATGCTTGAGCAAGCTGCATAACCATCATTGGTATTTATTGGACCTCGGATCAGATCGGCAGAAGCCCATGTTTTCTTTTCCTCATTCCATATACTTTCGTAAACATTATCAAAATATCCATAATCCCCTTCTTTATCGGTTTTTGATTTATCATCCGAAGGTCTGCGGGAAGTGAAGATCATTGTTTTATCTCCATTGGTTAAAACGGGACCTTTGTCATCGTATTGCGAATTAAGATCAAGGAGAGGAATAATTTTTACATCTATAGGATGTGCTATTAATTGTTTGGCAACATTGCACTGCGCAATTTCAACATCCACATCGCTGTCGATAATTTTTTTCTGATTATCAGCAACTGATTTTCTATATGCATTCAGTTCATCCAATGCTTTGTCGAGCATACCTTTTGCATGATATGTTTTTCCGAGTAAAAGTGATAATTCGGTAGTTGCTTTTGGGTCAATAGATTTTGCTTTTTCAAGTTCATCTAACGCAGTTTCATATTCGTGCATCATGTAATAACATTCTCCAACATGAAAATGCACTGATGCATCATTCGGGCGATTCTTTAATACTTCTTTATATTTATTTACTGCAGTGCGATAATCTCCTCCATTAAAATTTTGGTTTGCCATAAACATTTTATACTCATCACTGCCTTTCGCAAAAACATTTTTATTCTGAGAAAAAGAAATTGTGAAAGAGAAGACAAGGAGCAATACTGCAACAATAAGAGTAAAGATTTGTTTCATAGTCGGAAATTAATAATGCGAATCTACGAATATTTCAGGTAATCGGTTCCAAGTTCACTCATGTAATATCATTTAATATGATCCTTAAACCAGTCAAGCGTGCGGTTCATGAAATCAATCTGTGCTTCGCGTTCAAGAATTCCATGCGGCTGACGCTTGTACACTATCATTTGAGTCTGCACTTTTTTCAACTTGAGAGCGTTGTACATTTCTTCGCTTTGTGTAATAGGCACGCGCGTGTCAGCACCGCCATGAACGATCAGCATAGGAGTTTTTGCATCATTAATATGTGCAAGCGGCGAACGATCCCAAACCAACTGCATATTATCATACCACCACAGATCCCAATGCACCAACGAATTTTCCTGAATGATCTCCGTTGTTCCGCAAAAAGAAATCCAGTTGCTTATTCCCGCTCCCATCACCGATGCTTTGAAACGCGCACTATGTTTTGTACTTGCCCAGGCAGATAAATATCCACCATAAGAAAATCCTCCGGTCTCAACTTTATCATTATCCACCATACCTTTTCCAACAAGAAAATCTATTCCTGCAAGCACATCGTCAAATTCTTTTCCACCCAAATCTTTCTGATCTGCTTTTGCAAAACTCACTCCTCTGCCCTGACTACCGCGATAATTCGGTTCAAGCACAAAAAATCCGTTGGCAGCATACCATTGAACCGGATAAACCGCACGTGTGTTCCATCCGTTTGCCGAAACTCCTTCCGGTCCTCCGTGAATTTGAAGTATCAAAGGATATTTTGTTCCTGATTTATAATCTTTAGGATATGTAAGCACACCTTCTATCTTCAAATTATCAGGTCCAGTCCAAGAAACAACTTCCTGCTTGGTGAGTTTAATTCCTTTCAGTGCAGGATTGCTGTCGGTAATTTTTTTCAAACCTCCGGATGCACTTCCCGAATAAACTTCATATGGATTTTGTGGAGTGCTTGCAGAGAATGCCATGCTTCCGCTTTTTACATTCAAACTCATAGCACGAATGATAGCCGCTTTGCTGTAAGCTGAAGTTTGTTTGCCCGTTTTAATGTCAATTTTTTTCAGCGAGGAATAACATCCTTCAGCAGCAAGCATGAGAACAGTTGTGTTGTTTAGCCATTTCACTTCCACCGCTGAACCTTCGTATTTATCAGTAAGATTTTTCAGATCACCGCCTGTTGTTGGCACAATAAAAATGCTTTGAGGAAGAGGATCAGAAATATCAACTGCTCCGCAGAAAGCAAGCGTTTTTCCATCGGGAGAAACATCCATGTTGCCGAGTTTACCTTCGGTTTCATAAACCACTTCGGGCACTCCGCCTTCGGCATTTACTTTGTAAACCTTTTGATACATATATGTCCAGTCAATATTTGGTTTATCCGATGCTTCAAAGAAAATTGTTTTACCATCGGGCGACCATACCAAACTTGTTACATCCAAAACTTTCTGGCTTACTATATCTTTTGGCGCAGTGCCGGCTGTTGCATCGGTTACATACAAGCGGTTATATTTCAAGTTATCGTCTTTTACCTCCCAGTCCTTTTTCTTTTTCTCATCGGCTTTTTCCTGCGCGGTTTTGACATCGGGCATGATAAGCGCGAGCGATTTACCATCGGGTGAAAATGCATAATGCGAAACTCCGTTTTCTACGGAAGTGATTTGTGTTACATCTTTATTGGCAAGAAAAACCATATTGATCTGCGAAACTTTTTTCACCGTGTCTTTCATCAGGAAATAAATATTCTTTCCGTCGCTGCTCCATGCAATGGAATTGGCGTTATAAATTTTTTCAAGAATTGTTTTTGGAGTTCCTCCCGCTTTTGGAACCGTCATCAAAATTCCTTTTTGATTTCCCGAAGCATCTTCGCCCGGAACGCGGAGAATGTATGCGATGTCATTCCCGTTGGGAGAAATAGCAACTTCTGAAACATTCCGAATGTCGGCAATTATCTCAGGGGTGATGGTTTGGGAAAATGAATAATGAATAATGAATAAAGAAAGCAGGGAGAGGAAAAGTTTTTTCATGAGATAGGATTTTAATTGCGCCAAATGTAGAAAAAAGCACGACTTATACGCAAGCACGATTGCTTATGAAAGAATGTAATAAAGAATAGAGTTCTTCGGATAATAGATTCGTCATTGCGATGGCGTTTCGCCAGAAGCAATCTCCCAGCAATTTTCTGTGGGATTGCTTCGTCCTTCGTCCTCGCAATGACGGAAAATATGATTTTCCGAAGATGTCTAATGTAATTCCGAACTCTGCAATGCGGAGGCGATTGTTACAGCCACCTCACCCTTGAGCTACACTCGCAACCTACGGTTGTCTCTCCTTGAGGAGAGGGGAATGTACAAGTCCTTCTCCTTGAGGAGAAGGATTTAGGATGAGGTCTGGTTGAGGTGATTTTATCCCACATTAATACTCACCACATCGCTGAGCAAACCCACAGGGGCATCGTACTGAAGATAGATGGCTCGGTATTTCCAGGTGGCGGGTGCGGTGGGCACAAAGGTATCAACATAATGAGGCACGGTGCATATAGCAAGCAGCACAAAACCTTTTCCATCGCGGTCCACTTCAATGCGAGCGCCATCCGAAACGCTTTTAATCCATTTAACATCCACATGTCCGCCTTTAAGAGAAAGTTTAAGCACAGGTTTCATGGTGGTGATGTCGGTAGTATCGGCAGCACCCACAATACCGAGTGCTTTGCCAATGTTATCGGTATAGTTGGTGTTGCTTTTAATTCGGGCAATAAGAGCGTGAATGCGAGGCAGAATGCCGGGAGCCACCAAAGCAGGTGCTACTCCAATGCTTGGTGCCTGCGGAAGCGCACCTGCCGGAGTGCCAATGGGCGAAGTGCTGATAAAATTTTTGTAATCCACCCAGCTTTTTTTTGCCGAAATGTAAGCATCGGATGCACCTACCGCATATTGAAAATAAGCGGCATCGTCCTGAGCCGAAGAAACATCGGCAGTGGTTAATCCTAATGTGCCCGCATAAGTAGGCAGGTTGCTGGCAAAAGTATCGAGCCAGGTTACTTTTGAATCTTCCTGAGTTGGTTCAAAGTTTTGATTGCTCATAGAAATTGTTTTTAGTTA
>PLUL01000075.1 GCA_003164895.1 Bacteroidota bacterium | reverse complement strand
TCACAATCATTTTTAATTTTTTTTAGCAAGAGGTAATCCTAATATCTCTTGCACTTTTCTATTTGAATATTTTTTTCTCATAATTGCTCTCCATTTATATTAGTCGTAAGTATTTCACTCATGTAATCAAAAAATGGTCGCATGGCGCGAAATGACTTTACTACTTCGTCATCTGCTTTCGGACTTTGCATTACTGAATCTGGAATATTTCTGGAAATTAAAAATTGTTTATAGCGCAGGAGGTCGGCTGCTGGATGATCTTTTGCAAAACCTTTGGGAGCAAAAACCAGTTTTTCTCCTTCAAGTTTTCCAAAAGTATTTTTAAAACTTTTGCTTTGTATGATCTTTCGGAGCGGTTGCGGATCGCCCGCAATCTGTTCGCGAATATGTTTCAGGTCTTCCGGACTCGGATCCCAGAAACCACCGCCTACAAAACATTTTCCCGGTTCAAGGTGAAGGTAATAGCCACCACGCAATAATTTTCCGGAGCGGGATAAATGCATCCCAAAATGAGATTTGTATGGAGATTTATCTTTTGAGAACCGGACGTCCCGGTAAATTCTAAAAACTGCTTTTTTCCCCGAAGGAGTTTCGATCTTATCATGGTGGTTCATCTTCGAGATTAAAATATCTGCAAAGTGAACCACGGCTTCGTGCTGTTTTACATAAACTTCTTTGTTGGCATTGAACCAAACGCGGTTGTTGTGCTTCTTAATGTTTTTTAAGAAGGAAAATACAGATGGGGGTAATAAAACTTGCGACATTGTTTTGTTGTTTTATCCGAACAGCAGGCGGAAAACATCTTCCACTTTTGCTACGGAAGTTATTTTTATCCCGAAGTTCTTTTGGTTCAGCCCTTTCAGGTTGTATTTGGAAATAAATATTTGTTCGAAGCCGAGTTTTTCTGCTTCGGATATTCTGCTTTCTATCCTGCTCACCGGTCGGATTTCGCCTGACAAACCCACTTCGGCAGCAAAACAGAATTTTTGGGAAATGGGAATATCTTCGCTTGAAGAAAGTGTCGCGCAAATTACGGCAAGGTCAATCGCTGGATCTTCCACTTTTATTCCTCCTGCAATATTTAAGAACACATCTTTCACTCCCAGTTTGAAGCCGCATCTTTTTTCAAGAACTGCAAGCAGCATGGATAATCTTTTTGCATCGAATCCGGTCGCTGTGCGCTGTGGTGTGCCGTACACTGCGCTGCTCACGAGGGTTTGAATTTCTATCAGCATCGGGCGCGCGCCTTCCATCATGGTGGCAATGGCAACTCCGCTCATCGCTTCCTCGCGGGCTGTGATAAGGATTTCGGATGGATTGCTCACTTCGCGCAAACCAATTCCTGTCATCTCATAAATTCCCAATTCATTTGTTGAACCGAAACGATTTTTTAGTGTGCGCAACAAACGGTAGATGTGATGGCGGTCGCCTTCAAACTGCAACACCGTATCCACCATGTGTTCCAAAACTTTTGGACCTGCAAGCATACCGTCTTTGGTGATGTGCCCGATGAGAAAAACAGGCGTTCCGCTTTCTTTCGCGTAGCGAAGAAGGTCTGCCGTGCATTCGCGAACCTGCGAAATGCTTCCGGGTGCGGAATCAATGTGCGCGCTGTACATAGTTTGAATGGAATCTACAATGACCAGATTTGGTTCAAGCATTTCTATCTGCTTGAAAATATTTTGCGTGGAAGTTTCAGATAAAATATAGCAATCTTCATTTTTATTTCCCATTCTGTCGGCACGCATTCTTATCTGCTGCTCGCTTTCTTCTCCTGAAATGTAAAGCGTTTTAATGTTTTTCTGCTGAAGAGCCACCTGAAGCATAAGCGTGGATTTTCCGATGCCGGGTTCTCCGCCAAATAAAACCACCGAGCCGGGAACCACGCCACCACCCAGCACCCGGTTGAGTTCTTTATCCGAAAGTGCGATGCGAATTTCTCCGCTTTGTTCGATCTCTGAAATGCGTAGAGGTTTTGTAGCGCGCTGCTTGCTGCTGCCTAATCCTTTTTGCCGCTCATCATCGCCTTTTTGGATCACTTCTTCCACGTAGGTGTTCCACTCGTTGCAGCTCGGGCACTTGCCAATCCATTTTCCGGATTGCGCCCCGCAGTTCTGGCAGAAGAAGGAAGTTTTAGTTTTTGACATAAGCAATTTGACTGTTCAATTATTTTTTCTTTTTTAGTTTTTTGGATGAAACTTTTTTATCTAATTTTTTAATACTATCGGCAACCGGCAAATTCTCAGGCATTGTGCCGCCTATTTCCTGAATTGTTTAGCGAACTTTCTTGCCGACTTCATAATGAGTTTGATTGGCTTTCTGTTTTCCTTTAATATTTTCTCTTTTCAATTTTTCTTCTGTTTGAGTGGCGCGAAACAGATTGGCTGCTAATTCCGTGCTTCCCATGTGGTCTAAAATGTTTTCGCTTTTCTTCAACCCTTTTCGTTTGTGAATTCCTTTGGCATCAATTCCGCCATACAAGCCCATGTAGCCGTGGTTCTGAAAAATGGCGTAATCAATCGGGTCAATTACTCCAGCGCCTTTGGCGGCTTCTGCTAACTGTTTGTTGTGTTCCGACATTTCTTTTCGCAGAAACATTCTTTTTTCTTCTTCCGTTTTCAGCTGCTGATACGTTTGCATCTGTTGTATTTCCTGCAAACGGGTTTGCACTGCAAAATAAGTTTGCCCCAACGCCACAATTTCTTTTCCCGGGTCGGCATTTTGAACTATCAGGTAACAGGCGTAACGGGATAACTTTACATCGTCAATTTCTCTTTCAGCTCCCGAGCCAATCGAAACCATACCGAGGATATCCTCGAAATGGTCTGCAACTTGGTAACCGCTGTTTCTGCAAGCGTCTTTTGCCTTGTCAATTACAGGTTTGAAATGGCGGTATTCAGAATATTCCAGCACCGCGCTTAAATCCCGTGCAGTCCAGTATTCATTTTTTTTTTCGTCAAATCTTTTTATTTGTTCAAAAACAGTTTGACTTGGGTTTGGTAATTTATTTTCCATTCTATGATTTTTTTATTTGCCAATCCATTTTCCGGATTGTGCCCCGCAGTTCTGGCAGAAGAAGGAAGTTTTGGTTTTGGACATAAATTAATTTTCCTACTATTTTATTGCTTTTGTTCTTGAGTTATCTGTTTGTGATTGAATGGATAAAGGACGCCTGCAACATAAATATAAAAAGCAATCCAAATTGCAGATAGAATTTTTGTATCTCTAGCTAAGAAATAATCGTATTCATTTTTTGTAAGTATTTTATTTAGCTGTCCATTTAGATACAATATGTATTGTCCTTCTATAATCTTTGGCGTTCCTTTTTGTAAAGAAAGTAGATAAATAATAATTGGCACATATAAAAAACTAATAATAATAAGTATTCTTAACCATGCAGGGGCATTTTTTAAATATAAACGAAAAGTTTTTATAGGCTGTAATCTACGCATATCAGCTTCATGGGCATCTTTTGGATCAAGTTCTCGAACAAAATAAGAACCCGGTAGTCCGATTGCCAAAATTCCTACAATTAAATAAAAATAAGTATATGAAATCCTGTAGTCGTAAAGTAGCGCATTTAAATGGACAATTAATCCAAGAATACTGCCAAAAACAGCAAAAAGAAAAACATATAGTTTCCCTTTTTGATTTCTTATCCGTATCTCTTCGATTTTAGAATTAACTTTATTCATTTAAATAAAAGGATTATTTCTCAATCTTATAGATATACGCCCTGTAATTCCTGTTAATAGGATTGAGCCAATAAATAAATTTATCTATAAAACCCGGTTCAATGGTGGCTTCGTATTTAATATTCGGGAAACAGGTTTTGAATCCTTTGATGCGGTTGTCTAAATTTTCTTCATCAAAAAAGATAACATAGTTGGGCATTCTGTTCGGCATTTTTTGAATGCGTGTGCAGAGAGAATCAATTGTAAAAACGCTGGTAACTCCATCCACATAACCATCGCGGTACCATTTGCCGAGATAAAAAAACGGTGGCATGGTAAAGTCATCGCGGAAACTTTCTTCCACCACCAGTCGTTTGAAATCGGGTTTGGTTGCGAGGTAAACCATGGCTTCCACGCGGCTTCTTTTGGTATATGCAACCGAAACCACCAGCAGCGGAATTAAATTAAGCGACCAGAAAAAAATCCAAAAGCCACGCAATAATTTTTTTCGGTTATTCCAGAATTTAGAAGTATTTACAAAATCATTCCACCCGATAATTCCAAGAAGGATAATGAACGGAATAATTGGAAAAATAAAACGCTCCTGCTTGTTTGGAAAATAACAATGAAAGGCGAGAAAAATAAAACTTGGCAGAAAAAGCAGGAGATGTTTTTTCCAGCTTCTGAAAAAACCGAACAGCAGAAAAAAACTTATTGGCGGAAGAAGAATTCCCAGTAGCAGAGCGAAATACATATACCATTGCTGGGTAATATAGTTCTGCGCATTTTCAATATTGTAACGAACGTATTCGTGAAATTCCATGAAAGGTTTTCCCCAGATAAGTTTATCAATTACTCCTTGAATTGTTACCATACAAAGCACCGCTCCGATTCCGAATAAAATTGCTTCCTTCCATTTTTTTTGTATCAGCAGCGCGAGTCCGAGCCCGCCAATAAATAAAATGGATTGAAATCGAACAGAGAAAGCAAGTCCGGCAATTATTCCTGCAAGAAAAAAATATAGAGCAAAGTTTTTCTTCGGTTCTCTTAAAAGCATCCACGTGGGAATGATGAGGAAAGGAACGCAGACAACCTCCACCAGATTCCGTACGCTTAAAAATGGCATGAACCAATAGATTGCCAAAAGAAGTCCAACCATGCGAGCTGTGGATTTATTGGAAACCAATTCTGCAATTTTGAATCCGAGAACAACCGTGATGAGTGAAAGCGCCGCGTGAAGAAGGCGGATGATATACATTTTCCATTGCGGGTCGGAGATGCCAATCGCTTTCATCAGCCAGAAAAAACAATAATGTGTTCCGCAATAGAACCAGCTGTGTCCTTGCGGCAGATTTCCCGATGAAGGAAGCCAATCGTTGTAATCAAAATTATCCACCCACGATTGTGCCGATTCGATGACGAGAAAATGGTCATCGTGCATTCCGTATCCTTTAGAAAAAATTACGGATAACATCCGCACAACAACAGCGAGAAAAAAAATAAGTGTGAGCGGTTTTTCTTCCCAGTAAATTTTTATTTGCCGCATCCGAAAGATTATTTTCCTTTGATTTTGTTTTCAATGTTCGTAGTGGAATAGCCTTCCACGAACGGAATGGAGATAACCGATCCGCCTTTAGCTTTCACGATATCAGCACCAACAATATCTGTTTCTTTCCAGTCACCACCTTTCACCAACACATCCGGTTGAACAGCTTTGATAAGTTCGTATGGTGTATCTTCTTCAAAAATAATCAGCGCTTCAATAAATTGAAAAGCAGAAAGAGTAAGCGCGCGGTCATTTTCATTTTGTATAGGACGATTTGCTCCCTTGTTTAATTTTTTAACGGAAGCATCAGAATTCACACCGATGATGAGTACATCGCCAAAGTCGGCAGCTTTGCTTAGGTAATCCACATGACCGTGATGAAGAATGTCAAAGCATCCGTTGGTAAAAACAATTTTCAGATCTTTCATTCGCCAGATGGCAATTTGTCTCAATAGCGTTTCGCGTGAAAAGATTTTCTTTTTGATGATTTCGAGATTTGTCATACTATATTTAAGTGAGTTTCAAAGATAGATGAATTTATTAACTGAACAGTTCTTGATGTTTGCTTTTGTTTAATTTTGTTTTCTAAAAATATCAACATGGAAAAAGAGATTGTAATTATCAACTCACCAAAAAAAAATGAAAACGAACAGACTACAGTTTGGTGGAAGGTGGATAAATATTTTATCAATCAAGACAATATTCGTGCACTTTCCAAAAAAGGAATCAGAAAAGGAACTACGATAAAATTGCATCAAGGTGAGGATGTTTTTGTAAATGTTGCTTATGAAAAACTTCTTGAATTGTTTCCTGCCGGAAATATGAATTGATGCAAAATCACTGTCATGAACCAAGATTAAATGACATTTGATTCTTTTCTCACCACTGATATTAAATTCCTGAAAGGAGTTGGTCCCGAACGCGCCACTGCACTTGCCAACGAACTGAACATCCGAACTTTTTCCGATCTGCTGAATCATTTTCCGTTTCGTTATGTTGATCGTACAAAATTTTACAAGATAAAAGAAATAAATCCAGATATGCCTTTTGTGCAGTTCAAGGGCAAAATTGTGAATGCAGAAATTGTTGGAGCTGATAAAAGCAAACGGCTTCTCGCAGAAATTAATGATGAAACAGGAAACGTTGAACTTATATGGTTCAAAGGAATAAAATGGGTTGCTCCCAAATTAAAACCGAATACAGAGTTCATTGTATTTGGAAAACCGACCAGTTTCAATGGAAAAATAAATATTGCTCATCCTGAAATTGAACTTGCTTCAGAAGAAAACATCCTGATTGCAAAAAAACTTCAGCCGATTTATAACACGGGAGAAAAACTGAAATCTCGATGGCTCGACAGTAAAGGAATCTGGAAACTCCAGCGAACACTTGTCGCGCAGATAAATAAAAATATTCCCGAAACTTTATCGCAGGAAATTTTAAAAAAGCACAATTTAATTTCACGCGAGGATGCTTACAAACAAATCCACCTTCCTGACAATCACGAAATGCTTAAACAAGCAACTCTGCGACTCAAATTTGACGAGCTTTTCTTTTTGCAGTTGCGTTTGCTTCAAGTAAAAGGCATTCGAAAAAAAACTTATAGTGGGTTTATCTTCGACAAAGTTGGAAATTATTTTAATGATTTTTATAACAATCATCTTCCGTTTCAATTGACAGGAGCGCAAAAGCGAGTGCTGAAAGAGATCCGTCAGGATATGGGAACCGGAAAACAAATGAATCGCTTGCTGCAAGGAGATGTCGGCAGTGGAAAAACTATTGTTGCTTTGATGAGCATATTGATTGCACTTGATAACGGATTTCAAACTTGCATCATGGCGCCAACTGAAATTCTGGCAAACCAGCATTTCAAAAATCTTTCCAAACTTTTGGAGAAAACGAATATTAGTGTTGAACTTCTCACCGGCTCAACAAAACAAAGTGAGCGAAATTCCATTCACGAAAAGTTGCAGAACGGTGAACTGAAAATTCTTGTCGGCACTCACGCTTTAATTGAAGACGAAGTTCAATTTTTCAATCTCGGACTTGCAGTAATAGACGAGCAACATAAATTTGGAGTTGCACAGCGTTCTAAATTGTGGAAGAAAGGAATTTCCGTTCCACATGTTCTCGTGATGACAGCAACGCCAATTCCCAGAACGCTTGCAATGACATTATATGGTGATCTCGATATTTCTGTTATTGATGAACTTCCTCCGGGAAGAACACCGATTAAAACCGTGCATCGGTATTACGCCAAACATCCGCAAGTATTTCAATTTATAAAAGAACAA
This sequence comes from Bacteroidota bacterium, assembly GCA_003164895.1. Classification (GTDB taxonomy): domain Bacteria; phylum Bacteroidota; class Bacteroidia; order Palsa-948; family Palsa-948; genus Palsa-948. The sequence goes on along the minus strand of PLUL01000075.1, from coordinate 40,138 downwards.
ATTCAAAAAGGTCAGCAGGTTTATGTAGTGTATCCGATCATTGAGGAATCCAAACACATGGACTATAAAAATCTGGAAGAAGGTTTCGAACTCATTAAAAAGAATTTTCCTGAATTTAAATTAGGAATGGTTCACGGAAGAATGAAGCCTAAACTAAAGGATGAGCAAATGAAACTTTTTGCAGCTGGAGAAACGAAAATATTAGTTGCTACAACTGTGATAGAAGTTGGAGTGGATGTTCCGAATGCAACGCTAATGGTGATAGAAAGTGCAGAACGTTTTGGTCTTTCTCAATTGCATCAGTTGAGAGGCAGAGTAGGGCGTGGCGCGGAAGAATCTTTTTGCATACTCATGACCGACTATAAAATTTCGAGTGATGCACGTACACGCATGGAAACGATGGTTCGCACTACGGATGGATTTGAAATTGCAGAAACAGATCTTCGTCTTCGTGGTCCCGGTGATATGACTGGAACGCAGCAAAGCGGCATTCTTGATTTTAAAATTGCTGACATTTCTAAAGATGCACAACTGCTGCAATACACTCGCGGAATTGCTGAGGAACTTCTGAAAACCGATCCTGAAATTAGTTCATCTGAGAATGTTCCTATTCTTTTTGAACTCAACCGCATTAAAAAAGCAAAACCTTATTGGGGAAGGATTAGTTAATTTTTTGTTAATTGAATTCTTTGCTTCCGCATCTTTTCCGATTTAACTTCGCATAAAATTAAATCCCCCATGAAGATTAAAAAAATATTAGTTGCCAATCGTGGCGAAATTGCAATCCGGGTTTTTCGTGCTTGCTATGAGTTGGGTTTGAAAACAGTTTCCATTTATACTTATGAAGACCGTTATTCGCAACATCGTTATAAATCAGATGAATCCTATCAGGTGGGAAGAGATGAAGAAGCGCTAAAACCATATTTGAACATTGACGAAATTATTTTTCTCGCGAAAGAAAAAAATGTTGATGCGATTCATCCCGGTTACGGATTTCTATCAGAGAATGCTGAATTCGCGCGTAAATGTCGTGAGAATGGAATTATTTTTATTGGACCAACGCCCGAAGTGATGTTGGCGTTGGGAGATAAAATTTCTGCGAAGAAAATTGCGAAAGAAAATAATATTCCAATAATCGAATCCAGCGATAAGGAATTAAAAAATTTGAAAGTTGCTTTGGAAGAAGCTAATCACATTGGATTTCCTTTGATGTTGAAAGCTGCTGCCGGAGGTGGAGGAAGAGGAATGCGCGTAGTTAGAACAGAAGATGATTTGGAAAAAGTTTTTGACGGAGCAAGACGGGAAGCGTTAAATGCTTTTGGTGACGATACCGTCTTTCTTGAAAAATTTGTTGAGAATCCCAAACATCTGGAAGTTCAGATAGTGGCTGATAACCACGGACACATGGTTCATCTTTATGAACGTGATTGTTCAGTTCAACGCAGGTATCAGAAAGTAGTAGAAGTAGCTCCTTCATTTGGTTTGTCAGAAGAGGTGAGAAAAAAACTTTACAATTATGCGTTGAAAATTTGTCATGCGGTTAAGTATAATAATGTAGGCACGGTTGAATTTCTTATTGATGAAAAAAATCATATCTATTTTATTGAAGTAAATCCACGAATACAAGTGGAGCATACTGTGACTGAAATGGTAACTGGAATTGATATTGTGAAAACACAAATCTTTGTTGCAGGAGGATATAAACTCAGCGATACACAAATAAAAATTGCTTTCCAGGATGCGGTGAAGACAAACGGTTATGCAATTCAATGCCGAATTACTACCGAAGACCCTGAACAGGATTTTAAACCTGATTACGGAACTGTTACAACCTATCGCAGCCCCGGTGGATTTGGAATTCGTTTGGATGCCGGAAGTGTTTATCAAGGTGTAACCATCAGTCCGTTTTTTGATTCAATGCTGGTGAAAATTTCTGCTCATTCTCGCACGTTGGACGGTGCGTGCAGAAAAATGTATCGTGCGCTTTCTGAGTTTCGAATTCGCGGAGTGAAAACAAATATTCCTTTTCTTGAAAATATTATTACTCATAAAGATTTTCACGAAGGAAAGGCAACGGTTTCTTTTATTGAGAAACATAAAGAGCTTTTTGTTTTTCAGAAGAAATTAGACAGAGCAACAAAAGTTGTTAAGTTTTTGGGAGATACAATTGTGAATGGAAATCCTGATGTGAAAGTTATTGATAAGACAAAAAAGTTCCCTAAGTTGAATGTTCCATCCTATAGTCATTTCGATAAATATCCTGAAGGAACAAAAGACCTACTCACGAAACTTGGTCCTGATAAATTTTGTGAGTGGTTGAAGAAAGAAAAAAAGATTCAATATACAGATACTACTTTTCGCGATGCACATCAATCGCTTCTTGCTACAAGAATGCGTACTTACGATATGCTGAAAGTTGCAGAAGGGTTTGCGAAGAGCCATCCTCAGGTATTCAGCATGGAAGTATGGGGAGGCGCAACGTTCGATGTGTGCATGCGTTTCCTCTATGAAAATCCGTGGAGAAGACTGATGGATATTCGAAAAGCAGTTCCGAATATTCTTTTGCAGATGCTTATTCGCGGTTCAAACGCTGTGGGTTACACTGCGTATCCTGATAATCTTGTGAGTAAATTCATAGAGAAATCTTGGGAACATGGAATAGATATTTTTCGCGTATTTGATTCATTGAATTGGCTCAAAGCAATGGAGCCAAGTATAAATACTATCCGCAAGAAAACAGGAGGTATTGCTGAAGTGGCAATGTGTTACACTGGAGATATTCTGGATACGAGTAGAAAAAAATTCAACCTTAATTATTATCTCAAACTCGCGAAGGACATTGAGAATTCCGGTGCACACATTCTCGCGATAAAAGATATGGCAGGTTTGCTCAAACCTTACGCTGCGTCAGAACTTATTTCTGCACTTAAAAGCACTGTGAAAATCCCAATTCATCTTCACACACACGACACTTCTTCACTTCAATCTGCCATGTATCTCAAAGCGATTGAATCAGACGTAGATGTGGTGGATGTTGCGCTTGGCGGATTATCCGGATTAACTTCTCAGCCGAATTTTAATTCTATTGTTGAAATGATGAAGTTTCATAAAAGAGAAAACAAAATTGATGTTGAAAAACTAAATCAGTTTTCAAATTATTGGGAAGAAGTTCGTGAATATTATTATCCATTTGAATCAGGACTAAAGGCAAGTACTGCTGAAGTTTTCTTTCATGAAATGCCGGGCGGGCAATATTCCAATCTTGTTCAGCAGGCAAGCGGACTTGGAGTAGGGGAGAAGTTCGAAGAAATTAAAAAGACATATCGCGATGTGAATTTTTTGTTTGGAGATATTGTAAAAGTAACTCCAAGTTCAAAAGTAGTTGGCGACATGACTTTGTTTATGATATCCAACGGACTTACCGCAAAAGATGTGTTGGAAAAAGGAGATTCACTTTCTTTTCCTGAATCGGTACAAGGATTTTTTAGGGGAGATTTAGGTCAGCCGCCTGAAGGATTTCCAAAACAACTTCAGAAAATTGTTTTGAAAGATAAAAAACCTTACACCAATCGCCCTAATGCTCATCTCGATGCGGTTGATTTTGAAAAAGAGTTTGAGGAGTTTGCGAAAAAATTTAAGGAAAATGATCTGGGAAGAAAATTAGATATCACCGATTTTCTATCCTATAAAATGTATCCAAAGGTTTTTGAAGATACATTTAAGAAATGGACAGAATTTGGATTTGTATCTCGTATTCCTACAAAGAATTTTTTCTATGGGATGGAACTAAATGAAGAAACAATTATTGATCTGGCTCCAGGAAAATCTATTATCGTGAAGTTGCTTTCCGTTGGACCTTCAAATGAAGGCGGAATGAGAACGGTTTTCTTTAAAGTGAACGGACAAACTCGAAATATAGAAGTTCAGGATAGATCACTTAATATTAAGAAAGAAGAAAATCAAAAAATCGAGAGTGGAAATTCTAAACACTTAGGTGCTCCTCTTCAAGGATTACTTTCAAAAGTATTTGTTAAAAAAGGTCAGGCAGTAAAAAAGAACGAGCCGCTTTTTGTGATTGAAGCCATGAAAATGGAAACTACGGTTACTGCTCCATTTGATTTAGAAGTGAAAAATGTATCTTTGAAAGAAGGAACGCGTGTTGTGGCTGATGATCTTGTGGTTATCTTAAATTAATTTTTACATTTGCCCAGTGTGTTCAAAAAAATAATTATCAATCCTTTTTTTTATGGAAGCTATTTTCATTAAAGCCACCGATGTTTCTCCTGAAGTGATTTTTAGTCCTGGAGACAAGCGATATTCAATTATCGGATCATCTCGACCGGAAAGTCCTTCCAAATTTTATGGTCCTGTAATTGCTTGGATTGATGAAAATGGAGAAAAAAATTTGAACAATACAGCTATAGATTTTAAGATAGATTATTTTAATACTCCTTCCGCTCGGGTTTTGAGAGAGGTGTTGGATCAGTTGGAGAAACTTCATTTAAAAGGAGTAAAGGTTAGTGTGAATTGGTATTATGAGGATGAAAGCGCAAAAGAAGAATTTACCTATGAGTTTGCTAGCGGATTAACCCTTCCTATAAATCTTATTGAGAAAAATTAATTATTCACGGTTTAATAAGAAGAAATAATTATTTTTAATATATGTATATACATATAATGTTTTTACATATCTTTGCCTTATGAAACTGGAAGTCGAAATAAAACAAAGCAAGTTTAAGGACGAATATCATAAGTTGGGAGTGAATATTATTTACACTTCGAACTGGATAGAAGCGCAGCGCACCAGACATTTAAAGGATTTTGATCTTTCGCTTGAGCAGTTCAATATCCTTCGAATCTTACGCGGGCAATTTCCAAATCCGGTTACCATAAATATACTGATTGAACGCATGCTGAATAAAACATCGAATGCATCGCGTTTGGTAGAGAAACTTAGGAGGAAAAGTTTTGTGGAAAGAAAAATAAACAAAGAGGATCGCAGAGCTTGCGATGTGATTATTACAAAAAAAGGACTTGCACTTTTGAAGGTACTTGATGAGACAGAAAAAGAATGGGTGAAATCGTTTTTACATCTCTCAGAAAATGAAGTGAAAAAAGTAAATAACCTTTTAGATAAATTAAGAAAATAGTTTTTTTGAATTAATATATGTATAGACATTAAATGTATAAAACTAAATAACAATAATAAGTCTTTAAACCTAAAACTAAACACTATGAAAAAAACAATTCTTATTACCGCAGTAATCGGATTTATTGCTCTTGCTTCATTTAAAATGAAAGAAGAAACTTACAAAGCCGACACCAAATTAAGTTCATTGGAATGGAATGGAAAAAAACTCAAAGGAGAACATAACGGAACGATTATGTTATCGTCAGGAGAAATAATAATTAATAAAGATGCTGTTACTGGCGGAACTTTTGAAATTGATATGAATTCACTTACTGATAAAGATTTGACGGATCCATCCTATAAAACAAAACTTGAAGGACATTTGAAGTCAGCTGATTTTTTTGATGCACAAAAATTTCCGAAAGCGAAATTTGTAATTACTTCCGTGACACCGATTAAAGAAGCTAAAGAAGGTGGTTATACACATACAGTGAAAGGCAATCTTACCATCAAAGACAAAACAAACGAAATCTCTTTTGATGCAGTGATAAAAATGGCTGAAGGCAAAGTTGCCTGCGTTGGTACTGCTACAATTGATCGTTCTAAGTTTGATATTAAGTATGGTTCGAAATCATTTTTTCCTGAGATTGGAGATAAACTTATTTACGATGAGTTTATAGTGAAATTTAATGTAGTTGCAGTAAAATAATAAATCAATTAATAAAAACACAATAAACTATGGAAAACACAAAAGTAACAGTCATTCCTAACGGACCATTAATGGTTGAAGGCACAATTTCAGTAACAAAAGCTGACGGTGCAAATGAAGTAAAAGAGCAAAAATCCTTCTTATGTCGTTGTGGGCATTCGACAAACAAACCATACTGTGATGGTGCTCACAAGAAAAATAATTTTGTTGGTTAATAGTTAGTTATGAAAAAACCCTCTCCAAAAGGAGGGGGTTTTTAATTTATGGACAGGAGAAAATTTATAATCAACTCCGTCATCGGAACTACTGCTATGGTTACACTTAATTCATTTATGAAATCTTTCAGCAATCAAAAATTTGCTAATGAAATTATGCCTGTTCTTTTTGTCGGTCATGGAAATCCAATGAATGCAATCGAAAAAAACGATTACCATAACAAATGGGCAGAACTTGGAAAAACTTTACCAAGACCCAAAGCAATTCTTTGTGTGTCTGCGCACTGGCTTACAAAAGGAACGCAAGTTACAGCGATGGAAAAACCAAAAATCATTCATGATTTTGGAGGTTTTCCTCAGGAATTATTTGATGTGCAATATCCGGTGAATGGTTCTCCTGAATTTGCGAAAGAAACTCAAATGTTAATTACTAAAACAAAAGTTCAATCCGATTTTGAGTGGGGACTTGATCATGGGACATGGAGCGTTCTTTTGCCCATGTTTCCCAATGCTGATATTCCGGTATTTCAATTGAGCATTGATTATTCTCAGCCGCCACAATATCATTATGATCTGTCTAAGGAACTAACTGCGCTCAGGAAAAAAGGCGTGATGATAATCGGGAGCGGAAATATTGTTCACAATCTTGGCATGATTGATTGGGGTGGAAAAGCATACGACTGGGCAATTGAGTTTGACGAAAAGATTAAGAAGTTAATTGACGAACGCGATCATTCAGCCGTCATCAATTATGATAAACTTGGAAGGATTGCACAACTTGCTGTTCCCACAAACGATCATTACCTGCCGCTTTTATATTCTCTTGCATTGCAGGAGAAAAATGAAACTATTTCTTACTTCAACGAAAAATGTGAAATGGGTTCTATGAGTATGCGTTCATTAATAATTCAATAATATGAAAACAATTTTTCACCCTGCAAACGAGCGAGGTCATGCAAATCACGGCTGGCTAAATGCGTATCATTCATTTTCATTTGCCAGTTGGCACGATGAAACTAAAGTTCATTTTGGTTTGCTCCGCGTGTTGAACGATGATACCATTGCTCCCGGGATGGGTTTCGGCACACATCCGCACGATAACATGGAGATCGTTACAATTCCGTTGAAAGGAATTCTTGAACATAAAGATTCAATGGGAAACATCGGGCAGATAAAACCCGGTGAGATACAGGCGATGAGTGCCGGTAGTGGGTTGCAGCATTCAGAATACAACGGCTCAAAGACCGAGGAGACAAAACTTTTTCAGATATGGGTTTTTCCGAAAGTGAAGAATATTGCTCCGCGATACGAACAGATTAAATTCAATCACGAAGACCGAATAAATAAATTCCAGCTTATTGTTGCTCCAGAGAAATCCGAAAAGACCATGTGGATCAATCAGGATGCGTTTTTTTCGCTCGGAGATTTCGAGAAAGGAAAAACCGCTGACTATTCCATCAAACACAAGGGAAACGGTGTTTATCTGATGGTGATAGAAGGAGAAATTGAAATTAGTGGACAGAAATTATCAAGACGCGATGCTATTGGAATTTACGATACAGATAAATTTTCGATCAAAGCAAATTCTGACGTTGAAATTTTGGTGATTGATGTGCCGATGAATTAATAGGCAAGTATTGGTCCCAGCCAGCGTTCCATTTCCTGTAAGGTAAAGCCTTTGCGTTTCGCATAATCTTCTACCTGGTCTTTTTTTATTTTTCCAACTCCGAAATAATGTGATTCTGGGTGAGAGAAATACAATCCGCTCACGGCAGCGGTAGGAAACATTGCCATGCTGTCGGTAAGAGTGATGCCTGTATTCTTTTCAACTTCAAGCAGACTGAATATTGTTTTCTTTTCTGTATGATCGGGCTGTGCAGGATAACCTGGCGCAGGACGAATGCCTAAATACTTCTCTTGAATAATTTCTTCGGGTGAAAGATTTTCATCCTTTGCATATCCCCAGAATTCTTTTCTCACTCTGGCATGAAGATGTTCAGCAAATGCTTCTGCTAAACGGTCGGTAAGTGCTTTGAGCATGATGGAAGAATAATCATCGTGATTTTTTGCAAACTCTGCTATTTTTTTTTCTATGCCGATTCCGGTTGTAACTGCAAATGCACCTATATAATCATTTGTAGGTTTGATAAAATCAGCGAGTGCAATGTTTTTCTGTTTTTCAGATTTTTTTGTTTGTTGACGGATAGTATGAAGCGTAATTTTATTATCCGTACCACCCAAAATAATGTCATCGGTTTCAGAATGTGCAGGGTAAAAACCGATCACTGCATTTGCCTGAAGCCATTTTCCGTCAATGATCTTCTTCAGCATTTTTTGCGCATCGTCAAAAAGTTTTTTTGCTTCTGCTCCATGCGTTGTGTCGCTGAGAATTTTAGGATAGGTTCCTTTCATTTCCCAGCTATGAAAAAATGGAGTCCAGTCAATGAACTTTGCAATTTCTTCCAGCGGATAATTTTTTAAAGCTTTGTTGCCTATGAAAGATGGCTTTACGGTTATTGCAGATTCGCTAAGAATAAATTTATTTTTCCTCGCTTCTTCCAGAGATAAATAAATATTCTGCGCATGTGATTTTTTATTTTGTTCACGTAGACGCTCATATTCTTCATGAACATTCTTCATGAAATCTTTGTGCAACGTTCTCGAAACTAAATTTCCAACAACCGGAACACTGCGTGATGCATCGTTCACATGTACCACAGAATGGGAGTAATTTGTAGCGATCTTTACTGCTGTATGAACTTTGGAAGTTGTTGCTCCGCCAATGAGCAGAGGAATGTTAAATCCTTCACGCTCCATTTCTTTTGCCACATGCACCATTTCGTCAAGAGAAGGAGTGATTAGTCCACTCAAGCCGATGATATCCACTTTTTCTTTTTTAGCTGCAGCAAGAATTTTTTCGCAGGGCACCATCACGCCAAGATCGATCACTTCGTAGTTGTTGCAGGCAAGTACAACGCCTACAATATTTTTTCCGATATCATGCACATCGCCTTTTACCGTAGCCAATAAAATTTTTCCGGCAGATTTCCCTTCATCACCTGCTACTTTTTCTGCCTGCAAATACGGTTCGAGGTAGGCTACCGCTTTTTTCATCACGCGCGCACTTTTCACGACCTGAGGCAAAAACATCTTTCCGCTTCCGAACAGATCTCCAACCACATTCATTCCGTCCATCAGAGGTCCTTCTATGACATGCAATGCCTTTGGAAAAGTTTTGCGTGCTTCTTCCACATCCAATTCAATATAATCGGTAACTCCTTTCACGAGAGAATGTGTAAGTCGTTCACCAACAGTTCCTCTGCGCCACTCTTCGTCTTTAACTTCTTTTTGTTTTCCAGCGCCTTTAACTTTTTCTGCGTAATTAATTAGTCGCTCGGTTGCTTCATCGTTCCTGTCCAGAAGAACATCTTCCACTAAATTCAAAAGTTCTTTCGGAATTTCATCATACACCTGAAGCTGCGATGGATTTACAATTCCCATGTCCATCCCGGCTTTGATGCCATGATATAAAAATGCAGAGTGAATCGCTTCGCGCACATGATCATTTCCACGAAAAGAAAATGAAACGTTGCTTACGCCGCCGCTCACTTTTGCCAAAGGAAGATTTTTCTTGATCCACTTAGTCGCCTCGAAATAATTTATCGCGTTCTTCCTGTGTTCTTCCATTCCTGTTGCGATGGGGAAGACATTCGGATCAAAAATTATATCCTGTGGAGGGAATTTAACTACTTCTGTGAGAATTTTGTACGCACGCGCGCAAACTTCAATTCTTCGTTCGTAGGTATCGGCTTGTCCGTTTTTATCAAATGCCATCACAATAACAGCCGCTCCGTATTTTTTTACTTTCTTCGCCTGCTCAATAAAAATATCTTCGCCTTCTTTCATTGAAATGGAATTCACAATTCCTTTTCCTTGGATGCATTTCAATCCGGCTTCGATCGCATAAAATTTAGAAGAGTCGAGCATGATCGGAACTTTGGAAATGTCCGGTTCAGCTGCGATGAGGTTGCAGAATTTTGTCATTGCCTCTACCGCATCCAACATTCCTTCATCCATGCAAATGTCGATCACCTGCGCACCGCCTTCCACCTGTTCACGTGCGACAGAAAGTGCTTCATCGTACTTCCCGTCAACAATAAGTTTAGCAAACTTGCGTGAGCCGGTAACGTTGGTTCGTTCTCCCACATTCATGAAATTTGAATCGGGACGATAGGTAACTGCTTCCAATCCACTCAGTCGAAGATAGGATTCAACTTTTGGAATTTCTCTCGGTTTTGTTTTATGTGCATGTTCTGCGATATGACGAATGTGATCGGGTGTTGTTCCGCAGCAACCGCCAACGATATTCAGAAAACCATGTTCCAGAAAATCATCAATCTGATGACACATTGTTTCCGGAGTTTCATCATACTCGCCAAACTGATTTGGTAATCCTGCATTCGGATATGCGCTAATGAAGAACGGAGCTTTTGCAGAAAGTTCTTCCAGGTACGGTCTCATTTCCTTTGCGCCGAGTGCACAGTTCAAACCAACGCTCAGTAAATTCATGTGAGAAATGGAATTCAAAAAGGCTTCTACGGTTTGTCCGCTCAATGTTCTGCCGCTTGCATCGGTAATAGTTCCCGAAACCATTACAGGTAGTTCCATTCTCTTTTCTTCAAAAATATTTTGAATGGCAAACAAAGCTGCCTTCGCATTGAGCGTATCAAAAATTGTTTCAACCAAAAGTAAATCTGCACCTCCGTCAATCAATCCTCTTATTTGTTCAGAATACGCTTCGACTACTTCATCAAAAGTTACTGCGCGGTATCCGGGATCATTTACATTCGGAGAAAGAGAAAGAGTTTTATTTGTTGGACCAAGCGCACCGGCAACCCATTTTGGAATATTTCCTCCGAACTCATTAACCGCCTGCTTTGCAATCTTTGCTGCTTCAAAATTTATTTCATAAGCAAGATTTTCCATCTTGTAATCAGCCAAAGATATTTGCTGTGCGTTGAAAGTATTTGTCTCAATAATATCGGCACCCGCTTTTAAATATTCGAGATGAATATTTTTGATAATGTCAGGTTGAGTGAGGACAAGCAGATCATTGTTCCCCTTCAAATCGTTAGGAGAATTTTTAAAACGTGAGCCGCGATAATCCGCTTCACTCAACTTGTGTTGCTGAATCATCGTACCCATTGCACCATCAATGACGAGGATGCGCTGCTTTAATATTTGCCGTATGTCATTCATATTCAAAAAAAAATCCCTTCCGTTTTGTCGGAAGGGATATATATAATTGTTTTTTATTTCAATTACCTCCGACTTATCTTTTTTTACGATTTGGCACCTTTCTCCGATGTGTATCGGAGCGGTTGTCAAGGTTTCTTAGGGCGTATCCCTCCACCTTTCGCGATAAGTAATTTAAAAGAACTGATGCAAAGATATACAAGATGAACAAACAAGCAAAAAATTATTTTTTGGTGCGCAATCCGCGCATAAAATCAATAATCTGTTTGCGGAAAATAAATGCAAGCATACAATAAGGCAAAGCGAGCAAATAAATAATGCCATGATTGAGAGAGGTGGCAACAGCTTTTGAATTAGCTCCATCGGTTGCAATTTTTTGACACATGGAGCATTGAGCGAAGGACGAATCTGTCAATAAAAACAGAAAGAAAAAACCGAGAAGAACAAATAGAATATATGAAGTTTTAAATTTCATAATGCCAAGATAGCAAGAAAATTTAAATGACAAGAATCTCTCAAAAGGTTTAATACATATACTGCCCGCCATTAATAGAAATATCGGCACCTGTCATAAAGGCGGCATCATTGGAAGCGAGATAAGAAACGGCAGCTGCAATTTCTCTCGGTTCTGCCAAACGACCTAATGGAATTTGAGCGACAATTTTTTGCATTACTTCAGGGGCAATTCCTGTAAGAAGCGGAGTGGCGGTATATCCGGGAGAAATAGTATTTGCCGTAACGCCGTATTTTACAACTTCTGCAGCAACAGTTTTAACAAATCCATACATACCTGCTTTTGAAGTGGAATAATTTGCTGTGCCGAAAGAACCTTTGTGTCCATTAACAGATGAAATGCAAATGATACGTCCCCATTTTTTTTCTATCATTTGATTAATTACCAATCGCGAGCAAATGAAAACGCTGTTCAAATTGGTGTTGATTACTTCATACCATTGTTCGGGAGTCATTTTTCTAATGGTAGCATCACGCGAAATACCAACATTGTTCACCAGCACATCCACAGGACCTACTTCGTCTTCAATTTTTTTTATCATTATAGTTGAAGACTGATAATTAGTAACATCGCCTTGAACAATTTTTACATCAATACCCATTTGCAACTGGTCATCGCGCCATTTTTTTGCCATTTCGCGCCATTTCATTGCAGTAGTGAAATTCCGGTAGTTGGCAACTACCGAATATCCGTCTTTATACAAGCGTTCACAAATAGCAGTTCCCATTCCGCCAGTACCCCCGGTAACCAGCGCAACTTTATTATTTTTTTCCCTCATAAATTATCTGAGATTTTTAACGTAAAAGTGTTTTCAGAAAAACCAAAAATAAATATTAAAACGAATTCAATTCTATCAATCTATTAACAAAATCACTAACCATAAATCATGACATTCCGCATGTTCTTACATCGGCTCTTTTACAAATCTTCCGGGTGCCGCTTCAATTACTTTGTATTTTTTATTTCCGGGTTTTGCAGGCGCGTTAATTTGTTTTCCCGATTGCGGTTTCAGCCATTTAGCCCAATTAATCCACCAGCTTTCTTTATGATACTCGGCTGTTTCTTTAAAATGCGCTAAATCTTTTCCGAGTTTTCCATTGATGAAATATCCGTATTTATTATTTTCAGAAGGAGGATTTACCACACCATTCACATGACCTGATTCTCCTAAAACAAAATCCACTTTTCCGCCAACAAGTCGGGTAGTCGTAAACACGGTATGGCAAGGAGAAATATGGTCTAACGCTGTTCCTAAAATAAAACAAGGAGTTTTTATTTTGCTGAAATCAACAGGAGTTTTGCAAATTGTCAATCCATTCTTTTTACTTAATTGATTTCCGACAATCATATTTCTCAGGTAATACATATACATGTTTCCTGCCAGATTAGTGCCGTCATTTGTCCAATACATGAGCGACATTGGCGCAGGAGAATTACCTTTTAAATAATTATTTACCACATAACTCCAGATCATATCGTTACTTCGAATCATAGCAAAAGCACCACCCATATCATTTCCATTAAGTACACCATTGCCAATTTCTTTTTCTAATTTTTCAACTGTCTGCATATCAAGCATCGCGCTCATATCGCCGAAATCAGAAAAGTCGTGCATCGAAGCAAGGAAAGAAAGCGAATTGAGAACATTTGTTTTTTTAGAAGCAAAAATCGCAGCCGTTGTGCCGAGCAAAGTTCCGCCGATGCAATAACCGAGTGCATTTATTTTTTGTTCTCCTGAGATTTCACGAACCACTTCGATGGTATCCATGATTCCTTTTTGAATATAATCATCAAAACTTAATTTCCCCATTTCGCCTTTAGGAACTTTCCACGAAATCATAAACGTAGTATTACCCTGTTCCACAGCAAATTTTGCAAACGAGTTGTGCTGTTCTAAATCCAAAATATAATAGCGATTGATAAATGGCGGAACAATCAGTAACGGAATTGTATTTACTTTTTTAGTAGTCGGTTTATATTGGATGAGTTGCAGAATTTCATTTTCAAAAATTACACTTCCGGGAGTGATGGCAAGATTTCTTCCTACTTCAAAAGCAGAAAAATCCGTTTGGCTGATTCTTCCAAGTTTAATATCGTTGAGAAGATTTGAAAATCCTTTCTTTAAACTTTCTCCGTTTGTTTGCTGCGCTAATTTTATCACTTCGGGATTGGTGGCAATAAAATTTGCTGGAGACAAAGTGTCAATAAAAAGCTGTGTGTAAAATTTAAGTTTCTTTTTTGTTTTTTCGTCAATATCCGATTGTGCAACAATATTATTTATCAATTCAGAAGCCATAATATAACTTTGCTTGATGAAATAAAAATAATATGGCGCTTCATTCCACTCAGGAGCTTTAAATCGCTTGTCGCCATTGGGTGGCATAGGAGTTTTTCCTTCTTTGATGTGAACGTTGATTTGCTGCCACAACTCCATTTGTTTTTTATAAAAATCAAAATAATTATTCTGAATATCCGGTACCGATTTATCAGGATTAGAAGCAATGCTCTTGCTGAAAGCGTTCCATGTTTCTGCAATTCCTTTGGTTGAATCAATCAGCCCCGGCAAACTTTCCATGTATGCTTTTGTCATTTTCTGACCGGCTTCCGCCATTTCTTTTAAGAATTCCGATGTCTTGTCGCTTGCTTTTTTTTCTTCGTTGTTCATAGTATGAAAGTTTTATTCCGAAAAATATCTTCGGACAGAAAACAAAAAACTCTGATAGTTGATTTATCAGAGTTTTTTGTTTTATTTTGTTATCATAAGGAAATAATTCTTTTTATTTTCCTTTTTGCCACCAGTTAGAAACCCAGTTGTTGTAAGCGTCTAAACCTTTTGACTGAAGTTTTACCATGGTATCAATTTGCGAATTGATGCTTTTGGCAAAACTTTTATTAAAGTTTACCGATAGATTCATGTGCCTGTTGTACATGTCCACCACTTTTTTCAAATCCTGTGTGGAATGTTCAATGCTCTCTTCAAAGTTTTTCTGAAATAATTTCAGGAAATCCTCAAAGCTCACTTTATCGGTAGAATATGCTTTACTAAGCACTTCCAGATTTTTTCTGTGATACTCCACGATGCGGTTTGTTCTGCGCATGTGCGAATCAATGATGGTATCAATCACATCGTCCGATACTTCAAGGGAACTGGCAAATGCGTTGGTGATTTCATCAAAGAAAGCGGTGTCAATATGCTGACCTTTTAATTGCTCACGCAACTCGCCAACATATTTTTTGTTTGCATCAATTGCTTTTTCATAGCTGCCGTTGCATGAAGCGATGATGGTGCGAATGTGCTCCTTTGCATTTTTAGTTGCTCCGTCTAATTGCTCTTTGAGCATTTCAATTTGTTCCGAGAAAGCATACTTTGCTTCTTTTGCATGTGTAGATTCCTTCGGAGCAGAACCTTTTTTTGTTTTTGTTGCCATTACTAAATGAGATTTAGGAATAAGGCATAAGGAGTTTTTCCTTATGCCTATAACTTATTCCTTATTTTCTTTTGTTTGTTTGTTTTGTCTCAGTTGATGCTTTCTTTCCGTTTAAAGTATGCATCAGTTCTTCAGTAAACTTTGCGTGTGTTTTTGCAAGAGCGTCAGTTTGCTGTTGAATGTTATTCATTAATTTTTTAGTCGCTTCCTGAGTGAAAGTTGACTGTTCGTTATACGCTGCAATCAATTCTTTGATAGCGGTTTCTGAACTTTTGATGCTGTCGCGCATTAGTTCGTTAAATCGAGCCGATTGTTTTTTGAATGTTTCAGATGAAAGTACATCTTCAATTTTCAAAGAGTTTAAGAACTGTGTTCCGAAATCACGGCTTTGTTCTGCTTGCTTGGTGAAAATATTCAGAATGGCATCAGCACTTTTTTTAGAAAGCGGAGACCATTCGTTTTCGGTAAAAACAGAAAATGTTTTCTCTGTAATTTCTTTCGACATGTTCAACGTGCTGTTGATTGCTTTTTGATAAGAAGCTGTGCTTTCTTTAATCATGTCAGCAAATTTTGTTTTTCCATCGTGCTGAGCGGTTTCAACCAACTTCTTGTAAAATTCATAACCGGTGTTGAGTTGCTTGTTGTAAGATTCCATCAACGATGCGGTGGTTTTTGTAAAAAGTTCGGAAGTTTGTTTGATTGCATCCTGAACTCGTTCTGCTGTTTCTGCGAATTGTGTTTCCATTTTTGTTTTTTGATTGTTAAATTAATTTATATTTTTTTTATCTTGATTCTGTGTTTGATTTATTAAACTCTTTCTTTTTCAGTAGTTCCTTGTTTCCACCAATCAGTTGCCCAATTTGTGAATTTGTCAAAACTTTTGCTTTGCATCTGCAACATAGCTTCCACTTGCGCATTTACATTATCAGAAAATGTTTTGTTGAAGTTAAGTGTAAGGTTGGTGTGCTTATTGTAAAACTCCAAAATCTCCTTGGTGTTTTTATTGTTTAACTCCTGAGAGCTTTCAAAGTTTTCCTGGATCAATTCCAAAAACTTGTCAGCGTTTTTAGGATTTGATTCCTTTACTGCATCTACAAGTCGCGTGTTGAAATCCACCGTGTGTTTCATCTGGCGGGTATAAGAATTTACAATTGCATCATAAGTATCTTCTGCCAGTTCAAGTGATTTCACAAATGTATGTTTAACGGTATCGGCAACTTTTCCATCCACATGTTGGCTGTCGAATTGTTTTTTCATGGAGTTAAACATTTTCGAATTGCTGTCCATTGCGTTCTCCATTTGTTTTGAAGTGGCTCCAATCAGTTCGCGGATAGTTTCTTTTGATTTTTCAGCAAAGCTGGTAATGTTCTTTTTGATCCTCTCAGCTTTTTCGTAGGTGTTGTTTGTTTTCGTTTCCATTGTTTGTTGATTGTTGTTTGTTAATTTAATTTTCTTTTTTGTAAAACTATTCTGTAACTATAATCTTAATGTTAAATTGATATAATCGTACTATTAATGTTTTTGCTGAATTTGGACAGTTAATTAATTATTAAGTTTAAATTATTGCGCGAAAATAATTATGTTTAAATATGTGTGCTATGATTGTTATCAGTTCCCTATGTAAAAATGGACGCGAATATAACAACTATTTCAATACAATAAAACCTGATTGATAAAAAAGTGAAAGGAATTTTGGCGATGAGTTTATATGATGCGCATCAGGTTTATTTCTCTGTTTTGCCTCTATTCAGGCAAAGAAAAATATTTTGAGTGGGAAGAAAACTAAAATGAATAATAAGGAGAAATCATCAGGTAAACAATAACGCCGGTGATGGTAACATATAACCATATTGGAAAACTCCATCGAACTATTTTTTTATGTTTTTCCACCTGCATCTTTAATCCTCGGTGAAATGAAATAAGGATAAGTGGCAACACAACCGCAGCAAGAATGATATGAGAAATAAGAATGACAAGATATACAGGTCGTAATGGATTGTTCGCCGGAAATGAAGTTTCATTTGCCATCCAGTGATAGATAATATAAAAGACCAGAAAAAGAGATGAAAGAATAAAAGCAGCGATGTTAATTTTCTTGTGAATGGAAACTTGCTTCTTCCTTATAAAATAGAATGAGAGCAGCAATAGTACGCTGCAGGTTCCATTGATCATGGCATTTAGTTTTGGAAGAAAAAATACAAACGAAGGCGTTATCTCAGGTCGCGGAAGAATTTTTTGATTAAGAATTACAACTGCTATAACAACAAATGCTGAAATAGATAGAATGATTCTGAAAATTGTTTTGTCACTCATCGGTTAGTGTTTTTGAATTAAGTCTTGGTCAGTTCTTTTGGTTTCAAATTCGGCACGGAGCATTTTAATATCGTGCATGAGTTTATCAACCTGCGAAGAATCCGTTCCGTCATAATATCCGCGGATGCGTTTGCTGTCATCCACCAGCACCATCATTTCGCTGTGCAGAAATCCTCCGGGTGCGCGCACATCCTCGCCCACTGCAAGTTTGTAACCGTCAATGGCAAGATCGTAAATATCTTTTTTATTTCCTGTTACCAGCATCCATTTTTTAGGATCGGCATGAACAAGTTGAGCGTATTTGGCAAGAACCGCAACGCTGTCGTGTGCAGGATTTACGGTGTGAGAAATCATCATAAACCCGGGAGTTTTTTGTGTTACTGCATTTACGCGCTCCATCTGGAACATCATTTTAGGACAAATGGAAGGACAAGTGGTGAAAAAGAAATTAGCAACATAAATTTTATTCTCAAAGTTTTTTTGTGTTATGGTATCTCCATTCTGATCAATAAATTTGAAAGGAGGAATGGTGTGATAAACGGTATCTGTTCTTTCTTTTCCTTCAACCATAATTTTTTTTACGTCTTCAGGATAATAAATAGGAAGATGCATAAAGTGATGCGATCCCGTGGACATAAACAGATAAATAAGCGAGGGAACTAAAAGAATGGTAAAAAGAAGAATCCGTTTTTTCATACAAGCACAAAATATAATATGCGCGAACTTACGCAAAAATACATTTCATATTTTCTGTGATCGGGAAAGCAATGGGCAAAAGACCATATTTTTTTCTTTGCCTTATATTATTGAGGAAAGTACCTTTCTCGTGTTGAAGAGCGAAAAGCAAGAAGTTTGTTAATAAGGTTTACTGTTACCAAAAACCGTAAACCTTTTTGTTACCTTTGCTCTCGTATTTCTTTCCCCACCTAAAGAAATTTATTATTAAAATTAATTTACTATGAAAAATTTTTTACTTCCTGCAGTTTGCATTTTAACTTTTAATTTGCAACTTTTAACTTTCAACTGTTTTGCCCAATACACCAAACTCTACGATTTTGCAGGCACAGCAAATGGAAGCAATCCTAATGGAGACTTAATTTCTGTGGGAGCATTTCTCTACGGAATGACAAATACGGGCGGTGCAAACAACAAGGGAACCATTTTTAAAATAAAACCCGATGGAACCGGATATTCTAAGTTGCTTGATTTTGCAGGAGCAAACGGAGCGTATCCTACCGGTTCTCTTTTTTCTGACGGCACCTTTCTTTATGGTATGACGGTAAATGGTGGCACATATAGTTTCGGAACCGTCTTTAAAATAATGCCCAATGGAACAGGATATGCCAAGTTGATGGATATGGATACGGCAAACGCAAACGGAAGTTATCCTAATGGCAATCTTATTTCTGACGGCACTTTTCTTTATGGAATGACTTATGGCGGTGGCATAAACGTTTTGGGAACTATTTTTAAAATAATGCCTAATGGAACTGGATATTCCAAGCTACTTGATTTTGCGGGCACAGCCAACGGAAGCAAACCTTATGGCACTCTGTTTTATGACGGCACTTTTCTCTATGGAATGACCAATCAGGGTGGTGCAAATAATATGGGAGTCGTCTTTAAAATAAAGCCCAACGGTACCGGTTATGCCAACCTGCTTGATTTTGCAGGTGCAAACGGGGCATATCCTACTACCGGCACTCTTATTTCTGATGGAACCTTTCTCTATGGAATGACGTTAAGTGGCGGAACAAACAGTAGTGGAAACATATTTAAAATAAAGCCAGATGGAAGCGGGTATTTAAATCTGCTTGACTTCAACAATACGAATGGAAGTTTCCCTTGGGGCTCGCTTGTTGCTGGAGGAACTTTTTTGTACGGGATGACCTATCAAGGAGGTGCAGTAGGAATTGATAGTGGTACAGTCTTTAAAATAAAGCCCGATGGAACCGGATATTTAAATCTGTTCAATTTTAATTGTCCAGTTGGAAATCATTTTTACGGAAGTCGTCCTTATGGCTCTCTAATTTCTGTAGGAGGTATTCTCTATGGAATGACATCCAAAGGCGGTGCAAACGATGATGGAGTAATCTTTAAGCTTTATGATATTAGTGTGTCTGCGGCAATGGTGGGCAATCCAATTTGTTTAAATCAGTGCAATGGTTCAGCAAGTACAAGTGTAACGGGCGGCACATCTCCATTCACTTATTCGTGGAGCACTTCTCCCGTACAAACAACTGCTACAGCCACCGGATTATGCGCCACAACTTACACTGTAACTGTTAGTGATATGAATGGCAGCGCATCAAATACAATTACCATTGCTTCTCTTTCAGAACCAACTGCTCCATCCATATGCGCTATCACGGTGGATTCACTTTCGCAATACAATGATATCTTTTGGGATAAAACTCCATACATAAATACAAGTGCGGATAGTTTCATTGTGTATCGCTACGATGTTATTTCTACTCACTACCTGCGTATAGGAGCGGTAAGCAAAAATTCTTTAAGCATGTTTACAGATACCGCATTCGGCATTGGTGGACCCAATGGTGGTAATCCAAAAATTTCAAGTTGGAAATATAGATTAGCAGTGCGCGATACCTGCGGCAATATCAGTGCAAAAAGTCCTTGTGTTAAGTCCATATTTATTCAGGCAAATGGTGCTAATTTTTCATGGACAGCTTATGTTGACAGTGCAAATGTTAATCTTCCAACAGGATATTCTTTTAAAAGAGACGATAACAATACCGGCAACTGGCATGTTATAGCAAATGTGGCAAGTACTTCAACTACCGATCCCAATTACACCAGCTACCCAAATGGAAATTGGCGTGTAGATGCATTGGGATTTAACTGCATGGCAGCTATTGTAAATCCCAAAAACCCTTACACTAATACAATAAGTTTGAACTCGTCGCGCTCTAATGTTTATAGGGTTGGTATTGGAGGAGTAAATGAAATTAATAACACAATTAATATTTCCGTTTCTCCCAATCCAAACAACGGAAGTTTCACAATACAAATGGATAATGGACAATTGTCAATTAATAATTATCAATTATCAATTTATACTTTACTTGGTGAAAAAGTGTATGAGAAATTGTCAATTATCAATTCTCCATTGTCAATTAATTTGAGCGAAGCTAAGAATGGCATTTACTTCCTGCAATTAAAAACAAGCGAGGGGATAGCAACAAAAAAAATTGTGATAAATAAGTAAACTTCCTTGCTTTTTCTTAAACAAACACAGCTAATGAAAACCAAAATAAGTATTGGCTTTATTGCTCTTGCCGCAAGTTTGCAATGCCTTGCTCAAACACCGGAGCAAATTATAAATGCAGATGTCATCATCCGCGATATTGGAGTGGTTACCATGATTCAGCCCTCTGCGCAAGAGCACCAAATGGTGTGCATCAGCAAAGGCATAATCACTTTTATTGGTAAAGATGCTGCTGCCAAAGAACTTAAAACAAATGCCAAGGTAATTAACGGCACAGGTAAATACATTATGCCCGGCATGGCTGATATGCACTGCCACTTGCCCGAAAAGAAAGAGATAAAAAACTATTTTACTTTAAATATTATGTCGGGCGTAACCACCTTGCGTTCTATGCAAGGCAACAATGAGCATTTGGAATACCGAAAGATGACGGATGCTCCCGTTCCTAATTTATATTTATCAGCTCCGCCTGTTTTGACGAAAAAAATTATTTCCAATTCGGTTGCTGATAGCATGATTGGTAAATACAAAGCCGAGGGATTTGATTTTGTTAAAATACTTTATGTGAATGATTCGGCGTCGTTTGCGGCAATTATGCTGAATGCAAAAAAATATAATATGCCTGTGTGCGGGCATCTGCCTAAATGCGTTTCGCTTGAATATGTTTTGCAAAGCGGTTACAATTCCATTGAACACATGGGCGGTATAGCATCTGCTTACGATAAGGGAATGGAATATTATCAGTCCACGCTGACTCTTACAAAGAAAAATAATGTATATCACTGCCCAACAATGGATTGGTATCAAATAGCGTATCATGAACTTTCGGAAGATGAAATGAAAAAAAGATTTGGAATGGAACTTATTGAGGATTCAGTAAAACAAAAATGGAGTAAATCCATTGCCGATGACATTAAAAAAGCAGGCGAAGAAAAAATAGCAAAAGATAAAGCGGAGTATAAAATCACGCAGGAAAAACAATTAAAAGCATTAAAATTAATTGCCGATAATAATGTAGGATTGCTCATTGGTTTGGATGCAGGAGGATTGTATGAAGTGCCGGGTTTTGAAATGATTGAGGAAATGAAGATTTATAAAAGAGCAGGATTGAGCAATTATCAGATTTTACAAGCGGCAACTATTAATGCTGCCAGATATTTAAAGCAAGATGGTAAGTGGGGTAGTGTAGAAACAAATAAAGATGCCAACTTGATTTTGCTTTCCGCAAATCCTTTAATTGACATTGAGGCAATAACAAAAGTTGAAGGCATATTTTTGAACGGAAAATATTATTTGCCAAAGGATTTGAAAAAGAATCTCGAATAATATTTGCTTCCCCTAATAATTTGTTTGTGCAGTAAGAAAACATGAATAATAAATAAAAAAAGCGGGAAATATGCTCCCACTTTTTTTATTATAGTGAATGAATGTTTATTCCTTTTTCTTTCCGCCAAAGCGTGAGAAAAAGTTTCCTGCGCCATCAATTAATTTTTTCAGGGCATCAAAATAAAGGGTAACGATAAGAAGGATTGTCATGATCCAAATAACGGTCATGTTCACCCAATAGGTATCAAAATATCTACCGAAGATGGCTTTGCGGGGAGCATAAAAATGTGCGCGCAAAAATTTATCAGCAGAAGGATCTAAGAAAACAGGATCGGAACGTTGTATCAATTCGCCATCCACTTCCAGAATTTTATCTTCCATCGTTTGGCTGTTGGTAACTAAGTTGCTCAAACTTTCGTTCTCATACGCATTTTTCATCGCCATGAATTGATCAGGTCCCAGTTCTTTTTGTAATTGTCCAACCAGCTTATCTTCTGCATCTCCTTTTATGTTATACACCTTGATATAATATTGCTGAACATTATTCAGGTAGTCTTGCACCTTGGCTGCAACATCGTCATTAAACGAAGCAATATTCAATTGATCCACAACAGGGCATTGAATTTGTCTGGTAAAATTCATTTCTTTTTTGATCTCATTTTTGCAAAGAGTAAGATCGCTTGTTACATCGGCTTTAAACGCAGGGTCTTTATAATTAGTGAGGCACTTATCCATTTTTCCTTTCAGCTTAGCTATCCAGTAATCTTTTTTGTAGGAGGCAATGGATTTTTGCTTGTCAAAAGAATAAAAGTTCTTTTCAAAATTGTTTGTCTTATACTGATTCACCGCCAGCGCTTCAAATGCCCAGCGTGAAGTCATTACTTCGCCCGCCATAGGAACACTTTTTTGTGTGGTGAGAATTGGATTCAACTTGTCGAAATGAACAATTACACCGCTCAAAAGTAATTGCGGAATAAGTAAAATAGGAATAAGAATGTAAACCGTAATTGCTGAATTGAAACTTGCAGAAATGTTCAGTCCGAGAATGTTTGCACAGCAAGCAGTGGTGAAAAGCACAAACCAATAATCGAAATACATTCCTTTGATTCCGAGAATTGAATTTCCAACGCCAATGAACATGATCATTTGTATAGCGGAAAGAACAAAAAGGATGGTAACTTTTGAAAATAAATAACTGATTCGGCTGAGATTGAGAAATTTTTCGCGTTTCAATATTTTTCTGTCTTTAATTATTTCTTCCGCGCTTACCATCATTCCAATAAACAAGGAAACGACAACAGACATAAATAAATATGCCGTCATGTTTTCATTATCTCTGTAGATGTAACCGATTTTGTTTGAAATATCGGTATTGTAAAATCTAATCATGAAAGCAAGAATGAAGCCGAGTAGGGGCGCTTCCAGAAAATTAATGGACATGTATTGACTATTCGATAGTTTTGACAATACATCTCTGGTTACAAAAACTTTGAACTGCTTGAATTTATTCGGAATGCTGAGCGTGCTCATCACAGAATTATTCTGCTCAACGGGTTTCTGCAATTCTTTTTCTATCTCGGCAACATAATGTTTGTTCCATTCTGAAGGAGAAATTTTTCTGCTGCGGGTTTGGTTGCCGTATTCATCCAGCACCTTTGTTTCAATGATGTTGAATATCTGTTCCGGATTTACGTTTCCACATTCCACGCATTCGCTTTCATCGCTCTTCACATGATTGATGAGTCGTTTGAAATAAATAATCGCATCAATAGGATTTCCGTAATAAATAGGAAAGCCACCTACGTCAAGAATAATCATCTTGTCAAACATCTTATAAATGTCAGACGATGGCTGGTGAATTACCACGAACAAAAGTTTTCCTTTGCGCGCCAGTTCTTTCATCAAGTCCATGATGTTTTCAGAGTCGCGTGAAGAAAGTCCGGATGTTGGTTCATCCACAAATAGAACGGATGGTTCGCGAATTAATTCCAGAGCAATATTCAAACGTTTGCGTTGTCCGCCCGAAATTGTTTTCTCCAGCGGACTGCCGACTTTCAAACCTCTTGCTTCAAATAATCCTAAATCCGAGAGAACTGCATTTACACGTTCGGTAATTTCAAAATCGGTAAGATTTGCAAAACAAAGTTTAGCGTTATAAAAAAGATTTTGAAATACAGTAAGTTCTTCAATCAGCAAATCATCCTGCGGAATCATTCCGATAATTCCTTCCGCTCTGTCTCTTTCGGTATGAATATTTATTCCATTGATGAGAACATGACCTTTGTTGGGTGTTTCATTTCCGTTAAGAACATTGAGCAGCGTGGATTTTCCCGCACCGCTGCCTCCCATGATGCCGATAAGTTTTCCAGATTCTTCGTAAATATTTACGTTGCGCAATCCAACTTTTCCGGTAGGGAATAAATATTCTTCTATCTCGGCTACAAACGACGTTTTTGATTTTGACGTATCGGCAAGAAACCGGCTAATAATATCGCTGTAATAAATAGGATGAACGCGAGGGCTGCGGATGGAAGAACCTTCGGTGAGGATGTATAATTTATCCTGACTGAGAACCTGTCCGTTGAGATACAATGCATCGATTCCGAAATATTTCATGATGTACATGCCAACGCTTGGAATATGCAGCACCCTTATTTGTCCGGCAAGATGAACCGATGTAATATGCTTTACATTGAAATGTGGTTTTGCGTCTTTATTATCAATCACTAAAAGGAACGGGGAATCCTGAATAACATCCGAAGTGCTTTTTACGAAATCCAATGCGCGTTTGAACTCTTCATCGCTGATGTTAAATGTTTCGGCAACGGTGGTTACAAATTCAAGTTCCTGCTGCGATATATCTCCGCTTGAATAAATAAATTCTAAAATACGAATGAGTACAACTACTTTCTGCTTTTGCTCCAGTTCTTTATTTATTTCAGAACATATCTTTAAAATCTTTACAGAACCGAGTGAAGTTCTTTTTGCTGCTCCTTCTTTGCGCTGAGAAACTTTATGGTATTCTTCAACACGTTCGTCAAATATCTTCAGGTATTGCTCTACCATTTCCTGATTCAGTTGTTGTTTCAGGAACGACTGCACAATCAACCTTCCGCTGTTGGAAACGCTATCCACCTTCGCAATGATGGCGAACATTTGCATTAATGCTTTTAATATCCGTTCACTCATGTTAGAGCAAGTTAATTGTTAATCGTTAAATGGTTATGAAAATAAAATAATTCTCTTAACCATTTACAATTAAGGATGATTTTTTATTGTTTAAATCCGATTAATACGACAGCGCAGCCAGAAGTAGCTGCTCCGCCGAGATTAGCTTCAATGATAATATCAAGCGTTGAACTAATTTTAAAATCCCAATAAGGAGCGTTTTTAAATTCTTTATTTGAATAGAGAAGATTGTGTTCTTCATCATAAACCGAAAAAACAAGATTGCCATCTTTCAATCCGCTGGCAGCAGCGATGCGATAGGTTGCTCCGCCATAAAATGTGGTATGAAATTCCGCAGTTTGATCTGCAAGAAGCAGGGCGCGATATTGCTGCCCGTCAGAGATGAAAGGTGAAGCTATATGTTTTGCACATACAGATGCTATGGTGTCGCATTGCGCCTGACAATTAAAAACTAAAAAAGTGAAACTAAAAAGAGCGATTAGGAAATATTTTTTCATGACAATGAGTTATTTTAATTTTTAATTCTTCAAGTTGTTATAAGTCCTCGGATGGCTGCAATTTTTTCGCCAATTGCTTGAATGTTTTCAGGAGTAATTGTTATTTCGGATTTGCTTGTGATGGATGTAGTTTTGTTCATATCATCTATGGTAGGTCGCACAAAAACATATTTGTACTGTACTTTGTCATATTCAGTTTTTAAATCGTTGAGCTTCTTTAAAAGTTCAGAATATTCTTCATTTCCCTGATTGGCAGAGAGCAGAGAAATAAGATTGCTGAGTGTATTTTTTTGTTCTGCAATTCTACGTTTAACATCTTCGTTGCTTTTTGTTTTCATTACGTTGATGGCAAAGTTCAATGTTTCAATCCATCCGCCAGCAATAATAAGGGCAGATTCGTCTTTGCGATCGTTATTTTTCAGAAAATCGTTGCTCGCACGGTAGGCGGCAGAAACCAAAACAAGTATAGAATCTTTGTTGCCGATATTTTTCTGGAATCGCTCTATCAAATTTTTATCAAACGCGCTTGATAATCCAAGATCGTTTGCGATTGTGTTTGTAACTTTAAAATAAGCAAGTGCATCTTGAGTTTGATCGTAAAGAGAAGTATAACCAAGGTCAGCGCCATAAATTCCAAGATTCAAACATTTTTGAAATTTAGTAGAATACGAATTGACTTTATCTGTACCATTCATAATCTCTTTGCTGTATGGAGCTCCGCTTTTCTTGATAAGCATGGCAGTTTGAATGGGTGAAGGAATAATGAAAACTTTTCCGCTCACGCCAATCGCAACATTGCTGGAGTCAATCATTTTATCAACCTTCTTAGTAACAGTTTCGTCATCTTTTTTTCCACCGCATGATGACAAGATAAAAAGGCACAGAGGAATAAGGAACAAGGTTAAAGAAGTGAGAACAGATTTCTTCATCTTTTTGATTTTTAATTGAATTAGTACGATGATTAGTTGTCAAAAGTAATATTTTTTTACACTAACAAAGAACAATTATTTTGAAAAGAAATGAAGGTTGGTTTGACAACCAAATGCTAACTATCTGAAGTTAATTTAGTGTTAACTAATTGCAGTTATATTATTCTACAATGGCTGTTGTTTGCCAAGAGATTTTAGCATTCTGGTATGCGAAGCGATTGCCTGTACAAACGAGAGTTTCATATTATAAGGAAGTCCGAATTCAAGAGCAGTTTTTTCCACGATGTGTGAAATTTTACGGTAGTGAATGTGGCAGATATTTGGAAAGAGATGATGTTCTATCTGAAAGTTAAGTCCGCCAACCCACCAGTTGAGAAAACGATTGCTTCGAGAAAAGTTTGCGGTGGTTTGTAATTGATGAATTGCCCATTCATTTTCTATGTTTCCGTTTTGATCCGGTATTGGTTGTTTTACGCCTTCTACAATATGTGCCATCTGAAAGACCATGCTCATGATAAATCCTGCTGTGCAATGCATAATGAGGAAGCCGAGCAGTATTTGCCACCAGGAAAAATCCGCGAATAAAAGTGGTAAGCCAATTGCCATGAAAAAATAAATAATTTTTGATCCGATTAGTTTTGTGTATTCCCAGGTTGGTTTTGCATTTTGTTGTCTGGTGATTCCATCTTTATTGTATTTGTGCAACTGAAAAAAATCTTTCACGAGTTTAGAAAGCGTCATTAAGCTATAAAGAAAAAATGCATAGATATGCTGGAAGCGATGAATTTTTTTTAGAGGAGCATTGGTGGAAAATCGCAATGTGGCATGTCCGGCAATGTCTTCATCCATCCCGTCAATGTTTGTAAACGTGTGATGAAAAATATTGTGCTGAACTTTCCAATTAAATCCGGTGGTTCCGAGAAGAAAAATTGTACTTCCCAATAATTGGTTGAGCCAACTTTTTTTTGAAAATGAACCGTGTGCGGCGTCGTGTATCACCGACATTCCCGTGCCAGCCATTCCTATTCCCATAATAACTGCCAACGGAAAAATCATCCAGCCGTACATTGGAACCGTCAGCATCAGGATAAAAGGAACAAGATAAATTGAAAGCATAACTGCCGATTTCAAAACCATGTGCCAGTTTCCTTTTGTGGAAATATTTTTTTCTTTGAAATAATCGTTGACATTCTTTCTAAGCGCAACCATGAATTGTGACTTATCTCTTTCAAACCTTATAATCTTCATGTAAATGATGTTTGTTGTTTGTTTATATGTAATGTACGGATAATTACGTTAGGAAAAACAAATGTGCAAAGATTTAATACTAATCACTCATGAAAATATCTAAAACAAATCCGAAATTCCTTTTCGGCAATCTTCATTTCAAGAAAAATAATTTTAAATTTGCTCTCTGTTTTTGTTACTTGTGAATTAATAATTTTTGATTTATTTCTATGTTTGAAAATTTATCCGATAAAATAGATCGCGCCTTCAAGATACTAAAAGGGCAAGGCAAGATCACCGAAGTGAATGTGAGCGAAACGCTAAAGGAAATCCGCAAAGCACTGCTCGATGCCGATGTGAATTATAAAGTTGCAAAAACTTTTACAGATAATGTAAAGGAAAAAGCGATGGGGCAGAATGTGCTTACCAGTATTTCTCCCGGGCAATTAATGACCAAGATAACTCGCGATGAACTTGCTGAGTTGATGGGTGGCAAGAATGCGGAGTTGAAGATGACGGGAAATCCTACTGTGATTTTGATGAGCGGTTTGCAGGGTTCAGGTAAAACAACTTTTTCGGGCAAGCTTGCCAACTTTCTGAAAACAAAACGTGGAAAAAACCCTTTGCTCGTTGCCTGCGATATTTATCGTCCCGCAGCTATTGATCAGTTAAAAGTTTTAGGAGAACAGATTGGCGTTGCGGTTTATTCTGATGTAGAAAATAAAGATGCGGTTTCCATTGCTAAAAAAGGAATTCAGTTTGCTAAAGATAATAATCATTCAGTTGTTATTATAGATACTGCCGGTCGTTTGGCGATCGATGAGCAGATGATGAACGAGATCGCTGCGGTGAAGAAAGCAGTTTCGCCCGATGAAATATTATTTGTGGTAGATGCAATGACAGGGCAAGACGCGGTGAATACGGCAAAAGCATTCAATGAGAAACTGGATTTCGGTGGAGTTGTGCTGACAAAATTAGACGGGGATACACGCGGTGGGGCGGCTCTTTCTATCAAGAGTGTGGTGAACAAACCCATTAAGTTTGTTGGAACAGGTGAGAAGATGGAGGCGATCGATGTGTTCCATCCGGATCGTATGGCGGATAGAATTCTGGGAATGGGCGATGTGGTCACACTGGTTGAACGAGCTCAGGAGCAATTCAACGAAGAGGAATCAAAAAAACTTCAGAAGAAAATTGCGAAGAATGCTTTTGACTTTGATGATTTTCTCGGACAACTTCAGCAGATAAAAAAAATGGGAAACATGAAAGACCTGATTGGAATGATCCCCGGCATTGGAAAAGCAGTAAAAGATATTGATATAAATGAAAAAGCATTTGTCGGTATTGAAGCGATCATTCATTCCATGACTCCTGCTGAAAGAAAAAATCCTGACTTGATGAATGGCAGCCGCAGACAGCGAATTGCAAAAGGAAGCGGTACAAATATTCAGGAGGTTAACAAGCTGATGAAACAATTTGAAGATATGCGCAAGATGATGCGCATGATGGGAAACAAAGATCAGATGAAAAAGATGATGCAGAATATGCCTCGACCTAAATAAAAAATTATGACAATCATTGACGGAAAAAAAGTTTCAGAAGAAATTCAGAATGAGATCGCTGCTGAAGTGCAGAAGATAAAATCTGCCGGAAAGAAAATTCCTCACCTTGCTGCAATTCTTGTAGGCAACGATGGCGCGAGTGAAACGTATGTTGGCGGAAAAGTTAAAGCGTGTGAGAAAGTTGGTTTTGTATCCACATTGGTTCGAATGCCAGATATAACTTCAGAAAAAGAATTGCTTGATAAAATTGCTGAGCTGAATAACGATAAGGATATTGACGGATTTATTGTTCAGCTTCCTTTGCCTAAACACATCAATGAACAAAAAGTAACCGAGGCGATTGATCCTAAAAAGGATGTGGATGGTTTTCATCCTGCCAATGTGGGAAGAATGGCTTTGAATCTGCCAACGTATCTTCCTGCAACTCCGTATGGAATTATTCAATTGCTGGAGCGATACAAAATTGAAACTGCCGGAAAGAATTGCGTGGTGATTGGCAGGAGCCACATCGTTGGTTTACCTATGAGTATTTTAATGGTGCGAAATTCCAATCCCGGAAATTGCACGGTTACCATCACGCACAGCAAAACAAAAAATCTGAAAGAACTTTGTCTGCAAGCCGATATTATCATTGCCGCGCTTGGCAAAGCGGAATTTCTCACAGCCGATCACGTTAAACAAGGAGCAGTAATTATTGATGTTGGAATTACCAGAGTGAAATCCGACAAAACAAAAACAGGTTGGAAACTTTTGGGCGACGTGAAATACGATGAAGTGGCTCCCAAATGTTCTTTCATTACTCCTGTTCCCGGTGGAGTAGGACCGATGACGATCACTTCCTTAATGATGAATACGCTGAAAGCGTGCAGGAGAGAAATTTATTGAGTAATAATAGTTTTAATTGTTTTGTTGTGAGAAATGAATTGAAAATAATATTCTTCTTTTTGCTTTTTTTGAATTGTTGTTTGGGGTTTTCTCAAACAGCTCGATTAATGAATTACGAAAAAGTGTATAACTCATCAAACGAGTTGTTATATATAAGATTGAATTTGCAGATGAAGTTTGCGAGTGACACAACTATTAATATTCAATATAAATATGAATATGATATTCTTAAAAAAAATAATGAAATATCTTTATTTTACATTTTGGACTTGGGAGAGGATATAACAATAATATTAGATAATGGAAAAGAAGTTGCATATGATAATTATATGCGGAGCGACTGTAGGCGGCATAATTATTTTAAAAAACCAAAGGAGTTTGTGTTTAAGAAAGACGGGGTTTATTCTTGTGGAGTAATTCTTTTTGATACTGAAAAAATCATTAATTCAGTCAAGAAATACGGAGAGCCCAATAATAAGGCGCAAAAAGTAGTTTATAAACTGATTAATAAATCTAACGGCAAAGAAGTGTTTCGTTTTTATTACGATTTAGGCGAGATTAATAAATAGTTTTTTATATTCTAATTCCAATTACAAGAATATCATCCACCTGTTCAAAATCTCCTTGCCAGGATTTGAATTTTTCATCCAGATATTTTTCCTGCTCAAGAATCGGCATATTCTGAATGGAAAGTAAAAGTTCTTTAAAGTTTTTTGTCATCAGTTTTTTTCCTTTGCCTCCGCCAAACTGGTCAGCATATCCATCAGAAAAAATATAAATGGAATCATTTTTCTGCAAAGCAATTTCATGCGTGATAAATTGTTGATCGGTAGTAGTAAAACCTCCGATGGCAGATTTGGTCGGTTTATATTCTAAAAGTTTTCCTTCGCGAAATATCCATAACGGACGGTTAGCGCCAGCAAATCTTAAACTGTTTTTTGAGAAATCAAAACAGCAAAGTGCTATGTCCATCCCATCTCTGGATATTTGTGTTCCTTCATTTTGTTTTAATGTGTTTTTTATTTCCGTATTTACAAATGAAAGAATTTCCGAAGGATCGGTAAGATTATTTGCAGTCGCATGATTTAATTTATCAATTCCGATCATGCTCATTAGCGCACCCGGAACTCCATGACCGGTGCAATCTGCAGCGGCAATCATTCCGATGTCACTCTTTTTTTTGAACCAGTAAAAATCTCCACTCACCACAGCTTTTGGTTTGTATAATCCAAACGAGTTCGGAAATATTTTCATAATTTCTTTCGGATCGGGAAGAATGGATTGCTGAATGAATTTTGCGTAGTTGATGCTGTCGGTTATCTCTTTATTCTTTTCTTCGATTTTTATTTTTTGCTTTTCCACTTCCTGTTTTTGCTGCGTAATAATGAGGTTTGCTTTTTTCTTTGCAACATAACTGTTATATGCCAATAGAAGAAGAATAAATGAAATAATAAATCCGGCAATGAGAATGTTTCTGATTATTTTTTGATTGTGTGCTTTTTCATCTTCAATTGCTTGTTGTTTTTCTTCTTCCAATTTTATGCTTCTGATTTTTTCTTCAAAACCTCCTTGTAATTGTTCTCGTTCGCTTTTTTCAATTCGGCTTCGGTTATTGATGCTGTCATGAATAGATAAAAGCGCTTTCTGATAAAACAATGCTTTTTTGTCATTGCCAATTAGTTCGTATGCTTCGCTCAACCAACCTGCGGAATATTGTATTACCCTCCATACTTTTGATTTTTGTGCAAGAGAATATGACTCGTCAGCATATTTATCGAATAAGTCTTTTCGTTTATCCATTGCGTACATATAGGCGAGGTCGCATGCGGCAACGGAAGTGCCCGATGTGCTGTTTGTTTTTTTATATATGTCGTATGCTTTTGCATAATATTCAGTTGATTTTTTGTTTTCTTTTGTTTTCCAATAAATATTACCAATGTTTTTATAGGTGATTGCCAGCTTCTCGATGTCGTTTGTTTTTCCATAAAGTTCCTGGGCTTTGTTCAAACATTTCATGGCTTCGTCCAATTGGTTTTTTTGATAATAAATTTCACTGAAATTGGTATAAGTATCCGCTATTTCAGCAGTGTCTTTTTTTGTTAATGCAATGGCGAGTGCTTTGTTAAAATAATTTTCAGATGAATCTAAATTTCTTTTTTCAGGAGATTTAAATATGTTTCCTTGAAAGACATAGATTTTATAAAGCAAATCCGTATCGCTGGTTGTTTCAATCATTGTTTTTGCCTTCTGAAATATTAAAAAAGCATCATCATAATTTCCCTTGCTCACGAATAATACTTCTGCAAGACCGATGGCAGTTTGTATTTTTAATTTTTTATCCGAAGTGTTTGCGGCTGCATCGTTTGCTTTCTGATAATACTGAATTTCTTTTTCTACGTCATCCGATTTATAAAATGCGTCTCCAATTGCGATAAAAGATTTCGCCAGATAAAAGTCAGATTTATTTCTATGGCTGAACTCGGCAGCCATGAAAGCATATTTCAATGCAGTATCAGTTTTTGTTTTTAGAAACCGTTCGCTTTTAGAAAGAAGAGAATCAATTTCCGGAAAAGATTTTTCCTGAGCAAAAAAACGGATGGAAGAAAATAAAAAAAGGAAAAGTAAAAATGTTCCTGTTTTTTTCATGGGATGATAAAATTAGAAATTATATCTGTATGCGAACATTAGGAAATCCCTAACTTTACCCCAAGATGAAAAGCCTTGAGAAAACAGTTGTAAAGAATGAAGTAGAAAAAGGAGAGATGCTTCCTTTGATGGAAGAATTTTATACTATTCAGGGAGAAGGATTTCATTCAGGTAAGCCGGCTTATTTTGTCCGCATAGGAGGATGCGATGTGGGTTGCCATTGGTGCGATGTGAAAGAAAGTTGGGATGCAAGCATACATCCGCTGACAGAAACAAAAAAAATTATAGAGAATGCAGAAAAATTTCCTGCCAAAGCAGTAGTTGTAACAGGAGGTGAGCCTTGTATTTCTGATCTTACTTATCTTACACATGAATTGAAGAAAAAAAATATTCAAACATTTTTGGAAACTTCGGGCGCGTACAAAATCACCGGTGAATGGGATTGGATTTGTCTTTCTCCTAAAAAAACTATGCCGCCATTGGAAGAAAATTTTTCTAAAGCAAATGAGTTGAAAGTGATTGTTTATAATATAGATGATTTTCGCTGGGCGGAAGAGAATGCAACAAAAATGGAAAATGGTAACCCAACATCCAACGTCCAACATCCAACATCCATTCATTTATTTTTACAGCCGGAATGGAGCAAGCGCAATGAAATGCTTTCATTGATTGTTGATTATGTTCAGCAAAATCCGAAGTGGAGAATATCTTTACAAACGCATAAATACATTGGGATTCCATAGAATTATATGAAGGCACTTTTTAAAATAATTGCTACTTGTTGCTTGCTACTTTCTGCTTTTTCTTTGTCTTTCGCGCAGCAAAACTATTCTTCTAAAAATAAAAAAGCAATCAAATATTACGAAGAAGCTGTGCAGTTTTCTAATAAAAAGGATGGTGAAAACGCAAAGAAGTCTTTGCTTGCGGCAATTGAAAAAGATGATTTATTTATTGAAGCGCATGCAATGCTTGCATGGATTTATAGCGATATGAAACAACCGGAGAAAGCAGTTGAGGAAATGAAAAAGGCAATTGGAATCAATCCTGATTTCTCTTCGATGAATTATTTTTCTTTGGCTAAATTTCAGATTATACTTGGAAATTATAAAGATGCTAAACAAGATTTTGTCAGGTTTTTGCGCAATCCTTCCGATAACAAAAAAATAAATTTAGATGCGGAACAATGGATTCGCAATTGTGATTTTGCAATTTCTGCCATGGAAAATCCTATTCCGTTCAAACCTGTGAATGCCGGACAAGGACTTAATTCCAAATACGATGAATATTTTCCATGCATGACTGCCGATGAGCAAACTTTTTTATTTACTCGGCAGTTGCCTACAAAAAGTAATCCTACCGGCTGGCAGGAAGATTTTTACGTGAGCAACAAAGTTGATGGTAAATGGGGAACGGCATACAGCATTGGTCCGAAAATAAATACAGAGCGCAATGAAGGAGCACCTTCGCTTTCTGCCGATGGTAATATGTTATTTTTTGTTGTCTCCGAAGAAATGGCAGAAGGTGCAGGCGGGCACGATTACGGATTAGGTCGCAAAGGATATGGAAGCTGCGATATTTTTTATTCTATTAAAGAAGGAAATGATTGGGGGAAACCCAAAAATATTGGACCCGGGGTGAATACTTTTGATTGGGAAACTCAGCCAAGTTTTTCTTCCGATGGAAAGACGTTGTATTTTATCAGAGGTAAGAGAGTACCCCACTCAATGGAAGTTCAAAATCCAGACATTTATATGTCAGTGATGGATGAGAAAGGGCAATTCGGGAAAGCAGTTCGGTTGAGCGATGTGATCAATACAAAAGGAAATGAAGAATCTGTTTTTATTCATCCGGATAATCAAACTATATATTTTTCTTCCGATGGACATCCCGGATTGGGCGGGCTGGACATTTTTATGTCGCGCAGAAAGCCGAACGGTGAATGGGGCGAACCGATAAATCTGGGTTATCCGATAAATACTTTTAATGACGAAAACAGTTTGCTTGTTTCCCGTGATGGAAAGATTGCCTATTTCGCCTCCGACCGTCCTGGTGGATATGGCGGACTTGACATTTATACTTTTGATTTATATGAAGCCGCTCAGCCTGGAAAAACTATTTATGTGAAAGGAAAAATTTATGACGCGGCAACAAAACTTCCTCTTGAAGCCGATGTGGATGTGGTGGATTTGCAAACCGGAAATTCGGTTGTGAAATGGGTTTCAAATAAAACGAATGGAGAATTTTTTATTTGTCTTCCTGTGAATAAGAATTATGCGTTCAACACTTCCAAAACAGGATATCTTTTTCATTCAGAAAATTTCGCTATGGTGGAGAAGAAAGATTGCCAACCATTTGCATTAAGCATTCCGCTTTCGCCCATCACAAAAGATTCGATTGTGGTTTTGCGAAATGTTTTCTTCGAGACAAATAAATTCGATTTAAAAGATGAATCAAAAAGCGAATTGAATAAACTCGTTGATTTCCTGAATAAAAATCCAACTCTGAAAATCGAGATCAGCGGACATACTGATAACATCGGAGAAAAAAAGTTAAATCAAATTCTTTCTGAGAACCGCTCGAAATCTGTTTTGGAATATTTAGTTTCAAATGGAATTGCAAAAGAACGATTAACGTTTAAAGGTTACGGAGATTCAAAGCCCGTTGTCGCCAATGATTCCGATGAACACCGCCAGATGAACCGGAGAACCGAGTTTAAAGTTATTTCAAAGTAATTCCCCATCTTTGCCGTCATTTATGAAAAGAATATTTTTCTTTTTTATTTTTTTGTTTATTGATTGCCAAGCATTTGTTGTAACTGCACAATCAACAACCGATAAACAACAAACAATACTCATTCGTCTTTTTGCCAGTTATAATATTTCAT
Source organism: Bacteroidota bacterium (assembly GCA_003164895.1). GTDB lineage: Bacteria > Bacteroidota > Bacteroidia > Palsa-948 > Palsa-948 > Palsa-948. The sequence continues at coordinate 4,198 of PLUL01000075.1, read as the reverse complement.
CTATAAATTTTTTTCATGTTTCGGGCGAGTACAGCGTTTATGGCGACAGTACCAAACTTTTTGAAGTAGATAAAATTTCTTTCATTTCAGTTTCACTTTCTGGAGATTCTGTAATTCTGCAGAAGCCCAATTACACAAAAAAATTTCGCACCGTGCGATTTGTTCCTCAATCTCCATCTTCAAGTTTTAAAATAAAATCTGTTCAGCCGGATTATAAAGTTAGAACCTATGACGATGAGCTTCAGATTTCGGCTCTGTCTAAATCTCTCCGAATAATTAATAAAGTGGATATAGAAAAATATGTAGCGGGAGTGGTTCAGTGGGAAGTGGGTACAAATAATCCACCCGAGTATAATAAAATGCAAACCATTGTTTGCCGCACGTATGCGCTCGGTAATTGGCGCAGACACGAAGATGAAGGATTTCAGTTGTGTGATGAAGTGCATTGTCAGGTGTTTAAAGGAAAAACGTTCAGTCAAAATATTTATCAGGCGGCATTTGAAACTTCAGAATATATTATTGTGGATGACAGCGCACGGATTATCACAGCGGCATTTTATTCAAATTGCGGAGGACAGACAATGAACTCGGAAGATGTGTGGTCGAAATCGGTTTCTTGTTTACGTTCGATCAAGGATACATTTTGTATTCATAAATTAGATGCAGTGTGGGAAAAAAAGATTCCGAAAGATTTATGGTTGGATTATGTTAAAACGAAATATGGGTTTCCGGTGAGCGACCCGTTGCTTGTGAACAAAGTGTTGAATTTTGATCAGCCGTACCGAAAAATTTATTTAGTGAATGATGATTTTTTTATTCCTCTGAAATTTGTTCGTGAGGACATGAAACTTAAATCAACTTTTTTTACGATTCGGGAAGAAGGTAACGACGTGGTTTTCAGGGGAAGAGGATTCGGGCATGGAGTTGGACTTTGTCAGGAAGGTGCAAAACGCATGGCGGACATTGGATATTCTTACACAAAAATTTTGAATTATTACTATACGAATATTCATCTTATTCGGTTTTCTCAGCTTGACTTTTTTAAAGCTGATTAATCTCATTGCATTCATATTGCTTTTGATATATTTTTACTTTTGTAAGCATTAGCATGAATTCTTAAATGAAAATCGTCAAAATAGTTATTTTATTTTTTTTAGCTCTGGGTACTTCTTCATTTTCTCAAGATCAAAAATCTTTTGGTAAATTTTCAAATAAGGAAGCAAAGAAAATTCTAAGTTCCGCGAGGAAAAATTATAATTACAGAAACTATACAACTGCTACAGAAAAATATACCGAATTGCTGAAAATGGATTCCGCAAATCCTGTGTACAATTATGAGCAGGCACTTACTTTATATAACAATTATCTTCAGCCAAAATCAATTCCGTTTTTTGAACGGGCGATAAGGGATTCTAAAGATACAATTGGCGAAGCATATTTTTATCTGGCAAATTCATATCATTTGTCCAACAAGTTCGATGAGGCGCAAAAAAACTATAAGACATATCTTTATCTTCTCGAAAAATTTGGAACGGATTTATTACCTGAAGAAGAAAAAGAATTGAAAGACGATATCAAACACCGCATAGCGATGTGCGACAACGGAAAAAAACTTATTCAAACCCCAGTTGATAAACTTACGCTTAACGGAAAAACTCATACGTTTCAGATTTTGAATACCGGTAAAGGAGTAAATAGTAATTATGATGATTACGGCGCGGTATTATCTGCCAATGATTCTGTAATGTATTTTACAACCCGTCGCGAAGGAACTACTGGTGGAAAAATAGATTGGGATGATAAATACTTTGAAGACATTTACGTTTCTAAATTAGGTAAGAACGGATGGGGCGAAAGCGTTAGCATCGGTGCTCCCATCAATACCGAAAAGCACGAAGCGATGATCGGCATTGCTCCCGATGGAAAAACTTTATATTTCTACAAAGGAATAAAGCAGGGAACTTTTTATTACAGCAATTTGGTGAATGGATCGTGGACAAAACCTGCTATGCTTTACGAAAAATCGGATATTAATTCCAAAGCATGGGAAACAAGTTTCTTCGGATTCACTATTTCGGGCACGGAGTTGTATGTTGTTTCCGATCGCGATGGAGGATTAGGTGGAAGAGATATTTATGTTGCAAAAAAACAAACAGATGGATCGTGGGGTGCGCTCACGGATATTGGTGAACCCATTAATACCAAGTATGATGAAGACGCTCCTTTCATCACTCCCGATGGAAAGAATATGTATTTTTCTTCTCAGGGACATAACAGCATGGGTGGTTTTGATGTTTTTAAATCAGAACGAAAACCGGATGGCAGTTGGTCTGAACCTGTAAATCTTGGAGTGCCAATCAATACAACCGGCAATGATATTTATTTTACCATCGCCAATAAAAGCGACCGCGCTTATTATTCTTCTTCACTTCAGGCGGCAGACAGCACAACGGATATGGATATTTATATGATTGATTTGTGCGATGATGTTCCCACAACCACCATCAGCGGACTTGCACTTGGAATTTCTACCGGAACTATACTGATTACCGAAAAAGAATCGGGCAAACAAGTTGGAAATTTTGAAATTAAGGATGGAAGATATTCTATTCTGGTAAATCATGGAAAAAATTATGTATTCACGTTGAATACAAGTGGCATTGAACCTGCATCACTGGATGTGTATGTGCCAAAGCAATGCAAGAGATACGAACTTTATCAGGAACTTGCTTTTATTCAGCCCGGGCAGCCGCTTATTGTGAGAGATGCTTTTTTCGATATTAAAAACGAAGCAGGAACTTCAACTTATTCCGATTACCTTGCAAAAGCCGATAAAAGCAAATTGCAGAATTATAATGAAATAAGTGTAAACACAAATGCAATCATGACGGTGAAAGTAGATACCATAAAAACAACTGCTGCTGCTACAACTACAACGACTGCCGCAACTGCAACTTCTTCTACAACTGCCTCTGCAAATAATACCAACACTACTGCTGAAAAATCTTTCACCACAACTACCACATCGGCAACCACTACCACTGCAATAAAAACAACAATATCTTTTAATAATGTACTTTTTGCATTTGGAAAATCCAGAATCAGTAAAGAATATTTACCTGAACTTGATAAAGCAGTTGCTCTTTTAAAAGGAGATTACGCACAAGTTAAATTTGAAATTGCAGGTTACACCGATTCAAAAGGTAAAGCATCTTATAATAAAACACTCTCTAAGCTAAGAGCAAATGCTGTGGCAAAATATTTTGCTTCAAAAGGAATAAGCCGAAGCAGGATGAAAATTGTTGGCTATGGAAAAGATAATCCGGTTGCTCCAAACACCAATGCCGATGGTACTGATAACAAAGAGGGCAGAGCTAAAAACCGCAGAACGGAAATTGTGATTATTCAATAACCGAGACCATGCCTTTTTTGAAATCAGAATAATAATTTCTGATAACTCGCAACTTCATTGGCTTTTCTCAAATCTTCGCAATAAAAAAACGCGCCTGATAAATATCATTTTTTATATCATTTACTCGACTCATCTTTGCGCATTAATCCACTTGCGTTTGTGCAATGAGAACCGAGTTGTCGGCATACAATACCCAATCAACTTCCTTTAAGCAGAAGGTACATTCCATTCCGCTCAGCGCACATTATCTTCCAACATCGGCTGGTGATGACAAAACATCGTCAGGTTGGCTTATGCAGATGCGTGGTTATGGAGAAACATCCTCATGTTATGTTCCGCACATGAAGTATGATTACAAAACATATCTACGTTGGTTAATGCAGATGCGATGTGATTGCGTAACGCTGCATTGTTATAACGAAATCAGTAAAAATTACAAACCAAACAATACAAACCAAAACAAAAACAATTAAACAACTCAAAAATGGCAAAAGATGAAACAAAACGGCTACGACCGGCACAAGTAACGGCAGACAACGATGCGTTTGCATCACTCAAAAAAATTGCAAATTATGCGCCTAACAACCCAGCTTACGTTGTGGCGAATGGCACTACGTTGCAAACCACACATACTAACACCAGCGATGCTGAAGCGCAGGCACTTTCTGCCTACAATACGGCACGCGATTTGGCGATAAAAGCAGAATGGGCTTTTCACAATTACATGCTGGGTGTGAAAAACCAGGTGATCTCGCAATTTGGAGATGACAGCAACGAAATTCAGAG